>JBDRPL010000001.1:0-11772 GCA_043827025.1 Microcaldota archaeon
TACAATTTACTCCTAATTTCAGAAAACCAGTATTTCTTCCAAGAGAAGTAAGGGAACTGTGCAAAACTGCATTTGAGCAGAAAGCAAGGGATCTGGGAATTACAATTTATTGTGTCAACTTTGGTCCTGACCATTGCCATCTTTTCATAGGCAATTGCAGAAATTATTCAGTGAGTGAACTGGTCCAGTATTTCAAAGGCTATTCCTCTTATGTCATCAGAAAAAATCTCTGGAATGTTATTTCAAAATATGTCTGGGGAGAACATTTCTGGTCAGAGGGTTATTTCTATGAATCAACTGGAAGAGTCACCTCTTCCTCAGTTCAGTTTTACATTGAAAGGCAACAGGGAAAACACTGGACAGAAGAAGAGCTATTGCAATTTGAACGCCCTGAGGACAAACAACAGACTTCGTTATCCTTTTATCTCTAAGTAATTAGGCTGACGCCACGGGCTTCAGCCCGTGGTAGTTCAGTGTTTTCAGTTTTTCTTATTTCTTCTGCCCACTTTCTATCTTTTCATCCTTAGGCTTCAGCATTGTTCTCGCAGTCAATGGCAAAGCTGGCGAAGGCAGGTTAATGGCGCGTGCAACCAACACTCCATTGAAGCACGAGCTTGAGCTTATCAAATCCAAAACAATTCCCTGCATTTCAACTGGCAGTTTTCGGGTTTTCTTCCATTCATCCATCAGTTTTTTTATTTCGTCAGGAGTTCCTCCCACATAGACTTCTCCATAGAATTTCAGGTTTCCAATTCCAGGGTTGAATGTGGTATCATGTTCGAATTCGAGAATGGCTTCGTTGTTTTCGCCTTTCATGTTTTTGACTGCTATGTTCACATCTATATTCTTGTATGGCACGAGCACCAGCTTGGTTGCCTCTACTTTCTTGAGGTCTATCCCATTTATGTTCATCAATATCACCTGTAGATAGGTTATGGATAACGGTTTTAAAATCAATCCTTTGCAGAAATCTGCAGGTTTAAATAATCTTCACAACCATATTTGCCAATCCAACACTACTTTTATATTAAACATGATTATCCAGCCATACACACAACCTTTTTAAAGACTTTCATGCACAATGGGAGTATGACAAAATCCAAATCATTACAAGGGATTAGATTGGTTTCTCATGAAGTATATGAGAAGGCATCTACCAGAGTATCCAAATTCCTTTCTCAGTGTTTGCCTCCTGACAGGTTTGCCTATGCAGGCGCAAGTTCAGGTCAATCTATGACTTCTTTGCCTTCTTCATTATTCGGCAAGGGAAGCAATATCTTGATGATGAGTAGCCTTGGATCAGATCCTGATATACCTGCCTTTGAACCTGCACAACCTCCGCAAGCTTCAGAATCAAGGCCTGTTGGCAATACACCTCAAATTCCTGATGGAGATGTTCTCGAGACACCACAACCTCAAACGCCTGGAGTGCCAAGAAGACTAAAATCAAGTCTGCCTAGAAAGGCGTTTTCACTTTTAAAATACCCTATACAACATCCTATATTGGCTTCACTTTATCTTCTTGGAACTGACCTAGCTATTAGGATTCTGGGCGTTGGTTACGACGTAATGGGCGGACAGCCGATCCTACTCAAACAAAAAGGTGACGAATTATCTACCTTTTCAAAACCTTTTGTCGACACATGGGCAGATATAAAATCTGTTTTCTTCGGAGTGAAGGATTTCCTTATGTTGTCTCCTATAGGGAACTTGGTGTTGCCTGCAGTTTACGGAATTTATAAAAGTATTAATCTGTGGAAAGGAAGAAACATTGAATTGTCTGCTTTGGATCAGTCATATAATGGTCTTTTGAGCACACATGATATTCCGCAAGAGGGGGTTAATTGTGTTGTGGATCCCCTATTCAGAAGCAGGTCATCTTCTATTTCTTTACTTTCAGTCTGGGGCCAGGTCAATATCCTAGGACAGACTGCCACGCTTTTATGTGCTATAAGAGCTGTTTCAACTTTTCCTGAAATGAAGGTAATTGCTGAAGCAGGCTATCAGATACAAAATGCACAGGACATTGGAGGATTTATTGTTGCAGGCCTTTTGACATTTGCTAGTGGAAAATTGCTCAGATGGAGACAAGGCGTTTCAAGCAGGGACTTCACAATTGGATTAGCCAATCTTGAGTTCCCACGACGTTCAGTAGGTTCAAGACAACCACCTGCTGTTGGTGGTATTTTTGGTGGGGATCAGGAGAGGACTTTTGACGATGATGGATCAGGATCCAAACAAACTACCATGCCGACTATTGCAGATGTTCAGCGTATTTTGGCAGATGGGAGATTTGATCCAGTGGAGCGTATTCGAAGTGCATGCGAAATGGCAGGGCAAATCGCTCAATCTGATGAGAGGAGTGGCAAATTGGCATTTGGTGCCATTTTGTCAGTTGTACAATCAATTCCTGATATCAATCCCGAATTTATTGCGGGACTTAGAACAAAAGCATTTTAGATCCCAATCACTTTCTTTCCTTTTTCACTTGGTTCAATCCTTATTTTCGCATCCTTTAATTCTGTTTCCAATTCCTTTCCTTCGAAATATTCGTGCATGAATACTGCCAATGCTCCGACTTCTGAATGAGGTTGGTTAGTAACTGCAATGTTAAAATCAGCAATTTGGTAAACATCAGATGGCACTGCCTCACCACCGACAATTACCAGCAGGTTCTCATTTCTTCTAATTGAATCCATCTCTTTCTGCATCTGCAAACCGTACATCGTAAGATGAACTACAGAAAACCCATTTTCCTTGTATTTCCTTATCACAGGCATGTGGCTCTTTGCATACTCTATCCAGAATTTTCCGCCCCATCTTCTGATTCGTTCAATGCTTTCTTCAAGCCCAGAGTCATGCTGGCCTGTATAAATGATGCCATCTGCACCGAATGCCCTTCCAACTAAACAGACATGCGTTGATATTCGTTCATCGCGCGGAAGCCTATGGCCAAGACGGAGTATTACTATCATGATTATCCCACTATTCCATCAAGCGTTAATATTTAATACCTTGGTGGAATCTATATCCTGTATGAATATCGAATCAATAATCTTCGGGCAAGGGCAGATGCCTCAGGAAATGCTTAGGATCGTTGTAGCATTCATTGGATTGCTTGCAGTGTCTTGGTATGACCTTTTCAATAAGAGGAACGTCCCGAATTCAGTGCTTTATGCTTTTTTTGCCATCGCAGTAATCATCAATCTGCTCTTTCCAGGCAATCTTCTTGAATTCTCATTGATAGTGACGCTTTTTGTAGGGGGCATAAGCTATATTTTCTACAGGACAGGCCAGATAGGCGGGGCGGATGCAATAGTCATGACTGCACTGACACAATTACTACCAATTCATCCTTCATTTGCAGCCCTAAAGTTCAATTTCCCGTTCATACTATCAATATTCCTTTTCTCAGGAATTGCATTTGTAATTTATTTCCTTGTTTATTTCATGTACAGGGTTTTCAAGGAAAAGCCTGAGCCAAAACCACTTTACCTGTTAATCCTGATTCCTTATCTCTTGTTTTCCTATATTTACATAAGTTCTCCACTGTTCTTTCCATTCTATTTCCTCATAATCTCATTGAGTTTCCTTTCCATAATATTCTTCTACACTTACAAGGAAAGCATAACTAGGATGCTGTCTGAAGAATTGCCTTTGAAAGATGTCCAGGAAGAGGAGATACTTGCGTTGGATTTGATGGATCAGAAAATGGTGAAGAAGTACAATCTCCAGAGGCTTGTGACCTCCAACGAACTGAACAAAATGAAAAAACTCAAGATAAAATCCGTTTTCGTTTATACTAAACTCCCGCCTTTCCTTCCATTCATGTTGCTTGGTTTGATCCTTTCATTGCTTTTTGCACATTATTTGATTTTGTCATGAGGCAACAACATGGTTTCATTTCCACAGCTAATAGAATATGCGATTTGCTTCCTTGCGCTATACCTGACAATATTCTTTCTTTTGATCTTTCTCAAGAATAGGGATAACATCACAAAAGTTCCAAAGCCAAGAGAAGGCTGGAATCCAAAACTTTCAGTAATCGTCCCTGCGTACAACGAATCAGGGTTCATCAAGAAATGCATCCAATCCCTTCTTGATTCGGACCACAAGAACCTAGAAGTCATAGTTGTGGATGATGGATCAAAAGACAATACATTCGAGGTTGCAAGTTCAATAAACGATCCAAGGCTGAAGGTTTTCAGGAAGGAGAATTCAGGGAAAGCAAACAGCATGAACTTCGGCATAAAGAAAGCAACCGGCGAATTGATCGCAACAATGGATTCTGATTCATACATTTCAAAAGACACCATCACCAAGATGCTTCCTCTTTTTGAGAATGATGAGATTGCTGCAGTGACTGCTGCAGTAAAGGTAATGGAAAAAGGTAAGGAGAATAATTTTTGGGTACAGATACAGAGGGTTGAATATATCTTCACTCTTTTTTCAAGAAAGGTCTTCACATTTGTCGATGCAGTTTCAGTCACTCCTGGGCCTTTTAGTGTTTTTAGGTCATGGGTTTTCACAAGAGTTGGCTATTTCAATCCTAAGACCATTCTTGAAGATCAGGAGATGGCGCTAAGGATACAGGAAAAGAATTACAAGATACGAAGTTCGCTTGATGCGGAGGTTTTCACAGAAGTTCCTGATAACTTCCTTGACTTGCTTAGCCAAAGAATCAGGTGGCACAGGGGGGGTTTGCATAACACTTTGAAATATCTTAATATGGTGGGCCCTCATTATGGTGACTTTGGACTCGTAGTAATGCCAATGACAATCATGGCAATTGTTGCAATCCTCATGGTTTTTCTTGTGGCGGGAGGTTATTATTTTGTGATGGCTTCTTATTCGGGTACTGTTGATTTCTTTGACATTTCAACCTGGATACGGCCCATAAACTTCATTTTGGTTTGCCTTGCAGTGCTGAATTTCATTTGGATATTCTGGGGCCTGTCTTTTTTCAAGAGTGAGAAGATAAGCGCTTTCAAAGCCCTTTTATATGTTGTTGCATATTCCTATCTGCTTACTATCTTCTGGATTGCGGTTTTCGTGAAGGAATTGAAATTTGAAAAAATGAGCTGGTGATTATGGAAAGGAAAGTGTCTTTGTCTTTGTATATTTTGGCCTTTGTTCTGGCAGTCATAATCTTTGCTTCAGGTGTTTTTGTAGCTGATGCCTTTTATTCATCAAGGACTGAAAAACTTTCTTTTGAGATATCTTCGCTTTCAGCCGAGCTCCAGACAGGCCAGCTCATACTTCTGTCAGATGACAGCAATTCTTTTTGTCCATTCTATAAGAGCCAGCTTGACAAGGTTGAGACAAGGGTGGCAAGCCTTGGTTCTGATTTGATTTATATGGAAGAAGTTCAAGGCATTGATAACACTGAATTGAAAAAGGAGTATTTTCTACTGCAGATTCAGGCATATTTCCTATCAGGAGAAGTCAACAAGCGTTGCAATCAGGGATACAAACTAGTGCTTTATTTCTATTCCAACAATGACTGCTCTGACTGCGATAAGCAAGGAGATGAATTGACAAAAGCAAGGTTCGATCTCATTTCAAAAGGTATTAGTGTAAAAGTCTATTCTTTTGATGGGGCTGTGGATTCGCCTATTGTCAAATCATTAATAGACAAATATAAGATTTCTTCCTACCCTACTCTTATAGTTGGTAACAAGACATTTGTGGGTTACAGGAACCAGCAACAGCTCATCTCGGAAATCCAGCAGTCCTAGCCCGATAGTTCTGCAGATCATTAGTTTTATTTAAAAGCTTATTCTTCGTATTTAATATCGGTGAAAAACACATGTTTGTATTAGTGCTTGGGGCATTGCTCGTGCTTATAGTGTTAGGGGCAATATTTGCAATTGGAGTATACAATACCTTGGTGACATACAGGAACCGTGTTGAGAATGCATGGTCACAGATAGATGTTCAGTTGAAAAGAAGGTATGATCTTATACCTAATCTTGTGCAGACTGTCAAGGGATATATGAAGCATGAGAAGACAACTCTTGAAAATGTCACTAAATACAGGGCGCAGCTTGTTACTGGCTCAGTTGCAGACAAGGCAAAGGCAGATGGAATGCTTACGCAGGCATTGAAATCTTTGTTTGCTGTTTCAGAAAACTATCCAAAACTGGTTGCAAACGAAAGTTTCAAAGCGCTTCAGGAAGAATTGGCAGGCACTGAGAACAAGATTGCATATGCAAGGCAGGCATACAATGACTCAGTTCTGCAGTATGACACTTACAAAGAAACTATTCCAGGAAGCCTTTTGGTAGGGTTTGGCAAGTTCCCTGAAATCGAATATTTCAAGGCACCTCAGGACGAGAAGATCAAGAAGGCCCCGAAAGTCGAATTCGATTGATCCAACGGTATGACGGATGGCATTGGAAAAAGTAAATTTTTTCGACGAGATAAATCGAAACAAGAGGAATTCCCTCCTTCTTTTAATTTTCATGTTTTTAATATTTCTTGCATTGATAGCTGTTTTTACATTTGCATTGAGGTTGGGCGTTTGTGGCTTGGCATTTGGATTCATCGTTTTGGTATTATATGCCATAATGGCTCATGCTTCAGGAGATAAAATAGTTCTATCGTTGAGCAAGGCTATTCTTGCAGATGAAAAGAAATATGCTGCGCTACATAATCATGTGGAAGGCATTGCCATTGCGGCGCAGGTTCCAAAGCCAAAAGTCTATATTATTCAGGATCGTGCTCCGAATGCATTTGCAACAGGCAGGGATCCGGAACATGCATCAATTGCAGTTACAACTGGGTTGCTTGAGATATGTAACAGGCAGGAAGTGGAAGGCGTCATAGCGCATGAGATGAGCCACGTGGCGAATTTCGACATAAGGTTTATGATGTATTCAGTTGTTTTCGCAGGGGCAATAGTGCTTTTGGCAGACATCATGCTGCGTTCTTCTCTTCGTTCAGGAAGCAGAAAGGGCGGAGGCGGTCTGCTGATCATTGCAATATTCTTTGCAGTGCTTGCACCAATATTTTCAGAACTTATCAGGCTTGCGATTTCAAGGCAGAGGGAGTATCTTGCTGATGCCAATGGGGCTAGATTGACAAGATATCCTGAAGGTTTGGCAAGTGCTTTGAAGAAGATAGCAAAGCACGGTTCTGTGGTGAAGTCTGCAACTGATGCTACTGCTCCGCTTTATTTCGCAAAGCCAACCAAGCAAGGCATGATTCATTTGTTCAGTACTCATCCTCCTGTTGAGGATAGAGTGAAAAGATTGAGGGCGATGTAGCTCTCGGCGGGTAAATTCTGCATAGCTTTAAATATCTTTTATCCTTATCTTCATCTAACAAACATTTATACCGAGCCAACGAAAAATTTTGGCTCGTATATCCTCGACCTTTACTGGTCGAGTATAGGGTGAAAAATACATGTACGGCGTCTCTCCACAAGCATATGATCGGGCAATAACTGTTTTCAGTCCTGACGGAAGATTATTTCAGGTTGAATACGCAAAGGAAGCTGTGAAACGAGGCGCAACTGCAATAGGTATTGCAGTAAAAGAAGGCGTTGTCCTCGTTGCATTCAAGAGCATCCATTCGAACCTTGTTGTTCCCGATTCATTGAAGAAGATTTTTGAAGTTGATACTCACATCGCAGTCACAGCAAGCGGTTTGATTGCAGATGCAAGGCGATTGGTTGACATTGCAAGAGTTGATGCGCAGAAGCATAAGATCACCTATGACGAATCTGTTTCTGTCGAGACAATTGCAAGAGGTGTCTGCGATCTTATGCAGGTCTACACCCAATACGGCGGAATCAGGCCATTCGGCGTTTCGCTTTTGATTGCAGGTGTGGATGATGGGCCTCAATTGTTCGAAGCAGAGCCAAGCGGTGCAATGACTGCATACAAGGCGGATTCCATTGGTTCAGAAAAGAAGGAAGTTGATGAAATTCTTGAAAAACATTACAAGGAAACGATGGCTATTGATGATGCGATAGGCCTTGCAGTTATGGCTCTCAAGAAGACGCGTGAAGATACCTTGGTTCCGGATAACATGGAAATCGGCTATGCGGATATCAAAACAAAGAAGTTTGTGAACCTGAGCGCAAAAGAGATTGCCAAGTATTTGAAATAAACTTATTTCTAAAAACGTTAATTTAAAATTTCTTTCTTCTTTCATCTTGCTTTAATTGTTTTTTATTCCTTTAGGATTAGCCGAAGCCAAAAAGCCTTAAAAAAGAAGTTTAGGGGAACCGTCTCCCGTTTCCCCCCACCAATTTACAAAATAGTTATAAAATTAGGCATTTTTCATTCTTGCTTCACATACATAGCCTTTTGAGTCAACATAGTACATGTAGCCTTTCTTTCTGTTGATTTTCTCATTTCCTACCCTCTTCTTTTTGCCTCTTTTATTATTTGCCATTGGTGTCTGCCAGACGTATCCATCCTTTCCGATGTAGTACAGATAGCCTGATTCTCTTTCTAATTTTTCATTTCCTACTTTTGATCCCATCGATATCACCGCAATCTCTTCGAAGATAAGTATTTTAATAGTATCTGTTCTTCCTGAGGTCATTACCGCCGACAGTTAGCTTTTTATATACATCGTTTAACTGCGCGTAACGACGGTGCCATCGTACTTCTGGTGGTTTATTGCTTTTTTTACCTCCTCTAGGTTCTTTCCGCTTACGAAATTTATTTCTATGCTGGATCTTGATGCAAGCTTGCATGCAAGCATGTCGAATATGAAATTAGTGCCTGCAGTCCTTTTGTCTGAGCCTACTGCGAGCATTATCAGCTCGTCATGCGTCATTTTCAGGAATTTTTTTGCATTCGGGTTTGTTCTTGGATCAGAATCATATACTGCATCAACATTGCTTATGTTTATCAGTCTTTTAGCCCCTATGCATTCTGCAAGCAGTACAGAATCAGTGTCAGTTGTTATTCCCGGAATCGTTCCTCCCATGACAACTACTTTGTATTTTTTCATTGCTGCCTTTGCCTTGTTGAAATCCTTGAAGAGTGTTGGAGACGCCATTTTTCCAAGGGCTTTTATCGTTGTTTTTGCATTTTCCCATGTTCCTTTTATCGCGGCTTCATCTGCTTCGAATTCCGAAGCTCCTTTTTTCTTTGCTTTCTTTGCATATTCGCGTGCAGCGAATCCACCGCCTGTCACTATCCCGAATTTTTCATTGCTTTGCCCTATTATTCTTTTCATCTCGGCAAGGAAAGCGTGGTCTATGCCTTCCTGCCTATTTATCATGCTTCCGCCCAAAGATAGAACTATCATAGTGTTCAACTCGCACACTAATAACCAGTATACATTTATATTTTCTCTTTCCTTCACAGCTTTGCACTAAAATAACTTAATCAGCATATTTTAGGTGCAAATGGAGCTTATTGTGCAAAGCTTCCCTCTACGATGTAAAACCAATCATTATCTTTATATATATTGAGGTTTTAGTTTAATTAGGTATTCCCATGCTTAAGTGCAAAGGCGGGGAGGTTGTTTATGAAGATACTGGTGTTTTTAATATTGATGTTTGGCATGCTTGTTTCCGCACCTGTAGTGGGAAATGTAAGCCTAACCTCGACATCCTCGATCAATGCAACCGTGGGAAACCTAACCGTTAATTATCAAACAAATGATTCTACAAAAAATATAACTAGCTGGTATCTAGACAATATACCTTTTGCAGTATTAAACATGCCCTTTGAAGGTGGCTCTACAAGCGGGGTTGTAGGGACTAATGGCTCGACAAAGGATTATTCGGGATATAGAAATGATGGAATAGTTGCCAATGCTACTTGGAACGCAACTGGTGGGTATGACGGGAAAGGAGCATATATGTTAAATGGAACTACTGATTATGTTGCAGTATCTAACGCCAGCCTTTTTGCTTTTGATGTTGATGATCCTTTTTCAGTTTCAATATGGATGTATCCTACATCAACTATATCTAGTGTTAACCCTTTGTTCTCAAAATATCCACTTGGGAATTATATAGGTTATTCTATTGAAGGAGTAGCTACAAATCGGATTAGAACTATTTTTAGAGTTGATGCTTCGAATATAATAGATGCTTACACCCCAACCAATTCTATAACTCCTAGTGCCTGGAATTTTGTAACTATGACTTACACAGGCAATACAAAGACCAGCGGAATTTCAGTGTATATAAATGGAATTAACCAGACTCTTGGGTCGCTCACAAATACTTATACCGCAGGTTCTATGTTAGTTACTGAATCTGCACGTATTGGCTTCAGAAATTCAGCATATTTTAATGGAATCATTGATGATGTGATGGTTTGGAATCGAACCCTGACATCGCAAGAAGTCCTCGCACTATATGAAAGCAAGACCGACATAATGGTTTCACAGGAATTGACTGTTGGTGATACGTGGAAGGCATGTGTCACTCCAAATAATGGAACTGCCGATGGAGTGGAAGTGTGCAGTAATAGCATGCTCATCCGTCCAGATGTTTCAGTAGGAAACGTAAGCTTAACCTCAACATCTTCAATCAATTCAACAGCAGGAAACCTGACAGTCAATTATCAGACAAACAATTCCGTTAAAAATATAACTGATTGGCGTGTCAATGAGTTGTCCTTTGCAGTATTAAATATGCTATTTGAAGGTGGCTCTACAAGCGGAGTTCCAGGAACTGATGGCGCGACAAAGGATTATTCTAGAAATGGTAATAATGGAACTGTTGTTAATGCCACTTGGAACTCAACAGGAGGTTATGACGGAAGAGGAGCATATTCTTTTGATGGTGTTGATGATTACATTAATCTTGGGAATCCTGGAAGCTTGAACATTACAGGTGCAATCACATATTCTGCTTGGGTATATGTAAAAAGTACTGATGCGTCATATAAAAAGATGATTATGGGTAGAGGTAGAACTTCAGGTATTGCTGCACAAACTTCCGTATACTTAGGGTTTGAAAACCACGCTACAATTGCTCAACCAGAATTCGTAATATGTGATGGTACGACCAAGAATACTGTTTATTTTGCTTCTGGAATGACTTATAATGCATGGCATCATATTGTTGGAACATGGGATGGTTTTGCGGGGGCAAATAACTTGAAGGTATATATCGATGGGCAATTAAACAACACTGTAACCTCAACAATCAACTCAATTAATTTAGCTCCATCTACTGAAAACTTCTTTAAAATAGCCAGAGGAACAAATGCAGTAACAAATGAAAACTTCAATGGTAGTATCGATGACATCAGAATTTTCAATCGCTCTTTGTCTGCAGCAGAAATCCTTGCATTATATCAAAATAAGACCGACATAATGGTTTCACAGGAATTGACTGTTGGTGATACATGGCAGGCATGTGTCACTCCAAATAATGGAACTGCCGATGGAGTGGAAGTGTGTAGTAATAACGTAACTCTTGTGTCTCCTATGCCAATTCTGACAGTGGAATCACCAATAAACAATACAAACTATTCCGTAGATCTAGTAAGTCTTGACTTCACAGCCTTGGATTCTGGCAGTGGTATAGACAAATGCTGGTATTCCTTAGATGGAGGTGCAAACACAACTTTAGTAGGCTGTGCCAACACAACCATAACTCCAGGAGAAGCCAGGCACAACATTCTATTCTATGTAAATGATACTTCCAATTATGTAAACATAAGCAGCAACCTGACGTTCACAGTAGACTTAACAGCACCTTCCCTTACAGTGGAATCACCAATAAACAATTCAAATTACTCAGTAGACTCAGTAGCCCTTGACTTCACAGCAATAGAGCGACTGACA
>JBDRPL010000002.1:0-63124 GCA_043827025.1 Microcaldota archaeon
CGGTGGTCGCAAACCACTGTCTTCATTTTTCAGTCTTGAGTCCGATAAATCGACGATTCGATTTATGGACCATTGATCGATATTCGATCAATCGGTCGCGGATTTAGGAACAAGAATATTAAACGTATCAGACCTAAAGAAAATCATTTTCTTGCCCAATACCTTCTTCTTTAGGAAGCCCATTTTTTCAAGCTCAAGCAAATCATTCCGTGCAGTTTGATAAACTACCTTAAACAAATCCTGTAATTCAGCTATGACCGTGCTCTTTCTTGGATCAGCAAGAAACATAGAAAGGATAACTGCTTGCCTTTCGTTGACCCCTGGAATCTGCACAAAATCAAATGCTGTTGTTTTCTCTTCTGCTTTTCGCTTAACATACTCCTTTAAATCCCGCAAGGCAAGCTTTATTTTATCGATCTGGAATTTTATAAAATAGGTCATATCGTTTTCATCCTGCTCACTGCAGACATATGCCCTTGAATATTGGGAAGGGGCATCCTTGATGATCCTTGAAATCGCCAAAAACTCGAATAGCCAATATCCTTTTGACAAGAGATACCAGTAAAAAATGGCGCGTGCAGTCCTTCCGTTTCCATCTTCAAATGGATGAACATAGCCAATAAGAAAATGCAGGATGCTCGCCTTTACTACGGGATGGATATAAGGTTCTGCAGAATTTGCAAAATCACAAATTTCTTTCATGACCGTTGGTAAAACGCTATATCGAAGCGGCACATGAAGCACTTCCCCCGACTCCTTATCCCAGACTCTAACTAAGTCATTATCCCTGAAACTACCCTCATAAACCCCATTTTCAAGAGTACCTTTGGTCATTGAAGTATGGATTTGCTTGATCATTTCAAGAGTAAGCTCCTTGCCTTTCAATTCATTTACAATTAGATTCATCGTAGCATAGTTATTTGAGATCATCAATTCGTCCTTGTTCCTTGGTTTCCGTTTTGTCCTGAGCATCTCCTTTGCAATTTTTCTTGAAGTGGCTGCACCCTCAAGCTGGCTTGAGGCAATGGCTTCTTCCATCAAAGAACTTAGAAGATAGCTTTCACGATTCTGTTTAGGGACAATCAAATCGCGATCCAAAATTCCGCCACAATCCATGTCAATGTCATGCAGATCCTGCTGAATCTTAGATGAAAAAGAATCGCTGAATTTAAATGAAATGTTATTTAAGTCAAATTTTCGAATATATAAATCCCTGGTATATTTCACAAATATCCATAAAAGGGCGTGGTCCAAGCCTTTTGGTATAGACTTATACTTGAACTCTTCCCAGGTCAGGTAATTAGAATTGACCTCAGATATGATCTTCCGTATTTCAGGATTTGCTAAATTTTCAAATAGCTTACGGTCATAGGACTTGCCTTTTAAATCGCCTACGGAAGGTGGTTTCTCTGGAATTTTCATAGTTATTTATAGCACCAAAGGATATTTAAACCTACTATTTTCTACTAATTATTATATAAATTAGTAATTGATAAGAATGAGGCACTAATTTGTTGATCAGTGAACAATTACTAATTTTAATATGAATTAGTAATTAATTAGCATAAGAAATAAGTACTTAATTTATTTGTACGTTAAAACATAATACAAAAACAGTGATTAACATGATTCCAGAAAAATCAGGCAGAGGAAGTAATAATAGCGAACAAAAGGCAATAAAAGAAGCAATAAATTACCTATTGAAAACAGACTTCTCCAAAATGGAAAATGGTAAGCATCCCATAAAAGGAGAAGAGATGTTTGCACTAATAAGCGAATATGAAACTCTGCCAAAGGAAGAAAAGGATCCTGAATCACACATCAAGTTTATTGACATCCATCGTATGATAAATGGTGAGGAAAATATTGGCGTTTCATCCAAAGGCAGGAAGAAGGGAAAGTACAACGCAGATAAGGATTTCCTAGCATACGATTCAGTTGAAGATGAAGAATTCATCATGATTAGACAGGGAACATTTGCAATATTTTTCCCTAATGATATCCACCGACCTGGAGTAGCTATTGGCGAAAACAAGAAAGTCAGGAAGTGCGTTGTAAAAATAAGCGTTGGTTTGCCCTAGTCCTAAGGACAGGATTACCAAACAAAAGGAATCAGCCGATATTTTACTTTCTTACAATATTCTTTGTATCCCTTAAGCTCCTCAGATAAAACCTTTTCCTCATTCCGTATCCTGAAGAAAATAGACAAGGAAATGAAAATGAATGGCACTAGTGCATAGTAAGAGCCAAGTGCAAGAGGAGTAAACAAAAACATTAGAATCACTCCAACATACATAGGATGCCTCACAATTGAATATGGGCCCGTTGAAATCACTTTCTGGCCTTTCTCGACTTCAACTATGCGCGAAGTATACGTATTTTCCTTGAAAACAAGAAAAACCAGAAGATAGCCAAGCAAAACCATAATGTCAGAGAAAACTACGAGCCAAAATGGCACCATGGACCATCCAAACCTATAATCCAACCCCGGAATCAATAGGCCGATGAAAAAAAGAATGCCTGTGAACAACACTATTGCTTTTTGCTCTGCTTCTTTTTCCTTCAACCTCATCCTTCTCTTAAGAAGCTCAGGGTCATTCTTAAGAAAATAAAAAACCACAAAAACAGGAGGGATTAGGATAACTGCACAATATACCCATGCCTGCCAATAATCAAATGAACCTGCAGGTAAAAATAATATTGCAGCAAGACCAACCACTGCCAGCCCAAATCTAGATACAATAGTAGTTCTCAGTTTTGCTGTGTCTTCCCCCATTATTGCATACCTACGGTTTTATATAAATCATGGCAACTAATATCAAAATTACAGCAGTAAAACAGAAATTCAGAACTGCAAATGCAAATAAGGCGTAGAAAAACCACGATGGAAGTTGTGAAATGTCAAAACCCTGATTTGAACTGCTTGAACTGCTTGACCCACTTGATCCCTTTGGCTTAGATTTAACATTATCATCATCTGGCATACATATCCCTCTGAATAGGTAGAAACCGAAGATATAATTTAAAAACATAGCTGAATCTCATCCAAGCCCTATTTTTACCTTATCTCCAGGCCTGACAGGCATCTTAATAGGGGCAATGACTTCGAGAATATCAATCCCATGGTGAGTTCTAACTGGAATTATTATTGCGCACTTTACCCCTTGCAATGTGCATGGATAGGCAAAAATGTCTCCGAATGTCCTTTCCTTTGTTGAAAAACCAGACAACAATATAGGATCAGATTGCTTGAGATAGATTCTTTTTGCTTGCTCGTTTTCATCCAAACTGACATTTATCGTTCCGGCATATGGCTCGAAACCAAGCTTTTTCTTGACTTCATCGCGATAGCCTTTAAGTGAAAGATAATAGCTTCCCTCATTCAGACCATCGACTACACGGCCTGCAAAAAAACGTTTTCCACCCTCGACAAGAAACTTAAGCTCAATATAATCCTTCATTATTGCATCCATTCCAGATACGCTAAGTTTTGCAGTACTGCCCCGCCTTTCTATCAGCTTCTCAGTTTCCAACAATATGAGTTTCCGTGAGGCATTCTGCTGGGACATGTTTAACTGTTTTCCAATTTCAGAAGTGGTGGCATTAACGAACTGCTTATCAGCACCCATCTTCAGCAGAAACAAAAGCAATTCATCCATCAAGCAACCTCCTGTAAAGCCGAACTGTTTTTTCACAGCATTGTTTCATAGAAAAAAGACCTGCTTTTTTTCTATTGGCAACTGCCATCTTTGCAGCCATTTTCTTGTTACCAAGCAACCTCATGACACAGTTCTGCAAATCTCTGAGATCATTTGGCTTGAATAAAAGACCATTCACCTTGTCTTCGACAAGATCTGAGATCCCAGGGCTCTTTGGACAAACGATGGGCAACCCGCATGCCATACCTTCTAAAAAAGTGAGGCCGAATGTTTCAGTATCTGATGCAGAAACAAAAACATCCCCCATCCTATAAATAGAAGCCAAATCAGATTCTTCAACAAACCCTGTGAACACAACATTCTTCATGCCATGTGCCAGTTTCCTGCATTTATCCAGATATGGCCCACTGCCTGCGATTACAAGGATGGCGTCTAGTTTTTTGAAGGCATTTATCAGAAGCCCAAGCTTCTTCTCAAAACTCACCCTTCCCAAATATAGAGCCACTTTCTTTTCTTTTGGAATACTGTATTTTTTCCTGAAATCAATTATTTTTCCTTTGAGCCTTCCAAGCTCTACGCCATTCTCCAGAAGCTCGGTATTTTTTATGCCATAGCTTTTGAGGATATGGACGAATTCAGAGGACGGTGCAGTCACCACATCCGCTTTCGAATAGAAGTGACTGACTAGTTTTTTGGTTGTAAATGAACTGGCCTGCTTCAGGAATTTAGGGTAGAACCCCACAAAAAGATGAGGAAAATATTCCTCGAAATGAGTATGATATGTAGCAACAGAGCGAATGCCCAGCCTTCTGGCAGCAAGAAGAGCAAAAACACCAAGAACAACAGGGGCATGGGAATGTACAATATCTGGTTTTTCTTTTTTTATGATTTTCTCAACATCCCTAGGACTTATTGCAGAGATACGGTATCCTTTGTAAAAGGGAAATGGCACAGAACGAACCCAAAGCACCTTTACCTTTCCATGCATTTCAATCCCAGGTCTGAGTCCTGGTGCAACAATAAGCACTTCATGATCCCGGCTAAGCCGGTTCAGCACCTGGTCTAAAAAAACAACAACCCCGTTTTTTTGAGGGTGGAAAGTATCCGTAAACAGCGCGATCTTCATGCACTTTTTCATCATGATGCCTTTGAAACGTCCCGGCAAGTCTGCTTCTTGCTCTCGTTCTTTATCTCATCGCAGTAAACAGGATTCTTCTGCTGGCCTGCAATTTCAATATAACAGTCTTCATAATAGCCAATATCCTGAATATTTTTACAGTAGCTCGGGTCATTGAAGTTCATTGCAAAATTTATGTAGCATGGGCCGAGTTTCCTGTCTGCAAATTTGCAATACACTGAATCAGATTCCTGTAACGCGAAATTGAAGAAACAAGTGGCTGGATCCCCAGAAGCATAGCAAGTTTCTATTGTCCTGTCCTTGTCTGCGATCTTATTAAGCAAAGGCTCTGTCTCCGGTTCGCGGATTGCTTTTTTACTCGGCATTTCTATATCCCCATTATAGTTATAGTCTGCATCAAGAAGCTTGAAATGAGTTGTGACCGGATTTCCATTCATATAAAACTTCATTGTCTTTTCGACAACTTCATTTCCATCAATGCACCATGTCTCTTCAAACCATGTCGGTCCCCCTGCAATATTCAATTTGGCCAAATCCTGCATAGTAAGCACGGAATAATCCCGAGTATAAGAAATTTCCTTGCATGCCCTCTCATCAACAGATTTATCGACTATGGAATTCTTGAATCTTATCGCTCCCTTTTCAATCATTATCGCATAGCCTTCTTTTGACACATGACTAATCTCATCATTCAGGAAAAGCCCTTTGATCATGTTTATGTAGGAAGTCATGGCAGACGTATTTTCTACACGTGCACACATTCTTTCATCATTCATGGACACACAAATAATATCGTCAGTTGGTTTGCTGCCATTGAAAAAAACGTCCCTTACTCCTGCAGGCGAAACCATGCTGAATTGCATTTTGTCTCCGCGCTTTACAAGAGTAGTCTGGACCTCGATAGGCCCACGTTGCTCATCATAGGAATAGAGATAGTTCTCGCCGGATTTCTTGTCAAAAGTGCCAAGATACATCGCAGAGATCTGGCCTGTCATGTCAGGAGTCTCGTTTTTCGGAACAACGGTCTCTGGTTTTGAAGTAATCACGTAGGCCGCAACAACCAAAATTACAACTAATGCGATAATATATTCTGTTTTCATAATAATCACATAACACTTATTTTTGATAATCCTTAAATAGCTTTTGTCTAAAATCTTTAATATGATTTCCAACATGTTTGTACCAAAAAAGATGTTTTTCACAAAAGGAGTTGGCCATGGCCATAATGAACTCACTTCTTTTGAGCACGCGCTAAGGGATGCTGGCATCGAGAAATTCAATCTTGTCTCAGTATCAAGCATAGCTCCGCCTGGAATAAAGATAGTGTCGAAAAGCGAGGGACTGAAATGTCTGAGGCCAGGGCAGGTGGTGTTTACCGTGCTTGCTAGGATAACTTCCAATGAGCCAAACAGGCTTATGGTTGCATCAGTCGGCTGCGCGATACCTGCAGACGAGACTACGTACGGCTACCTAAGCGAATGCCATTCCTATGGCCAAACCGAGAGAAAGGCAGCAGACTATTCCGAAGACCTTGCCGCATCAATGCTGGCATCCACACTGGGTATCGAATTTGACCCGGAAAGCGCGTGGGATGAAAAAGAACAGTATTTTAAAATGAGTGGGAAGATAGTTAAAACAACAAACATAACTCAATCAGCTGAATGCAACAAAGACGGAAAATGGACGGCAACTATTGCAGCGGCAGTATTTATATTCGAATGAAAAGAGAGGGTGAACAGATGGGATTTTTAGATTCTTTATTCGGGAAGGGCCAAAAAGAAATGAAAGAGATGCAGAGGGAAAGGCCAAAAGGCGACGTATCATCCATAAAGACCACATTCCAGTTCACGCCACTGAGGCTTACTGCAATGAAGATAAACTCAATTACACTCACAACGAAAGTGAAAAACGAGGGAGAAAGCAAACAACTGGTTTCAATGGACTTCGTTCTCCCGAAAAACGAGATAATAGGTTTCGACCAGACGTGCCTGCAGAAAGTCAGGGAAAATAAAGTAGGCGAAATAAAGCCTGGCGAAACAAAAGAATTCTCTGTGCAGATATATGGATCCAACCAGACCAAATCCTGCACCTGCGACATAGGTGTGGTAACATATTCGCACTACTTGGATTACAACAAAGTGATAACCTCGACTAAGAAAAAGTTTCAGCTTAGAATAAGTTGATGAAAAGCTCAGGAAATCATATCTGCTGCACTTTAGTTGTTTCTTTTATTTGATCAATCAGATTTGCGAGCTTGGCCCCTTTCTCAGTCAGTTTAACTAATTTTTTCTTGCCTTTTGTCTCGATCACCACCAGACCTCCCTGGTTGAAAAGCTTCACCATATGAGTTACAAAAACATAAGTAGTCTTGGTTTCCCTCGCTATCTTGGAGAGGTGCCAATTGAGATTAGGATCTTTCAGCGCCACAAGTATGGAAGCAGTTTTGCTTTTTACCAGAAGATCGTAAAGAGCCATTCTATCCACCAATTCTTTTCTTCATTTCAGCTTTCCATTCCTTTTGGTCGAAGCGCACATCAATATCTCTAAAAAGACTTATAATTCCACGCATGCCTTTCTGCACTACCGGACCTGTTGACATTTTTTTGAGTTTCCTTGCGAACTCGGGATTGGCAAGCACAAGGTTGATGCATTTGTTCTCCATGGACTTTTTTTTCTGAGCTATTGCATGAAGGACTTTCATTGCATTGTATTCTGTAGTAGTTCCCTTGCCCTTGCTTTTCTCGAAATCCTTCCTAGCATCAAATTCCTTTGAATTAATCTGATCTAATTTCTTGCAGAATTTCTGAAGTGCCATATTTATGAAAGGCTCATTGAGCATAACAAGCCAGCCTTTCCTGCGATATTTCGCATCAATACGCTTCAGCTTATCCAGAGCTTCGTCTTTATCCATATCGCTTGTAAACTCTCCGTCAAGAACCTTCCAGGTTGCCCTCAGGGATTTTGAATCTATTCGCCCCACCCACTTCTTAAGGAATCCAGATGCCTCTCTCAGCTCGTGCCTTTTTGCCCTTATGGATTTCAGCTCCTTCTCAGCATCTTCCTTCTTCAATGGCCTGAACTCTGTAAGCCACATCTTATGCAAAAGTATTGAATGCAGCTGCTTATCCTCAAAGAAGACATTGAAAAGGTCCTTGAAATCAGACTTGAGAAAACGGAGCTCCTCCATATTTCTTGAAATCCTGTTGCCAATTTCCAATTTCTTGTTCTTGACCATTTCGCTTTGTGCCTTGATCTCTTCCCTAAGCTGTTTGTCATAGAAATCACGATACATTGCATTCATCTTATGCAACGCTTCCTCTAACTCCTTGAGTTCAGCGCTACCCATTTCAAGGGCATCTATCAGAAGTTCACGGCCCATGAGGTTATTTTGATTCCATCTTGTTATAAAGATTGGCAAAGGCAAAGAAAAAAAGTGCAAAGAGAAATGAAAGAAAAGAAGCACAAGGATTGGTTTTCACAGCATCTGACACCTGCCCAGCATTCTGCTCGGATAAAATTTGTCTTGACTTCTCGATTATGACATCCGTATCCTGGTGCACATCATTCGCCATGGCACTTAATTTCATAGTATACACATAACCTTCCTTGAAAACCCCTTTGTTAATGTCATATTCAATATGCCTTTTTTCATTAGGGGAGAGCACGATTGTCTCTTTTATTGTGCCAATCACCTCATTTGGAGTGACGATGGAATAGGTAACAAACTCGTACTGGTTGTTCAGGTTCTGGATATCTACATTGACCGTATATTTTTCCTTATCAAAACCAAGGTCAACCGAAACATCTCCGCTCCGTTTCCTAAGATAGATCTCCTCGATAGTCGTGTTGCTTGAAATCGAAACCTTGTACAATGACGTAATAGTATCAAAAACATCTGTCTGGTCTTTCCCATATGAAACATATATGTGGCTATTGTCCAAAAGGCCGACTTCGCCGAAAGTACTGTCAACCGGTATCCAACCTGTGCCATCCACATAGACTTCCACCCAGGAATGAGGCTGCCATTCTTCGCTTCGCACATGCCCTGACACATACCTTGATTTGAGCCCCATGGAATTGAAAATGGCAATAGTAAGATGTGAATATTCAACGCAAACCCCTTCTCTGTCAGAGAAAACCTGTTTGGCAGTCTTATCCTGGTCTGCAAGAAGTTTATTATACGTTACATAATTATTCGCCCAATTCACTACATTGACAATTGTTTTGAGAGTTGAGTTCTTGTTGATAAGTGGCTGAATTATATCAGCCATCTCAGAAGTATAGCTGGTATATTCAGTACCCTGCATCGATGCAGGGGCTAAAATAGGATCCTCAAAAATGTTAAGATCTGGAAACGTAAGTATTTCCGCCCTTGCAACCACCTCTACCTTTGGCTTATCAAGCTTAAAAGAATATATCATCCTCAGATCCTCCTTGCCTACCAGTTCAGCCCCAAGTGGAACATCAAGGCCAAGGACTTTCTGCCTGGCACTATTGATGATAAATGTGCCATTGAGCTTGATAGTATCGCCTGGAGTTCCTTCGATTATCCATTTTTTCTCTATGACGAACTTGGACTCGCCAAAGCTGGAGAAAACGTTGCAGGCGAGTAGAATGATTGCTAACAATGGAAGGATCTTGTGCATTCTGATCAGAAATATAACAATCTCAAAGAATAAAAGGTTATTCAAAGAATAGTAGGAATATGAAAAACAAAGGAGAAGTAATCCATTTCATAATAACCGGGGGCACCATTGACTCGCATTTTGATCCTGCAAAAGATGCAGTAATAATTGGAGAAAGGACCTATGTCGAAGAATACATCAGAAAATTACAGCTTCATAATGAGATTAAATTCTCAATTGTTTTTCTCAAGGATAGTAGGGAGATCAGGCACAGGGACAGGCAAAAACTGGTTGATGAAGTCAAAAGATCGCCATATAAGCGGATTGTGATCACACATGGAACTTATACCCTGCCTGATAGCGCACAATACCTAAAAGAAAATCTTCTGAATACTGACAAAACAATAGTGTTTACCGGCTCGATGATTCCGTTAAAAGGATTTGAATTCTCGGATGCTCCGTTCAATCTGGGATATGCGATTGCAAGCGTGCAGACTCTTTCCCATGGAATTTACATATGCATGAATGGAAAGGTGTTTGATCCTGATAAAGTGGACAAAAACAAAGTAGAAGGAAGGTTTGAAGAGAACAAGGACTAGTCTGCACTTATCCATTTGCCCCATGCGATCTTTGGTTTCCCATCATTTCCAAATAATCCCATAGTGTTGAAAGGTTCGATTGTTTTTTGATCGTATAAAAAGCTCCAAATTACAATCTCCTTATTCAGATCTTCACTAAGCTCAAAAAACATATTGACAAATTCAACCTGCTCTTCTTCACTGCTTTCCCATCCCTTTGGGCTTGGAGCACTGTGCCAGCCTAACTCAGTAAAAACAATTGGTTTGGTGGTGTGCGATTCAATCTCAGAATAATAATCAACTGGAATATCGGATGGATTTTTGTAAATCAAATCAGGATAAGAAGTGAACGCTATCGCATCGCTTTTTGTGAATTTGTCAAGTAGAAACCATTCTGAATTCACAGGATTGTTTTCCCCGCCAAACAAACCACCATTCATGCCTTTCATTTTTTCCAGTTGAAAAATAGTGAATATCCTTGTGTCAGGCGATTCAGCCTTTATCGCATCGTAGACTTCACCATAGAATTGAACAAATGAATCAAAATCTGTTTGGGATTTTTCATAAAGCACATTGACTTCAACTCCTATGCCAATGTATTTTGGTTTGTATTTCTTAGCAAACTCAACCAAAGAATGTTTGTAATTTTGCTTGGTTGAATCATCCAAAGGCCTTAGTAATTGGCCTGTTGATTGCTGAAAGAACTGAATACAAATCAAAGGAGTATAACCATAGGTCGAAGACAATTCCGCCACTATCTGCGGTGCTCCGCCTTCTTTGCCTAGCTCATTCCAATCCCCAACCCATGAAACGATTTGTCCAGCCTGCTTTGCCTTGGCAAAGAAATCAATGAAATCGCCCTCATTAAAACTTCTTGGGGAAAGGCTGACCCCTTTCATTAATTGGTTTTGAGTCTTGAGTTTCGAGTCTTGGATGTTTTGGACTTTAAGTCCTGCATCAGATTGAATGTCTGCTCTTTCAGACTGAGTACAACCAAAAAGAAATAATGAAAAGACCAATACCAAAAGTATAAAATATTTGGTCATCCTCTAATTTCCCTCATATGTTCAATCCTTTTCTGTATCAGGGCAGCAGTACCGATATCTTCCCTGTGCCACACAGGCCCTTTGATTAATTTGCAGCCTTCTTCTGCAATTCTTTCTGCTTTTTCCAATGTTTCTGCAACCCCAAGTATGCCAAATGCACGTGAAGAAGTTGTAAATATGTTTCCATCTTTTTCGTAAACAGATGCATAATATATCCTTGCAACTGAAGGCATGACAAGGACTTCAAGATCCTTCCTTGGAGCATCAGGATATCCGTCAGGAACAATATATTTCAGAACTGTGCACCTATCTTCAAATTCCACCTTGCACAGGTTGCCTTTTGCCATTGACATAAAAACGCGCGAAAGTGGAGTCTTCAGGACAGAAAGAACATTCATTGCCTCTGGATCGCCGAATCTTGCATTGAATTCAATGACTTTTGGCCCGTCTTTCGTAACCATGAACTGGCCATATAACACTCCAACAAAAGTATGGCCTTCCTTGTGCAATGCACTTACAACCTCTTGTAGTATTTCCTTTGCCTGATCAAGATCACTTTGATTTAAGAAAGGAAGCAATTTTCCAGTTGAATATGAACCCATGCCGCCAGTATTCGGCCCCTTATCCCCTACAAATGCACGTTTATGATCTTGAACCGGGGGCATGGATTCTATTTTATTGCCATCCGAGAATGCCTGGAATGTAAATTCTTCTCCAATTAATTCCTCTTCAATCAAAACCGAACCATCCTTCACAAGCCATTCATCTGCATATTTGATTGCATCTTCAACAGTTGGAAAATGATCCTTTGAAACACGAACTCCTTTTCCACCTGTAAGTCCAAGAGGCTTTACTGCAACCATCTGGTACTCTTTAATTATAAGTTCAACCTCTTCTTTGCTCTTGACAACCTTGTGCCTTATTTGGCCTTTTACAGCGTATTTCTCCATGAGCATGCGCATGAAACTCTTGTCCCATTCTATCTGCGAACCTTTCCTGCTTGGCGATGCAACCAAAACGCCATGCTCTGCCATGACATCACTTATGCCTGCCGCAAGGGTTGCATCCGGAGAAGCAAATCCAAGATCAAACTTTTCCTTTGATTCAGTAAGAATGCGTGAAACCTCATTGGCATCTTCGATATTTGCAACCCAGTAATTCTTGCACAGCTTTGCAATTGCGGGATTCTTCTTTGACATTATTGCATATACGTCAGAGTCCTGGGCCAGCTTCTCTGCGATGACATGTTCACGTGCACCATTACCGATAATTAGGATTTTCATAAGGATTAATTTGTTGGATTAAGATTTTAAACCAAAAGCCTTCAGCACAGAATCGATGAAACCCTTCTTCATCTCCTTCCTGATGGTATATTTCCGTTCAATAGGATAGTTTCTTAGTATCATGAATTCCTTTTCCATAATATCACTGATCCAAATCAAGAACTCCGCTTTATGTAGCCTTCCTTTGCAAGAGTGCTAAGCGCTTCCTCTGCTCTGGCAGATGCGACATTGAAGGCCTTGCAGAATTCTGAAACATCAATTGAGCCATTGTGAAGCTTTATCCATTTGTACATCTCTTCCTTCAGCACTTCATCGCTCACTGACTCTAATTTGGCAATCCTTTTCCTAAGCTCTTCGTTCTTGCTCTCGTATTCCAAAAGTATCCTTGCATTCTGTTCTCCTGAACGAAGCACTTCTTCATATTTCCGGTTCAAAGATTCATAGCTTGATTTGATGCCATTGAGCTCTAAAGAAACATCAACTGCATCCTTGTCTATGACTTTCTCGAGTTCCTTCAGGTGAACTATGATGAAATCATATATCCTGGGCGAAGCATCATAGAACGGGCTGACGACAACAAGCAGACTGAGAAGCACAGGAAAAAGCTCAAGCATTCTTCTAGTGTTGCTAACCTTTGGCTGGAGGCTGTAAAAAAACAATAATCCATTCTTCTTGAAAACTATTTTGTAGTCAAGGCTTTCATCCCCAAGCATCTTCTCTGCAACTATTCCTTCATTAGTCACTTCGATCTTGCTGAATCCCAATGGTTGCAATGCCTTGAGTATGCCTGCAGTGCTTTTAGCTTTCATTTTTGCATCAATTGCAAGAGCTGGCGGAAACATGTTAATCCTCCAGCCTAAGATTCACAACGCCTTTCTTGGCATTCCTCATCTTTGCAAGCGAAAACACCTGCACAAGATTCTTCTCACCTACTCCCAACTGCCTTAGAAGCGAAATTATAGAGGATTTGGAATAGCCGAATTTGGTAAGTATGGCAACGATATTTTCCCCATCAGCCTTGCCATCATTCTTTTCAAACTCTGATTTTACCATGCCTATCTGGCCCTCATCCAATCCATGATTGTAAAGCATCTTGACCAACTGGTCCCGTTCGATTTCAATTTCCATCTTTCCACCCTTCAATTTATACATGAACAAAGGCTCTTCGCCATCGATTTTGTTCAAAAGAAAAGTTCTTGCATTGGACTGCCTTTTTGCGAATATCATGTTTATTGCGCAATCCCCTACCCCAAACTTTGAGATCTCCTGGTCGATATGTTCAGAATAACCTATGGAGTTTTGCATATAATCCCTGAACTCCTTGAGGACAAGCCTAAGCATGAAAATAGTACCGATGTTGCTGAATATGGTTTTATGAAGGTCTGTAGGGTTCTGTGAGGAAACTATCAATGCAAAATTATATTTCCTGCCTTCCCTCACAATCGTGATGACATCGCTCCTTTCATCCTGGGCGATTTTCCATGCCTCGTCAAGCACAACAAAAAGATCCACACCCCTATCTTTCTTTATGCCTTTTTTTCTCATTATCTCTTTTATATGCTGGAGAATAGTCAGTCCTGCAAGGCTTCTTATCTCTTCAGTAGGAAGATCATGCAAATCTATGCACACAAGGCCGGATTCAGTAAGTTGATTTATCTTGAAGGTAGATTTACCTGCAAAGAAGTCAGTGCCTTCGCTTGTGAAACGCTTCAGGAGCCTTGATGCCCGCTTATTGCCTTTTTTTTCAAGTATTTTCTGGACGTCCACCAAAGTTGGACTTTTTTTCTCGTAGGCAATTTCAATCGCTTCTTCGATTTCATCCCTCTCGTCCCTGTATTTCTTGAGGTCAACAAGTATATCAAGAGCAGAAATGATCTGCTTTATGCGGTCACGCTTGGGTATGCCTTCGCAATCAAGAAGATTCAGTTTCTCTTTTCCCAATCGTATTGTCTTTCCACCAGCCTGCCTTACCCACTCATTATATTCTCCCACCCAATCCAGGATTATTGCATTGGAATTCCAAGTTATTGCTGCACGCGTCAGGAATGTTTTTACAAGATAGCTCTTTCCTGAACCAGTTATTCCAAGCACTGCGATATGAGGATTGATCAGGTTCGCAGGGTTCCAGAAAACAGGCGTCCCAAGATATCTTGTCTTTCCTATGTATATACTGTTCGTTGGATCATTCATCAAAAGATCTTTCTTTGGCTCAGGCGGATGGACAAGAATCATCTTATTTGCAAGCTCTTTTGATAATAGGTAATTGGTTTTCATCTTGCTCAGAACACCTCGTCTTTCAGTTCTTCTGAAGTTGTTGGAAAGAACGCGTCCCATTCAAAGCACTTAATCATACCCAAATCAGATAGGTCAATTATGTCACAGCCAAGTGAGCTGGAAAGTATTGTCTTAACCTCATTGACCTGCCTCTTTACCCTTGAAACCGCATCCTCTCTTGTGAGGCCGAATGCAGTTGTTGAGGCGTAGGAAGTGATTTCAACAGGCTTCTCGCCATGAGTCAATCTTTCAAGCAACTTGTTGTAAGAAGAAATTTCACGGTCCAATTTAACTGCATCGCCTGAGTCCCTTATCTTGGATCTTCTTGCCTCAGCAGCGCTTCTTTTGGTCTTTATATCATCCATATGCACCGAAAGGTCAAGGGGAGAAACCATCATGGAAATCTTGACAATGTATTTTAGAGAGCTTATGGCTTTCTCAAAGGATTCAAACATATGTTGTTTTCCTGAAGAGTCCTTGTCCCTGGAGCTTTCATAAAATTGTATTTCCATGAACTTTGTGGCATGGTAGCCAGTAGCTGACTTTTTGATTATGTAGTCCCTGGACGGAGGTATCTCGTATCCTCCCCGAACTTCGATTACCTTTGCAGCCCGAGTTATCATCGGAAAGATTATGTAACCATATCTCCAGAAAACTATGCTCAGGAAAAAGAGGAATGCAGCCAGAAAGCTGAACAGGGCATTGCCCTGGGAAATCGAAAGGAATATTGAAATAATTCCGCCTAATATAGCTGCTACTGCTATTGCTCTGTTGGAAATCATATCATCACATCATACGAATTTTATTGTTGAAGAGAATATTTCGCCCCCCAATATGTTGGTCAGCTCCTTAACAAAAACAATTGTGACTATAAGGGAGAATAAAGGCGCGAGTATTGAATATAAGGTAATTTTTGAAATAGCATTCGAATTCGAATCTATTAGCTGGGTCAGATCCTGGGTAAAGTCAACTTCCGCTTCTGTCATGTTAGTTGTGTTTCTTCCGCTCATGAGGTCTATCTTCTGTGCGATTGCATAATTGTTATTCAAATCGATTATCGGAACTGTTGCATAGCCTGGATTTGAATTAAATCTTGCTGTTGTATTTACAGCCAAAACCACATCATTTATAGGGTCTGGAAAGATAGAAATAAAGGAAGGGTAGACCAGGAATAAGGCAATTGAAACCGAGATGACAAAACCTCCCATCTTCCTTGTTGCGAAAAACACCCTGAGTATAAGGCCCACTGACAACAGCAGTCCAAGCGCATTCTGAGATACAAAGAAAAGTATCTGAAGGTTGAGATCTATCAAGATCATGCTTATTTGCAATGCCTGAACCTGGGAAGAAAGAGTGTCAGAAACAGCTTTCAGGTTAGTGAAAGGCTGGATGGAAAATGATCCGAAATCAAGGTTCAGGGTTTGATAATATCCAATTATCTGAAGGGCCTGAACATCCTGGTCAAGAAGGTCGAATGAATTTGAAGACAATCTTTCAAAGGAACAGGACAGATCAGTTATTACATCCCCTTCTATACATTCGTTCTGCGAAATGTCCGAGCCAATCAAGGTCAATGTTCCCACTATAAGAACTATGGCTCCAACAATTGCCGCATTTACAATTGACTGCGCCAGTTCTTCCAAACCAAACGATTCAAGCCTCTTGTTGCTGATGGCACGCCCCAATCCAAGGATAATGCCTGACAGTATGATGGAAGCTGAGACAACTAGTAATGCCAAATCTAAACTTACTTCCCCCTCCATCGGAATTTATATCTGGCTGAAGGTTTTAAACAGTTGTTATTCTGCCAAAAATAAGAAAAAATTAGTTAGAGCATCCGCCCCAGCCGCAACTGATACACATCATGCAACCTTCTTGGAATATAAGATTAGATTCGCAACAAGGGCACAGACCTGCCTTGATTCGCTCAGTTTCGTCCATTCAAAATCGCCAGTAACAATTACTTAGCAAATATATAAAAAGACTCTTTTTGCCGACGTGAAAAAGTTGTGTGCGTTTGTAAACGTTTGGTTTTTCTTAGTCGGGAAAAATTGGAAAAAGAATTTGAAAAAATAAGATACAAAAACAAAATGAAACGAACATGCAGATTTAAATTATCTTTCCTAGAAACAAATAGAATAGTGGAAGTGTGGTTATATGGTTAATTCTTTTGACGAGATCCTTGCGAAAAAAAGCATTTTCAAAGACGTCTCAGTCCTTTCTCCGCATTTCGTACCTCAGAACCTTCCTTTCAGGGATGACCAGATACAATTGATAATGAGGACTGTTTCTCCTGCCCTTAAATCACAGAAGCCAAGGAATCTTTTCATCTACGGGACAACAGGGACTGGAAAGACCTGTTGTACCAAATGGGTGATGGATGAATTCAATAAAATAGGCAAGAATTGCAAGATGGTTTATCTTAATTGCCGAGTATATAATTCAAGATATAGGATATTGCAAAGATTTCTCAAGGAATACGATGAGGAATTCGCAAAATCAGGTTTCGGCCTTACTGTTCTTTATGAAAAACTGTTGGAACTGATTGGAGGAAACAACCAGATGATACTTGTGCTTGATGAAATAGACATGGTCAAGGACCTTGATGACCTTGTTTACACTCTCACCCGGGCAAATGACGAGGTAAGAAATACGGGCGGAGTTTCAATAGTGGGCATCTCTAACAAGCTTTCATTCAAAGATGCCCTAGATCCAAGAAGCAAATCAAGCCTTTCCGAGATAGAGATGATTTTTCCGCCTTATACTTCAGAACAACTGAAGGAAATACTCAAGCAGAGGATAGATGGTGGTTTCGGCGAGAACGTAGTTTCAGATTCTGCAATCAATCTTGCAGCTGCAATCACCTCACAAACATCAGGAGATGCAAGATACGCACTTAAATTGCTTGTGAAGGCAGGTGAAATAGTTGAGCAACAGGGAAAGGAAGAATTAACAGATACTGAAGTTGAGAATGCAAGGAAAATGGTTGAGTTAGACTTGGCAGCTGAGACGATTGCGACCTTGCCGGACAACCATCAGATGGTTCTCTATGCAATTGCAGACCTCACAACAAAAGGCGGGAAGTATGAAAGGCTTCAGGGATTGGAAAAAGGATTCCTTTTCTCAGGAGAGGTCTACGAAGAATATGAATTGATTTGCAAAAAACTAAAGAAAAGGCCAAGGAGCCTGAGATGGTACAAGGAATACCTCAATGACTTGGAGATGCTTGGCCTGATCTCCACAAAACCATCGTCAACAGGAATAAGGGGCCACACAACACTAATCAAGCTTGGACATTCTGCGAATAACATACTTGAGATAGTACAAAAGAATCTGGACATCTGATTTTTAAACTTTTGCACACCTAAATAATAAATAGGTAATATTGTAAAATGTGTGATAATATGAGAATAGTTCAACAAAGAGTTAAACAGTTCGAAGGAAAAGGAATAAGAGCCATTCACCCTCATTTAAATGAACAGGCACCTGACTTCTGGAGAAAAATAGTTGGACAGAAAAGAATATCGGCATATGAATCAATCTTGGCATTTGAAAATGGATTTGAAAGATTTGGACAAATGCAAATGCCTTCGGAATTAACAGGAATGTCTTTTTTTAGAGCTGCAGGAACAGTGATTTCCATACAAGATGAAGGTTCCAGGCAAGAAGTTGGAAGAATGCTTGAAAGAATCGAATTCGGAGGCGCGTTCCTTGTTGTGGGACATGGTGGCAAATATAAATGCGGCGGAGTTGCAGCAGGCCAAGGCCACCATTCCGGAGCAGACCTTTCCAAAGAACATGAATTTGTCAGGCACATTGCCAGCCAAATCGACCCCGAAGTGGTTAGTCAGGAATCAGGGCTTGCAGAATTGACAAATGCAATGGCACAGGCACAGAAAGTGCTCAATGATTCGGAATTCGGGGCAAGTATACGACAGAAGAATATCAGCATAATTGCAGCAGTTGCAACTCACAATAGACTGCATTTCATTGCAGTTAACAGGCCGATCTGGAAAGAAGGGGACATCTTAAGAAAACACCCATTGCTTTATGCATTGAAAAGAAAGGTGGAACGTGGCCATAAGACAATGGAAATTGAACAAAAACCTGCAACCCATTATGCCCATGCAATAATTGTTTATGACCCATTGGATATGAGAACGGTTTTGGATCCTCAGAGAGAGAAGTTAAGTGTAGGAGGTTTGACCTGCGTTGATGCAAGACAACAGATAAGAACTCCTGATGGGCCGGCATACCTTTTCAGGCTCCATGGAAATGAAGCTTTTGCAGCTACAGTTGGAATTGTTGGAAATGAGGTAAGTCTTTCATGGGATGACACGGGTTCGATAATCTATGCGTTGGGCCATGTAGATGGAGTGAATTCACTCGCTCACCATGGAGAAAAAGGAAATGGGCATATCATGGCATTGGCAACTACTCCTGAAAGGGCGATGTTGATAAGAACTGCGCTTATGAATATAGAACCAATCCAAAATGCAACAAACAATGGAGAAACTCTTTCAACTGCTTCATTCAATGGCCAAGCACTTGAAATTTCAAGATTTGATGGAGATATGCTCTGGCAGACGCTTAGATCTGAACTCAATCCTCACCAGCAGGTTTTACCACCTAGATCTTAGTATTTTCTATTTCTAAACTAAAAAATTCCGATCCGAATAATTCTTTCACAAATGTATAAATAATTTATTGCTGATGCTAATTGATAAAAAATAAATAGAAATAAAAATAAAAGGTGAAATCTTATGACTAAGCATTTGTTTACATCGGAAAGTGTAACTGAGGGTCACCCAGATAAATTGTGCGACCAGATCTCAGATGGAATACTAGATGAAATATACAAGCAGGATCCGAACTCAAGGGTGGCAGTTGAATGCATCACAACAACTGGGTTGGTGATGATTGCGGGAGAAATCACAACCGAAGCTTACATAGATGTGCAAACTGTTGCAAGAGACATCATCAAAGACATAGGATATATCTCATCAGAATACCAATTCGACCATAATTGCGGAATAGTTTCAGCGCTCCATGAACAATCTCCAGATATTGCAATGGGAGTTGTAAGGCAAACAGAAGAAGAGCAGGGGGCTGGCGACCAGGGGTTGATGTTTGGTTATGCATGCAATGAAACTCCAGAATTGATGCCCTTGCCGATTTCACTTGCACACAAATTGACCCTAAGATTGGCAGAAGCAAGAAAGAAAAAAGAGATAACCTATCTAAGGCCCGATGGAAAAAGCCAGGTAACTGTTGAATATGATAATGGAAAGCCCGTAAGGGTCCATACTGTTGTCATATCCGCGCAACATGACCCAGACGCAACAAATGAACAGATTAGAAAGGACATCATTGAAAAGATCATAAAACCTGTGTGCGGAGAATGGCTTGATAAGGATACGATTTATCACATAAATCCAACAGGAAGATTTGTCATTGGCGGGCCTCATGGAGATAGCGGTCTGACAGGAAGAAAAATCATTGTGGATACCTATGGCGGAGTCGGAGCACATGGCGGAGGAGCATTCTCTGGAAAAGACCCATCAAAAGTGGACAGGTCAGCTGCATACATGGCAAGATATATTGCAAAGAATATAGTTGCAGCAGGTTTGGCAGAGAAATGCGAGATTCAATTAGCTTATGCAATTGGAGTTCCTGATCCAGTCTCGATTATGATATGCACAAAAGGCACTGGAAAGGTGACAGATGAGAAACTAGTTGAATTAGTCAGGAAGCACTTCAGATTAAGGCCTGCGCACATAATAAATGATTTACAGCTCAGAAGGCCAATCTACAGGAAAACGGCGGCATATGGCCATTTCGGCAGGGAATTGCCTGAGTTCACATGGGAGAAAAAAGATAAGGCAGAAGAACTGAAAAAGGCTGCTGAACTGTAAGCCCATCTAGAATACTAATTTTTATTTCTTTTTCAGCTAACCTATCCTAGTGGATCCATTATCTATTTACAAACGAGTCGATTCTGAAAACTCTGTGCTTCTTCACAGCTCTAGAAATGATTCGAAAGAAAGATATTCAATAATTGCTTTTGACCCGTTTCTCGTTTATGAAAGCAAGAAAAACGAGAATCCGTTTGAACAACTAAAGAAGTTGCTCACAGAACATAAGGCTACTAAAAGATCAAATAATTCGATTTTTGATGGAATTGCAATTGGTTATTTCGGTTATGGATCTGTTTATTTCATCGAACAGCTTCCAAGAAATGCAATTGATGACCTAAGGATTCCGAATGCAAAGTTCGCATTCTACAAGGATTATTTCATTTTCGACCATTCAACCAATAAATTGATTTTGGTTGGTGACAAGAACAAACTGAACAAGGCACTTGAACGAAAACCGAAACAAATTCCGAATTCTGGAAAGACTGAAAAACCGAAATCAAATTTCACGAAACAAGATTATTGCAAAGCGGTCGAGAAAGTCAAGGAATATATAAAGTCGGGCGACACCTTCCAGGTAAACATTTCACAAAGATTCGAAACTGAAACTACAATTGATCCATTATTTGTTTACGAAAAGCTGTCGAAAATCAATCCATCCAATTTCGGCGCATACCTTAACTTCGGAGACCTCGGATTATTATCTTCATCTCCTGAAAGGCTTGTCAAACTGACCAACGGAAAGGCATGGACAAGGCCAATTGCAGGCACAAGGCCAAGAGGCAGAACAAAGGAAGAAGACCAAGCGCTTGAAAAAGAGCTAAAAACAAATGAAAAGGAGCTAGCAGAACACACAATGCTTGTTGACCTTGAAAGGAATGATCTTGGAAAGGTGTGTGAATACGGAACAGTCAAAGTAGATGAAATAATGACAATAGAGAGATATTCACATGTCATGCACCTTGTTTCAGAGGTAAGCGGCCAACTCAGAAAGGATAGAACAAACGTTGATTTGCTTAAGGCAATGTTTCCTGGAGGAACAATCACTGGCTGTCCAAAAGTAAGGACAATGGAGATAACTGATGAGATTGAGCCGACACAAAGAGGACCATATACTGGAGCAATCGGCTATTTTTCATTATCTGGAGACATGGATTTCAATATGACAATACGAACGATATTAATGAAGGGAAAAAAAGTATACCTGCAAGTCGGAGGCGGGATTGTCTATGATTCAGTTCCTGAAAAAGAATATGATGAAACCATCCACAAAGCAAATGCAATGTTCAAGGCTCTTGGCATAGCAGAAGATGAGGCGACAAAGAAATGATACTTGTAATTGACAATTACGATTCATTCACTTACAACCTAGTGCAGGCACTTGGAGCTTTGGGTGAAAAGCTTGAAATCAGAAGGAACGACCAAATAACCATAAAACAAATCGAAGAAATAAAGCCTGATCGAATCGTAATCTCGCCAGGCCCATGCACACCAAATGAAGCAGGAATATCGATCGAAGTCATCCAAAGATTAGGGAACCGAATTCCGATTTTAGGAGTCTGTCTTGGCCATCAGGCAATTGGCCAGGCTTTCGGAGGAAGGATAATCAGGACAATCCCTGTTCACGGAAAAACAAGCGAAATAAAACATGATGGAAACACAATTTTCAAAGGATTGAAAACTCCATTCACAGCTACAAGATATCATTCACTCATAATCGAGAAAGAAACGATCCCAGATTGCCTTGAAATCAGCGCAACTGACAGCAAAAACAATATTATTATGGGCGTCCGGCACAAGGAATTCCCAATTGAAGGCGTACAATTCCATCCAGAATCGTTTTTAACACTAGAAGGAGATAAGCTGTTGAAGAATTTCCTTGATTTGAGATGAGGTGGGAAAATGTTTGTTTATCTGAATGGCAGGATGATTGAAGAAAAGAATGCGAAACTAGATATTAATGACACTTCGTTCCTTAGGGGATATGGAATTTATGAGACTCTTAGGGCAATAGATGGAACTGCCATTAGAATAGAGGAGCACATCAGTCGATTTTTCAGATCAGCAAAACTTGTTGGATTGAAGAGTCCATTAAATAAATCGGAAATCGGAAAAACAATTGAATCACTGCTTGAGCGAAACGATCTGAGGAATGCAAGAATACGGCTGACATTGAGCGAACAGAATTTCCTGATTACAACAGTCGAATTCATAAGCCATGACAGAAAATACTATGAAAACGGAGCAAAACTAGTTACATTCCAGGCAATCCGTACAATGCCAATGGCAAAGAGCACGAGTTGTGTTTCACAAGTAATAGCTGAGAAGTATGCAGAAAAGAAAGGTGCAATTGACGCAATCATCTTGGAAGGAAAGGAAGTAAGAGAGTGTGCAGGCTCGAACATATTTGCAGTCAAAAAAGGCATTATCTACACGCCAAAGACCAACATTCTTCTTGGAGTCACAAGGCAGGCATTGATTGAAAATGCAAGGAAGAAAGGAATTAAACTGATTGAGAAGGACTTTGACCTGACTTTCCTGCAGAAAGCAGACGAATGCTTTATCACTAGCAGTATGAAATGGGTCATGCCAGTAATAGAAATAGATGGAAAAAAAGTCAGGGACGGAAGGATTGGGAAAATAACTCGAATCCTGTCTGTTTTTTAAAACTTTCCCACAGTAATTATCCTTCTAATGGGCCCGTCGTCTAGAGCTTTGAAACCCGCTGGTTTCAAAATTCCCTAATGAAACCAACCTTGGTTTCATTGGGCATAGGGAACTTCGTTCCCTAATGTGCCAGCTTTTTCAAAGCGGTCAACGGTTAGGATGCCTGCTTGACGTGCAGGAGGCCGCAGGTTCAAATCCTGCCGGGCCCACTATAATTATTTTATAAACCTAGTTCTCTAAATTAGATTATGCTCAAGCGACCAAAGATAAGCAAACACGAACTCATAGCAGACTTGATATTCCTGCTTGTTTCCATGTCCGTTACTTTCATTGCAATATTCGTTTTCGACATCCATTGGTCTTTCTATCCACAAAACATAGGGAAAGGCATCCAATCTGTATTCCAAAGCCCTACTCCTTATTTGATACTGATGCCAATAGGCGGAATAGTTGGATTATTTGTTTTCAAGCTGATTTTCTTCGCATTTGTTGAAGAAGAAAAGGCTGTTGAGGAAACTAAAAAAGGGAAAAAATCGAATAGAAATAAGTTGTAACAACTGTTTAAAAAGGTAATACAATACAATAAACTCATGAGAAGATCAAGAAAGGGAGCAGGAGACACTATACCAGGTGAAAGAAGAACTGATTGTGCAACTGAACATTTGCAGCTAACTGGTCAGGCAAAAAACGAGAAAATCATGCAGATGATAAATAACCTGTGCATCCATGGCCTTGAAGCAGGCGGAAGAGAATTTGTAGCCAAAGCTTCTGAAATATTGGGCCAGAATGAAATGGAAATGTATGAAGACCTGGTAAAATGGGCAAAGGGGCGTAGGGAGATACCGGATGAATTTGAATTTGGAAGATTGATAGGGGATTTGGCATGGGCACTTGATACAAAAGATATGAGTCTACATGATGCCGTCCGTATATACCTCGAATGTTTTGAACAGCTGAAATCTGTGCCATTTCAAAGAAAAGGCCAGCCATTATACGAACTAATTACCCAAGTCACATTTCTTTCAGGACTCAATGAAACAGATTTGGAAATGCTTGCAAGTATGCTATTAGATTATGAAAGGATAATTCAAAAAGAAAGAAAGGTTATGGGCGCTAGAAAGACAAATGTCCAAATAATGCCTTCGGAAAGTATGGTAGAAGATGAATTGTTGGTAATGAATGATGAAGAATCAGTGCGGGGATTCGCTAAGATGGTTTTTACACGACTTACAAGGGACAATCCGGACGCAATAGAATTTGGAAATTGTTCATTATTGGACCATATTCGTAATATACGTCTCGAAGACCCGGTATTAGAATTAATTTCATTAATGATAACAAGATCACAAACAGGTGAAGGGGAACAAAGGGAAAGAGCAGTGCAATGGGTCAATGAGATGTTAGAAATCAATTCAGATATAATCACGCACTTTTTTTCGTCCGGAGTGCGAGCGCAAGAAACTCAGTCAGATCCGACGCAGCGTAATTAAACCCGAATTTTTTCTTTGCTAAATTTCCTGCTTTGCCAACTGTTTTTGCAGCAGCATATGCCGATTCAAACGCTTCATTCCTGCAGTAAAGCGCAGCTACAAATCCAGAAAGAACGTCGCCAGTGCCTCCTTTTGTCATTCCCTGATTATGAGTTTTGTTGACCTTGACTCGCTTGCCATCCGAGATGGTGTCTCCTTTCGGATCCTTCTTGAGAATAATACAATTATGTTTTTTCGCCATTGCCCGTACGTTTTCTTTCGTTCCATTCATACCAAAAAGCATCCTGAATTCGCCTTCGTGTGGGGTAAGAATCGCGTCTTTTGGAATCTTGCCCTTTATGTGCCTGAGGCCATCGCCATCAACAACCAATCGTTTCGATTCCTTCAGAATTTTGCTGATGAGCTTTGGCTTCTTTGCCAAGCCTGCACCAATGCCAAAAAGAACGCAATCGAATTCATCGGATCTCGATAATTTGTCCAAAACAATGACTTCAGGAATCGTCCTTATCCCGTAAAGTAATTTGTCATTCGATTCATAGGGATAGAAATAAACCAAATCAACAAATCTCCTTGCTGCAAGAATCGAAAGCATCGGAGCGCCATGATATTTTTTGCTTCCACCAACTATCAGAAGCCTGCCGTTTTGGCCCTTGTGCGAGAATCTTGGGGGTTTATACACATACTTGCTAGACAGATTAAGAATAAATATTTATTCGATGGTTGCCCAGTGGAAAGCATCACGATTTTAATATTGCAAGAGAATAGAAACAACAGGTGAAATCATGTACAAACTAGAACCATTGTCATTTGCGTATGATGCATTGGAACCATATATAGATACAAAGACTGTTGAGATACATTATTCAAAACACCATCAGAGCTATGTTGACAAGCTGAATGCAGCTACTGAAAAATACCCTGAATTGCAGAAAAAAGGCGTGGAAGAGCTTCTCAAAAACTTAGGGAGGGCACCTGAAGATATAAGAAACCAGGTTAGAAACTTCGGAGGAGGCCATGCCAATCACACATTCTTCTGGAAGATATTGAAGAAGGATGGCGGGCTTCCACAAGGTGAAATCAAAACCGCGATTGAAGCAGAATTCGGCAACTTTGAACAGTTCGAGCAGAAGTTCTCTGCCAGCGCAACTTCTTTATTTGGAAGCGGATGGACCTGGCTCGTATTAAACAAGGGCAAACTAGAAATAATAAACAGCGCAAACCAGGACAACCCATTAAGCGAAGGAAAAACACCATTGCTGGTAATTGACGTCTGGGAACATGCGTATTATCTCAAATTTATGAACAAGAGAGCGGACTTTGTAGCTGGATTCTTTAATATAATAAACTGGCAGAAAGTCAATGAGCTTTACATTCAGGCCAAAAAGCAAAAATAACGAAAAAATGCCAAATCATCAAAACTTCGCGCCGTACACTATATTAGTGAGTTTTAAATAGTTTACCAAACATAATATAGTTGTGATTTTCATGTCAAAAAAGATTAAGTGCGCTGTTGTCGGAGTCGGAAATTGCTTTGCCGGCCTTGTGCAGGGAATAGAATATTATAGGCAGAACCCCGAACAGAAGATAATAGGTATAATGCATGAAAGCCTTGCTGGATATACAATTCACGACATAGAATTCGTATGTGGTTTTGATGTTGGCGAGAACAAGATAGGCAAAACCATCAACGAATCCATCTATGAATATCCAAACATGATTACTTGGATTCCAAATGAAAGGATGCCCAAAACAAACGCACGTGTTTATGAGAGCCCTGCACTTGACGGAGTAGGTATATGGGTCGAGAACAGAGTTAAAGCTATCCAAAGCAAGAAAACAACTGAACAATTGACTGAAGAAGTGAAGAAAGTGCTGAAGGACAATGGAGTTGAGATATTGGTCTCATATCTTCCAGTTGGCTCTGAAAAAGCCACAAAATACTGGGCGCAGGTCTGTCTTGACACTAAAACAGCATTTGTCAACTGCATGCCCTCGTTCATTGGTTCAGATCCAGAATGGGCCAATAAATTTAAAGCTGCCAATTTACCTATCGTATCGGACGACGTGAAAGGGCAGGTCGGAGCGACGATAGTGCACAGAACACTTGCAAAGCTTTGCGACGACCGCGGAACAAAGATAGAGAAAACATACCAGATAAATGTTGGTGGAAATACGGATTTCCTTAACATGAAGGAACAGGATAGATTGGTGAGCAAAAGGATAAGCAAAACAGAATCAGTCCAGAGCCAATTAAAGCAAAGATTGCCTGATGACCAGATTTACGTTGGTCCAAGCGACTTCATTCCCTTCCTAGGAAATACGAAACTGATGTTCATGCGCATAGAAGGCAGGCAATGGGCCAACATTCCATACAACATGGAAGTAAGGCTTGAAGTGGATGATAAGTCAAATAGCGCAGGAATCGTAGTTGACGCAATAAGGGCTTGTAAATTAGGCTTAGATAGAAAATTAGGCGGACCCTTAATTGGCCCGAGTGCATATTTAATGAAACATCCGATAATGCAAATGAGCGATGCAGAAGCAAAAAAAGAATTTGAGATGTTCATTGAAGGAAAAAACTATCGTAAATATTGACAACACACTGATAATATTCTGGAATTACGCCAAAGTATTCTTTTTTATTCAATATCTTAAGAGTAGCTATGACCATCTGTAGAGGACTTTTAAGTTCACCTCTTCGAATATGTTCAAATTGTCGATAAGTAAATGGGATTTTTGAATATTTGTTTATTTCATCCACAGTTTCTTTGTCAGTCCCGATTTGTTCTTTCAGTTCAATAAGAATATTTGGAAGTAATTTAAATGGTATCCGCGCACGTTGATAAATTTTATATATAAATTTCTGAAGCTTACCATGTTTCTTACGATTTAGAAAACCAATGTTAGTATAGAAGTGGATTATTCCAGAATGGTTACTTATAAAAAGCATAAATATAGATTTGTCATAATCTGGATATTTCGCATATTTGGTTTTTCTTATATGGATATTTCCGCTTGAAACCCCAAAATCGTTTAGAAGCTGTTTGATCTGAAACATAAAAGTTTGCCCAGATGAAAAACAATTATTATGTTTATTAAAACAAAAATTTATTTCCGCAGTACTCCTAGTATGCCGAATTGAAATGCTACCATCAAAGCTAAATAAAACCTTTAAAAAAGAGGATTTTATTTCTTTAGTTCCGAGAATAATCCATTCAGGAACAAGATAATTTTTAGTGGTCTTATCTCCACACGGAACTCCGAGTGAAATCAAAAGTCGAGCCAAAGGAGCGCAATAAACTATGGCCTTGAATGATTCTTTTCTAGAAAACCCACTAGTAGAACGATATTTTACAACCTTGCCGTTTATATGGAACAAATCATAAATTTTTTCTAAGAACCATTGGCATTCATTTTTATAGTTTGAGTAAAGAATAATCTTTTTTGTCATTGGATTTCCGTCATAATCATTCCAATCTATGTGCCCATCGGTCAATAAAGCAGCAAATATCTGGGCAATATCTTCAGAAGGATAAACTGGAAACCATGAAGAAACCATCTCCTTATGCTTATCCCTAATCTTATGGAATTCTATGAAGTCTTGATAAGTCATTAAAGGTTCCAGCACATTAAAGTTCGATTTTTCCTTATTTAACTCCTTTTCGGAACACCTCACTTCCGCACGCGGAAATGAAAGCAGATGCAAAGAAGGCGCTTGAGGAGTTTGTGAAAGGATAGAAGATTAAAGCCTTCTGAACAAAGACAAATATCATGGCAATCAATTTGCTAATCGACCTGTTCACGATAGTATTTACTGTGCTGATATGCTGGACAGTCTTTTCCATAAGAAACAGCTGGAAGAAGCCTGGTTCGGACAAAAGAGTTCTTGGGATTGAACTTGCGATCTATCTAGGAATTTATTTGGTTTTTATTTATGCTATCTATTACGCACCCTATCAACTCACAATCAAATATCAGACTTTCCAGATTCTTGATACGCAAAACCCTGTTAAAATCGTCTTCATAAGCGATATCCACGCAGGAATTGTCAGTGAAGGATACCTTAGATATGTTGTGGACCAGATAAACAAGGAAGACCCAGACATGATCCTGATTGGTGGCGATTTCATACACGTTGACGAATCAGAAACACATATTCTTGAGCCTTTAAGAGGCCTCAAGGCAAAGCAAGGAGTCTACTCTATACTTGGAAACCATGATTACGGCCTGAGCTGGAGTAACAGAGAAACGGCTGGGAAAGTTAAGGCATATCTTGAATCAATAGGAATCGATGTCTTGATAAACGAAAACAAGGAATTGCAAATCGAAGGAAACAAAATCGAATTGATTGGTTTGGGAAGCTATTGGGCAGGAGAAACTGATTATGACAAGGCAACAGAAGGAATTGATGAAAAACTGCCGAAGATAATACTTATTCACGAGCAGGAAGGACTAGACATATCAAAGGTCAAAGGAAATGCAATAATACTTGCAGGCCATACTCACTGCGGACAGGTCAGAGTGCCATTCCTAGGCTCGATTCCAAAACTATTCGGGTTCAAAGGCGATGTGGACATGGAACGCGGTAAGATAGGGCATTACGAGATATACACAACCTGCGGGATAGGCGGAACCCCAAGATTTTTAACAGGTCCCGAGATAACGATAATCCGACTTGAATGAGTAAACCCTATAAACCTAACCAACAAATAGAAAACTGATCGATATGGATTCTGACGATTATTGCCCGAAATGCAAGAAATGGAATCTGTTTGGCGAGCTTAATTCAGAAGGAATGGTCAAAAGAGAGATGGAGAAGAACGGAATAGAAGGAAGTGCAGCTGAGCTGCTCCAAAACAACAGGAAAAAATTCAGCGAATTATACAAAGCTTACCTGGATGAGAGAAACTGGATCGAGGCAGGGTGCTTAATCGTAACGAAATGCTCGGCCTGCGGAACAAAACTGATACATAAAGAGAGGGAAAATGCTTAAATCAACAAAAACAGCTGAAAAGGCATCTTCGAAGCTTGGCTCAGTATTGAAATTCATACCGATAGACCCAAATGCAATCACATTGCTTTCAGTGATACTTGCAATAATGGCTTTGGGAATAGTGGTGCTGGACCAAGGGTTTGAAACAATAGTCGCTTCATTCATACTTTTCATTTTCGCATTCTTCTTTGATGCTGTGGACGGTGCGGTTGCACGCGCAAAGAACCTTGTCAGCATAAAAGGAGGCTTTTATGACGGAATTGCGGACAGAGTAGTTGAATTCTGCCTTATTGCAACATTGATATTGATCTATCTTAAAATAAGCGGGGCATATCTGCTAAGCTATAACATGGTCCTTGTGCTTGTTTCAATTTTATTCTTCGGAACATGCATGACCTCTTTCGTAAAGGCATATTCAGAGCACCAGGGGATTCTGAAGAACGAAGAGGCAAAGAAACTGCCAGGGTTTCTTGAAAGGGCGGAGAGAAGCGTTTTGCTGTTGCTGGCATTCCTGATGCTGATTTTAGGAAAAATGCAATTCGCAGAGTGGGACCTATACTTAGTTGCAGCACTCTCAATCCTAACATTCCTACAAAGGTTTGTGCTTGTTGCGAACTTCAAACAGAAAAACTAGATTATTATTTTTTAGCCAAGTTCTCCAAACAATCGACAACTAACCTCACTCCAATGCCTGTTGCTCCCTTGTCAAGATAAGGATGTGAAGAGGTAACGTGGTCAACACCTGCAATGTCAAGATGCACCCATTTGGTCTCTCCAACAAATTCTTTTAGGAAACAGGCAGCTGTGATTGTGCTTCCCTCTCCGCTTTCAGAGCCTATGTTCCGGACGTCTCCAAGATCCCCTTTTATCATCTCACTGTACTCTTTATCAAGCGGAAGCCTCCATACCTTTTCATAGGTTCTTTCACCTGAATCATAGACGATTTTGGCTATGCGATCATCATTGGAAAACATGCCGATCCTTACTCTGCCAAGTGCCACAATGCATGCACCAGTAAGCGTTGCCAGGTCAATCATTAAACTTGGTTTCTTTTCTGCAGCATAGGTCAAAGTATCGGCCAATATCAAACGGCCTTCTGCATCCGTATTCAAAACTTCAATCGTCTTCCCTAAATAAGAGGTAACAATATCCCCAGGCTTCTGAGCTGAACCAGATGGCATATTTTCAGTCACTGTAAATGTGCTCATCAGTCTGAATGGCAGTTTTAACTCAGCAACAGCTTTCATAACTCCAAGTGAAACCATTGCCCCAGTCTTGTCATATTTCATAGAATCCATTCCCTTAGAAGGCTTTATGGAAATGCCTCCGCTGTCAAAGGTAATTCCCTTTCCAACAACTGCATAAAGCGGAAGGTTCCGTTTATCTGCATTATATGTCAATGTAACAAGATAAGCTCCTTTGACACTTCCCTGATTGACTCCAAGGATGGCATTCATCTTCTTCTTTGCCAATTTATCCTTGTCAAGAACTTCTATGTCCAACCTGTATTGCTTTGCTAAATCCTTTGCATACTCAACTACTTTTTCAGGAGTTGCTATGTTTGCCGGATTCTCATTCATGTCCCTTACATAATTCTGGGCAGATGCAAGAATGAAGCCTTTTTCGATTTCTGCTTTGGCATTTCCGCTACTGACAACATATGCACGCTCAAGAGGAACATAATCTTCGACCTTGCTCTTGAACTTGATGCATTTGTATGAAGCCAAAACAAGGCCTTCTGTGACTGACTGGGCCCATTCTTTTTTGCATGCGACATTTACGTCTTTTGATTTCAATGACAGTGCATACCTTACGGCAGCCCCTGCCATTTCTCTTGCAAAATCCAGTTGGAATTCCTTTTCAGGACCAAGGCCATAAAGAAGAACTTTTCTAAAGCCGAATTTGTCATTCATGATTGCAGTCTTGCCAAGTTTACCATCAAACTCATCCTTGCTTAAACCTGCAAATCGAATCGGCTTATCATCATAAACAGAAACAACCTGTTTTCCATCATCAAAAAAAGGCAAAACTAAAATTCCTTTGGCTTCCTGAAGATTCTTTTGAGAAACAATCATTTGATATCACCTGATTATTTTGTAACAAGACAGTTAATGTTAGTAAATATTTAAACCTTCCATGACGTAATATACCCTATGGCAAGAAGAGCAATGCCAGCATCTTCACCAAAAGAACAGTTCTACTCAAAACAAAGATTCAAAACCTCCACTGGACCTGAGCTTGAATATATTCATTTTGATAGAGGAAAACCTCAAACACTGATTTTCGTAAATGGATGGATGCTTAGGCTTTCCTGCTGGAGAGCGCAGATGCGAAACAGAGACGGACAAGGAAGATTTTCTGAATATAACTTGCTTTTTACTAATAATCGAGGTCATGGAACAGTTCGGTTAGGTTCCAGCACCCCACGAACATACCTAACGAATTGCGCAAATGATCTTGGCGAGCTTCTAATACATATCGACGCACGCAAAATCAACCTTATAGCTCATAGCATGGGTGGAATCATAGCCACAGAATTCTATGCAGCTCATTCAGATAGATTCGATATTCAATCAATAATGTTTGTAAATTCAGCTGTGGGCAATCCTATGCAAACGTTTGTGGGTTCGCCGATAATTACTCCAATATTAAGAGCAACAGAAGGTAATGGTGGCGGAGAAATTGTAATGAAAACTCTAGAAAATGTTCTTGCCAGACTCACAAGCCCAATTTTACTTAGAATTCTTTATACCCATTTTAGGCTCACAACTGGAAGTGAAGTTTCATATGACCTATTTAGAAAATTCCTAAAAACTGTAGTGGAAACTGATCCAAAAACAGCAAATCTGGCATTACGGGCATTGGTTCTCATGGGCAGTGAAATAGGAGAAAAGATGGCGCAGATAACCTGTCCAGTACTTGCAATAACTGGAAAGATGGATTTCCTTGTATCTCCAGGCTCTATTCAAATATTAAGGGCAAGAATCCCACACGCTACAATTGAAATTCTTAGAAAATCAACACATTTCCCTCAGGCAGAAAGGCCATTACTATTCAATTCCCTTCTACATACATTCCTTAGTGGAGAGGAAATGAACCACTTTGAATTGCCGCAGTAGAAATCAATTTAAAACATTGGGATTATGAGATAACTATGGCAATCGAAGTAATTCATGATAAAGGAACTTGCATAGGATGCGGAGCATGTGTAGCTGTCTGTCCAAAACACTGGGAAATGGGAGATGATGGGAAATCCCACCTTAAGAGTTCAAAGGAAAAAGAGAAGAATTTTTTCCATCTTGACTTGAATGAGATGGATGGCAATCTGGAAGCAGCCCAATCCTGTCCAGTGACCTGCATTCACATAAATGAGAATGGGAATAAGAAGATTTGAAGTCAACAATTACAATCTTGTTTATCTATTTCGCGGATTATTTTCGAAGAAATACGAGTTATCTCGCCAGCAAGCGTCACCTTATATTCAGAACTCCAAACCGTGCCATAGCAGGGACACATCTCCCAGTCCTCATGGACAATTGTAATCATGAAACTATCCCCTTCCACTCTAGCAGCTGAGGATTTCTCAAAAGGAGGACTGCCTAAACCTTCCAGCATATTAAGGCCTTCGTGAAGCTGAACGTAAACAATTGCTTCTTCATCCGATTGAATAGGAATAAAATATGGTTCAAGTTTTGAGACCTCCTCGATCTCCGTATAGTTCTTGCCATCAAAAATAATATATGTAACAAACCAGGTGCCCATGGGGTGTGCACCTATTTCAAAAAAACCATAATCATACATACCTTTTTCCATGAATGACCTAGAATCCTTTGCACAATACCATACCACTAGGTCTCCATAAGAAGTTGCATTCTTAGCCCCTCTGTCACAGCCAAACTCCATTCTAAGTTGATCATTGGTTTTTAGATTGGTGTATTTCGGAGGCTCTTTGACAATGGAGATGTTTTGGCCATTTCCATCAGGAGGTGGCGAAACGCATCCAAACAGAAGCAAAATCCCAAATATGGCAAGGATACAATGTTTCATACCTTTGCTTCTACAAAAAGATTATTATGCTTTTGCAAGCCTCAGCATCTCTTCAACCACATTCTTTGCAAAACCATCTTGCGTCAGCACAGCAGCTGCCTTTGCATGGCCTCCACCAGATTTAATGAAATCACGCATCGTTCCCTTGACTTTCTCAATCATATCATTTGCCCTTATTCCTAATTCTGCTGCCTTATCATTCACGCGGATGACAATCGACTGTTTTCCGTATCCGATCACAACATTCGGCTTTGCTTGGTCAAGGCTCTCGAATATTTGGGTTGCAATCTTTCCCCTGCTTGGAAAATCAGAATGCTTCATTATATTCTCCAGGTCGACAACATAGAAATTGGCACCATTTATTTCTGAAGTATGCATTGTCTTCCTTGCCATTTCAGTTATATGGCCTATCTTTTCCCTTGCCTGGCCCAGCATCGAATGGAACAATTCGTCCTTGCGCATGACATTCTTGTAGAAATCAAGGTTGTTGCCAAAGCTAGCATAGCTTGACATGTAATCAAGAACCAAAGCTTTATCCCTATCTTCCTGTGAAATGAGTAGAAGATCACTCTTATCTCCTGCAAGCGAGACCTTTGCAAGGGATTCATCATCTGGCTTTTTGCTTCCCGCAAGCCTTGCTATTTCAATTGCAAGATAGCCCGCAGTATATCTTGAAAGCTCATGGCCCTTTCCTGTTGTCCAGGGGGAAACAACAAAGGCATATTTTGAAGTGTTTTCACCAAGAGGATGATGGTCTATGATAATTGTTTGGATACCTGCTGCCTTTAGAAGCTCCAATCCTTCCTTGCTTTCAGAATTGGCTCCGAAATCAAGCAGAACAACAAGTGGGGTTTGTTCCTGATAAAGAGAATTGAGATCGCGGACTGCATCTCTTGAAGAATAAACTGCGGAATTGTGCTGGACACTGAATGTTCTTAGGAAACCAGTGAGTGCAAATGCACCTGCAACTCCGTCTGCGTCATTGTGGAATTTCAACAAGATATACCTTCCAAGCTTTTGAGAAAGGAGAAGTTCTCTTGCCGCTGTTTCCAAAGACGGTCTTAATGCCCTTGTGACTTCATCATCCACAAGAAAATCGATTTTATTGAGAGTTGTATTTTTCCTGAGATTTTGGAGTATCATTTCCTTCTTATCTGTTTTTTCCATCTTTATTATTTGCAACCTGTCGCTATCACCTTCAACAGTTGCAGTCACATGTACGGCCTGGCCCTGCTCAAAATAATCAGCATAGTTTGCACGGTAGCCTTCTGTAAACTCATAGTAATAGTCGTATTTTGAGGTTCTTGCCTTGGTTATAATCAAGTCTAGTGACAGTTCCATGTGGATAAGTATGAAAAGAAAGGTTTTAGGAAGTTATTATTGGACAGTTTATTGGCGATTATTGCGAAGTCAATCCTGCATAAGCTCGGTCAAACTTTTGCAGAACATCAATCAATGCACTCATATCCTGCTTTGAAATCAGTAAAACAATCCTTGTCTGCTTTATTCCGCTATTGACACCTTCTTCTGTTAATCTAAAGGGTGCAAGAGGAGTCGTATTCGGAATTGGTAGGCCATAATCATATGCAAACTTGGCAATCCACCAACCTAAAGGTTTATCTAAGGCAAACAAACCTCGCGGATCGTCATGGCGAATCACATAATATGGAGAAACTGTTCTTGGATCATCGCCATAATATTCTGAAATGCCAAAACGGTTTGATGGATCTGAGACATATTGCAAGAGGATTGCTGCATTTTCCTGGACGTGCTGGATTCTTCTTGGCGCAAACTCACCATCAAAAGTAAGGTCTCTGCCTTCCATGACATCCGTCATAGTAATCCATGCGGCTACCTGAGTCATCATGTTCGCGCTTCCAAGCTCACGTTGAGGCAGTATACTTGAAGATTCTGCAAAACGTTCTCTTTGTTCAGCATGATTATCACCACCCCAATGTACTGCAAGAAAACCAAGTCTTCTTCCAGTCAAACCCCACATCTTTGAGAACCCGTCTAACTCGATTACCAATCCAGGATACCCACAGGCTCGTGCAACTTGTATTGGGGATAAAATGTTGCCATCAGGCCTCCATCTTTCATAGGTAGTGTCAAAAAGAGTAACAGGTGCTTTGCCATCCATCTTTTCTTGAATTATAGCAAGCCGTTCTATAATTTCTTGTGCAGTTGTAATGGTACCAGTTGGATTTCCAATTGTGGTGTCTATGACTGCGCGGGTGTTTTTGTCTATTGCCCTCCTAAGCGCCTCCTTATCCCAAACCCCTCCTTTGGAAGGCACCACATGAAACTTCATCCCTCTTCTTCTAGCTTCTGCAGTAAAAAGGATGTAAAGTTCTTCTGGAACCACAATGTTGCCTTTTTCCAGCATTAAATCAAATAAGAGTCTTGCAACACCGCTTCCCCCACTTCCTATGATAATATTATCTGGATGAATTGAAACTTCCCTAAACTTGTACCACCATTTTCCAATCGCATCCCTAAGTGGCGGAAACCCAAGAGCATCATTATACATCTCCGCAGTATGTACAAGGTTTTGAGTTAAACGAGGATCACGAATACATGATGCCAAAGGTTCAGGAAAAGTCCCTTCTAGTCCAAGTCCCCGTATGTTTATGGCGGCTTCCCATAATTTAAATCGTGGATAAGGCCTGAAATCAGGATGGCCTGCAGTATCCCCAAGACCAGATTCGAGTATCGATTTTCCCGCTTCTCGTGCTTCTTTTACCAGTCTTGCAGTAGAATGAACCCTAAGAGTGTGCACACGCATCTTATTTATCCGGGGATCATAGAAAAATTTTTTATCCGGTTTGGTTTGTCTAGCGAGACGCCTAGTCATGGAATTAAACACCTGTTTTTGAACTATTTCTAACCATCTCTTTTTAAACCAATTCACAACATTTTCGTACATTGACGAAGTTTTTGATTTATAAAATCTTTGAACAATATTTCAAACTGAAAATGAAGTGATGGATATGTTAATCAGATCACCAATTGTTGCTACGCTTGGCCATGTAGATCATGGCAAAACCACTGTGCTTGACTCAATTCGAGGCTCAAAGGTAGCTGACAAAGAAGCAGGCAAAATAACCCAAATGATTGGCGCTTCTTATATTACAAAGGAAAACATATTAGAAGTTTCAAAACACGGGAAGCTAAAATTCGATTTGAAGATACCTGGCCTCTTGTTCATTGACACGCCGGGACATGAAGCATTCACCAACCTAAGGGACAGAGGAGGTTCAATTGCAGATATTGCAATACTCGTTGTAGATGTGGCGCAGGGATTCCAACCGCAGACAATTGAGTCTCTTAAAATACTCAAGCAATACAAGACGCCTTTCATAATAGTTGCGAACAAGATCGACCTTGTGCATCATTGGAAAAGCCAAAAAGGCGAAGCATTCCTGACTTCTTTAGAGAAGCAATCAGAACTCGCAAGGCAAAACCTAGACCAAAAGATGTATGACCTTATGGGAAAAATATCTGAATATGGATTCGATTCCGAAAGATTCGATAAAGTCACGGATTTCACAAAAACTATTGCAATTGTGCCTGTTTCAGCAAAGAACAAAGAGGGGCTTGCAGAATTATTGATGCTCATTGCTGGACTGAGCCAGAAATTCCTTGGCGAAAAACTAACCATCGACCCGGATGGAAGGGGAAGGGCAAGCGTCATAGAAGTCAAGGAAGAAAAGGGCATGGGAACCACTGTTGATATTATTTTATATGACGGCATTATGAAGAAGAATGATGAAATAATTTATCTTACTGCAAATGGAGTGAAAACAACCAAAGTAAGGGCACTGCTCCAACCGAATGTTGGTGGCGGAGAGAAGTTCATATATGTGGATCAGATTGTTGCTGCAGCAGGCGTCAAGATATTTGCTCCTGGACTTGAGGAAGTGATTCCCGGGTCGCCGCTTGATGTACTTCAGAATTTGGAAGAAGACAGGAAAAACCTTGAGGAAGAATTCAAGGAAGTTTTATTTGAAGGAGAAGAATCTGGAGTTATAGTGAGGGCTGAAAGCCTTGGTTCAGTTGAAGCAATGGTTGAACTCCTGAAGAAGGAGGAAATTCCAATAAAGTCAGCAGGTGTTGGCAAAGTCGTACGGAAGGATATAATGAATGCAGCGCTTGTAGCAAAAGAAAATAGATATTGCGGAGTCATACTGGCATTCAATGTCAAGATAATGGATGATGCAAAAACAGAAGCCGAGGCAACCGGAGTTCCGATAATCTGGTCAAATGTCATCTACAAGATAATCGAAGATTATGTCCAATGGAAGAAAGATGAAACTGAAAGGGAAAAGAAAGATGCGCTTGCAGAACTTCCATGGCCTGGAAAAATAAAACTTCTGCCAGGGTGTTGTTTTCGAGTTAGCAAGCCTGCGATCTTTGGAGTTGAAGTAATCGCAGGAGTAATAAAAAACAAATACCAGCTTATGCGGGATGGGAAAATAATTGCATCAGTCAAAGGAATGCAGCACGACAAGAAATCAGTTGATGAGGCAACAAAGAGCATGCAACTTGCAATGTCATGCGAAGAAATACATTATGGAAAGGATGTCAAGGAAAGAGATGTCTTATATGTATTCATGAACAGCGAACAGATGAAAATCTGGGACAAGCAATTAAACTTGCTTTCAGAAGAGGAGAAGCAGGTATTTCAAGAGATAAAGGATCAATTAAAAAAGCATTTCTAAAAGCCAGCCAGGGAGACGTATTTTTGATTTTAAAAATTGCCAAAGAAGATCAATATATATTTCTCGTATTATTATTTATCGCTAATGACCACACGCAAACAGCCCCAATAGCAAAAATAATGAGTCCTGCTCCAGCCCGAGAAAAACCATTCTCCAAAAAAATAGGTTTTGGGCACGTTATAAATGTTAATGAAGTTCCAGTGTTTACCTTCTATTTTACAGATTCAGAATTCCACCTGAGAACAACCAGAAAATACCATAGATAGCTATTTATACCTTTCTACACAAAAATACTTTTATGAAAACAATTAGACCTTTACAGATAGGAGAACCACGTAGGGAATTAGGTCCAGTAAGGATTTTGCTTGGTAGGAATACAATCTCTCCAGATCATGTATATACTCAAAGAGTAAATGACCCGGAATCTAGGCTCAAAAGGCTCCATTGGGGAGATAAAACACCCTTCCTGGAAGCGAAGTATAGAAGAAGATTTGGCGCATATGCGATCAAGGTCAGAAGACTTATGGATGACCAATGTATAGAATCAGTTGCCAGGATAGTTATGGATAACTTTAATCCAGTAAACCAAACTCCTGAAAGGACAACTGATACATTCAACTCAGAACTCCCGCATTTTTGGTTGACAGATGACGCAGGCGGAGTACAATATCCTCTTGACGCCATAGGAAATCCAAGAAAAGTAAATGAATTCGGAAGCAGATCGTTCCAGATAACGAGCATAGAATCTGCAGTCTTATTTTCCATAGTAGTATTACGTGAACTCAGACATCGTGCATTTTTAACAGTCGCACATTGCGGGCCGAGAATTGAAAATGAGACAATGGATGACCGGGAACTTAGAATTGCCATAATCAATAAAAATTTGCTGCATGTCTTTGCACTAGATGGGTGCAGGAGAATGGGTGGCGCGCTAGACATACTCGGAGATGAAACTGCAGGCATTGTTCTTAGAGGTATTGATGCAAGCAGGTCTTTATCAAAAGCAACAGAAATTCAACATCCACTCTCAAGAGAATTGGCAAACCTACGCAATGGAGATATTAGTTTAGACCAGCTTATGCCAAGATTAGGTTCGGCAATCAATGAGCGCGATACTGAAGAATTGCAAGGCGAAATAGGTGCAATGGAAAAAATATTCACACAAATACGAAACCCCCTATCTATTTATTTTTAACCCAATAATATTTTTCCATGTTAATCGGTCTTACTGGTGAAAATTGCTCTGGCAAGGGAACTACTGCTGAATACTTGATGAAAAAGGGCTTCCATTACTTATCATTATCCGACGTCATACGTGAAGAGCTTAAGGCACTGGGAAAGGAACCTACAAGAGATGTGATGATTGAAAGGGGAAACGAACTTAGGAAGAAGTTCGGACCAGGCGTGCTTGCGCTTAAGACAATTGAAAAGCTTGACGGAGACAAAAACTACGTAATTGATTCCATCAGGTTGGCTGGAGAAGTCAAGGAACTGAAAAAACGAAACGGATTCTATTTGGTTTATGTCACTGCGCCTCAGGAAATCAGGTTCGAAAGGATGAGGAACCGCGAGAGGATGGGAGATCCTAAGACATTTGAAGAATTTTTGAGGCTTGAAAAAATAGAGGAAGAAAATGCTGACAAATCAAAGCAGAACCTCAAAGAGACTTCAAACCTGGCAGATAAAATAATTGTGAATAATGGGAATATGCACAGCCTCTATGATGGTGTTGATAGGACGTTGTCTGAAATTTCATCCGAATTCAAACTCATACGGCCGTCATGGGACGAGTATTTCATGAACATTGCAAAGGTCGTTGCAACAAGGAGCAATTGCATCAAGAGAAAGGTTGCTGCTATAATTGTAAAGGACAAAAGAATCATTTCAACTGGATATAACGGAACTCCGCGTGGAGTTAGAAACTGTTCTGACGGCGGATGCCCAAGATGCAATTCATTTGGAGAAAGTGGAAAAAACCTAAATGAATGTGTTTGTTCGCACGGAGAAGAAAATGCAATAGTCCAGGCATCATACCATGGAATCTCAATAAAAGACTCAACCATTTTTACAACATTCTCGCCATGCTTGTTATGCACAAAGATGATATTGAATTCAGGTATAAAGGAAGTTGTCTACAATGCAGAATATCCAATGAGCGAACTGTCGCTCAAGCTTTTGAAAGAAGCAGGAATACTTGTAAGGAAGCTATAGAAAAAATCCCATGTTCCCATCATAAGTGCTCCATTGGATTGGCTTCAGGGATTCGTCTTTTCCTGGTTTTCTGAAAACATAAAGATGTTCATGTTTTAGAGGGAGGTATTTGGTCCCATCTTCAGAAAGGGCCCTGGTTAATCCCGTCATTCTTCCCATACTTGCACCTGTGCCTGGATCCCTACAGCCATGCTGTAGCTTTATGATATCATTATTCAGAACGAACCCCATACGCATGAAAGCCAATTTCAATACGTCAGAAAGAGGAATCTGATGGCAGCACTCGCGCATATCTCCGATTAAAAGAGCTGCCTTTTTGCCAAATTTCAAAAGCCTGAACAATTCATAAGCAACACGCGTCATTTCTTCAACAAATTCATGCAATCTTCTCTTGGAGATTTGAGAAAGGTCTCCATCTACCTGGCTATATTTGATAATGTCCCCGTAAGGAGGATGAAACATGATAAAATCAAATATGCCATTATCAAAAAGATGGAGATTCCTTGCATCACCTATGTACGTATGTTGAGTTATCCGATGTGGAAACTCTAGAGCTGCTAGAGCAACTTGAATTGCATCCGGATTGATATCCACCCCGACCCCTCTTCGATCCATAACTGCACACTCGATTAATGTGGTTCCTCCGCCAACCATGGGATCAAGAACTAAATCACCTTCTTCTGTATATAATTCCAAAAGACGCCTTATTATATGAGGAGAGAAATTTCCTGGATAATTCCCATTGTGTGTTGCCCAAGAACCCCGATCCGGAAAGGACCAAACTGTTGACTCAGTGACAACTCTTTCATCCTCAGCTGGCTGGAGATGGCTTGGATCAAAATCAGGAGGTTCGATTCTGACTGTCTTTTTACCCAAGGCAATAGGAGGTGCGTACTTGGCATCCCGCCTGGGAACTTGCCCCATTTTTCGAAATTTGCCTGGGACCAAATCAATAACGTCAGCTGGAATCTGCGGCAGGCCAAGGTGTTTGGCTGCAGCAACAAATGCAAGCCCTCTTTCTCCGCAATATAAATCATTTCCAAGTTGAAATAATTGCGGAAGAAAACCATCATCATGCAAATGCTGTCCGAAAGAATCAAGAGCTCCTGATTTTAAAAGTCGAACAAATGCCTCTAAACGAGCACTTCCAAAAAGAGTAGGTTGCCAATTGCCTTCAAAATCGCTAAATCTTTCAGACTGCCCATAAACACCAATGATCCCATCTGGAGAAACCATTTGCAATCCAATAGGCCTTCTGGGCATTGACCTTGCTCTGTCTGGAATTTGGCGCAATGCCTGAGCAACACGTGATCTAGAAGCCATTCCAAGAAGTTGTATGCTAAACTTTTAAACTGTTGTGTGTAGATTATATTTGTGGCGTTGATGACACCGTCCCAGGCGAGTCGCAAGACAATGACCGTAAGAGTAGCTTCTTAGCCACACATATTCATACATTTCAGGAAGACTTAAAATAATATCCAACATAAGTATTTTGGGGGTAAAACAATGAAACTAGTTATCGAAGATGCATCATCATTAAAATCCGCAATAGATTCTGTTGTCAACTTGGTCGAAGAAGGGCTTTTTGAGATAAAGCAGGATGGGCTCCATCTCAAGGCAATGGACCCTTCGCAGATTTCAATGATCTCGTTCAAAATGCCAAAAACCGCTTTTGTCGAATATAATCTTGAGGAAGAAACGAAGATAGGGCTTGACATAACCCAGCTGTCAAACATACTTTCAAGAGGCAAAAAAGGTGAAAAGGTAGAGCTTTCGCTTGAAGATGGAAGGCTGGTAATCAAATTCATAGCAGACAAACGAAAAAGGACTTTTAAAACTCCGCTGCTTGATGTAGGCGAATCGCTGCAAAGGGAACCGAAAATAGAATTTGGTAACTACGCAGTTGTTTCAGGAGATGCACTGAAAGAAGTGCTGAAGGATGCCAAACTTGTAAGCTCTCATGTAAAATTAATGCTTACCGCGAACAGCTTCATAGTGGAAGTCAGGGGAGATAACGGCGAAGTGAAGGCAGAATTCGAGAAAGGACAAGAAGTCTCTGAAATAAAGTCAAACACAAGCGCACGAGCCACATTTCCGCTCCAGTATCTTGAGGATATAGTAAAGGCAAGCAGCTCGAGTTCAGCCATAAAAATCAACCTGGAGACTGACAGGCCTCTGAAAGTAGAATATTCAATTCATGGCGCAGAAGTAGCCTACTACCTTGCTCCGAGAATCGAAAGCGAGTAAGCGTTTCTAATAAAAATATTGCGGCAGAATATATGGCATGTTGGATTTTGAGACTTTCATTAGAAAGTACATAGTAATGCTCATTCTGATAAATGCAAGCGTATTCTTGTTTGCATTCTATACTGGAATGTGGGTCATAGGGATAGCCGTATTTCTCCTCGTAAATGGATTATTTTATATGGCATTCGGAAAAGAAGGGGAAGAACTCTACGAACCTTCCAAACCCGACCAGGAAACACTCGCATTAAGAAAGGACGACGAGGAGATTATGAATGAAAATGAGAATCTAAAGACTCATCTCAGCGATGTCAATAGAAGAATATACGATGAATTTGAAAATGAGTTCAGGAAAGTCCCTATTGAAGAGAGAACCGATAAGAAAGCGCATGAAATAATGAATGCCGTAAAAAGAAGATATGGAAGGGGAGATTAGCATATTCAAAATTTGTGGATAACGCTGTCCAATTCTGCAAAATTCTCGTAGATTTGAATTCCCTTCTCTTTTACAACTTCTCCGCTTACTTTTGCTTCGATTCCGTGCTTCTTTGCAATCCTGATTATTGAATCGGGTTGATCAGTTGCAACAATCATCCCATTCCCCATATTCCAGGTTTTATAAGCTTCATTGATAGGCACATTGCCAACATCCATACAATGATTCATCAACCTACATGGCCCAAATAGGTTGTCAAGTCTCGCACCCAATCCACTTGGCTTAAGCATCCTTCCTAATTTACCAGGTATTCCTCCGCCAGTTATGTGTGCAACCCCGTGAAGTTTTCCAAGCATTTCGAGAACTGCCTTCGTGTAAATCTTGGACGGCTCAAGTGCTTCAAGAAGGGTTTTATTGTCCCATTTATCTTCCATTATTTTTCTCAGCAGCGAAAAACCATTTGACCTAAAACCTTTTTCTTTGAAAGAAACTAATTTATCTCCGACCTTGATTTCCTTTCCAGTGAACATGTTCTTCTTTTCTGCAAACCAGATAACTGCTGCACCCCAATTGTATGCATGACCGCCGAAACCCCCAACTCGTGAACCCAATTCCGCAATCTCTCCATTGATCACTGCAACATTTGCTTCCTTTGCAGCATTCACGTATCCTTTTGCAAGCTGTTTCACTACATTGAGATCGAGTTTGTTCACGTCAAGTATTGAACCAACGAGAACAGGCTCTCCTCCCCTTACAACAGCATCATCGCATACCATTGCGAATAAATCGAAAGCCATTGTGTCATGCTTGTTCAATCTCTCTGCAATCTCTGCCTTTGTTCCGATTCCATCGAAATTAACACTCATCATTGTTCCTTTTGGAAGGGAAGAAACATCTATCGCCCTTAAACCTGAAAAATCATCGAATGGAATAACAATCTCACCAAACTTTCCCTTTCTATTCTCCCAGGTAATTCGCGCAGCATTATACATGACCTTTGATGCATCATCACCTAATTCAATATTAACGCCAGATTCAGAATAAGTTGCCATAAAAGGAATATGTGAAGAAGGGATTAAAACATGATGGTGACGCATGCGACATATAACACAATTTGATACTTTTTTAAACATTTGTGAATATTAAACCATCATGAAACTCTTTAGACGAAATACTGCAAAGACACTCACACCCGAACAGATGGCAAGAAAAGAAGCAGTTGAAAGAAAAAATAGATTATTGAAATCCAACAGAAGGGCTCTGGGATATGAAGGAAAAAAGGAATTAGAATCACTCAGAAGAGAAGCAATGGTCTTCCATCAGAGATTTAATAACCGACCAAAGGGTGACTTGGCCCTAATACATGGCAGCGTAGAAAAAATCAGGCTTGCAATATTTGCCATAGATGCTTTGTCTATATCAAAAGGAAATTGGACCGAACAAACTCCAGTGCGCATAGAAAGACCAGAGATATATAGAACTGCAGAAAAAGAATTGGATTGTGGAGAGCAAATTGCGGAAAATCGCCTTATGAGCAATAGACGGATACTCGAGGCAAGATTGGAGCATATTCTTGAGATTACAGAGAAACCAGGATTCCAATTCAATGAAGCAAAGGCAATCGGACAGGACATCAAAACAATATTAGAAACAAACCTAAGCTGGTTTGGGCTGGCAAGGCAAACATTTGGCCGCATATTTACAGTCGTCATTGCAACAGGCACAGCTCTGTGGATCAGCGGCGCAGTAACTGGTGGAAAAACAGCAGGGACACTGATTGGCTTACTCAGCGATATCGCATATTCGCGAGTCATGATGGGCATATGCGCAATAGCTGCAGGAGCAGCATTAGCCTTTTACGTGATTGAAAACTTCAGCAAGGAATTGAAGCAATTGTTGAGTGCAAGAAGACTCATGGAACGAGATTACGAAAAAGAGCTGTTTAAACTATCACCAGAGATTTCAGCCATCATTTACAAGGAATCGTGTGAAGTTGTCAGGGTTTCTCAAGAATATGTAAAGGATGTCCCAGGATTCCTGCGCGCTATTGCGGGTGAATTGCCCGAAGGAGAAAGGGCATGGGTAATGAGAAACCTAGAACATATTGAAAGAGAAACACAATAAACAGATTCTCATGGAATTACCTAAAGTATTCAACAGCATTCCTGAACAATTTCATGTTCAATGATTCCTTCGGCATTCTCTTTCCTTCCCTTTTCAGCTGTTCTTTTAGCAATGTCCAACCATATTGATTGGTGAGGTCCATCGCTCTCTCAGCATGAGGCATTAAACCAAGCACTTTGCCATCTTCTGAAATTATTCCTGCAATGTCTTCAATTGCTCCGTTTGGATTGTATGGAAATTCGCCATTTGCCGGGCTTAGGTCTTCCTTCACATACTTAAATGCAATCATGCCCTTTTGCTTGATTTTATCAAGCACTTCATTTTCACAATAGAAATTGCCTTCGCCATGGGCAACTGGACAATGGATTCTCTCTATGCCTTTTGTCCAAAAGTTCTTTGCAACAGGCTTTATTGTAACGAATCTGCATTGAAAAACGCCTGACTCGTTTGGCATAAGCGCAGTTTCACGCTTGTATTCCTTTGCAAATGCCGGAACTATTCCAAGATTAACAAGTATCTGGAAGCCATTACATATCCCCATGACAAGATTGTCGCCATCTAGGAAATCCTTCAGTTCTGACCAAAGATTATTTCTGACTCTGTTTGCATAGGCATTCCCTGCGCCAGTATCGTCACCATATGAGAATCCGCCTGGAAATATGGCAAGCCGATAATCCGAGAGTTTTTTTCTTTTATCAATCAAATCATTGATGTGAACAATATCAGACCCCATTCCGCATCGCTTAAGGACTTCCTGAGTTTCCATCTCTGAATTGATCCCATATCCGCTCATGACCATTGCTTTGTCCATAATCAATACCTCTTGAAAGTTAATTTGTAAGAGTGTTCCATCTCATCAACAGAAACATTAACCAACTCGGTTGAAGGTGGCTTTCCGCCAACAACGCCATTGTTCCAATCAGGATCAGTGCTCATGACTACGAATCTGTTGCCATGCACTGTTCCAATGAATTCGAATTCCCCTGCCATTATCTTTTCAAATGATTCCTTGTTGCTCGGGTTAACAGTTACAACAAATCTGCCTTGCGATTCTGAAAACAGATAGTAGTCATGCCTCACATCCTTCTTTAGCTTAAGCGAGATGTGCATTCCAAGTCTTCCGGCAATTGCAACCTTTGCAAGCGCAATTCCAAGGCCACCGTAATTTACTGCATAACAAGATGCAATCAATTCTTTCTTGATTGCCTTTGACATCTTCTTGTATCTTTTCTTTGCAGCACTTGCATTCAGTTTTGGAATGTTTGAGCCGATCTGGCCAAAAGAAGCAAGATATTCTGATGCACCCGTCTCAGTTGAATTCGTTTCGCCGACAACATAAACAAGATCGCCTTCGAACTTGGCATCCATGGTTACTGCCTTTTTCACGTCATCGATAACCCCCATTGACGAGATAAGAAGAGTCGGTGGAACCGAAACTTTCACAGGATTGTCATTCTCATCATAACCCTTGAAATCATTGAACATGCTATCCTTTCCTGAGATGAAAGGCGTTTGGAACTTGGTTGCATAATCATAGCATGCCTTTGCAGCTCTTTTCAATTGCCAAAGCCTTTCAGGCTCATTTGACGAGCACCAGCAGAAATTATCTAAGAGTGCAATCTTGTCAAGTGGAATTCCGATTGAAATAAGTCCGCGTATCGCAGTGTCAATTCCAGCTGCTGCCATATAGTACGCATCTAAGTCAGAATAGGAGGGATAAACTCCCTGGGAAAGGCCTACTGCCTTTGGTGAATCAAGTACTACTTTTGTCAATGATGACATTCCCTGAACTCGTCCTTTTCCCTGAACTGGACCAATGACATGTCCGCCTTGAACCGTGTGGTCGTATTGAGTGGAGATAAATTCCTTTGAGCATATGTTCGGCCTTGCAAGCAATTCAACCAAAGCCCTGTTAAGGTCAGATGGACATGAAAACTCCGCAGAATTCTCAATAATTACTGGTGGCATGCGTTTTGTCTTGAGTTGTTTTTTAGGAGTGCCTTCATGCAAGAACTCAAGTTCAATGTCCATTATCTTCTTTCCCTTGTATTCAACAACGCATTTTCCTGAATCATTGAACTCACCGATGACAGTTGATTCTACCTCGCGCCTTCGCATCAAATCCATAAATTCGTCCAATTTATTTTGAGGTATTGCAAGAGTCATCCTCTCTTGTGACTCAGAAATCCATATCTCCCATGGAGCCATCCCTGGATATTTCAATGGGACCGCATCTAAGTAAACATGACAGCCATTGCATTCCCTTGCCATTTCTGCTACTGAACATGAAATACCTCCAGCGCCATTATCAGTTATACTATTATAGAGTCCAAGATCCCTTGCTTCCTTTACAATTGCATCACTTAACTTCTTTTGAGTAATAGGGTCGCCGATTTGGACAGCAGTTGCAGGACTGCCAGAATCCATTGCCTCTGATGAGAAAGTTGCACCATGTATTCCGTCTTTTCCAACCTTTCCACCGATGACAACTATCCTATCGCCAGGCTTTGCAGATTTCTCATATAATTTCTTTCCATTTAATTCTCGTGGCATTATTCCTACTGTGCCTACAAAGACAAGTGGCTTTCCGCAGAACCTTGGCTCAAAATAGCACCAGCCTTGCGGTGTTGGAATGCCTGAGCAATTGCCTCCAGCATTCACCCCATCCACCACACCGCTCATTATCTGCCTTGGCGGAATTATTGGATTTGCTTTGTTTTTTCCACGGTAAAGCTTTGGATTTGCCCTAGGATCAGCAAAGCAATAACCATAGTAGTTAAGTGCAGGCTTTGCACCTAAACCAAAGCCAATTGTATCTCGATTAACTCCGACAATTCCAGTTATTGCACCGCCGAATGGGTCAAGAGCTGAAGGAGAATTATGCGTCTCTACTTTGTGAGTTACTAAATATTTGTCATCGAAAACTATGGCGCCGGAATTATCAACGAAAACTGAAAGGCAGATGTCTTTGTCTCCTTTCTTCTCACGAATCTTGTTTGTAGCTGCTTTGATATAAGTCTTGTAAAGCCCATCTGGCACATCCTTGTCAAGAGAAGCTGCGAATATCGTGTGTTTGCAGTGCTCGCTCCAGGTCTGGGCCAATGATTCTACTTCAAGATCAGTTGGTTTTCTCCCTTTTCCTCTAAAGTATGCTTGGATTGCATGTAGATAATCAAGGTCAAGTGCAAGCGGACCTCGCCTCTGGCCTGTTTGTTTATCTGCGATACCCTCCTTTCCAATCCTTGCCAATTCTTCATCGCTTACTTCAAGGTCAACTTCCTCTGCTTTAGGAAATTCGTGGAGCTTGACTTTTGGAACTACAATGCCCATTCCCTTGTCGCTATACTCCTCTTTTGTCTTTACACTAATTCTTTGGATCAATGGATTGGCTAATGTCTCACCAAGCTTGTGCATCTCTTCTTTTGATAAATTGCCTTTGAACAAAAACAGTTTGGAAGAGTAAACGCCTTCTTCAGAAGCGAAATTCACTTTGAAGAAATCCTCTACGATCTGCCTTGCGGTGCTTCCAACATTGTCCGTTACGCCAGGTAAGAAGCCCACTTCAATTGCAAAACCAAAATCACCATGAGTTGCCTTGTCTATGACAAATTGTTGCATAACTGGATTGACAAGCTGCTCCCCCAGTTGGACAAGTTGGTCATGGGAGAATTCCCTAGAAATAGTATAAACTTCGACCAATCTGACATCATCAACATTAAAGCCAAGGGACCTTAGTTTTTCAGTCCTTCCCTTTATTCTTGCATCAATCTTATAGCTAATCTCGATTCTATGCATAGGAACACCACAAAATAAAATGAGCATATGTTGGTAAAAACAACTTATAAATACTCCATCTGCCTATTTCTGCACAATTCGTCAAAAGACGTAATGAGACAAAGGATTATAAAGTCCTTTGCCATAAATAAAATAAGTAGTGAGGCGAAATTATGAAGAAATTCGAGTACCTAGAGTTTCAAAATAAGCTAGAAGAAAAGAAAGAAGAGCGTGAGCTCAAACTCGAAGATAAGAAATTGCCATTCTTTTCTACTGAAGTTCCAATATCCTCGCAGAAATCTGAAAGCGATGAAATAATTACAGTAACGCACAACTGGAATGACTCAGAAGCCCCATGGATACGCGTAAAGAAAGCAGAATACCTAAAAGGCGAAGACCTTGATGGAATATACAGCATAAACATCAGAGATGGTGCTGAAAAGGCAATGGTAAAGAAGCTAGGCTTCAGCTACGTCCTTAGAAAAGCCTCCAGAATAGTAGCACGTTCATTATTCTCAGCAATGAGAAAAGCAAAACTCTGTATAGAAAAAGTAGTTGGATTCCTTACTACAATGTGCGGCAATACTTACTTGATATCAAAAATAAGCAAAGGTACGTGGAGCTTTGACAAATCCATTCACGACGAAAACGTAAACATACTCGAAATAGAATCACTCCAACCTTCGGAAAAAGACAAGATGTTTGAAATGGTTACTGAAAAAATGATTGAACTCCATTCAAACAGGTTCCTCATAAAGGAATTTTCAATGGAAAACATCATCATGACTGACAATGACATATATTTCGCAGACCCAAGGAACCTTAGAACCACCCGAAAGCTTTCTATTCTTGCAGATGAGTTCAAGGCAGTGTTGAAATATTTTGTTTCTCTCGGAATGAGCAGAGGCGCAGCCTACAACTCAATTGCAGTATACACCCAAAGCGCAAAGGATGCCACAAACGAATGGTATACTGAAAAGACAGGTAAGAAAGCCAAGGATGAGGTGGAGCTGGCTTCAGAATTCGAAAAAGACCTGTTCTGACTGCTAAAGGCCAGTTTATCTTTCTTTTGATTCAATATCCTATTACATGTCAAAATACAAACCAACAAAGGAAAAAATACATCGAGTGCATCAGCGCAAGCCGAACAAATGGGCACGCTTCAGAGACATGCTGAAACACTGTGAAATTGTTTTAGAGGTGCTTGATGCACGAGACCCAGAAGGAACAAGAACCCCTATTTTAGAGCATTGGGCAGGAAGGGACCGCATAATCAAAATTGTGAACAAAAGCGACCTTATGTTTCAGAAAAATCTTGACCCGAACGAATATTTCCTATTCTCTGCAAAATACTGCACTACGAAGAAAAGGCAGGAACTCATACAAAGAATACTGAACAAGAGAGAAATAAGGCCAATTCGCGTTGTTATAGTTGGGTATCCAAATGTTGGAAAAAGCAGCCTGATAAACATACTTGCAAAAAAGAAGGTGGCCAGGACTGCCCCAATTTCAGGAACAACCACGAACGTGCAATGGATAAGGATACATCCTGAGATAATGCTTCTGGACACGCCAGGAGTTTTCTCCGCAAAGCAAAGCCAATACGAATTGCTGATGAAAGGAGCCCTTAACGTAACCAGCATAAAGGACCCGGAAACATTTGCAATAGAATTCCTGGAAATCGCCATGAGGGATCCGGAAAAACGCAGGAAGATGGAAACATTGTTCGACATACGGATATCTGAGGCAGACACTCCGTCCGAAATCATAGAAAAAATCGCCAAAAGAAGAGGATTCGTATCGAAAGGCGGAACGCCGAACCTTGATACTGCAATTGTGACATTTCTAAGGAAATTGTCTGAAACAGGCCTCTGACAACTTCAAAAACCTTATATATTTCAGCTCATAAGACTTGTAGGTTGTTTTATGGGAAAACTCATTAAAAAATTCGAAGTCATCATTCTTGACACCAAAGTGGAATGGGACAAAGTTCTAGACGAATTAAAGAAAAACAATTTCCCAAGAGAAATAAAATTCACTGTTTTTGGAGACGACCCGACCAAATATAGATTTGGAAGTATGAAAAGGAGGGTTGAGGCCAGCGGGTCAGTATGGGGAGAGATACTTCAAAAGACCTGGGGTGGAAAAGTACCAATACCAAAAAAGAAAAACACAGTCATCATTTTTGATGTGAATGACTCCAGGATAGACTGGAGTTTTGGAAGAAACCGGCCGACAAAGGGGGCTGCACCTTTTGGAGTAGGAGACAACAATTTAGAAATTGCATTTGTACAAACAGATGATGCACCCCCTTCAGGAATAGCATCTGTCCTATGGCATGAAATATTGCATGTGGTGGGTGCAGAGGTGCATCTTGCTGATGAAACGAAAATGGGATTATCCGATTATATGGATGAAGAAGCCATAAAGACGCAGATAGAAGGATTCTGCAAATGGCTAACTGCAAACAACAAGCAGTATGGGGGAAACAGCTGCGTTGCAGACATTTCCGGCATGCGATTCGGAGCCTACTGGAACAATACCGAATTGACTTTTTTATGGAATGAGTATGCAACAAAAAGCTGCGTTCCTGGAACATATCTGGATGAGCATGACAACTGGATTCCCAACCAAAATGAGTTCATGGCTGCAATGAAGAAACTGCCTAAGGAATACTTGGAGAATTACAAAAAACTTTCAAAGCTGAAATAAAATGGAAACAAATGTTTTTGAAGGCGCAATTGACAAGGTCATCTCCAATGCAACAATTCTTGATAATCCATCAAAGGAAGAGCTGCAAAAACTGGCGAAAAAAGACGAAACTACGACAGAATTTGGAAGTGCTGTTTATATAACGAAAATAAGGAGCAGAAGTGCAAAATTTACTGAAATCATTTATGGCAAGCCAACTGATGAACAGGAAAAGCTGATTAGCGAGGTCGTGGAATATCTAAAAGGCAAAACACTTGTCCAAGTGGATAGGATAATGTGCCTTGATCCAAAGCATAGGCTTGCATGCAGAGCATACGTGACAAAGGAATATGCAAGAATGGCCTTACTTTGGCATGAGATGCTTTTTCCGCCAAACATAAAGAATGGAAATCTCTTGAAACCAGATATCAACCTGTTGTTTGTCCCTGAATGGCCTGAACGGAGAATATTGATTGATCCAAAATCATATACGACGATTGCATTAGGTTCGGATTATTCCGGAGAGATGAAAAAGGCAGGCCTTAGACTTGGGATGTACTATGCAAAAAAACACGGTGGATTGGGATTGCATGCCGGATGCAAGGACATTTTTGTTAGGAACAAGAGGGGGAAACTAATTGAAAAGGGAGTTTTGTTATTTGGTTTAAGCGCAACTGGCAAGACAACGCTTACGTGCCACCACCATTGGCTAAATGAAAAGAAAGGCGAATATGTGATAATAAGGCAAGACGACATTGTTTTTCTGTGGAAAGATGGATCATGCACTGGAACTGAAAATAATTTCTACATGAAGACGGAGAATCTTGATCCCAAGACAGAACCTCTTCTTTACCATGCAGTGACAAGTAGGAATGCACTTATCGAGAATGTCAAAGTGGATGCCAATGGCCGGATGGACTTCCATGATTCATCCATAACTTCGAACGGCAGGGCAGTTGTGATGCGAAATGAATTGGGCCATTACTATGATGAATCAATTGACCTGAAAAAAGTTGGTGTGATCATATTCATAACCAGAAGGAATACCGTTGTCCCGCCCATTGCCAAATTGAATGCAGAGCAGGCAGCTGCATTCTTCATGCTTGGCGAATCAATAGAAACATCTGCAGGCGACCCAACTCAGGCAGGCAAATCCATCCGGGTTGTTGGAACGAATCCATTCATAATCGGGCCTGAAGATGAAGAGGGAAACAGATTCTACGAATTCATAAAGAAAGACAAAATTGAATGTTATCTTTTGAATACAGGAAGATTCGGGCAGAAAGGCGAGTTTAAAGGAGAGAAGATAAAGGTCGAAGATTCATCTGTATTGATGGTGGATGCTATAAGAGACGATATTGAATGGATAAATGATAAGTTTTGGGGATATCTTGTGCCGAAAAAGGCGAAGGGAATCGACCTGGAAAGATTCGATTGGAAAAGATATTATTCAGATGGAGAGTATGCAAAACTTAATGAAGAACTGAAGCTGGAGAGGAAGGAATGGCTTGGAAAATTTGGAAACCTGAATATGAAGATAAGGAATGCAATAAAATAATAATCCTTTGCTCCAGAACAACGGCATGAAATCCATGAAGTTCTCAGTATCAGATGTCCGCAATATTCGAATAGAATTGGCAAAGGCAAGCAGGGAATTGCAACAGCACCAGGAGGATACATGCCTTGATTCCATTGGAAAGTATTTGGAAAAGGTTTAAAATCTTAGATTCGAGACTAAACCGATCAATATGGCTAAGAAAACTAAAAATACTAATAAAAATACAAATTCTGGAATGGGAAAAATGGAGGGTTGGTTCCTAGGAATGGGGATCCTCTTCATAATCCTGGGTGTCATGTTCATGCTCTTGCCAGTGATTGCAAGCGTGGCAGCGGAAATGCTTTTCGGACTGATTCTGCTGGTTCTGGGAATCGCGGAAATCGTGTTTTCATTCATGACAAAGAAATGGACAGGCTTCTTGTTCGTGCTGTTGAGCGGATTGTTGTTTTTCATAGTTGGTATATACCTACTGACAAATCCTATTGCTGGAATGATAACACTGACGCTCCTTATCGGAATACTCTTGTTCATCGGAGGATTCGTAAAGATAATACAGTCACTTTCATCCAAGCCTGCAGGCCACTGGGAATGGCTATTCTTCAACGGAATACTATCTATGTTGTTGGGACTTCTGATAATCATGGCATGGCCAAGCGATTCAATATGGGTTGTTGGTCTTCTGTTCGGAATAGACCTGTTGTTCGGAGGAATAACGTTTGTATTGCTTTCCAGAGCAACAAAGCAGTTCCGCTTGGATTAGGCAAATCTTTTTTTTCTTTTTTAATTCTTTTTCTAAAGAGATATGAATATGGGCGAGAATACGATGAAGGAAGCATTTGATTTTCCTGAATAACTAGTTACTTCTCAATAACGCAAATTATATGATAACCAAATTCTGTCTTGACAGGGCCAATGAACTCACCTACTTTGGCCTTAAGGCACGCGTCCTCAAATTCCTTTACCATCTGGCCCTTTTCAAATTTACCAAGATCACCATTATTTCTTTTGCTTGGGCAGCTTGAAAAGCTCCTTGCAGCCTCTGAAAAGCTGACTGCCTCTGATTTAAGTTCAGCCATTATCCTTTCTGCTTCTTTGGAAGTAGAAACAAGTATGTGTTGAGCTCTCATACTAATAATACGTTAGTAGAAGTTTATTTAAAGGTATATTTATGGATAATGAAAAGAATCAACAAATAGAATTTAGCATAAAGTTTGGAGGGGGATGTCGCTTACTTACCACAACATCATTTTTCAATAGAACACGGATTATGTGATAGCCAAAAGATGTCTTGACAGGGCCAATGAGTTTCCCGACTTTGGCTTTAAGGCATGCCTGTTCGAATTCCTTTACCATCTGGCCTTTCTCGAAGTTGCCCAAATCACCATTGTTCCTTTTGCTTGGACAAGTAGAAAAGCTCCTTGCAGCCTCTGAAAAACTAAGGGTCTCTGAATTGAGTTCGTTCATGATTCTGTCTGCTTCTTTGGAAGTAGAAACAAGTATGTGTTGAGCTCTCATACTAATACTATGGGTAGGAGTTTATTTAAAGGGATATTTGTGTAAGAAGATAAGAAAAAAGGTGTTTCGGAAAACTTATAAATCGAAACGCCTCTATATTGTATTATGGTTCCTAGACTAAGCAAAAGAGAAGCAATTGGATTAGAGATCGATCCATTTGGAATTGTACCTGGAAGAAAACTAGAAGGAGAAGATGAAAAAGGGGCTACAATAGTATTAACAGAAAAAGAATGGTACGACAAGCTTGTGAAACATACGCAAGAATTATGCAAAGGCAAATCCGGCTTGGAATCAGCTTATGCAATTCTAAAAGATATAGAAGCTGAGATTGGGAGACCAAATGAATGGCAAGGCTACCAAAAAGGTGGTGCATTAGGCATACGATATCAGAAAAGTCCAGGACGCCGAGAGGGAAGTTTCAGAGGTATTGATGTTTTTGCCAAGAAAAGAGGGGATTGTGATGAAGTTTCCTATCTTTTTTGCATGATGGCGCGGGCAGTTGGTTTAAAGGCACATATTGCCGACGTAGAACTTACACGCATAGAAAAATATCAAGCTCTAGATGCAGGGCACGTAATTGCAGCTGTCTTTCTCAATGGCAAGGAAATGGATTTTGGAAAAGGAGATGAATATCAACAGCTTAACAAATGGACTGGTTATCCTCCGGGAGAGAGAAAAAAGACATTTGAGAAATTAGGGCTTGATGCCTATGGTGACACGCAAGTAGTACTAATGGATGCAGTTTCACATAAAATAGAACACTTCCATTCAGTGACAATAAAAAGCGATAGGGAGGCAATGGCGCTCCATTACTCCGAGTTAAGTGGACCGTTAATAGATGATAATAAATATACCACGGCTTTAAAGATGCTGGAAAAGGCCAAGGAACTTGACCCATCTCTCGACAGCATATACATAAACCTGGGTAATTTATTTGCAAAACAAATGAGCCAGGAAAAAAATCCAAAAAAAGCACAGGATTTGTTTTATAAGGCTGAAACCAACTTTCAAAAGGCCATGGCAATGGATCCAAACTCGCTTCTAAACCTACATAATTTGGGCACCTTGTATTTGAAAAGAGGTTTGTTGGATAAGGCAGAAACATTTTTTAAAAAGAGTTTGGATTTGAGTGGAAGAGCAAGTAGGTATGCATATACACTTACAGCCCACATTCAATTGGGATTAATTTATCTGGAAAAAGGATATGATAAGACTGCAGATGATGAATTCAAAGAGGCATTATATATAAATCCAGGTCTTAAACTAGAGCTGACGTATAAGCGTGGTGAAATCTATTATAAAACAAACCGTTTCGAACAGGCTATTGAATTATTTAATGAAATCACAAGTAAAGATGATCAGTCTATTCGTAATCGTGACAAATTCTTATGTGATTCTATATTTATGCTCGGAAAATGCTATTTAGGACAAGGCAAGTTAAAAGAAGCGCTTGAATCATTTGAAAGATACGCAAAACTGGACCCTAATTGGAATGAGGTAGATATGGAAAAAATCAAAGAAGCGAATGAGCATATCAAGGAAATAAGTTCGAAAATGAAAGTATCTATTCGTTAGGCAAAAAAAATAAAGAAAGGATTATACCTCTGGAATCAGGTTCGGCCACTCATATCCTCTCCACAGAAGTAGCCCCAAAATTGCCCTTGTCCCGATTAAGTTTATAACTGGAAGCGAATTCCGAACCCATCAAAGATTCATCATGCGTAATGACAAATGTCTGTTTGACAACTTCAGGGACTTTATATTGCAAGGTCTGCGATAAGAGCTCTACTGCTTCCTTGTCTAGATTATGAGTGGGTTCGTCAAGTATAAGCCATGATAGATTTGGAGTTAGTACCATTGCAAGAGCCACTCTTAGCGTAAGTGCAGCACATGCCCTCTCTCCACCAGATGCAACGCTCTCCAAAGTCTTCCAGCTGTCGCTCATTATCTCGAACTGATAGTCTTTTTCACCTGCACTTAAGCGAAGGGCGCTGTAATCCTTGTAGGGATAAAAGATAGTCCAGATTTCGTTCATTGCTGAGTTTATTGCTTCGATTAATGAGGACCTGAGATTTGTCTGCGTCTCAATCAATGCAGTACGATAAAGGGAAAGGTCTTCGATCATCTTTCTGAGAGATTCAAGCTCTGTCTTAATATCTTCCTGGCCTTTGATGTCTTTTAGTATGAGTGCAAGGACATCAGATGCCATCTTCTGCCTGCTTAGGGAATTGGAAACTAGAGAATTGGTTTTCTCGATCTCGATCCTGACAGATTCAAGAGCTGTTCGGAGTTTCTCGAATTTTGATTCGTCGAACTGGATTTTGCCAAGACTCAGAATAATGTCATCAAGGGACATCTTCTCGAGTGACAATTTCTGCTTCTTATTAATCAATTTCTCTATGTCACTCATTTCCAGCACAAGCATCTGGACCCTGTTGTTCAATTCCGATATATCTTTCTCAATCTGGAGTCTTTCATTCCCAAGACATATGAGCGCCCTGCCCCGATCCTCTTTTTCTGCAATCAGTTTTGAAACATCAGTTGCCTCTGCCTTCAGTATATTGAATCGGTTTGCAAGCAGTTCCAGAGTCTTGATTTTTCTTGAAAGCTCTTCCAGTTGCTTTGATTTTTGAGGCAGTTCCGAATTGAGTTTGTGCAGCGCTTCTTTTGTTTCTGCAATCTTCTGGTCCTTATGGATCTTGAGATGCTGGATCTTGTCTTCATTCAATTCGCTTTCGCACACAGGGCAGATGGAACTGCCTGGCTTCAGCTTTTCAGAAGAGTCCTGAAGCTCAAGCAATTGGTGTTCAAGGCTCTTTTTCTCGGATTTGGCAGAGATTGATGAGTTTTCAAGTTCCTTGTGCAGATTTACCAAATCTTCCAATGATTCTGCAGCCACTTTGACCTCTATAATCTTCAGCTCTGCATTCACCTTTTCAGCAGTCTTTATCCTGGTGTCCAGCACCCCAGTCTCCTTTGAAACATTAGATTCATGTTTTGCAATATCCCTAAGCTTGGCAAGATAACTTTCCCTGCTTTTCTCGATATCGGATTTTGATTTTTTCAGATTTTCATAGACCTCAAGATTTGCCTCCTTGCCATTGATTTCTTTTTCTAAAGATTCAATTATTGCCTGTCTCTTTATCTTCTCCTTTGATAGCTGTTCGTATTCGTCTTTGGTTTTTTTCATCTCACTGAACTCTGCAACCAATCTTGACGCCTCGGTCTTATGAGCTACTAGAACCTTGCTTGCCCGCTCGAAATCCGAAGTCGTTTTTACAACCTCCTGCTCTTTTTCAAGCCTGCTTTTCAGAAGAGATTGATATGTTTCAGAGTTCCATTTCGATTCAAGGAAAGATTGGTTGGACTTTAATCTATTAATAACTGAAACGATGTTGGAGCGTGCAGTCTCGAACTTGTCCAAGCCTAAAAGAAAGTCCATCTCGATCTTTCGTTTGGAAGGATCAAGAGTAAGAAAGTAGTCTATGTTGTTCTGTTCTGAGTAAATTGCCCTTGTGAAAAGATTATAATCGACTTGGAGAAGGTCTTCAACGTATTTTGTTACAGCTTTCGAGCCTTTTTCCATAAGCTGGCTGTTCTTGTAGATTAAAGCATTGGTTGAGGTTAAGGATTTGCCTTTCTCTATCTTGCGCTCTATCTTGTAGTTTTCATTGTTCCAAAGAAATTCAATTACTATGTTTGCATGATCCTCATTCAGCCTTATTATGTGCTCAAGCTTCAATTTTCTCCGTTCAAGTGCTGGAAAAGTTCCAAACAAGGCAAAGCTGATGCCATCTAAAATGGTTGATTTTCCGCTTCCCATCATGCCAATGAATAAGTTGGTTCCTTCCCTGAACTCGAACAGCGAATCTGAGTGGGAACGCCAGTTCTTGAGGTTGATGGAATTTATCATTGAATCACTTAATGCCATGCCGAAGGTATAGAAGCAGTAATTGGATTTGTTGAAGAGAGAATAAAAAACTACTGCCCCAACCAAAAGAAAAAGACATAAAAATAGTTGTGTTTAATAGAGATGTGTGATATTATGGCAGTCAGAATCAGGTTAGATGAAAGGATTACAGCAGGCAAAATCCGATTGCAGGTAAGAGAACCACTCGTCAGCATAGTTGACCCAATTCTTGATAGATCAGAAAAAATGAGAAATATAGTCAGCGGAATTCTTGGAAATAATTATAGCGGACTGATTGAATTGACCCAAAGGGAAAATATCACAGTGGAAAAGGCAAAGGAACTTGTAGCTTTTGCCTATGAAAAGGCAACGGGAGAAAAACACTACTTTACTGCATTCAAAATAGCATCGAGATTTGAACTAGCTCCTGAAATTGTGATGGAAGCAATGGTAAATGACATGGCAATGACTATGGATGATACGGCATGGAGAGGAAGTACCAAAAGAATCACAACCACACACTTGGAAATCTTTGGTCTGAGACCTAGTGAAACTGAATTCAAACTTGCAGCCACTATTGCAAGAGACAGAAAAATAGATGAAGCGAAGAAGGAATGTGCTGAGACTTATCAAATAGGAAATGCAAGATGCGCAGGCGCTGCAGCACTTCTTGAAAGGGCGTATGGCTTGGAACCAAGGGTAGATTTAGAACTATATAGAGAAGCAGCGCAGGAAGGGATAACAAGATATGAAAATACGGACTCGCACACCCACTCAATCGCTGAAGCACTTGGAACAATGTTCGACCTTCCTGTTAAACCAGCAAGAAGAGGCCTTGCCTAATTTTTCAATTTTTTATTATCTTCTTATATGCCATGGATAATGCAAAGAATACTACCAGCGTCAGGACAATCGCGCCTCCTGCTGCCAAATCGAAATAGTATGCTGAAGATAGACCAATTATCACTGACAGAATCGAAAGCATTGCAGAATAAACCATCGCCTGCCTAAAGCTCTTGCAGAAGAGAAGCGCAATTGATGCAGGAATGACAATAAATGAAGATACGAGCAGTATTCCTACAATACGCATTGAAACAACTACCGCAATTGCAGTGAGAAGAATGAGGATCGAATCTACTTTTTCAACAGGAATGCCGCTTGCTTTTGCTGATTCTTCATCGAAAGTTATGTAGAATAGCTCTTTGTAGAAAACAATTATGGCGATTATTGTAATTATACATAATGCTGCAATAAAGATAAGGTCAGTTTGGCTTACTGAAAGTATGCTTCCGAAAAGATATGAGAATAGGTCCGCTGTGAATCCACTAGAAAGACTGATTACTACGACACCAAGGGCCAAACCAAATGAGAAGAAAATTGCAATGGCAGCATCTCCGTAGACCTTCATTTTCCTTAATTTTTGAATGCCAAGCGCTGATAATACAGTAAAGATCAAAGAGGCAACCAGTGGATAAAAACCAAAGAACATCCCTGCTGCCAAACCTCCGAAAGAGATGTGTGCCAATCCATCCCCAATCAAGGACATGCGCCTAAGCACAAGAAAAACTCCGAGGATTGAACATATTATTGCTATGAGTAGGCCTGCCAGAAACGCATTTTGCATGAACGAATATTTGAGTATTTCCAACATATGATCACTAATGCCTATGAGTATGCGAATGTGAAACTCTCTTCATTACATCTGGATAGGGACACATCAAATCCTCGTGCTTCAAACCTTTTGACACGTCATGAAGTATAAGTTTCTGGTTGATGCAGGCCAATTTGTTTACATGAGTGCTGACCATGCCCACGTCATGCGATACTAAAATACAGGTCAATCCCATTTTCTTGTTCAGACTATCAAGAATATCGTAGAACATTTTCTGAGAAGCCTCGTCAACTCCAACAGTTGGCTCATCCAAAAGCAATAATTCAGGTTCCCCTGCCAATGCCCTTGCTATGAAAACCCTTTGCTGCTGGCCACCGGATAAACTGCCGATCATTGAATCCTTGTGTTCAAGCATTCCCACTAACTTCAATGACTTTTCGATTGCACCTAAGTCTGATTTTGAAAGTGGCTTGAAAAAACCAATCTTTGCAAAACGCCCCATACTTGCAACCTCGAAGACAGTTGCAGGGAAATTCTGGTCGAAATTGGTTGCCTTCTGGGGAACGTAGCCTACTCTATGTTTTTCATTGAAAGTCTTGCTGTCTTTTCCAAATATAATCAGTTGCCCTGAATCCGGCTTCAAAAGCCCCAGCATTATCTTCAACAAAGTTGTTTTTCCAGCTCCATTCGGGCCAATCATTCCAACAAAGTCGCCACGCATGACTTTCAGGTCAATATCTTTTAGGATCCTATGCTTGCCATAGCTGAAGCACACGTTTTTTAGCTCAATAAGAACCTTAACATCCTTTGCCAATTTTTCACCTGCAATTCTTTCCTATGTTCTGGAGATTATCTTCCATGAGCGATATATAATCCTTGCCCTGGGCTTTTTCATCATCTGTGATGCCATGAACTGAATTGAAAACCAATGTGTAACCGCCGAGCTCGTTTGCAATCAACTCTGCTGATTTTGGATTGATCAGGCTCTCAAAGAAAACTGCTTTTACCCCATTGGCCTTAGCTTGTTCAATTATATTTGCAAGATCTGCAGGAGAAGGTTCTGCCTCTGGATTGACCCCTGTTATTGCGATTTGGGTGCAGCCATAGCGCTTGCAGAAATAAGCAAGGGTCGCATGGGTTATTAGTATGTTTTTGTTCGCGCAGTCTGCGAAGGCTGATTGAATCTCGAAATCCAGAGTATCCAATTTGGATTCGTAAATCAAAGCACTTTCTTCATAGAACTTCGTGTTTGAAGGGTCTTTTTGCACCAACGCATCTTTTATTGATTCGACCTGCTTCTTTGCATTCATCGGGTCAAGCCAAATATGCGGATCATTTTGTATCAGTTCAATGTTCCTACTTGTATCGACCAGTATCACATTTGAATCGTCCAAATTTTTCAGCAGATTCGGAAGCCAGGGCTCCATGTTCGCGCCATTGTAGATGAAGATGTCTGCATTCAGGATTCTCTTCATGTCATTCGGAGTTGGCTCGAATTCGTGCGGTTCAACTCCGTTTGGTATCAATGTCGTTATTTCTACTTTATCCTCACCAACGTTCTTTGTGAAATCGTAAAGCGGATAGAAGCTAACAACGACATTTATCTTTCCTGAATCGGATTGTGTTTGCTGTGTCTGCTCCTGCGTACAGCCGAAAAAGGCAAGGCAAAGAACTAGCAAGATTGCAGGAATCATTCTCTTCATAAGAAACTATCCGAATTAAGAATATTTATATGTTAATGATTTTCATTATCAATAAGAAAATGCATGAAATACGTATGAAATTGATGTGATTTTGATGAAATCGAGAAATACGAAACAAAAGGAAACGATTGGATCGGTAATGGAAAGGTTCGATCACTTCTTCACTGCCGAAGAGCTATGCGAAACAGTTAGAAAGAAGGATTCGAAGATCGGACAGGCGACAATCTACAGATTCTTGAAGCAGGAAATAAAGAACTCGAACCTAAACAACTATGTCTGCGGCAGAAAATCAGTTTATTCAAGAGGCTCAAACAACCACAACCACTTCACCTGTGAGAGATGCGGAAAGAAGAAACATTTCAGTTTGAAGAACATAGATTTTTTACAGAAAGAAATCGGTGGAAAGGTGAAGACAGTACAGATAGATATACAGGGGATTTGTGAGGATTGTTGCTAGTTATTTGTTTATTAATTGTATTATTCAAATGTTGTTATACGATGATGATTACGGTGATCTCCGAGCCATTCCCTAAGCTATCTCGTTTGCGCAAGCAAACGGGACGCTTTTACCGAAAGGTAAAATGCGAAGCCACGGAGGAAGCAGTGACGATTGACGTGCGGTCTGAGTAAAGCAAATGTCTTGGGTTTAGAGTCTTCAGTCTCGGCGGAAAAAGTTCGGCGTTTTGAGTCCAGAAGTGGCATAGGCGAAAAAGCGCATAGGCAGACCCAAGAGCTAAGTGCGTATAGTGTTTTGAGTCTTGAGTCCTGCACGGATAGAACTGAAATACAAAAGCAACTCGCCCAACTTTGGCCAAACATCAAACGAGAACTTGACTTCATTGCCCGTTACACTGCAAAAGACAGACTAGTTGAAGCGATATCCATATTTTCGGAAGCAAGAAAAAACAGA
>JBDRPL010000003.1:0-3303 GCA_043827025.1 Microcaldota archaeon
GCCTGACTCCACTTTTGAAAGGTCAAGGATGTCGTTAATGAGATTCAATAGATGTTTTCCGCTATTCAAAATATCGTTCACATATTCCTTCTGTTGTTTATTCATATTTCCATACATTTCGTCCTGAAGGACCTCTGAGAACCCGATGATTGAATTAAGCGGTGTTCTCAGTTCATGGCTCATGTTTGCAAGAAATTCGGACTTTGCTCTGTTTGCAGATAATGCCTGAAGTTTTGCTTCCTCAGCTTCATGCCTTCTTAGTTCAAGCGCTCTGTTTACTGCTTTCAGTTCCGCTGTGCGTTCCTTTACCATCTCTTCGAGGTTCTTGTGATACTGGCTTAATTCCTCCTCAGCCCGTTTTCGCTGAATAATCTGCCATAGCCCTGACATGAGAAGGGTAAGCTGCTTGACATCTGTTTCATTATAATCAGAAGATTTATTGCCTACGCCTGCCACAATCACTATACGTTTACGGTCAAAAACAGGCACATTCATATGGCGGACGAGTTGAACATGACCATTCGGATACCCCTTTTTCCATGGATTCGGCGCTGAATAGTCATTGGTAATTATAGGCCTTCGCTGGCGCACTGCCTCGCCCCAGAGTCCTGTTTTCTCAATGGGATATACAATGGGTTTGTCCTCAATAAAACATCCTGCCATAGCATTCCTTGACCATGAATACATTGTCAGCACAGTCTCATCCTCGTTCATGAGAGCGAAATACCCGATTTTACTTCCGGTCAACCGGATTGCCTCTTCAAGGGCAAAGTCTGCAACTTCTTTGAGAGAAATGCTTGTCATCTGGTTAAGGCTCAACAAGGCTTCCAGTCGGGATTCATTCAACTTCACCACTTGTTCTGCTTCTTTGATCTTGGTTATATCATTTACTACGTATGCATAACGCGGTTGTCCTTCCGGCGTAGTGTTCAGATAACTCACTATGGCAGAAAACCATTTTTCACCATCTCCAACGTCATGAGCATATTCGAATTGTACAGGCATATTGCTTCGTCTGCTTTCTTCATAATAATTGATCCACATGCGTATTGTTTCTTTAGAAATTCCCATTTCAGTAGCAAATTTACTGTTCATCGATTCCGTGGTTTGCCCGAAAAAGGCGGCTGCAACCTTATTGTCCGAAATATGGAGGATATCTTCATCAACCACCGCTACAATTCCTCGCATCGCTCCCGGACTGTCAAAGAAACTTCTGAGCAAAAACTCGCTCGCTTCCAAAGCCTTTTCTGCCTGTGCGTGATCAATTCGTAATCGCAAAGCCGTGATGCCATAGGAAAGATCACCTGCTAGCTCTGTCAGCAGTTTCACTTCTTCATCATCAAAGGCATCCGGTGCAGTTGCATAAATAGACAGCGCTCCGATTGTCCGGGAATTTATAAAGAGAGGGAGACCAATGACTGAGGCGTAACCGTGCTTAACTGCGTCATCATGCCAAAGGGCAAATGCCTGGTCAGCTACAATATTTTTGACAATGCAGGGTTTCCCCGTCCGTATTGCTCTGCCCGCAGGTCCACAGTCCCGTTCTGTGTCAGTCCAAGTGATGTTGATTTTATTAAGATATCCTTCTTCGTAGCCTGCTTGTGCCATCGGTTTTACGCATTTCTCTTTATCATGCTGTGCATACCCAATCCACGCCATGTGGTATTCACCTATTTCTACAAGAATGCTGCATAATTTATTCAGGAGTTCAGATTCTTCTTTTGCTCGAACCAATATCTGGTTGCATTCGCTGAGCGTCTTGAGGGCACGGTTGACCCTATGCAAATTCTCAACTGCCTTTATTAGCTTAGCAGTCCGTTCTTCTACTAACTCCTCAAGATGTGTTTGATATGCATTCAGTATCTCCTCTGTACGCTTACGCTCGGTGAAATCACGTGCTACAGCAAAAGTAACTTGCTTCTCTACCAGTGGATAGGAGTTCCAGGCAAGCCATTTATACGTGCCGTCTTTGCATAGATAGCGGTTTTCGAATGTGATGGCTGCCCTGCCTTCTTCAAGACCTGATGCAGCAGCGATCGTTGATTCACGGTCATCGGGATGAACGAATTCAAGGTATGGTTTGGACATGAGTTCTTTCTTTGTCCATCTCAATGTTTTTGTCCACGCGGGATTCAATTCCTTGAAATAGCCGTCAAATCCGGCAATGCACATCATATCAATTGAGAATTTGAATAAACGATTGCGGTCTTCTTCTGCCTTATAAGTTTTTTCCTTATTTTCCAGTGACTTTAACCCATGATCAGCAATAAGGACAGCGATGGTACATAAAAAAGAAGTCACACTTTTCAGTCTCTTCTCAGAAACAACTTGAACATGACTTAATGCTTCCAGATATTTATCCTCATCATACCCGTATGTTTCGACCTGCTTTTTGAAGCGCTTGACATTTGGCTTCTTGAGCAGAACTTGTCCAATTGCAAGGGTTGCTATATGTTTCCCCTCAATAATAATCGGGGTTGCACAATCCACCAGGCCATTCTCGCATTCCTCTATCACCAGTTGCCCCATCTTTTTCAATTGTCCTATGAGTTTTTTGTTACTTTGAACACAGTGGTTTAATGACTCAGGGCATACTCTGTGGAATTTTGTGCAGATATCACGCCATCCTGTTGCAATAAGTATTTCAAGTGTCGGATGTTCTAGAAATCCGATGGTGAAGCCCGTTGCATGGGTGAAACTTTCGAATATTTTGCGCAATTTTTTAAGATCAATCAAATCTTTGATAGAGTATTTTCCATTCACCAAATTTTGCATATTGGTTAATGCTCCTTTGTCTATCATTTTTTATCGAACTATCAAAATCTGGTGCAAGGCTATTATATTCCTTAAACTGCTCATGTTTGCCCCCTTGGTCTTTGGTCTTCAGTTTTAACCGGTATCACAAACGTGAAGTTGCTTCCTTTTCCGTATTCACTCTCCAACCATATCTTTCCACCGTGCAGTTCAACAAATTTCTTCGTTAATGCAAGCCCAAGCCCTGTCCCTTCGTAATTCTTTGAATAGGGATCCTCCACTTGTGAGAATTCCTTGAAAAGCTTACCCATATCCTCCGGGTTTATTCCAATGCCGGTATCTTTAACCGAGATTTTGATGGAATCAATATCACAATCAACAATCCTTCGTGCGTTGATATTCACGGAGCCTCCGTCAGGCGTAAATTTCACAGCATTCCCTATTAAATTGAACAGTATCTGCTTGAGTTTTCGTTCATCTGCCTCTATCTCTATGGCGGCGTTGGGTTCAACCTCAAGGCTTAGTTTGATATTATGTTTTAAAGCTTTC
>JBDRPL010000004.1:0-21348 GCA_043827025.1 Microcaldota archaeon
ATCCCGCCTGCCTGATTTCCAGCCCATGTTCACTTCAGGTTTTTCAACCTTCGTGGCTTTTGGGTAATGCCTAGCCTTTTGCCCTATTAAAGGCAAAATCCAAAAGGCTTGGTTTTGAACAAGCAACCTATCCGTATCTGCTGTTTTCACAGCAGTGACACTCTAAAAAGAGTAAACCGAACTACAGCGGATCGCTCTACCGTTGAGCTAAGGCGGGTAACTCATTTATTCCTCAGAGGTTTTTTAAATAATTTGGTTGTGTTTCTGTAAGTTTTTGCTTGAAGATAAATCTTAAATACCCTGGCCCTAAGAAGTATATGATCAAATATGTTTTCAATAACGCAAAAGTTGTTTTCTTCTGGATTTTTTTTGGTTCTTTTGCTGTCATTGGCATTTTCGCTTGACATCGCTACCTGCACGGACATCTCATCCGGCGGAACATATGCCTTGACTGCAGACATCAACGTTTCTCAGATAGGGGAATCCTCATGCTTCAATATAACTGGAAATAATGTTTATCTGGATCTCCAGAACCATAGGATTGACGGGGTAAGCGGCGCCGGGTCTGGAAACGGAGTCTTCAATCTTAAGATTGCTGATGGGGTAACATATTTACATAATATTACGATTGCCAATGGTGAATTGAGATACTCTGCGAATAATGTCCCCCTGCTTTATTTGTTTAATGTTATGGACTCAAGATTCACTAATCTGACTATTGCTAACGTAAGCACAGTAAGCGATCAAATGGTTTCAGTGTATAATGCCCATTCAAACAATTTTTCGAATATGACTATTGCGAATTCTACGTTTATGGGGCTGTATCTATCATCTTCATCCAATAATTCTTTAGATAACATCACAGTATCTGGATGTGGCGAGGACGGGATCAAATTAAGCGGTTCATCTAATAATAATATCACAAATTCCATAATAAGGGACAATTTGGGCAATGGAATCGAAACTGTTTCTTTATCACGCACATTATTTTTTGCGAATCTTTCCATAAGTGGCCATACTGCCACAGACAAGTCCGGCATTGTTTTTGCAACCGATGGTATGGGATCAACCAATAATAATCTTTCTAATGTCACAGCCACCCGCAATTATAACGGGATATATCTTGCATGCAGTGGAGGGGTATGCGATACTAATAATTTCACATTGATCAATGTTACCAACAACACTAATGATGGATTCAAGCTACAGGTGACAAATGGTGGAAGTACTGCAAATCATGGTGTTTTTGATTTTGCAGATGTTTCAAATAACACTCGTTATGGAATTTTTATCAGCGCTCCTGATGCCATGGGGTCCAAAGTGAATATGACTTTCAAAGGAGGGGTAGTATATGGAAATGGGAATGCAGGAATATATGTCAATGACACTTCTTTACTGGGGGCATACAGCATTTCGCATCTGCGGATAAAGGATATGGTTCTGTACAACAATTCATATTCCAATATAAATATCACAGCTACGTACAATACAACCCTCTCAAATGTTTCATCCTATTTCTCAGGTGCTGTGCCTGCAAGGTGGATGTCAATATATACTAACAGGACCACAGGCTTAAAATTTTCATCAATCTCATTCTTGACAAATGGCACTGGTTTTTCATATTATAATGTTACAACATCCAATTTCAATGCAACCAATTGCCTTTATACATCTGGGACAAAGAATGCAAATGTCTCTCTATATACTAACGGGGGAAATTATACTGTAACTGCGTGGAATGCAAGTCCTGCAACTGCACCCTATGGCAATGATCTTGGATATTATTTAAACATTACAAATGACAGCGCTGAGACCTCTCTTAACTTGACTTTCTATTGGACTGATAGCGATGCTGTTGGAAAAGACATGTCCTTGGCCAAGATGTATAAATATTCTGGAGGTGCCTGGACAGAAATCACCAGTACAAATGGAGTCACAACTGCATTGGACACAACTGCAAAATCTATTTCAGCGAACAACGTATCTTCGTTCTCGGTCTTTGCTATTTTTGCTCCAACTGCAGTTTCATCAGGCCAAGCAACATCAACAAGCGATTCTATCGTAAGAGAGGCTTCGATGTCGCATGAACTCTCCTGCGACTCAGAGATACTTACTGTTTCTTTAGAGGATGACAGTGGAAAAGCAGTGAATGGTGCAATTATTTCAGTTAGAGATTTGGCCAATGTCAAACTCTTGTCTTCTTCAACAAATGCAGAAGGAGTTGCAACAATTGATGTTAGTAGTTTGCAGGACGGAAGCTATCTTGTAACTTGGTATAAGCCAGGCTATAATGGAGAACAGTCCCAGTCCTTCAACAAACAGTGCAATCTTGGACTGATTGCTACTGCCGAGGTGGAATGCCCGAGCGGTGCAATTCTGGTAACAGTACGCGATGATGCTGGTAATTATGTGCAGGATGCTTCTGTTTATTTTTCACAATTAGATGCCAAAAGTACGGATATGGATGGCAAGGCAAGATTATATGACATGGCTGGCCAAGCATTTGCTTCAGGGAGTTCATATTATGTCATGGTCAACAAAGATGGCTATTCATCAACCTCTGTTGAAGTTCCATACGCGTCATGCCAGACAGAACAGGGAAGGCTTGAAGTAGATGTAAGCAAGAATTGTCCTGATGGCATAGTTATCTCGGTTGCAGATTCAATTTCTGGCCCAGTTGCCAATGCAGATGTAACTGTAGATGTAACTGTAGATGGAACAAGATCCACTACCAATGCCGATGGCAAAGCCTCAATTTTCCTTGCAAATGGTGTTCACAGCATTGTTGTCTATGTTTCTGGCTATGCAGAAGGGTTTTATGAAATTACTTATGACTTGTCCTGCGAGGGATCAGGCGGCAAGAAAGGAGACATAACTACGCCAGTTGGCACAGAATGCTCAAGCGATGATGAGTGCGCGCCTGCGCAGGCTTGCGTTGATGGTGCATGCAAGCTTTTGACAGGCGAATGCGGCCATGTAGACAACCACAAATGGATTGTTGATGCATGCTGCAATGAATACGTGATCTCTGCTCCTGCTAATGTATATGTAGGTGATACTGCAACAGTGACAATTACAAGATGCGGCAAGCCTGTAAGCGAAACACAGGTTACAATAACCAATCCAAAGAATGAGGTCAAGACGGTTTCAACAGACATGGCAGGACGAACCACAGTCCCAGTTGACTTTGCAGGAATCTACAAGCTTCAATTTGCCAAGCAGGGAATCCAGCTTGGTTCGAAATCAATACAAGGCGATCTGAAACAGGTGGTGCCTGATCAGACCAAGAAAAGAGGAATACTTGGCGGCGATCCGAATACTGACAACCTTCTGCTTATAATTGCACTTATTGTTGCAGTTGTTGTGATTCTCTATCTGAGGAACAGAGGAGGAAAAAAGAAATATTCCTCAAAACAAAAGTAATTTAATCTTCTTTCCATATTCTTTATCATGGTTCTTACCCAATGTTCTCAGTTAAATGCAAACCATCGTGAAATTATTGACAGTATAAAATCTCTTCCCAATGAAACTGCCGAGAGGCTTGCAGAGCTTTTGCTAACTAGGTATAAAGTGCCTGAGTCCGTTAGATTAGAATTAGACAGGATTCTTTATGAAGAAGTGGATCGGACTGCAATCCTCAAGGACGTTAATCTTGAACTTACTTCCCAGTTCAGATATTTTGTGCTTCTTCTTATGGCAAAGGAATCCCGTTTTGATTATGAGCGATCGAATAAGCTAGGCTGTACGGGGTTGTTCCAGTTGTCTCCAAAATCATCTGAAAAAGCAATGGCGCGTGCAGGAGTTGACATCAATGGGCTGGTAACAATAGAAGGCAATATACGTACTTGGTTCGAGCTGATGATTGTTAAGGAAGAAGAGAAGGGCCAGGCCCCTTGGTATGAAAAGCCTTATTCTGACATAGTGTTTCTTACTAATTATGGGAGGTGGCCAAAGGAAGATGATCCTGCCTGGGAAAAACTCAGCCTTCCAAAAACAATGGCGATGGAGCACATGCACCTTAGGGATTCTTGTACATTGGATAAGGTAGTCCCTAATAAGAAGAAACCTGTTCCAAGAAAGCTCTCAAAATCTGAATAAGTTCCAGATAGCTCTTTTTCGAGACCCATTCATCTGCTGAATGCTGGTTCGAGCCTATAGGGCCGTATGAGATTACTGGTAAATTTTGCATTGCGAAAAGGTTTTCGTCTGCTGGCGAATGTCCATAGGAATGGTTTAGGTTTCCAATCTGTTGTTCAACTATTTTTGCCAGTTTTTGAACGTATTCGTTTTGCTGTGGAGTCACATATGGCATCAAGTATGGTACGTTTCTAGGGACTACAGTAACATTCGCTTTATTAGTTATTCGATTAGTGATCTGTTGTAGGTGTGCCCTTCCTGTTTCTGCATTTTCAGGGATTACGAGTTGCCTATCAACAATCAGTTTTGCACAGTCTGGAATCGAAAGTGAAAGGCTTTCTGCGAATATCTTTCTTACGAATTGGTTGCCTTTTGGAAGATGTTCATGTGTCGGCAGCTCAGGATTCGCCCTTTCGATTTCAATTGCTACTTTTGATGCTTCGGTTATTGCATTTACTCCATTTCCAAACGCAGCATGCGCAGACTCACCCTTTATATCTATTTGATATTGCGCCCTTCCTCTCCTTCCGAGCATTATATTGTTTGTGCCATTGCGTTCATCAGAAATCTCGCTTATTTCTGGAACAAGAACACAGGCTACGTCATCAAGGAATCCGCTTTTAGTGATTGCATATGCGCCTTGGGAATCATTTTCTTCATCCACTCCGAATGCAATCTTGACGTTTTCAACATTTTCACTATTGCATGCTTCAAGTATTGCAGCTATGCCTGCCTTCATATCATATGCTCCTAACCCGTATAGCCTCCCGTCCTTTTCTGTCAATCTAAATGGGTCAGTGTGCCAATCTCCATATCTCGGAACAGTGTCCATGTGGCCATAAAGCATAATGCGCCTGCCAGAGCCTTTCTCTGCAAGTACGTTGAACCTGTTTTCCGAGATGTAGTTTCTAGTTGTCTTGAACCCAAGCTCCTGCAATTTCTGTTCAAGGAATTCGCCCATTCTTGCTTCATTTGGGAATACAGAATCCATTGCAATTAATTCTGAGAGTAATTTAATCATTGCATCACCATTGACCAAACATTCAACCCTTCCATATCCATGAATCCATTGTTGCCTTCTAATGACTCAGCTCCGCCGATAATGCAATGTTTGGGTAATGTTCCACAATATGACAGGCTATTTTTCCTAAGGGCAACATTTATTGGAAGATGAGGTGCCCTTGCCTCGGAATAAATTATCGTTTCCGGGGTTAAGGATAAAATTAAGCTATGCAGTGTTGCACTTACTAATCCGCGTCTACGGTATTCAGGGTCAGTTGCACATTCACTTAATTCAACCAATGGCAGTGTAATGTCTCCAACCTGGATAGTTGCATGTTCAGCCACTGCTGCTGAGACTATGGTACCATTATCGCGAATCACCACAACGGAATTTTCACTATTTGTCAGAATGCTTATGAGATTGTTCCGATCAAGCTCGACAAAATACAATGGCAAGCATTCTTGATATAGTTTTACTAGCCTGTCCATATCTCCATTGGCAGTATCAATTTCTCTATCTATGGCGTAGCCATTTGAATTCACGGACGCAAACAATTCACCTGAGGAAAGTGGTTTTCTGACGGAAGCGATTTTTATTTCTGCAGTTTGTTGTTCCCCAATATCATCACTTACTGTCCGGTCTGAGGAATTGCAGCCAAAATACACGATAAAGGTATTATCATACCTGGGCCCTAAGGGGATTATTGCTTCAATTAAAAAACCACACTCACTGGCAGTATTTCGACAGATTGTTGAAAGATCCTGATGGCGAACCAACGCCCTTAAGGTTATTCTTGTAACTTCTTGGTGATTTCCTTCATCACGTACATTCCTTAAAATCGAAAAAGCATTATTTTTATCCACCAATACGTCCGCAAACCCCTTTAGTCGGTCATTTCCTCTTTCATGGATAGTGCCTTTTCTGCCTAATACCTTGCCCCTATCTAATCTAGGGGGCCAACAAGCGCCAACTGATCCCAAATTATTTCTGAATGTATTTACATTATTTCTGACTGTTGCCAATGCCATTTTTCATCAATCTCCTTTTTTTAGTGCTAAATCCGTTCTTATATTCTGAAAAATCAAGAATTCAATCTTCAAAATCCTACAAATTAATAATTAGTGTGTTGCCTGCCAAGGCTTTTTACCTGTGTTCTGTAATTCTGAATAAATGGAAAAAATTTGAGAGAATAGCATGGTAATCAATACTCATACGCTGTATTTTCAAAACCTACACTCGCCATTAGAACCGTGAGTTTCGAATAGCAATCTGCGCATTGGTTCCTGTGCAGACCATGTTCTGCTTGCTGCTCCCAATGCGACTGCTGGAGGACGTCCATTCCCAGAACCTCTTGTTTCTGCAGGAAGTCTTTGTTTTGTTTGTTGTACTTGTTGTGCCATATAATATCAACCTCATTTTTGATTTGTTAATTTCTTTAGAATACAAATATTTTTAAATATATCGTAATTTTATTACGAAAAACACTGAAAATGAGTTAAATATTACGATTATCGTAAAGAAAGACATGACATGTTGGCTTTTTATGCCTTAACCATGAATTCATTCAATGTCAAAATTTCTTGATATCACGAAGAAAGCCGCTCTTGCTGGCGGCAAAGTTGCAGAAAAATACTTCGATACAGGCCTGAAGATCCAGCGAAAGAGAATGGGGTCCTGGCACGATAATTTCACAAAAGCAGATATTGAAAGCGAGAATGAAATAAAACACCTGCTTTCGGATGCTTTTCCAGAGCATCAAGTTCTAGGGGAAGAAACAGGTTTGGATACGAAATCCGGAGACTCAAATTATATATGGCATATAGATCCTCTTGATGGAACAAACAATTTCGTAGGCGGAAACGCAACATGGGGAGTATCAGTAGGCCTTGCCTATAGGGATGTTCCAATTGCAGGAGCAATCTATTTTCCGACATCAAATTCGATATACTTGGCAGAGGAAGGCAAGGGGGCGACAAAGAACGGAAAAAAGATCAGGTGCAAATCGGTCAAGAGAATCGAGGATTCGATAAGTGTGTTTTCAAGCTATTTCAAAGGGCCTAACACCGAGAAAATACTCGAAGCACTTGGCAAAATCGGCCCAAAGTGCCTTGGAGTACGGATGTATGGCTCTGCAGTCTATAATTTTGCCATGCTTGCAGAAGGGCAGGTCAGTGCAATCGTAAAGAACCGACTTATGTCTTGGGATATCTGTGCTGGTGCAGTACTAGTTCGTGAAGCGGGAGGCGAAGTGTTCACTTCAAAAGGGAAGGATTGGACTATAGGTGAAAGTGGTGTTTTTGCAACAGCAACCAAGGAACTGAAGTCCGAATTCATGAAACTCATGAATTCAAAATAAACAAATTTATATAAATCTCAGCATGGAGTTTATATTATGGATTTAGATGAGAAAGATAAGCAAATAATTTCAATTCTAAGAAATAACTCACGCGAGTCCAACACTGAAATCGCAAAGAAGGTCGGTCTCACAGAAGGTGCAGTGAGAAACAGGATACACAACCTTGTTGAAAGCGGAGCAATCCAATGCTTTACAATAGAAACAACTGGAGGCTCTTTTTTTGGAGTTGTCATGGTCAAGGCAAAGAAAGATGTGAAATTGTTAGTGCACGAACTCCACAACTCAAAAATCGCAAAGGAGTCATATGAAATATCTGGGGATTATGATGCATGTGTAATTCTGGAAGGGGAAAGTCTTGAACAGATAGACTCAAAGATAGATCTGTTGAGGAAGCTGAAGGCTGTTGCTGATACTAAGACATTCATCTCGTTTAAGAAATGGTAATTAAAAAATAAAAATTAATCCATAACCTCAAGAAGCATCCTTCTCATTTCGACTGGTTCCAGGTCTTCAAGCGCCTTTATTGCAAAACTTAATTTTGCTTCGCTTTCCGCATATAGTGTAAACAGTTTATCTCCTTTTTCGACCCTGTCGCCTCTTATCCTGTAGAGATAGACGCCTGCTCCCTTGTCTCTTGGAGACCCTGCAATCCTAGTTATTTTGGAGATTGTTTTATTGTCTATGTGGAATATCTTCCCATTTTCTTTTGCCGTTACTTCGTAAGTATATTTGCCTATTGGCATATCTTCGGATTTTACTCTGGGATCACCGCCCTGCGCCTCAATTATCTCCTTCATTTTCTTGAGTGCAGCTCCGCTCAACAATGTTTTCTCAGCAATTGCATATCCTTGGCCTTTATTTGCCTTTCCACAAAGTTCAAGCAATTTTCCTGACATTAGGCATGCCTTGTGCTTCAAATCATCAGGACCTCCACCTTCGAGTACTTGCAATACGTCTCTGCATTCAAGTGCAGCCCCTATCCCATTGCCAACCGGCTCAGCACCGTCAGTTATTAATGTCTCGATTTTCATTCCTATGTTTGCACCTATTTTTATGAAGTGCTTTGCAAGTTCCTGCGCTCGCGGAACATCAAGGATTTTTGCACCACGACCTACAGGTATATCTATCATTATATGTGTTGCACCTACACATTTCTTTTTTCCTAATATGCTTGCAAGCAGCATACCTTCCGGGTCAAGGCGCATTGGATTCCTTATCCTTATAAGTTTGTCATCGATAGGTGCTAGCTTCATTCCTCCGCCCCATACTATGGCACCGTAATTCTTGAGCACTATTTCTTTCAATTCATCTATTCCAAATCCAACAGGAGCAAGCACTTCCATGGTGTCTGCAGTTCCTGTCGGAGAAGTTATCGCACGTGACGATGTTTTTGGAATGTATAATTTAAGCGCCGCTATTATCGGAACAAGCAACATTGTGGTTCGGTTTCCAACTACTCCGCCTATACAATGCTTATCAAGCACCATCTTTACTTTCTTTCCTAGGTCTAACCTTTCTCCTGATTCGACAGTTGAGTTTGTGAGTGCGATGATTTCGTTGTCCGTGAAACCCCTTATATATGCAGCCGTAACCCATGCAGCAGTCTCAACCTCGCTGAGTTTGTTTGACATGATATCATCTACAATTACCTTTACTTGTTCTGCATCAAGTTCTTTTCCATCGAGTTTATTCTTCACGTACTCGATGGATGCGGGCCGATTCATGTGGATGAGTTCTATTTTTTCGCCATTCTTTATCTTCATAAGCTCATGAATTTCCTTGGTCAGCCCTATCTCTCCTTCTTTTATGAGCTCGTTTGAGACATCCACCGTTGCAACAAGGAATTTGTTTTTATAGTGTAATTCAGTTCTATATCCCGAATAAACGTCGTATTCTTTTGCCTCAGCTTCATTCACAATAATTATCTTTGAGTCCGTTCGTATATCTAATATTTTTGCCTTTCCTATGTATGGCTTATATTTCCATACATCCACCTGTTTCTTCTTGTTTTCTTTGATTTCTTTTGATGAGTATGGGGTAGGATTATGATTCTTATGGTTGCCATTGTGATTTTTGTCATTTTTGTTCAAGTTAACACCATTGAATAGAACGAAAATAAAATTTATATATGAGACTGTTGTAGCGGCAGAGTGTCAGAGCTTGATTCCAAGGTGTTTAGTGGCAACTTCAAGTATTGATTGCGGGGGAATGATTCCAGCTTCAGTTACATATCCGTTGATATATTCTGCAGCAGTAACATCAAAAGCAGGATTTCTTATCTTGAGTTTCTTCGGAGCCTTGTCCCACACTTCTTTCCTGTCTCTCTCCTCTATTTTCTCAAGGTCTCCAAATATTGTCTTTGATGAGAATTTGAACAATTCTGCAACCGAATAGACTGATATGTCGTGCATTTGGGCTAGGTGGGCAAGCGTTGAGGTCCCTACCTTGTTTATCAGATCGCCGCGCGAAGTTATGGAATCTGCACCCACAAGACAGATATCTGCCTTTTTCATGAATATTTCCATTGCGCTGTCAACGACGAGCGTAACATCGATTCCTGCTTCCATGAGTTCAATTGCGGTTTTTCTTCCCTGATATCTGGGCCTGGTCTCGCATGCAATCACTTTGAATTTTTTTCCAAGCGACTTGGCTTTCTTCAGCACCTTTACTACAGATGACGAGTGACAGTGGGTTATCACCGTTGCATTGTCTGGTATTAGGTTCGCGCCGTACTGCGCAAGCCTTTTAGAATCTTCATCCATTTTTCTAAGAAGTTCCTTTTCTTTCTGCAGAACCAGTCCTCTCATTTCTTTCAAGTCACTTGTTTTCATGCTGTTAATTATGAATGCCGTCATGTTTTGGATGGAATTTCTTGCCATTGGTTCTGTAGGTCGTGCATTTGCAAGGGCGTTTCCGACGCTTTCTATTTCCTTTTCAACCTGTGCAGGAGTCTTTGCCTTTGATTTTATTATTTGGTATGCAAATGCGCTTATTGTAGCCTTTGCAATGTTCCGCGCACCCTGTATCTTTAGGGATTTTATGTCCTCTATGATTTTTTTGACTTTTTTTTCCATGATTAAGATTACAAAATTAGGCTTAAAAAATAGATGGGTGAAGCCTAACGGCTTCACCGTTCAGATAAGAAATTATCTTTTCTTACCTTTTTTCTTAACTTTTGCTTTTGAAGCTTTCTTCTTTTTTGCTGCCATTTATTTTCACCAACTTTTCTTTTCAGATTAACATTTAAATATGTTTCTAATTTTTTAGAATTTTTGAATGATATATTTGTCAAATAAAAAATTGCAATGAAAAATTTTAAAAAATTTTTAGCATGTCGAGAACCTTGCGTTCACGAGCACGATCAAGAATGAAAATTTATTCTTAACATTGGAAAATCGATATTTTTCAATACAAAGAAAAAAAAGATAAAATGCTTCAGCAACAGCTGCAGCATCCGCCTTTTCTTGCAGGTTTCTTTTTAACTGTTTTCTTAACTGTTTTTTTTTGCTTTCTTTTTTGCTACCATTATTTTCACCATTGGAGCTAACGCTGAGAAGATTTAAATTCTTTGCTCTGTTCTGAAATAGTATTTGAAATAATTTATAAAAAATAAAATTAAAAAAAAGAAATCTATTTAATGAAGTTCGCTAAGATTATCCAAACAGCCTTGAACAAAGTTCAAGATTTTCGGGTGCGTTGCGCTTACCCGAAAAGGTTGGCCAATCCTTCAGCTGCTGCCTCTTCCTTCTTTCCTTCATCTTCTTTCTTTTCTTCCTTCTTTGCTTCAGCTGGTGCTGCGTGTCCGCCTGCAGGTGCAACTGCTGTTGCAACTATTGCGTTCTTTAGAAGTTCTTCAAAGTTTGCTGACTTTACTGCTTCAGCAAGTACCTTTGCCTTTGCTTCGTCTGCATCCACCTTTGCAGCTTTTAATACTGCGACTAGTGCGTCCTTTGAAACTTCCTGTCCTGCTCCGTGCAAAAGAAGCACAGCATGCAAATATGGGTCTACCTTTGTCATTCATACCACCTTTAATCATTTTTTCTCTCTTCCTTTGGAGCTATCTGCTCAAGAGCCAATCCCTGCAAACTTGCAGCGGCGAGAAGCTGTTCTATGGAAACCGAAGAGTATAATTTTCCGTTCAATGAAATGTTGACTGATTCCAAGTATGCATTGCTCAACAGCATGTCTATGTTTGCTGCAGTTGGATACTTTGCATTCATGGATAGATTGAATGAGTCGCGATATGCGTATTTCAAATCTTCATTCAATGTCACATCAACGTCAAGGACGTCTTTCTTGTAAATATATTCTCCATCGTATCCGAAAAGGAAGGTTACGCTGGTCTCAAATGGCATGACATTCAATTTTTGCAATGCCTTGACCTTTTCGTTGGTTATGACCTCGTCCTTCTTTGCGACTACGCTGTCCTTTGACACTACGATCTTTCCAGCCTTTATTTGGACATTTATCCCTCCTGCTTTCAATTCGGACAATGCCGGACCTGGAGGGAGATCTGTGTCTCCTGCTGGTACTATAATTTCAAAAGGAGCCTTTTCGCCTGATTTGGCAGCTCTTTTTCTTTTGTTCTCTCTGAAGAACTTGTTCAGTTCATATGGGGATTGGTTTGTCAATATGAATGCAATCGGCTTGTTGCAGTATTCCTCCATTTTTTGGAGTTTCATCTTTCCAAGCACTCTTTCGGCAACAGGCTTCCTTGCAATGATTATTTTTCCCTTGCCATCCCTTATATCCTTCCTCACCTTTTGCAAGAGCGCATCAGGCAATTTTGTCAGGTCTATAAGGGCAACTGTTTTGTATTTCTTTGCCTCGTGAAGTATCTCATCCACTTTCTTTGCTTTTTCTACAATGTTTTTTTTGTTAACGTCAGTTTTGTAGTCTGTCATAAATTTCACCTTAAATTCCATGATTGAAATTTATTATTGACCGAAATTTTCGGTCAATGTCATGTTCACACCTATACCTTTATCGGCTTGCCCATGCTAAGCTTCACATATACCGATTTTATGTTTGGTTCACTGACCTTGTTCTTGACTGCTTCATATACCGTTTCTGCGTTTTCAAGCAAATCTGCTTCTTCCATTGTTTCAGTCCCTATGAATGCATGTGCCACTGGGAGGTATTTTCCTTTGGAAACTATTCTCACTGATCTTCTCGTAGCGTCTATTATCTTTGAGATGTCTCCCATTATTGGCTTTGGAAGCTTTCCCTTTGGACCGAGATAGGTACCAAGGCTTTTAGCGACTTGACCCATCAATTTTGGTTCTGCAAGAAGTTTGTAGTTCTTTGCAAGATCCTTGAGTTTTTCCTTTTGCTGTGCGTATGAATCTATCTGGTCAGGCAATATGGTCAATTCCGCGCCTGCCTTTCTTGCATCATTTGCAATTGCTTCGTTGGCAATGACTGCGATTTTAGGCATTTTCTCTCCTTTTCCTGCTGGAAGAGGTATATCTAGGTTCAGCCTGTTTTCAGTCTTCGAGAAGTCAATACTTCTCATGTTCACCATGAGCTCTACGCTTTGCCTGAATTTTCTTTTTCCTTTGTATTCAAGAGCCTTTTTCAAAGCTCCAAGTAATTTGTTTTTGTCTGCCATATGATTTTCCCTCCTACAGATTTGTAGTCCTTGCGGGTAGAAGATGAGTTTGTACAGATTGGTTTTTAAACCTTAGTTGGAGGCTTAGAGGTCTCCAACCCTTCTTTTCATTCTCTTTTTGATTCTTCTTCTCTTCTTTTTTACCCATTTCCATCTCATTCTATTCTTTTTCTTCCATTTTCTTGGTCTGCTTCCCATTAATATCACACACTATAGAATTATTATCAGCTTAAGGAAATTCTTACGAAAACATTCGTCGGAACCTTGACCCTTAATATCTGTTTGATATATTTTTCATCGCCCTCGATGTCTACCAATCGCTTTGAGATCCTCTTTTCCCAATGTTCGTATGTATCGCTTCCATCTCCACAGGGTGTTCTTCTCGTTGTTATGGAGAGTTTCCTTCTAGGAAGCCTTACAGGACCCTTGAATTTCATGGTTAATGTGGTACTCAATTCCCTGAGTTGTGAAACTACATTATCGAGATCTGCTGGTTTTTCTCCGCTTAGCTTTATCCTTACCTTTGTCATATATGCACCTAATAATTATCGATTTAGTATCCTTGTTTTAACTGACAAAGCTATTTAAAGCTATTTGTTCGCCTTCGTATCTTCTAGTCTTGATCGATGTCAATTTCTGCAGCCAGTATTTTTCCATCGAGTCCGCTGGCATTTTTGGGAGTGGATATTGTCATTGCTATGTCTCCTTTTGGAAGTAGTTCCATTGCTTCATCGACTGCTTTTGGATGGACATATGCCCTGCCCGCCGTTTCGTCGATCTTAATGCTGGAGGAGTAGATCGGTCTCCCATTTATTTCCAATGTTGGATCTATATCTATCCACTGGCCATCCCGAAGTCTTTCGACCCACCAATGACACCCTCATAACCCGTTTTCGGCATATTCGAATTTGGCATTTCCAACTATTCTTGCCGGGATTCCGTTTGATCTAAGTATTGCTGTCAGAATGGATGCACGGTGAAAACATTGTCCCTTCATGAGTCTTAGTGCAGCAATTGACCCTGAAGTTGTAATCAGTTCGTGTGTCATATCTGAAGGTTTAATATGCCTGATTCCAAGTGCTACAATTATGTTTTGGCGCAATATCATCTCTTCATTTATATTCAGAACATGCTATTTATCCATGATAAACTCTGTTGGAATTATTAATCCTGTTGCAAATGTAGGCAATCTGCTGATTTTACTACGAAATGCTTCAATTGTCATATGTTCATGAAGAGCCTCTGCCATTTCCTCTTCGCTTATTGCAATTATCTGCGGGTTTGAATGCCGTAATCCATATTTTTCTTCAATTATCTGGCCAAGGTTGACAACTGTTAGTTTTTTAAATCCTGCTTGAGGTGTTGAGAACCAAACAGTATTCCTTTTTGATTTGGACAAATCGGGCTTTGCTTTGTGCTTTGCTTTGTATTTTGGCATATACTTAGTAGATATCTGTGGTAATCATTAAAAAAGTATGCTCTAAAACTGAAAAAGAAAAAGATAGGATATTATTTTTCCCAGTAAATATCATTCGTATTTCCATCATCGCCCTCATCTGTGAGATCCAATTCCTTGATCGTCTTCAAGTCACTGAGGTCATTCACCATTATCCTGTTATTCGAGATGGTGTAGAGATTATTTCCAATGTAGAGTGACCTTCTTATTGAATTGCCGTCATCATAATAGTAGTAGCCTGACTTGTCGAACGCATCGCTATCACTCATGTGGCTTATTCTTCCCTTCAGCTTGAAGCCATTCTCCAGACTCAAATCGTATACATAAGCGCCTTGGAATGTATAGTCGCCATATTGGCTTCCAGTATATTCATCTTGTGTTTTGTCCTTTATCTCTGCCAGAAGGACTGGAATCACAAGCAAATTCTTTTCCTTGTCGTAGAGGAAGGCCTTGTGGTCATTCAATGCTTCCGAGTCGGTTCCGCGATCTCCAATTATAACCTTGTACATCTCCTTTGGATCCTCGACATCTGTAACATCGAAAACGGCCATCTTTATTCCCTGGTACCATGCAAAACTGCCGGCATCATCTGCCTCTACAGTATCCTTTCCTATTCCAATGATGTGATTCTCATCTATGGGATGCAAATAGTCAGAGTAACCAGGTATCTTCAGCTTTCCAAGTATCTTTGGATTTTCAGCATCGCTTAAATCTATTACGAACAATGGGTCAACTTTCTTGAATGTGACCATATATGCTTTCTTTCCCATGAATCTTGTGGAATAAATACGTTCACCAGGTGCAATCCCCTCTATCTTCCCTTTCATCTTCAGATCGCTTCCAAAGATGTAAAGGTTGTTTGTAGAATCCCCGCCTCCGCGTGCAACATGGCCATTTGTTGTTGCTATTCTAAAGTTGCCATCATATTCATCCATTGAAAACTGGTTCAATATTGTTCCCGGAGCTCCCATGCTTCCCAGATATGAAACATTTCCGCTGTCAAGCGAGAATTTGTGCACAATCGTATTTTCTTTTGTCGTGACTTTTCTTGTTGTTGGAATAAGGCTTATTTCGAGTTCATAACCATAATCATATTTCATCTCTGCAATGTAGAGGTTCTTCTCTGATGCATAAATGTTTTCGCCAGATGCAACTATGACTTCAGTCTTTGGTTTCTCGTTTCCCTGCATTGAAACAGAACCTACAATAACAAACTGCTCTGCCTGGTCTGGCATTATATATCCGACATTTCCGCATTCTGCCATTGGCCCGAAGCTATTGTTTCCTTCCCTGTATTGAGGAACAATCTGCTCTGGATTTTCCAATGGAACAGCGTAATAATTTGGATACTCATTCAATATAAAATAGACCTCAGAGCCTATTTTTCTTGAAGACAGGTAATTACCTTCAAAATCAAATGTTTTGAGTTCTTTTGGTTTTTCTTTGTCTGAAATATCAAATATCTGGACAGTTGTTACGCTGTTACTACCATAGTAATAGTAGTCATCATAATACGATGGCTTCGCTTTTTCTTGGACCCCACCTTTGTCTTGGTATATATATTTCTGCCCGAAAACAAGCAATCTATCTTCATCAATGAACATCTCTGAAGGTGCAACATCCTCCAAATTCACTGTTGAAATTATCTTCGCATCTTCACCAGGATAAGCTTCTGCTATGTGTAATTTATTATTGGATATAACATAGATATACTTCCCATCTGTTTTTACAAAATCAGCTTCATCAACACCTGCAACTTGTATGTTTGTCTGTGAGTATCCTACCGAACTACCTTCAGCAGCATCCATGGACTGGGCAGATTTTGATATGGTTGGTAGGTCCTCATAATAATAATAATTTCTATTAGACTGGCTATTCGCAAAAGCCTCGCTTATTGCACTGCAGCTTGCGAATCGCGGAAGCTCCTGGTTGGCAAGAACTGTTTTGTTGCCTTCATCCTTTCCAGGTATGCTTATGGTTGTACAGCCTGAGATTATCAGAATCAGAATAAATCCAAATACCAAAAACAAATTGCTTAGTTTCATGTTCATCGTAATTACTTGGAACTCTAATATTTAAGTCAGATTCGGTTTTGTTAGGGGGTGGCCTAACTTGATAAAAATTGTTTTACCATTAGATATTCCGGCCCGCCAGGCCCTAACCTGCTTTCCATAAGTTCGAACGAATTGACTGTAACCTCGCCAATCCTCACATTTCTGTTTTCGTTCAGGAATCTCGAAAGATCAACTTTCTTCTTGATTCGTGCAATTGTCAAATGACCTACAAATGATTGGAAAGATTTGATATCTTTCCAATATTTGACCGAAAGTGCTCTTCGGTCAAATGATTCGAAAGATTCGGATTCGATTCGCAACTTTCCTTTCAATCCAGTATCGATTGTTTCGGCAAGCTTTTCTAATTCCTTGCTCACGCAACCTATCCAAACAACCTTCACATATTTCTCGTTTGGAAACACTCCAATTCCTTCAATCGAGATTTTGAACTTTTCGAGTTTTATTTTTTCAAGTATGTTTTCGATTTGCCCGATTGCTTCGTTATCTATTTCTCCAAGAAACTTCAATGTAATATGTAGGTTAGTGGCCTCAACCACTTTAACTCCATCAATATCTAACTCAGAAGCAATTCTGCCTATCTTTTCCTTTATCTCTTTAGGTAAATTCACTGCAATGAAGCATCTTGTCATGACTAAATTTCTTTCCTAAGTCTTAAAAATTGTTATTCTGAACATTTCTACTGAAGAATATGGCAAAGGATACGAAAAGCAGCAGAATTGCAGTAATTGACAGGGAATTATGCACAAAGGAGCGTTGCGGTTACATTTGCACAAAAGTCTGCCCTGTGAACAGGATGGGGCAGGAGTGCATAGTCATTGATAAGGACACAAATTACCCTATCATCTCAGAACAGCTTTGCATAGGCTGCGGCATATGTCCCAAGAAATGCCCTATGAAATGCATTGCAATTATCAACCTTTCAAAAGAGCTTGAAAATCCCATTTACCAGTTTGGCATCAACTCATTTAGGTTGTATGGCCTTCCTCTTCCAAAAGAAGGCGCAGTTGCCCTTGTAGGAAAGAATGGAATCGGCAAAACAACAGCAATTCAATTATTAGCCAATCACCTAAAGCCGAATTTCGCAATACTTGATCGAAAACTTTCTGAACAGGAAATTTTGGATTCGTTGCCAATGGAAACAAGAAGGTATTTCTCTGAACTGACTTCTAACTTGAAAATAAGCCACAAGCCCCAGCACGTTGACAAAATAAGGAAAGTGTTCCAAGGAACTGTGAAGGAGCTCATCGAAAAGAATTGCGGAAAATCTGCGGTTAGTAAAGCGTTGGAAGTTTTTCACATAGAAAAAATACTGGACAGATGGATAGACCATCTGAGTGGTGGAGAATTGCAGAAGGTTGCAATAGCAGTTGCCTATCTGAAGGATGCAGATATATATTACTATGATGAATTCACAAACTTCCTTGATATTGAAGAGAGGTTGAAAGTGGCAGTCATTCTCAAGGAGCTTTCAGAAAGAAAGAGCCTTATCATGGCAGAGCATGATCTTACTATTCTTGATTATGTCAGTAGCTATGTATTTCTCTTCTACGGAGAAGAAAATGTATATGGTATTGTTTCACAGATTAAGAATGTAAGGGCAGGCATAAATGAATATCTTGACGGATTCCTGAAGGAAGAAAACATCCGTTTCCGGGAGCATGAGCTGAAATTCAACCTCCATGGCGAATCAGAGATAAAAACTCCAACAAAATTCAAATATGACAAAATGTCCAAGAAATTCGAAGGTTTTGGGTTCTCAGGCGAAGCAGGTGAAATACGGGAAGGTGAGATTGTTGGGATGGTTGGCAAGAATGCTCTGGGCAAATCTTTGTTCATCAAGTTGCTTGCAGGCGCTGAGAAAGCTGAAGAGGGCGATGTGCATTTCATGAACAAGAAAGGTGTGGTTTCAGAATCAGTTAAAATCTCTTACAAACCCCAATATATCCATGCCGAGGATGTTGTTGTCAATGAACTTTTTGCCAGCCAGAAAATCGACATGATGATATTTGAGGAATGCAAACGAAGACTCAAAATAACTCCTTTGCTTGAAAAGAAACTGACAGAGCTTTCAGGCGGAGAATTGCAGAGAGTCGCACTTACCTTGGCGTTGAGCAGGGAAGCGGATGTCTATCTTTTTGATGAACCTACTGCTTTCCTTGACATAGAGCAAAGGTTTGAGTTTGCTCATCTTCTAAGGAAAGTCATCAGCGAATCAGAGAAATGCGCATTTGTAGTTGACCATGATGTTGTTTTCATTGATGCAATTGCCAATAGGCTCATGGTGTTTTCAGGCGAAAGCTCTGTAAAAGGGAAATCAAGCCCGCCTCTGAACAAAGCTCAGGGAATGAACAAGTTCCTGAAGATTGTTGGAATTACGATGAGAAGGGACAAGGACAGCAAAAGGCCAAGAATCAATAAACCGGACTCTGTTTTAGATCAGGAACAGAAGAGGGAAGACAGATACTATTATACTTCCTGACACATACCTCTCATTTTTTATCTTTTTTCCTTCATATAATAGTATCTATGTCTGATCTTGACATTGAAACAAAACTGAAGCTTTATTCCCTTGTTGTCAGTAGATATAAGGATATTATTTCTGAGAAAGAGCAAAAATCAATAACTGAGATGAGAAGCAGGATTGAGCCCTATTCTGATTTTGTCAAGTCTCTTAGGCAGACCATTGCAGGTGGAATCGACTATGATACGGACTTTATGTCGGCAGTTCAGAAGTTCGCAGCCTATATCCGAAAGATAAAGAACTTTGAATTTCTTTTCAATTTCTCCATGGATTTCAAGGAGATTGAAAAATTGTCAGCAGCTCCGATAATGGACAAGGCACTTCTTCTGGCATCTTTGCTTAGATCAATAGAAGCAAAGAACACTCGCATCTACGTTACTGATTCTGGAAGGATTTACGTTGGCTTTGACTATAATAATGAAAGGCACCTCATGGTTCCGGAGACAGGCTCGATCCTAGTGGGGGATGATGTTTCAAACCTTTTTGAGAAGGACCCATTGGAATATTCGTTCAACGACCAGGTTTATGAGAATTATGAGGAATAGGGCTCCCCCAACTGTTTTAAATCAATTCTTCTCTTATTTATTTCATGGACTCAACAGAATCAATTGCGAATTATCTTTTTGAAGTTGGCGAACTCAAGCGAATCAAGAGGAGCGGATGGTGGCTTGCTAAAGTCAAGGATCCTGAATCTGTAGCTGACCATTCCCATAGAACCTCTGTTTTGACATTCATTCTCGCAAAGATGGAGAAACTAGATCCATACAAGTTATGTGTAGCTGCTGTTTTCCATGATGTTGTTGAAACGAGATTGGCAGATCTGCATAAAGTTTCTGCAAGGTACATTGATGTCACTAAACAGATAGAAGAGAAGGTTATTTCAGAGCAGCTCGAGAGTTTGCCGTCCGAGATTTCTGCAGAGATGCGAAAAGTATACTCTCTCAGTTCAAGGGAAGCCGAATTATTGAAGGACGCTGATTATTTAGAATGTGCAATACAAGCCAAAGAATATCTTGAAATCGGCCACCAGAACTGTTCCACTTGGCTGGCGAATATCGAAAAAAGGCTGAAAACAAGTTCTGCCAAAAAGATATTCGAAAAGATAAAGAAACAGAATTCGAATGACTGGTATGCCAAACTAAAAAAAATAGAATAGATTGGATGAGTCAGTAAAAGCCAGCTACCAATCCTTTTAGGTCTATTGCATAGATTATTTCGACAACCGAACCCCTTATGACGAATGCTACTGCAATCAAGACAGCTGCCATGATTATTCCAATTGCAACATTCCCTTTCTTGAGCTCTGCAATCTCATCAACATCCGTTGTCATCTGATCTATCAGTCTTATGCCTATGTAGACTGCGAACATTGCAACCATTACGGATATCCCCAGATTTGCAACACCTGCAAGTGTAAGGAATAGCATGGCCTTAGGGTCTACGCCGAGTGATAATACGGACAGTAGATCAACCACACCCTGCTCAACTATGAGTGCAATGGAGATGATTATACCCGCAAGCAAGACTCCAACCGCAACATTTCCCTTCTTGATTTCTTTCCATTCATTAATGTCCCTTGTTAATTTATCCAAAATCGCGATTCCCATATAGACCGAGCCGATAGCCACTGTAAGTCCGACCAAAAGCTGGATAAACGCGATTATTATATTCAATGCGATTTGTTGTGCCGACATATTAATTACACCAGACAGATAATGAAGAGGAGATTTATAAGTTTAATCCATTAGGTATTCCTTCATGGGAATAGAAAATCTGTTGGACAAGTGCAAGGAAGCAAGAGACTACGCATTTTCCATGTCCAACCCCCTCATTGTCCATCATTATGATTGCGATGGTATTACTTCGGGCTCCATAGTTGCAGATGCCTTCAGGTCAAAGTCAAAGAAATACAGACAGAAATGGATAAAGAAGCTGGACGATTCTGTTATTGAATACTTGAAGTCAGCCAAAGAGAAGGAAGTCATTTTCGTGGATTTGGGCGGAGGCAACAAACGGGTTAATGAGCTGGACGATGTCCTAGTCATCGACCATCACCAGACCGAAGGCATAGATAAACTTCAAATCAACCCTCTTTTATTTGGAGTAGATGGCGGAGAAGAGCTGAGTGCAGCAGGCACTACATCTCTTGTATTTGACCATCGAGAAGATCTTGGCATAGTTGGCGCAGT
>JBDRPL010000005.1:0-117556 GCA_043827025.1 Microcaldota archaeon
GTGCAGTCTGAGAAGTCAATGGTTTTGCCCCTGCCTTTCCTGCAAGCGAACCATCGCCTTGCGTGCATCCAGCCATAAACACCATAAATCCAATAAGAAGCGCAAACAGCGCCAGATTAGCATTTTTCATATGAATCACGAATGGATTAGGAAGAGAAGATATATATATATCGTCAGCGTTTTCCTGATTTCCAAGTAACAGAGTTTCTTTGGGGGTGAATCCCTCAGCCCCTTTCTTTCAAAAAGAGGGGGCAGGAGTCCCAGGGAACCTGGGGGAAACCTCCCCCGGGTTGGCATGTATGAAAAGTATGAATAGTATGAAAAGTATGAATTTTTTGAGATGTATTTGTAAATGCTTTCTGAGTAGATAATTAAGATAATCAAGAGTTAATTATATAAATTGTCAGTCCGAGGTATGTGAGATGGCAGTCAAAGCATCTGAAAAAGAGGTCCTGAAACTGGACCATGTCAGGAAGACATACCATGTTGGAGAAAGGGACCTTCATGCGCTTGATGATGTTTCCTTTACAATCCACAAGGGTGATTTCATAACACTGCTCGGACCTTCAGGAAGTGGCAAAAGCACCTTATTGCATATGATGGGCCTGCTTGACAGCCCGAGTTCAGGGAAGGTATATATCGATGGCATTGATGTAAGCTCGATGGATGATTCAAAGAAGGCAAGGATAAGGGGAAAGAAGATAGGATTTATTTTCCAAAGCTTTAACCTAATACCAAGCATAACTGCATTTGAGAATGTGGTCTTGCCAATGCTTATCTGCGAAGACTTTTCGCAGTCAAAGCAAAAGGCGGCTATTGACCTGCTGGAGCGCGTAGGTTTGAAGAACAGAATGCATCATTATCCTGGCCAGCTGAGTGGCGGAGAGCGCCAGAGGGTTGCAATTGCACGGGCGTTAGTAAACGATCCAGAGCTTATACTTGCAGATGAGCCAACAGGAAATCTCGACACAAAAACTGGAAGCGAGATATTAAAAATATTCAAGGAGCTTAATGCCTTGGGGAAAACAGTAGTGATAATTACGCATGATGTTGGAATAACCAAATTGACAAGAGAGACTATACGGATAATTGATGGTAAAGTAAATGGTGGTTAATGTATGAAAAATTTATTGATAGTATTTATTATGTTGGGAATGATTGGGTCTGTTTTCGCAGGACTTTCTTTGAGTAGCTATACATTTTCCTCAAGCTCATATGAGCCAGGTGCCTCAGGCGTTTTGACATTGGTTGTTGAAAATACGAATACTGGAACCAGTTCTTCTGATGATTATACTGCAGTCAAGGTTTCGACAATTGTTCCTGCCCCCGTCACCATAGATGATGAGGTCTTTATAGGTGATTTGGATTCATCAACATCTACAACCGTTTCAATACCTTTCACCGTGGATGATAGGGTGGATAGTCAAATATATATTATTGAATTGAGGCTCTATGGCACTTCAAAATCAAGTGCAACTCGTTCAGCACAATCCTATTTCAAATCTTCTTTCGTTCCGATTTCAATAGTCCAAAAACCTGTTTTTTCTATGCAGTCTGACAACGATGTTCTGTATGGCGTTCAAGGACTGAAAATGACTCTTATTAATAACGGAGGCATTGCCAAGAATGTCAAGATCTCAATCCCTTCAAGCAATTTTGCATTCTCCAAAAGTGACCAGGTTTTCATAAAACAAGTCAATGGATCAGCAACATTCGATGTCCTGATAGATTCAAGGAATGCGCAGGAAGGCCCTAACGACCTGAACTTCTCTGTGACCTATGATGATGCTGTTGGAACATCCCACACAGATACATTATCCCTAAGGGTTACTGTCAAGAAAGAGAAGCTTGACCTTGACATTTCATCAAAGAACCCACTGGTTACAAAAGAGGAAGGCGATTTGGCATTGACAATTATTAACAATGGGAATTCCATTTCGGACGTTAGGTTATACGTGAGCGATCCGAACATGAAACTCCAGCAGATCAATGAAATCCAATTGGGAGACATGGCTTCTAAATCCCAAAAAGAAGTTACGCTTAGGGTTTTTCCAGAATATACTCCGGGACTCAACGGAATGATAATGACTGTCAAATGGTACGAAGGAAATGTGCAGAAGGAAAAAGAAATTTCAGTGCCTGTTAAGATAACCTCTGATGCAGATGTCCATGTTTATCTCGAAGCGAAACCTACTCCTCTCAAGGTGGATCAGGAGCATACGATCTCTGTTTTGGTTTCGAATGTCGGGTCATTCAAGATAGATAATGTGGATGTATCAATTTCATCTGATTCCATGGAACTTCTCGACGTACAGAATAAGGAATACATCGGAAGCCTTGATCCTGATGATTTCAGCACAGTTCAGTTCAAGGTAAAAGTGAAGTCAGTTGATGTTGGAATCCATAATATGCTTGTGACTGTCAATTACCGCGACAATTCTGGCCAATGGAGCACCAAAGAAATAAATTCAGAGATTCTTGTGAACCCTGCTGATACACATGAGGGTGGGCTATTGCCAATCATATTAGTGGTCGTAGTTCTTGCAATGGTTGTTTGGTATTTCAAGTTCAGGAAGAAGTAATTGCGAATTGCGTATTACTGGATAAAAGTAAAGTGCATTGCCTATGAATTTCATCAGCATGTTTCACTATGCCTATCGGAACCTTAAATTTAGAGGTGTCCGTTCATGGCTTACCATCCTAGGTATAGTCGTGGGCATATGTTCGGTCGTTATTCTGGTGGGTCTGGTGGATGGCCTCAAGAATCAGATCAATTCCCAGCTCGATACTTTTGGCCCAAGGACCTTCATGGTTGTTCCGATGGACGTATCCTCTGGAATCCAGAGCGCCTCTTCGTTCATTCCAACAAGCGGAAAACTGTTTGAAAAGGATTTCAATAGGTTGAAACGGATAAGCGCCATCGATGTTATCTCAAAAGTGATAATGGGGAGGACCTACGTGGTCTATAAGGGAAACCAGATAAGTTCTTCGATTTATGGGATTGAACCTGATGAATACTCCAAGACTGTTGGTTCGCTTGAAATAGATACTGGACGTTTTCTTATTTCTACAGACAAGAGGGCAGTGGTGATTGGCTCATCCCTTGCAATTGATGGTTTTGAAAAGAAAATTGAGCTTGGAAGCACCCTTAATATGTCAGGCGTAGATTATACTGTTGTAGGGATAATGAAGAAGACTGGGAATTCGATTGCACAGCTTGACAGCGCGCTTCTTATTAATTTCAAAGAAGCAGAATCCTTGTTTGCAGACCAACTGAGCACTGATGAGATAAGCGTCATCAGAATGACTATTCAAGAATCATATGATCTGGACGAAGTTGAGGAAGAAGTCACTTCAGTGATGCTTTCATCCCATCGAGTTAGTTTAGAAGAAAAGGATTTCAGTATTGTGTCCCCTAAATTCATAGGTCAGCAGGTGGATGCCATAACTGGGGTCCTAGGACTTTTCCTGGGTGCTATTGCAGGTGTTTCACTTATTGTTGGTGGAATTGGCATTTCAAACACAATGTTCATGTCTGTTCTTGAGAGAAGAAAGGAAATAGGGGTTTTGAAATCTATTGGCTCAAAGGAAGACGATATCTGGCGTCTTTTTCTGATCGAGTCTTCATTAATAGGGCTTTTGGGAGGAATACTTGGATTGGCCCTTGCATTTTTCATTACCTTTTTGATCAATCAGTTTGCAGGTATATCATTTTCTATCTCACTGCCACTTCTTGTTTTTGCACTTATGTTTTCTTCGCTTGTGGGTGTTTTATCAGGAACTATCCCTGCAAGGCGTGCGGCTAGGCTTGACCCTGTTGATGCCCTGAGGTTTTGAGTGATGAAAACTTACGAAGCTTTTGGCTATGGCTGGAAAAACCTAAGGAGAAGGAAACTCAGATCCTGGCTCACTATTTTGGGAGTGATCATAGGCATAATGACGGTGATGGTTGTCATGTCTATCGGCGAGGGAGTCAAGGCAAGCATTTCAAAAGAATTAGAGTCATTCGGTTCAGACCAGATGTTCATTTTGCCAATTGCAATAAATGCAAAGTCAATGGCATCTTTCAGCGGAGGTCGCGGTGCCACCAACGGAAAGCTTTTTGAGAAAGATTACAATGCTATAAATGGAGTTGCAGGTGTCAAAGAGGTTTCCAAATTGGTTTATGGGCGAACCACAGTTGCATTCAAGGATAAGGAGATCACTGCAACTGTTTATGGTGTTGATACTGTTTATTTTGATATCTGGCAGAGCCAGTTCAAGATCGAAAAAGGCCGCATCTTGCAAAGCTCTGACAAGAGCTCTGTTGTTCTTGGGTACAGCGCTGCATATGATCTTTTCGGAAAGAACGAAGTCGGGGTTGGAAGCGTACTTATAATTGGCAAGAAAAAGTTCCATGTAGTTGGCATAATGGAAAAGATCGGAACCACATTTTCCCAGGCTGACGATTCCTCAATATATGTAAGTTTTGATGACGGTGCTGAATTGTTCAAAAGCCAGCTTTCAAAGGATGAGATTTCTTTTATCTCAGTCAAAATAGGCCAGGGTTTTGATTCAAAAAAAATCCAGGAAGATATCGAATTTAGAATTGCTTCTTTGCACAAGGTTTCGCTTGATGACAAGGATTTCAGCGTCATTACTGCTGATTTTGTCAACGAAACGATTGGTTCGCTTCTTGGCGCGCTTTCAACATTTCTTTTTGCAATAACCCTTATTTCATCTATAGTCGGTGGCATTGGAATTTCAAATACGATGTTTATGGCGGTTTTGGAAAGAATAAAAGAGATTGGAATATTGAAATCAGTTGGTGCAACCAATAGCGATATCATGAAGATTTTTCTCATAGAAAGTGGTCTAATGGGCCTGATGGGAGGATTGGTTGGCATAGTATTTGGCGTACTCCTCCTGCTTTTGGTGGGCAATTTCGGTATCCCATATGTCATAACTCCTACATTGATTTTATTCTCCATATTATTCTCGTTCATGGTCGGGATAATTTCCGGCTACATTCCAGCAAGGCGCGCGTCCAATATGCTTCCAGTTGAGGCGTTTAGGCATGAATAATCAAAAAAAACAGGGTAGGAAAAAGAAATTATCTTTATAAATTCATTTTGCCAAATAAACTGTGAAGTGAAATCATGAATTCTGTGAAACTTGAAACAAAGACAGATGATTATAGATTATATCATGTGGCTGCACCTGAACTGCCTAAAAACACTTTTATTGTTTGTTCAGATTCTGCAAGGCAAATACTCTACAGTCCGCATCTAGCAGGTAAGAAGCTTCAGGACCTTATGGACAAGATGAGCGAAATCTTTGTCAAGGCAGTAACTGAAAAGGCATTGAAAGGAGAGAAGAAAGACAAAATTATCGAGTTTGTGCTTCTTAGCGGCGCCCTATATTACAATTTGAATTACGGTTTCAAGAAGGTCAACAACATTGCGCTTCCGCAGTGTTTTTTGGGCATCAAAAGGCAACGGGTAGAGGGAACAGAAGGAACGTTTATTGCAGTTTCCACCTATGAAAATTTTGAATCCCTGGTGGATGATGCCATTGTTATATGTGGCGACACGATTGCAAGTGGTGCAACAATCATCCGCGCAATCAATGATTTGGAAAAGGCGATGGAGGAAAAGGATTTCAAGATGAAAAAACTCATCGTCCTTTCGCTTGCAGGCTCAACAGAAGGCGGAAGAAGATTGAAGAAACTGGAGGAAAGGCTCAGGATCCCAACTTATTATTTTGTTGCTGAACAGCTATTTCATGTGATGCCTGATGGCACCGATCTTAGATTCCTGAGGGAAGATTCGATTATGCCTGATGAAACAAAAGAATATACTTTCAAGACGTACGGTCCAGTTCTTGGAAAAGAAATGAAATGTGCAGTTTTTGATTGGGGCACAAGATGCAAGAACCCTCAGAAGCATTATCATGAATTCATGGAGTTCGCAAACGACATATTGAAGCAGAATGTGCTTGATGCAAAGGGAACTGAAAAGATAAAGAGGATGAGGAAAGAGATAGAAGAGGAGATCACCAAAACACAACAGACTCTCTAATCGGTTTAAGGGTTTAGTTCAAGGAAACTTTCATAAAGTGCATTTGCACCTGCTACTAAAATTCCTCTTTCTGTATTTCCTACTTTTTCTTTATAAGGGTCGGGTGCAAATGATCCTCCAGGAACAATACCTACGATCGCAGATATCAATCCTGTTTCTACTAGAATGCCATGCTCGTGAAGGAATCTTGCTGCTTCGAAATTTATCAGTAGTTGTTCCATTTCTGTACTAAAAACCCCAAAGTCTGTCCTAAGTGCCATCACTTGTGTTTCATCTGCTTCAAGATATAATGAATCCTTTGAAAAATTTCTTCCAACATAGGTTTGCAAACCCTGAGCTTGTGATGCACGTACTAATTGTTTGACCATTTCTTCGCTTTCTGGTTGCACTATATATCTATTGCCTTTGCCATCATGTATGATCTGGTTAAATCCAAGTTCTGCCATCCTTCTGCAATATATGGAAAAGACTCTTGGTTTGAAGAAGTTTATGCTTCCAAGAGATTGGAGTATTGCGCCCATATTTCCTATGTTGTCCTTTGCAACTACAACATCTCCTACGTCTAGAAGAGGGTGTTGTTTTTCTTCAGCGAAGGTAAGTATCCCGCCTGCTGTTCCACATCTCACTGCCTTTATTCCATTTGATTTAATGGCAGTGTGCTCATCAAGCGCATATTGTCCTTTTTTTACAAGTGCCCATAATTCCCTGAGTATTATCTGGTTTGGCGAGCCGCCCATTTGGCATTCTACCAAAAGCAGAGGCATTCTTTTTTCTTGTCCACTTGGGCTGTATATCCCCAAAGCAAGATTCACCCTTCCTGATCCTTGCAATCCAAATATTTCTTCTGATGCAAGGTCCAATCTTACTGCATTTCTTAGTCTTAATTCCCTTGTCGCATCAATAACTCTCCTTCTATCTCCAAACAACAGCATAAACGGAGGTAATTTTCCATAATTATCTTTTAGAAAAGGGATGTCATTGTATCTATTGCTTTCCGCAAGCCATGAAGCTGCAGTATGCTTTCCCAGGTAGGTTGGGTTACGTGTTCTAGGTTGTGTAGTTTTACGTGACATAAAATTACTCTCTAAATGTTATCCCGAAGGTTTCCTGCGAGGCGGAAGTGGTCGCAATACTGTTGCTGGAGGGGGTGGCGGTCTGGCAGTTTGTTGTTTAACTGTTGGAGGCAATGGAGGTGGTCGGACCCGTCTGTCAATTACCTTTCCATTGTCAGTTACACGAATTTTTGGAGTTTGAGCTGGTGGTGTTTGCCTAGGTGCAGGTTCAGACACTGTTTGGCCAAGAAGATCTAATGCCAGACTAGATGCTCTAAGCCTTATTGCGTCTGGTGCGATAAGTTTACTTGGTTCGTCAGTGCCGCTATAAACTACAGTCTTTGATCCATAAGTATGAGAAAAAGACCTTAATTTTCTACTATCTGCTGCTACAGTGAGTAATACTTGTCTTAATCCGTAGGTATGGCACATCGTAATAAACTGTTGTCCTATTTCCATTTTATTCCTGAAACCAACAGTAGGATCGCCAATAAATCGAATCACGCATTCATAATCCGCATCCGGAATTTTAGCGCTTTCCTTCATTTCCAGGTGTGTTTGCATAAGTTGGAGTAGTTTCTCTGCTGCATTCACTCGAGTTTCACTGTGAATGTTAGGGTCAAGCATTATATCTTCAAGTGGATTCCATAAAGGAACTGCTGCATAAAATGCAGTATATCTTTTGCCAAGTTCAACACGTGTTCCGAAGTCGATACCATCAAAACGTTCAGTGGCAAGCTTAAAAGCAGCGTTAATCGCTTCTACTGGTAATTCGTTACCGGATACTATTGCTGCTTGCATTACAGCCCCAATTCCATTGGCAGCCAAAAATGCGACTTTGTTAGGAGTACGTGAATTAACTGCCAACCTAAAGAGCTCTTCCCAATCTTTGTTTTGAAATAATATAGAAACAAGCAGTTCACCAATCTCTTTTCGATGCGTGAACGACTTATGGCTAGTCACTTCGTCCATAAAATGGTCTATTTCAGAAGCTTGGATTTGTTCGCCAATAGGTGCATGAACTCCCCAAACATCTTCAAGAAGAGCAAGAGTTCTACCGGAACATAAGTTATCAACCATATTTTATACCTCTAATTTTATATCTCTAGTATTTCACTGGAGTATGCAATATGCAACATTACTTAAAGTTTTTCTTGAAACTGTGCATCCATTATAAACTTTCCTTTTCTAATTGTCCTCTAATGGACCTCATAATCGCAGAAAAACCCAAGGTAGCTCAGAAGATAGCTGAAGCAATATGCACCAAACTCACCCGCAAGGCTCAGGGGGGTGTTTCATACTATGTTGGCGAGGCCAATGGAAAGGAAATCGTAGTCGTCTCTGCTGTGGGTCATATCTATACTCTTACGGAAAAGAAGAAAACCAATTCCTATCCTGCATTTGACATCCAATGGGTTCCTTCTTTTGAAGTTGACAAAGGTGCAGCATTTACCAAGCCATATCTTACATTGATAAAATCCCTTGCCAAAAAGGCAGATAATCTTATAATTGCCTGCGACTTTGATATAGAAGGTTCGCTTATTGGCGGGAATGTCTACCGTTTTGCCTATGGTAAAAAGAAAGGCCAGAGGATGAAATTTTCTGCGCTTACGAAATCTGATTTAAGCAAGGCATATGAAAAAGCAGGGGAAATCGATTTTAATAATATAAATGCAGGAGAAGCAAGACACATTCTTGACTGGTATTATGGTATCAATCTTAGTCGTGCATTGATGAATTCCATAAGAGCAGTGAGTAAATTTAGAGTCATGAGCATTGGCCGTGTCCAAGGCCCTGCACTTCATATGTTAGCCATGCTTGAAAAGAAAATCAAGGCATTTGTATCAAGCCCTTATTGGGAGGTTACAGCAGTTGCAAAAGGCGTCACATTCCTTCATTCACAGAAAAGGTTTTTGGAAGAGGAAAAGGCAAAACAAGCTCTTGACAATACTGGAAAAACAGCAATAGTTTCTTCATTGGAAAAGAAAGACCTTGTTATATCTCCTGATCCAAACTTTGATTTGACTTCTTTGCAGGTTGAGGCATATTCAAAGTTGGGCATTCAGCCTTCTAGAACTCTGCAATTGTCGCAAGGCCTTTATGAAGAATCTTTAATTTCGTATCCAAGAACTTCCTCTCAACAAATCCCTTCAAGTATTGATGTTCGCTCTATAATCCACAAGCTCAAGGAAAACAAGGATTACGAAGCTTTGGCATCAAAGTTGATTGAAAAAAACTATTTCACTCCACTTCAGGGTAAAAAAGAGGATCCGGCACATCCTGCCATTCATCCAACAGGCCAGAAAGGCCAATTTGATAGTGAATATCACAGGAAACTCTATGACCTTATAGTAAAGAGATTCCTTGCATCCTTTGCAGATCCTGCAAAGAAGCAGAAGACTGATATCGAGATAGATTCAAATGGAGAAAAATACAATGCAAGCGGCACTGTAACAAAGGAAAAGAATTGGATTGAATTTTACATGCCTTATTACAAATCAAAGGATGTTGAACTGCCAGAAATGAAGCAGGGGGAAACCGTTCCAGTTGAAAAGAAGAAAAAAGAGAAGAAGATGACTAAGCCACCCAACAGATACACTGCGGCGTCTATAATTTCTGAATTGGAAAAGAAGCATCTTGGTACAAAGGCAACCCGATCTACCATTATAGATACTCTTTTCAAACGAGGATACATAAACGGCAAGTCCATTGAAGTCACTGATTTCGGGATGAAAGTGTGTAATGTCCTTGAAAAGCATGCGCCTGAGATATTGGACGAAGACCTTACTGAACATATCGAAGAGAACATGGAAAAAATACAGGATGGAAAGATAACAAGTGATTCCGTTGTTCAGGAAGGAAAAGATGTTCTCTCAAAGATACTTGCAAAATGGAAGACCAAGGAGAAAGCAATAGGTGCAGACCTCATAGATGCACTTCAAATTACTATTGAAAAGGAATCCACTCCCGGCGTATGCAACAAATGCGGAAAGAACCTGAGAATAATCCATATGAAGATGGGAAAGCAGTTTGTTGGCTGCAATGGCTATCCTGACTGTAGGAACGCATATCCATTGCCAGGCAGTGCGCTCATAAAAACTACAGAAGAACTTTGTGAGAAGTGCAAGACTCCGATTGTTGAAGTCATAAGAAAAGGCTCGCGTCCGTTCAAGATGTGCCTTGATACGAAATGCGAGACAAAGGCTAACTGGGGGAAAAAACCACAGGAAACGAAAGGGCAATCAATATAATCCTATTCAGTAATATGCGTACATGCTGTTCTGTAACAAAATCCCGTTTATTTGCGTTTTATTTGTCTTATCGATCGGTCTTGTTTTTGCAGAAGACAAACCTGCCTATGAAATTCCGGAGAAGCTTAGTGCAGAAGAAATGAAGGATGCCCCTGTATTCACTAATGCGGTTGTGTATCCTGAATGGGGAGTGCCATGCACTAACTTCAGTTACCTGGCAACCTACAAGGATGAAAAAGGAAGGCCTCCTGTGTATGTAAGAGTATGGCTCAATGGTCAATGGCACAATATGAAAAAAACAGAAGGTGATGATTTCGTACGCGGAGTTACATATTCTTACAATTACATTCCAACATCCGGCAAATCCAACTTCTATTATTATGAGGCAAGCAACGGAGTTGGAAAGGCAAGGGGAGCTATAATCGACAGCCCTAACCAGGGGCCGATGATTTATTCCCAGAAATTCGACAACAACGAAATTATTTTATTGAAGAAAGGAAGCAGCACTCCTTTATGGAATTTTGAAACAGGCTATGACATGACAAGTGATGTCGCAGTATCAAAAGACGGAAGATATGTCGCAGCAGCAACTGCGACACATATTTATCTTTTTTCAACTGGGAGCAACAAGCCGTTATGGAGTTTTTGCACTGATTGCGAAGAGTTGAAGATGGGAAGGAGCAACTATGGAGGGATTGCAATCTCTGCAGATGGCAGCTATGTGGCAGCTTCAATAAACAGTAATCTTTATTTCTTCGAAAAAGGGAGTAATGAGCCAGTCTGGCACGCAGAAATAGAGTCGAATGCAATTGGAATAGACATGTCTGACAATGGAAATTATGTTGCAGTAGGGGTTGGCAATGCAGGAAAACAAGGCGATAAATTCTTCCTTTTCAACAAGGAAGGCGAAAAGCTGTTTGAATACAAGGCACAACATTCCGAATATGAGCAGACAGGGAATTTCTACCGGCCAGATATGACGCCTGACGGAAAGTACACTGCAGTTTCAACAGGATGCCCGGACAGAAGGGCATATTTATTTTCAAATGAGCCGAAGCTTGTTTTCAGGAGCGATCAGCTGACACAGGACAGTCCTGTGCATAAATCTGCAATCTCGAATGATGCAAGCATTATTGCGTATTCGCTTGACCACATGAGCGGGAAGCCGCTTCTTTATGTTTTTGACAAGCAGGGAAAATTACTTTGGAGTTTTTCTAATTTGGAAGATGCAACTGCAAGAGCGGTTTCAGTTTCAGGGGATGGGAAATACATTGCAATAGGCACTATGGGAGGAAACATCTATTTCTTTTCCAAGGATTCGAATAAACCTCTATGGTCGCATTCGATTGGACAGCAATATGCAAAGGTTGGAGACGTCAAACTCAGCTCTGCAGGAGATTTTCTTGTTGCAGGTTCTACTACAAAGAACGTTTATCTTTTTTCCTATACTGACAGCGATCCCGTCTGGGAATATACTGCGAATACATGGGTGAATGCAGTTGATTTCAATGGCGAGTACATAATTGCAGGCACAGGCATGCTTGAATATGCTTTTGAAGGGAATGACGTGAGCGAGAAGGAAGTCTCATGCACAAGCATAATCCAACCCCCTCCTCAGGAATCTTTCGATTTGGGGATGGGTAATGCGAATGCTTATTGCGGCAATGGCATATGTGAGCCAGATGGTGGAGAAAACAAGGAAAGCTGCACTGCGGACTGCATGCTTTTTGATGATCATAATGATGGCCCGGTTAATGACCCTGTCATTGAATCTGTGGATGATTTTGATGGTGTCCAGCAACCTGAAGAACCTGTTAATAAGAACGTATCGCCTCCGGCAATGAATCAAACGAAATCTCCTGGTGTTGTACAAAATCCTTTTCCTACGCAGAATACTACGGATAATACAGGACAACAGGGAGGACTTTGTCTGCAGGCTTTAATCCTTGCATTTGTATTTGTTTTTACGTGTCAAATAAGCCGTGAGAGGATATTTTAATATATGGAGCAATATATTTCCATGTCAGGCAGGTTTCAGTTGTTTTTGTTCTTTCTCTGTATTGTAGCACACTCGTTTCCTGTACAAGTCGAACAAATAAATCTAAACGCAACTTCTGTCGACCATCTCGTTTCCGTTGATTCAAGCCTTGATTTCAATTCCCTTTTGCCTGGCTATGAGTATGCTGGATATATTGACATTTCATGGGCAGTTCCTGATTCTGCGTTGGAGCGGATTGATGAAAATGTCGTTTCTGTCTATGTTGGATTTGATTCCAGAAGAAATATGTCGGGTATAACATTTAACTACGAAGGCGAGAAATATTCTGCCCTTAATCTTGTCTTGACCTGTTTTGTTGAGGATTCATTATGCAGTGCAGGCTCCAACTTGTCTAAGAGAATCGGAATTACCGTAGTTCTTGATGAATTGTCTTCTTCTATTAATGATACTTTGGTGATAACTGCGCATACAAGATCTTCTTTGATGGTTGATGTGGTAAAAAAGAGCGAGGACACCATCGCTCAGGCGGAATTCATACGCCAGGTTATTGATTCAGACCCTGAGATACTGAATATCATCCCAATCATGCTTCCTGAGCAAGTAAGTGAAGATTTCAATGAAAGAGTCCAAACATTTATACTATACACAGTGGATGAGGCTGCTAAGGGCCTAAGCGAACCTCTTCTTTCCAATGCTTCGACAACTTTGGTAAAACAAAATGAAGATCTGCCTTTTGACAGTGAAGAACTGGATGCACCTATCCCTCATAAATCAGAAGGTGTTTTTTCAGAAAATCTGCCTGACCTGAGTAAAATAGGACTGCCTGACATTTCCAATAGCATTTCGAACTCGGATGATTTGCTAAAATATTCCGTAGGGATACTCGTTGTCCTTGCAATGTTATTCATCTTCCTGTGGATGGTCCTAAGGCTTCTGTTTCCGAAAAAGAGAAAAAATATTCCAAAACTTTAAATATTTAGTCTTCCAATAGTTGCTATTGTTATTCCTGTTCTTCCAATAGGAACTTATTTCTGAGGTATATGTCATGAAATCCATAGATTCAGTAGAAATACGTGGAAAAAAGGTGCTTTTGAGAGTTGATTTAAACTCACCGATTGATTTTGGTAAGGTTGTTGTGAATCCAAGAATAGTTGCACATTCACATACGGTCAAAGAACTTAGTGAAAAAGGAGCAAAACTCATTGTTTTGGCACACCAGGGCCAAAAAGGAAAGCCTGATTTCGCCAGTTTAGAGCAGCACTGCAAAATAGTTGAGCAATTGTCTGGAAGGAAGATCACATTTGTAGATGATGTCATTGGTGTTCGCGTAACCAAGGCGATTGAATTAATGCAGAATGGCGATGTCATAATGCTTGACAATGTCAGGTTCATGAAGGATGAGACCGAAGGCGATCCGTATACCTCTCATCTGGTGAGTTTTCTTTGTCCCTTGGCAGACCTGTATGTGCTTGATGCACTTTCTGTAGCTCACAGGGTGCAGGCAAGCGTAGTCGGTTTTTCCAAGTGCATGCCCTGTTATGCAGGACCAATCTTAACGAAAGAAGTGAATGCGCTTGAGAAAGTAAGGCATAACAAAGATGTTACATTTATTTTTGGGGGAGCAAAGCCAAAGGATTCCATCCGCATAATAAAATATTGGCTTGGTACCGGGCACGTTCATAAAATACTTACAGGAGGCGCAGTGGGCATGCTCTTCCTGCATGCAAAAGGAATTGGCATTGGCACTTCATTGGCATTCCTTGAAAAGAATGAAGGCATCCTTAGTTTAGAAGATGCAAAGCACATCCTTGAAAAATATTCTGACAAGATTGTTCTTCCTGTGGATGTTGCAGTCAGGATCGAGGATGAGCGGGTCGAATTCGACGTTCATAAAATAAAAGAAGGCGGAATCTGGGATATTGGGGAGAAAACCATTGAGGAATACAAAAAGATAATCCAGAGTTCCAAAGTCATAGTTATCAATGGTCCGGTTGGAGTGTATGAGATAACTGATTTTGCAAAAGGAACAAGAGAGATATTTAAGGCATTGGAGAATTATGATACCTTTACTTTATGCGGAGGCGGCCATACTATAACAGCAATAGAGATGTTTGGCATAGACAGGTCGAAGTTAGGTTACGTCAGCCTTGCAGGCAAGGCATTCATGGAGTTCTTGGCAGGAAAGGAATTACCAGGTATAACCGCAATAAAGGAAGCAAAGCATTGAAGTTTCTTTCTTATTATTTTTTTCTTTTCTCCGAAACGTTTATAAGCAGTCAAGTGCCTATTTTTCCCTATGGCAATTGATAATGGCAATAATTCTAATGTTCCAAAGAAACCACTTATAACTATAACACCTTCAACGGACCAAGTCATCTTGGCTTTGGAGGAGCGTGGTTTTGCAGTAGGTTTGATGGCTGATGGTACGACCATAAAAAAAGAAGCGAGAAATATCGAAGATTTCCTTGACCTTGAAAAAAAAGCCTCTGTGACTTGGATAGATTACGTAGTCGATAATGTCAAGAAAGAGGCGCCGAAAATTGCAAAATCCCTGGGGTTCAGCGAGGCGCTGTTGTCTCCATTGCTGAAGAATGACCGCAGTAGCTATGAGGATCTTAATAATGAGTTGGGTATTGAAGTTCCTGCAATCGTAGTCAACAATTTCGATGTGCAGTTAAAACGCCTGATAATACTCATACGTGGAAATCTGGTGGTGACTATGCACACCACTGAAGTCAGGAGATTCTTTAGATTAAGAAGATATGCAGACATTTTTCTGAAGAAAATAAAATCAAATGCCAAGCAGGTCGACAAGCTTGCAGTCATACTCATAAGAATACTTGATGAAAACAACAGCAGGAATTTTGAGCATCTCAGGGAAATCGAAGAGGCTGCTGATAAAGTTAGTGCACAGCTTGCGGATTCCAAGGTCAATAGAGACACTATAGGTCCTCAGATACACCACATGAAGCACGCAATAGTTACTTATCTCAATGGCCTTTGGGCAACTGCGGATGTTTTCAACTCTCTTCGATATGGTGATGCTGAACTTCTGACTGATGACCTGAAATTGCTGGCCAAACTGGATATAATTGCAAAGGAAGTCCAATCTCATATAAGCCTTGCTGAACACCTGAGCGATGTTTTGATAGGTGGTTTGGAAGTAATGCAGAGCATTTACAACAATCAGTTGCAGATCCTCAACAACAAGATGGCAATGCTTGTTGCTTATCTTACCATCCTGGGTACTGCTGTTTTGGTGCCAAATACGCTTGCCACTGCGTTGAGCAGTTCTGTTTTTGCCCTTACTCCTGTTGATAGAGATTGGTATATTGAATTGCTGCTGGTTTCAACAATTGTTTCAACACTTCTTGCATTTTGGTGGGTAAAACGCAATGGACTTTTACCCAGGAAGCCTCATGAGGAATAGGTGCAGCTATGTCTAAGATAGGATCTATTGCTGTTGATGTGAAGAATCTTGCAATTACTTACCAGAATGGAAAGAAGAGTGTTGAGGATTGCAGTTTTGCAGTGCATAAGGGGGAGACTGTCGGGTTGCTTGGCTCAAATGGAGCAGGCAAAAGCACCATCCTCCGAACCATAGCAGGTCTTAATCCCAACTTCGATGGCAGGATACTGGTTTTCGGCAATAGTATTTCAACGAACCTCAAATTATTGAAATCCAAGATGGCATTTGTCCCTCAGGAATCAGCGTTTTTCATGGATTTCACTGTAAGGGAGAATCTTTCATATATGATGGATGCATACAATATCTCAGGTTCTGCGAAAAACGAGCGCATAGCTGATCTGCTAAAAGTGTTTTTCCTTAAACCCTTTGAGAATATTCGGGCAAAAAGGTTGTCTGGAGGTTACAAACAACTACTGAATGTTGCGATGTCTTTTGTAATCGAACCTGATTTGGTTCTTTTCGATGAGCCCACTGTCGGACTTGATATAACTGCAAGAAAGATGTTTGCAGATTTTATCATTTCCCTGAAAAAGATGCGCAAGACTATTCTTATTACTACACATTATCTGGATGAGGCGCAGGCACTTTGCGACAAGATTGTTCTTCTAAAGGATGGAAAACTGGTTGCATACGGAAGTATCGGGGATCTGGTATTGCAATATGGTGGCAGATACACAATAATACTTAAATTCAAGGCTTTAGACGAGAAACTTGTTTCATTATGCAAAACTTTCAAGTACTCTGCCCTGTCCGGTTCCAATGCAAATTACGTTTATTTGACTTCTGACCAGAAGGAAATCGGAGAAGCAATAGTTGAACTAACTGAAAAACTAAAGGAACATAAGCGTATGTTTGAAAAGATAGATGTCAGCGAACCTTCTATAACCGAAGTCTTCAAGGAGGTAATGAAATGAACTTCGTTCATTTATCTCCTTTCACATCGTTCAAGGTGATGAAATGATAAACTTCCTCCGTATTTTCTCCAATGAATTCAAGTTCATAATTCGCCAGGGTACCACATCGCAACTCATTCTTCTTTACCCAATAATCATTATGCTTTTGATAGGCCCTGCTTTCAATTCGTCTTCGTTAGCTCAGATAAATGTTGCTGCATTTGGATCAAGCACCCTATTGGATAAGCTTGATTCAGTATCATCCATCAATCTCATACCTGCACCAAGTGCTGAAGATGCATTAAACCTTGTAAAATCAAAATCTGCAGTCATGGCTTTCATTTTTGAGGATTCTGCAGGTGAAGGTACAAAAGTAAATGTTTACATTGATTCTTCAAAAAAGCCGGTTGTGGATACAGTACTTTTGTTACTTGATAAGTCCATAGCGGAAGAGACTTCTATTTCTGCCAATGAGATCCTTGAACTTCAGTCGCAGTTGAGTTTAGCACTTGATGCGATTGACCAGAAATCAAGCGATATCTCGGCTTTTAAGTACCGGATCAACGAATTCCAGGATAATCTATCCATCATGCAAACTCAGGCAAATGCATTATCTGCTTCTCTTTCAGGTTCACAGGAAGAATTGAACCAGCTTTCTCAGAATATTAATGTGCTGGTTTTGAAAATGGATTCATTTTCAGCCAATCTTTCGCATGCAAGCCAGTCCATGGCGCAGATATCGAAATATACTGATGACATAAGTTCGTATGTGGCCCAGATTGCTTTTTTGCAAAATGCTTCCTATGCTCAGGAAAATGAAAGGGATGCTCAGGTAATAAAAATCAACAGCACAATCTCAAAACTGGATTACTATGACTCAAGACTTGCTCCAATACAATCAAACATTGCACTCATAACTGATTCGCTTGGGCCTGCAAATCCGTTTTATTCTGAATTATCCTCGATTGAGAGTAATATCAGTTCAGTAAGGGCGGACATCAGGCAGACCAAGGAGGACTTGGAATACTCCAGGGACAGGCTGGATTCAATTGATTTTGCAGGTTATCGCAATACTCTTGCAGTTGTCAAGGATGACCTCATCGAAACCAGGTATAATATCTCATCTTTTGTAAATGATACTTCTGATGCAATGGGTTCGATGCAGGAAAATGTGGTTTTTTTCAATTCAAGTGTGGATGAGCTTGACACAAACCTTCAGCAGATAAATTTAAATATGGATAAATTTTATTCATATAACAATGATTTCCTTAACTTTATCACTTCCCTCAAGTCTGCATCAACATCATTGAAGGCAGGGGTTATAGAGATGCAAACTCTTTTGTCTCAGATAAGGGAGCCTATGAGGTCTTTTGTTCAGACATCAAGGGAGGACATTCTTCCTCCTGTGATACGATATGAGGATGTTTTTGTGCGTAATGATCCCATCACCATATTATTCCCAGTCATCCTTGGGATAGATATGCTCCTTGCAAGCCTTCTTTTGCCTATGATCATGAGCATACGTTTGAAAGACCAGGGATTGCTTTATAGGTTGAAGATGAGCAGGATTGGCTCGTTTTCAGTAATATTCGGAAGATTCCTTGGAAATTATTTCATATGTCTTTTGCAGGTCTTCATACTTGCGCTTGTGGGTGTGCTAGTCTTCAACGTTTATTATGGGAACCTCTTGTCTTTGCTTTTTGTCCTTCTGTTGGCACCGATAGTCTTTACTTCCATAGGCATGCTGCTTTCGCAATTCGTCAATACCACAAGCACTGCATTCATGCTTTCTTTGCTCATAAGCATTCCCTTGATATTCCTTAGCGGAAGCATAGTTCCGCTTGAGTTCCTTAATCCACCTATGGACTTTTTGGGGTCTCTTCTTCCTCTTCATACGCTAATCGATGTTACTGAGAAACTCATGTTTAGGGATCTTGGGGTACTTAGTGCATTGGGCAGCATAGTTTATCTGCTTTTCATCAGCATAGTTTCACTTGGCCTTGCAATGGTATACTATAAATCCAGGAATCTATATTGATGTTTTGGGGTTATCTATGAAATTCATGTCCAGAAAAGAAGATACTGAATATCTCTATGACGAGCAATGGGTCTACGCCAGGAAAGGCGATGATCTCTTTAAATTGGCAGTGTTTGATAAGCATCTTTACAAGCTGAGAATGATGAATGGTGCGCCTGTTCTTGAGATTGATGGTTTGAGGATGCAGCTTGTCAAGAACTTCAAGACTCCGCTTGATTATTCAAAAGAGGTTGCAGGGATTCTTGAAGTCACAAAAGAAGATGTGGTTTTGGATACGTGTATGGGCCTTGGATATACTGCAATTGCATGCTCCAAGGCTAAGGAGATTACGACGTGCGAAATAAATGATGCTGTTTATACCTTAGCTTCCTGGAGCCCTTTCAGCACAGGTCTTTTTTCCAAGAACATCAAGATCATAAGGGGTGATATCGCAGAAGAAATAAAGAAATTCGATTCCGAATCTTTCAGTGTAATTATCCACGATCCGCCTCGTTTCTCATTGGCACAATTTCTCTATTCAACTCCTTTCTACGAAGAGCTCAAGCGTGTTGCAAAGCCTGATGCAAGATTGTTTCACTATGTTGGCTCATTGGGTAAGTCAAAGGGAAGGAACATTGCACAGGAAGTTCAAAGGCGGCTGGAAAAGGTCGGGTTCAGGGATATCAATTACAAGGAAAAATACCAGGGGTTGTTTTTCAGGAAATAACCTATCTATTTGCCTTTATCTCTATATGATTTGCTGACATTTTCACTCCAAAACGATGGCAATGAATTAGATGCGAATCCCTGGTATTCATTGGAATAAATATAGCAAACTCCCTTATTTTCCTCGTATTTAGCAAATTTATCCTTGATTTCGCTATATATCTCCTTTATCTTCTTTCTTTCAAAATCAAGTTGCAGGAGGGACGGTCTTTTGAATATCAGGTAGTCTGCCTGCCTGAGAGTGTTTATTTCTATGTTTGAAGAGTTTTGGCTTATAAAAAGAACTGAAATGTCCTTATGTCTGGAAATCAGGAGCAACTCGCTCAATAATTTGTTTGCACCTGACATTGTATTTCTCGAAGAAAATTCAATGCCACTTTCATCTGCCAATAGGAATGAATTTTGCCCGACTTCTTTAATAGAGTTTATTGGATGTACCCATGAAGGCAGATTTTCTTTTTTAAATCCAAGTGCATATGTTTTCCTTCCTGTTTTTGCATGTACATTTTCTAATATTCGCATTCCAATTGCACTTTTGCCAGAACCTCTTGAACCGAATATTATCCCTATCAGGCTTTTGTTTTTACATAATTTGGATTCAATAGCCTTCAAATTCCCCTCATTTTTCTCTAGCTCTATAAATTCATCATATTCCGCTTTTATCTTAGGCCTTTTGTTTTCGGCATGTGCGTTCTTCACCCTAGTGCCTCCCTTTTTTATCAGGCCAACTATCCCCATTATGATGAATTTAATTAGCTTGTAAATAGAAACAACGATCCATTTGATTATGTTGAAAATAAGTGTTATGAATGAAATTATATAACTAAGGATTCCTTTTTTCTTTTTTGCCATATCCTTAATATGACGGGGAGGTCATTTTAATCCTTTTCCTATGGACTCCCATTTCACAATCGTTCCGCAGATGGAGCATTTGATGCAAAGCAAATCCTGGGATGGTTGCGTACAGCCATGGTAGAGGTTAGTAGCATAGGGAATCTTTTTCTTCTTGAAATCTGCAGTCATCTTGTCAAAATGTTTGCGTGCAGCAGGCTCGACAGTCGGCAAATCCTTTCCGTCAATGATCCTTACCTTCTTTTTGCATTTCTCGCAGAATCCGTAGGTTGGCATGATCACTTTACTTAGTTGGTCCTTTTATATTTTTCATAGTGTACCAATAGGCGATTATCGCCATCAAAATGCTTGAAACCACAAACCCGAACCATATTCCCGTTTCCTTCAGGTCCATCATATATGCCATCACCCATAAGGAGGGTATCATTATCACGAAGAAACGCATGAGGTTTATGCCAAGCGTATGATGCGCCTTTCCCAAACCCTGGAGAACTGCGCCTGAGATGATAATTATTGCAGTTGGTATATATGAAAACGTGATTATCCAAAGATAGCTTGAAATCGAGCTGATGAGGATTGGGTCGCTTGTGAAAAGCGAAGCAAGCTGTTTAGAAAATGCAAGGACAATCACAGAGCCTGCAAGCAGAAGCATTATCCCGTATTTCAGCGATATTTGATAGGTCTCTTTGATTCTCTCGAAATTTTTTGCACCATAGTTCTGCCCTACTATTGAGATGGATGCAGTTGCAATTCCTATTGCAGGTAATACTATCAATTGGTCAATCCTCATGCCGACTCCAAAAGTGGCCAGTGCATTTTCTCCAAAATCCGATACAAACCTTGTTATGACCAGGAATCCTATTGCATTGTTTGCCTGATTCAGGCTTGAAGGTATTGCCTGCTTGATTATGGCGAATCCTATCTCTTTTTTTGGAATATAGAAATGAAGCGAATTTGCAAGCATGCCTCTTTTGTTGGCTCTGTAGATGAATATTATCACACCTAGGAATTGCACAAGAACTGTTGCCCATGCGACTCCTGCAACTCCCATTGCCGGAAGGCCCCACCAGCCATACATAAGTGCAGGATCCAGGAAAATATTTAATATGAACCCTAAGAACATCACTGTTCCCCCTGTCTTGGTGTCCCCGCTTGCGCTTAGAATTCCATTGAGCGTGGCTGAAAGGAAAAGCACACCTATGCCAAGAAATATTATGTTCATGTATTGGACAGCGATTTCGACCACATGCGAGTTTCCGCCCATGAAGCTGAATATGCCGTTAGAGAATGTAAGGCCTATGATTGTCATGGCTATTGAGATGAGGATAGAGATGGTAATGCCCTGTGCTGCAACCTCAACTGCTTTTTTCTCGTTCTTTTCCCCAAGTTTCTTTGAGACAAGCGCATTTGTTGAGATGGTTATGCCTATGCCTAATGCGAGTATGAGGAAGAAAAGCGGGAATGTCAAAGATAACCCAGCAAGCGCATCAATCGAAAGCTGGGCTACGTAAAAAGTATCTGTCACGTTGTACATTGCCTGGAAAAAAAATCCCAGAGCTACAGGTATGGCCATCTTTTTTATCAGGTCCGGAATGGATTCGGCTGTCAGGTTTTTTCTCATGAAAACCATATCTACAAATAAGAATAAAAATAAGAGTAAAAAAGAATAAAATTTTTTTTTGCTTACTGGTCAAGGAAGAATTCAATTGTTGGGGGGTCTGGTCTCTCTCCTTTTCTTTCCCTGATCTTTCCGATTGTCCTTGCAATGACTTCCTTAGGCATGACGTGGTATCCGTCATATTCAGGATACCAGATTGCACGGCCTTGCGTTACACCGCGAAGCGCATTGGCGAATCCGAACATCTCGGCAACAGGCATGACTATAGTTATCGTGGAATTCTCTCCTTCCTGTTCGATACCCACCAGCTGGCCTCTCCTTCCATTTATCATGTTTATTACGTCTCCTGCGTAGTTGTTGACCGTCTGAATAAGGACCTTCTGTTTTGGCTCTTTTAATGTGACTCCTGCTGCAATGATACAGGCGTATACTGGCCTCTTTGTAGTTGGGATCATCTGTGCCGGACCTCTGTGGATGTTATCCTCATGAAGAGTTGCATCGACAAGTACAACCTTAACTCCTGTTACCTTCTCCTTTGCAAGCGGACCTTGGTTCATTGCCTCTTCAAATCCTTCTGCTATAAGTTCCTGGATTTCGTTAAGGTTTTGGATACCTTTTGTTCCATTGATGAGGAGGTTCTTGTTGTAGATATCCCAGACGTTTCTCGCCTCTTCTCTTTCAAGACCTGCTTCAATAAGCTTGTCCCAATATTCCTTTCCTTTTGGCTTTCCATTTTGGATGTCGCTGCTTCCAAGTAATTCAAGCATCTTTTCATCTAATGGTTCTACACGGAATTTGAGTTTGTTGTGCTTGTTAGGGGATTTGCCTTCGTATGGACCTGCATTCTTTGTGATTGTTTCTTGATAAACAACAATCGGAGGTGAAGTCACTATATCTACTTTCTTTTCATTCTTTATCTTGTATTCAATGATTTCAAGATGCAGTTCTCCCATACCAGATATCAAGTGCTCACCAGTTTCCTGATTCAACTCTACTCTAAGTGTTGCATCCTCTTTGGAGAGGCTTCTCAATGCATCTATTAGTTTTGCAAGGTCCTTTGTTTCTTTTGCTTCGATTGATTTTGTAACTACAGGTTCTGAATAGTGCTTGATCTGCTCAAATGGTGTTATAGGTTCTGCTGAGACCGTTTCTCCTACAAAAAGGTCTTTGATACCTACGACTGCGCCGATATTTCCAGCACTTATATGGTCTGCCTGCACTCTATCAGGGCCCATGTAGATTCCAATCTGTTGAACTTTTGAATAGGTTTTCTTGGAGGAAACGTAAAGCTGGTCTCCTTTTGTAACTGATCCTGAGAACATTCTCAATACGCCGACTTCTCCTGCATGTTCATCGTAAACTATACCAAAGCATACTCCGATTGCCTTCCCCTTGGCATCACATGCAACCATAGATTTTCCTTCTACCGTATTAAGATCCCCATGCTTCCATAGGACTGGTACCCTCATTGGCTGCGCATCCTTTGGATTCGGCAGGTTCTTGATCATCATCTGCAATAAAACCTCATCAAGGGGCGACTTTTCCACCAGATATTTGTGGTCTCCTTCTGCGCATTTTTCATTTATTGTCTTGAAGTTTATGTTGAATCTTTTCATTGACTCTATGGAAACGGCCCATTTGTTGTATGCCGTACCGAATGCTACGTTTCCCTTTGCAACTGAAATGGACCATTCTTCTTTTTTGTCAGGAGGTGCGCTTGCCTCGATTATCTTGTTGACAGAATTAATTACTTTCATGAATCTTTCCTGCATTGCAGTTGAGTCCAATTTCAATTCATTGATAAGCCTGTCGATTTTGTTGATGAACAACACTGGTTGTGCCCTTTCTTTCAATGCCATTCTTAAGTTCGTTTCAGTTTGTGGCATGACTCCTTCAACTGCATCTATTACCAAAACCACTCCATCAACAGCTCTCATTGCTCTTGTTACGTGGCCTCCGAAGTCTACGTGTCCTGGCGTGTCAATCAAGTTAATCAGGTAGTCCTTGCCTTCGAATTGGAAACCAAGAGATATGTTAGCTGACTTGATTGTGATTCCTCTTGCCTGTTCCTGCTCATCGAAATCCGTCCATCTCTGTGCCCCTGCAAGCTCCTTGTTAATAAGCCCTGCCCTTGCGATCAGCGAGTCAGTAAGCGTTGTCTTTCCATGGTCTACATGTGCTACGATTGCAACATTTCGAATGTTTTCCAGATTATCCATCAATTTTTGTACTTCTTCGACTACGTATTCCTTTCGTGCCATTCAAATTCACCTTAACAAATATCTACTGTTTATTTATCATTTTGACTGATAAATTCTAACCTCTATAGAAAAAGGTTTTAGAGATTACTTTGCAAAGAAAGGTATATAAATATTGGGCATTGGCTGCTGACGTACGAATCAGTCTGCTTTGAATATTTTTTCAACCTTACCTGCTATTTCTCGTTTTTCCTTTTCACTCAAGAACGAAGCTTCGAATGAATTCTTGGCCAATTGGTGAAGTTCTCCCTTTGTTAGTCCAATTGCCTTATTCAAAGCAAGATAGTTTTCATTAACATATCCTCCAAAATATGCGGGATCATCTGAATTTATAGTTACCGTTAATCCACGTTCTATCATTTTCCTTAATGGATGTTGCTTCAAATCCTTGACTACCCTTAGTTTAAGGTTGGATAGTGGGCAAACTGTCAAAGGCATCTTTATCTTGGCCAGTGTTTGAACCAGTTTTTCATCGTCCAAACAATGGTTTCCGTGGTCGATTCTTGAAACCTTTAGTAATCGTAAAGCTTCCCATACATATTCTGCAGGGCCTTCTTCTCCAGCATGAGCCACTGCTAGAAATCCGTTTTTTCTTGCCTTAGCATACACTTTTTTGAATTTTGAAGGTGGATTGCCTCTTTCTCCGGAATCCAGCCCAACAGCAACAATCCATTTTTTGTATGGCAATGCCTGTTCTAGGGCTTCAAAAGCAGATTTTTGGTCAAGGTGCCTAAGGAAGCATAATATTGATTTAGTTGTTATGCCCATTTTCTTTTTGGCGTCAACACACGCCCTGTGGATTCCGTTAATCACAGTTGAAAATTTGATGCCTCTTTCAGTATGTGTTTGTGGGTCGAAAAAAATTTCCGCATGGATGACATTTTGTCCATGGGCTTTTTTTAGATAGGCATAAGTCAGATCATAGAAATCCTTTTCTTTTACCAATACTTTGCAGCTTTCATAATATATATCAAGGAATTCCTGAAGGTTGCTGAAATTGTATGCTTTTTTGACCTGTTCAATTGTCCTGTATTTCAATTTTATCTTATTTCTTTTGGCAATCTTGAACATTAAGTTTGGTTCAAGTGTTCCTTCAATATGAAGGTGGAGTTCTGCTTTAGGCATCTTTTTAATTATCAATTCGATTGGCTTCATAATTTGATTATGGCTTTATGGCTTATAAATCTGATGATAAATTAGAGTTAAAATAAAAGTAGAAAAAGAAATAATAATTTAAAAACAATCAGGATCAGCGTGCACTTCTTGCCATTCTCTCCGTTTCATCCCTTTTCTTCATTGCGTAGGATGTCTGTATGTCTCCTTTCGCAGTGTTGACGATTTCTGATGCAAGTGTTTCATGCAATGGCTTTGGTTTATTGAACGAACCCATGATTGCCGCAAGTGCGATGTTTCTCAATGCCATGTCAAGCCTTCTTGTTGCTGATAAGTCTACAGCTATCTGATAGCTTACACCACCGTGTGACACTCTTGTCGTGTCTTCTCTTGGTGCTGAGTTCTCAAGTGCTTTCAACAAAATCTGGACTGGGTTTTCCTTGGTTTGCTTTTCAACGGATTCCAGTGCCATCTCAACTATTTTCATAGTTTTCAGCTTTTTTCCCTGGAGCCTTCCATGAGTTCGGATTATCTTTCCAGAAGTCTTTTCTCCGGTTCCCCCTCTCATTAGCTTGTTGGCAAGCCTTTCCACTATATTTACCTCGGTCTTTCCAAGAGCTCTTCTTTTGTGTCTTCCTGCTGAATGAGGTACGACGATAGGTTTCAATGAAACTACCTGGGCCAGACTCTTGTCATTTATCTGAAGACCTTCCAATTCATATTTGCCAAATACCTTAACCATATAATCATCTCTTAGCCTTTTCTTTCTTTCCGTGCCTCATTGCCTGGAGGTCTGTGTTGTTCACTCTATCTACTTTGTACTTGACACCTGGTATGGAACCCATCTGCCCTCTCTGCGAACCGCCGAGCCCTGATATTATGACTTCATCGTGTTCATCTATGAACGTTATTGCTTTGTTCCTTGGTGCGTGTGCAGACACTATCTTTCCATTCTTTGTCAATTGCACTTTCACGCATTTAATCATTCCTGAGTGAGGCTGTTTCTGCTCCAATTGGATTTTTTCAAGCACTATTCCCTTTGCCTGGGGTGCTCCTCCAAGTGGGTCGAACTTTTTCTTGAGGTCCAATGTTTTTCTCTTCCATTTCTTGGACAGCCATCTGCACAATTTTCTTTTTCGCCTAATGTTTCGGCCTGCGAACTCGCCGTTTGATCCTTTACTCATTAAATATCACCAAATATATTGCACTTTTTACTCTATGTAAAGAGAGATACTATTTGAACTCGAAGGATTTAAAAAGATTAGTTTCACATCCCTGCAAGGCAGTTCATCAAAATCACGCCGAAAAGCATAATTTCCAGTATGCAGAAAATTATTGCCATTGCTTTCAGTGCCAAGAAAACGTCGTTGCTGGTTTTCTGTGCGCCTTCCATTGCGCTTCTTTCATCTGATATCTCTTGTTTTAGGATTGCAATCTCGTCTTTGAATTTGGATATCGCGCCTTTATGCGCCTTCAGGTTTATCTCATCTAAAGAGTCTCCAGTCTGGATGAATGCATCTCCTGTTTCTTTCATCATTCTGCCTTCTTCCTGGAATCCTATAAGTCCGCCGAAGTTTATCCCAGAAACGGTCTGCCCAAAACTTTTCAATGTATTTCCCATCATAGTGATCGAAGTTTTCAGCTGGCGGATTGTCAAATCCATTTCATCTACAGTTGTTTCTAAATTGGATATTTCATTCATGGAACTGTCAAGACTCAATTCTATCTGCATCATTACTTCATCAGTCTGCTCAAGTTGATTCAGGGTTTCCTTATGTGTGGTGTCCAAAACATAATATGAAAGCATCATTAATATTACAGTACCGAGAATCCCAAGTATGGAGACGCTTATGGAAATATAATATAAATACTTCTTAGTTTGTTTGCGTTTTTCTCTTTTGTTCATCTCCTTGTTTTCAGGCATTTCTTCATTTTCTTCATCTTTTTCCATGCAGTTAATTCCTTTAGTTATTTTTATAAAGAAGATGGATATAGTACTATGCTATGGATTTCCAGATTTATTTTTTAGTTGTGACTTTTGCGGCTATATTATATTCTGTCATTGCAAAGGAGATTCAATTTCGGCTCACAAATCACAAGCTTGCAAAGGACCTTCAGGAACGTTCAAAGAAGGTGAGTGAGGAGCTCAAGGAAGCGAGCAAGCGCAATGACCAGAAAAAATTAGATGAAGCCATGAAAAGGCAGATGGCACTTATAGGTGAAATGAATAAGATGATGTTCCAGAACCTTAAGGCAATAGTTCCTGTCATTGCAGTGTTCCTGTGTTTTACCTATGTTCTTGGCATGTTTGACCCTACTGTTACAGATGACTTCAAACTGCATCCTTTAGATGATGGCGTAGGTTGTGACAAGACTGCAGGAGATAACATTTATTCTATATGCCACATTGTCAATGGAAACGCAGGTGAATGGCTTTTGATTGCAAAGGTGTATGATGGCAAAAACCTATGGGGCCAGGACAATATTGTTGGTGAGAAGAGCCAGACTTTCTTTTTGGGTGAAAAGGGAATCGCTACGCATTCTCCACCACTTAAGGGCGCGAATATTTCGCTATATGGCCTGAAAGAAGTTTATTCAAATGGAGAACAGCTTTCTGTTTTTATGGAAGTCCAGAAAGGCGTTCCGGAAATAATTATAAATAATGGGACTTGGTTCTATGCTGACCTTCCGTTTACCATTCCTTTGTTGAATGTTAAGCGAATCAGCGAAGTATATTGGTGGTTTATATTTGTTGCCTTCGTATTCGGTCTCATCAGCGCCCCTATACTAAAAAAAGTCAGGGCTATGAAAGGTAAGCCAAATGATACTTGCAATTAATGGTTTAACTGGAAGCGGTAAGAATACATTGGGCGAATTGCTTGCGAAAGAATTGGGCTACAAACTAGTGTGCCCGACATTCAAGGACCTTGCCAAGGAAGAAGGCATTTCTTTGATGGAATTCCAGAAGAAAGCTGAAAAGGATCACAATATAGACAAGAAGTTTGACGATATCTTAAAGAAACAGGCCACAGGCAATTGTATTGTCACAACATGGCTTGGCCCTTGGATCGTGAAACCTGATGTCAGTATCAGGCTTTTTGCACCTCTTGATGTACGAGCCCGCAGGGTTGCAAAGCGAGATGAGATGAAGCCAGGGGAATCCCTGAAGCATGTTGATAAAAGAGATAATGACAACAGGAAGAGATATCTTGAAGTTTATAACATTGATATATTCAATACAGATAATTTTGATGCCTGCCTTTCAAGCGAAAAATACAATCCGGAACAGCTGAAAAAGATTGTTTTGAACATAATTAAATTGAAGAAGTGATGTTATCAAAAATAAAATACTTCCTAAACCAGGTGTTTGCCAGTATTGTGGCAAGCCCATAACTGTTTATTCGAATTCCAGGGTGAATTTTTTCAGAAAAAAGATGAGGACCATTCCTGGTCATGGTGAGTATTCTGACGGCCATCTCTCTATAGTTAGCTTTAGCCTCATGCAATGCCGTAAGTGCAACACCTATTATGAGGACCTATCCTATGAAACAGACGATCCTGAGAGCGACATGGGGTTGGCAAGGGAACATAGCATCTTCAATGCAATACGACGCCGTACTTTTTCAGAAGCAGTCAAGCGCATTGGATGTCTGATCAAGTGTTGCAAAGGCGATAAATCACTGCTTGAGAAAGAATTATGCAGGGCAAAAGAATTGAGAAAGGACTTTAATCGTTCGCAAAGAGGTAAAATAACAATTCCCAAAAAACAATGGACTTGGAATCATAGGGTCTTTCCTGGTGGCGGATCATGCTATGAAGGCGCCAATACCTACTCTGGAAAATTGATTTGGTTTCAGGAAGGTGTGCCTTCCTATGCACATGGTGCCGCAAGTGAGCAATCTTTCGAAGATTTCCTTGCAAATGGGCCTTCGGTGACGGGAGTGCCAAAAGAAATTATAACGGAATTGCGAGAAGTCATTCGTAAAGCAATCAAGAGTAGTAAACATGCTCTAGACTCGGATTAGGTGCATAGAGAGTATGCTTAATAAATGTAAAGTGATTATAGGTAGATCCAAAACAAGGAATGACTGATAGGGTTTTTACATGGACGAGAAAGTCAAGAAACTGATTGTAGATCTCAAGAGTTCGGATGCAAAGGTTCGCGAAGCTGCAGTGAATAGCATGATTTATGAGGTCAATTGTGATCTCTCAGATGCTGTTGCAGATCTTGAAAAGGCGCTGTCTGATTCTTCTGCAATGGTTAGGTGGGATTCTTCAAAGATACTTACCCAATATTATGCAAAGAAAAAGGAATGGAGTAGAATCGCATTGCTGTTGAACAGCTCTAATTTCGAAGTCAAGCAGGGGGCAAGCATGTTCCTTCAGTATGTTGATGCTGTTAATGAGTCCTTGTTGCCAGTTCTGGAAAGACTCCTTTCAGATAGTTATGATGCTGTAAAAGGAGATGCTGCAGGAGTTTTAGCCAAATATTACGTAAAAAAACAGGATTGGAACAAGATAAATGAGTTGGTAAAACACAAGGATCTTTTGGTAAAGCTTGGAGTAACATTTCATCTTAAAGGCGTTACATTAATGGGTTCAGATATAGCTCCTGTGGTTCCTTCATTAGTCTTGCTTCTGTCAGACAAGGATAGGGCTCTGAAGGAACATACTGTTGGAGCGCTGAGCAATTATGTTGATCAGAAGCCTGATAACAAGAAAATTGTTATGAGTGCAATCACCAAGTCCAAAATAGATAAGAAACTGCCTGAAGTACAGGAGATAATCAAGAAGTGTGGGGCATAGGCCTTATGGACGGAATCCTTGTCATTGACAAACCACCTAAAGTAATATGCCATGAGCTTACCACTTGGGTCAAGAAACTCCTGAATGTTAGGGCAGGCCATGCAGGTACTTTGGACCCCGATGTTTCTGGTGTTTTGCCAATTGCGCTTGGAAAATCAACCAAACTGCTTCAATATATCGCAGCAAAGAAGAAAACCTATGTCGGTATCATCAAATTCAAAGATGAGAAAATAACTGATAATCAGGTCTACTCGTTATTCAAGGAATTTACTGGCAAAATAAGCCAAACGCCTCCGCTGATCAGTGCGGTTAAGAAAGTTCCAAGAAAGCGAACTATTTTTTCCCTGGAATTTCTAGAACGAAATGGAAAACTTGTTTTATTCAAGGCGGACGTTGAAGCTGGTACATATATTCGTACATTATGCGAAGATATTGGGAAAAAGTGCGGTGGTGCGAGAATGGAGGAGTTGAGGCGAGTTGCTGTGGGAGAAATAACTGAGAAAGAAGCAATTCCACTTAACAAACTGATTGATGCTTATAACAATGGAAAAATAGATTCACTTGTCCACAAGCCAGAGGAATTCATTGATTTTCCAAAGGTCGAAATAAACAAAGATGCGTTGAATGCCGTGTTGCATGGTGCCAAAATAGCAAAGAATGGCATTTTAAAGTGCGATCGTTTTGGAGTCAAGGAATTGGTTTCTGTTTATTGCGATGGCAAGTTTGTCGGAATTGGTTTATCTATAATTCGATCAAAAGAAATGGAAGCCATGAAAAGCGGTTTTGTTATTGGAATGGAGCGCGTGCATTATTCCAAACCAATTTGAATCAATTGATCACTCTAAATCTCAACAACACTAATTTCTTTCATTGTTTTTTCTAGTATCTCATCAATTCCAATTTCATGCTCGATTCTTTTTACATCCTCCAGTTTAACTCTTGTAGACGGGTGCTTTGCTGCAACCAATGAACAGCAGTCCTTGTATTTTTCAATGGAAAGGTCGAAAGTGCCTATCTTCTGCGCTAGGTAGATTATGTCCTGCTTATCATATGCAATAAGCGGTCGGTAAACTGGGACAGTGAATGCTTCATCTGTTGCATAGAGATTTTCTATTGTTTGGGATGCCACTTGGCCCATGCTGTCTCCTGTAATGACACCGAACATCCTGTTTTCCTTGCACATCTCGCTTGCAAGTTTTGCTATGAATCTTCTGAATAATACTAATTCTAACCTTGGGTCAACATCCATCGTTGCCTGGTTGAATTCTTGATAAGAAACTACGTGTAATCGGGTCTTGAATGGCAGATATCTTCGCAATACTTTTATCAGCTCTGCTATCTTTGATTTTACTACTTCTTCATCAGAAGGATAATTATGAATGTGAAGGAAATCGATTTCACAACCTCTTTTCATCATCAGCCAGCTTGCAACAGGAGAGTCTATTCCACCTGATAGCAGGCAAAGCAGTCTGTTGCTTGAACCTATAGGAAGGCCGCCCAACCCCTGTATCTTTCCAAATGATACCAGGAATTGATTCCTCATTATTTCTATGAATATCTTTTCATCAGGTTTCTTGACATCTATCCCTACACCTGCATTTTCTATTATTTTTCCAATTTCCATGCTCAAATCCATTGAAGTCTTAGAATATGTTTTGTCTGACCTGGTAGTTTCTATCTTTATCTTTTTGCCAGAGTAATTTTTCTTTGCATAATCCAGGACACAATCTGCAAGCTTCTTTATGTCACGTTCAAGGGAATAAGACAAGGCAAACCAGCTTATTCCGAAGATACGTGCAATTGCCTGATGTGCTTTTTCAATATCTGTTTTTTCATTGAGATAAACAAGTATTCTTCTTTCTTTCTTTTCGATTCTTTCATATTCTATGCCATGGAGGGCATATTTTAGGTTATCCACTAGCACTTTCTCGAATTCTATTCGGTTCTCCCCTTTCAGGGAAAGCTCGGCGCTGTAATGGATATTGAGGAGCCTGTTCATATTATCACGGAATTACTATTTTCAACATGAAAAGGTTCTAAACCCTGCTGCATTATTTGTTCAATCCATATGCCCCTAGCCTTTTCGTATTCGTCTCTCATCTTTCCAGCATCTACGCGTGCCAGGTCTGCCAGATCTAAAATGTCAGTTTGAATTTCCGGGTTAGGATATATCTGAAGATTTGTTACGTCTGCCATTACTGCATGGAACGGGTTTTCCAGTGTCAGCCAGAGTGTAGGTGTTGGATGCCTCATCATTTTATCGCATTCGTAAATTTGACCCAGTTTAAGGTTAAGCAGATGTAAAAGCGCCAGCTCTGATGTCATCGTGGCAAGAGGTTTGCCTTTTATCCCTCCCATCATGTTTGCATATCTCAATCCATCCCATGGCATTTTACCGTTCATGCACGCGTCACTCATCAGGATGCAACCTTCTCCTTCAAATTCCACTGCCTTAAATATTTCAAGAGTTGGCACTCCCAGTTTTGCTACTGCCTGAATTATCTCAACTGCGAGTAGTGCTTTCATAGTGCTGTATTCTTCAAAAGTTAGTTCTGGTTTCAGAATATTGTTTTTCTGATCTATTACGAATCTTTCTTTTTTGAATCTTTTTAATGCAATCCTTACCTGTTTTCCAGCACGTTCTGTTGTGCCAAAATATATCGTTGCTTCTTTTCCGGAACAGGTGTACCAATTGTTTAGGGTGATTTTGGCTTTGGGTAATCCTGTTTTCATATGAGTGAGTGTGGTTAATACTGTTTAAATAACCAGATTATGTTAAATTAAAAAAATAAAAAAACGCCGAGACAGTGAACTTCGTTCAAGAACTGCCTTTTTGTGAACAAAAACGCTGAGGGCCAGATTTGAACTGGCAATCCTTGCGGACACGCTAACCGAACCGCGGGGAAACACAGTTTCCCCTCAGTTTGAGGGTCCTTCTGATCTCCTTCTTTTTGGAGTTCAGAAGAAATTCCAGGCGTGCGCACTACCGGGTTATGCGACCTCAGCGAACGAATGTGAGCTAAGAGTATTGAATAATAGTTCAATTTGACCTCAGCATGAATATCAATGAATGCTGTGGGTTATGAAAATAGGATTTTCATTTGACCTCAGCATTTAAGAAAAAGAAATAGAAGACAAGTATTTTTAAGGCATTATCTTTTTTCCTTCAGGTGTTTTTCATATTCCCAGCCATTCTTCTTCAGTATTTGCACAGCCTTTTCAGAAGCTTTGGGAGGAAGAACTTTTTTCTCAAGCAGCCCCCTCAATTCATCCATCCGCCGTTTCCTATTGCATTTACTCCCGCTATTTTGATGTTTTCAGGAATGTCTTTTCTTTCCAGTAGTTTTAGGAGGTCGTCATGGCTTACGTCTTCTGCTTTTGATTTTATGATTGTTATGAGGCCTTTTTCCACAGGATTCATTATCAAATCGTACATTTTCCGTTTATCCAAGTAAAATCTAATCAATTCATTCATGTATCCGTAACCGGGGCTTGAGAATTTTTTTAGTATTTTTGAAAGAACTGCCTTTATCTTCTTTCTTACTGCTGGACGTTTGTTTTTTTCATAAAGCTCAAGCAATTCATTTACCTGGTCAGTATCTTCATAGGCTGCTATTTGTTTGTAGACTTCGTCGTCTTTGTTTCGTGCCATATCAAAATTAAGAAGACAAAAGATATATATCTTCACAGTCTAATGCGTACATGAGCGTTAAGGTTGAAGGTCATCGCGAATTCAAGCAAATGAATGACTTTACTTTTAGTTATCCTGTATTCGAAGGTTGGGAAAAGGAAACTGTTGAATTCAGGAAAGGAGATTTCTACAAGCTCAAAAACAGATATTCCGGGGTCTGCAATATTAAATTTCCAAGTTCAAGAAAAAACAGCAAGAAGTATCTGCTTCTAACCGCCACAAAAATTCCTCTTAGTTTTTCGGATTGCTATCCTTCTGGAGATGCCAAAGCATGGCTTAATGCAGGCCTTCGAGATGCAGAACGGAAAGAAAACAAGAATGGTGTGATGTATGAAAGAAATCTAATGGATTCAAGCAGCGTTACATTCTATGGCAAAGCATTTTCTGTCCGAATCACATTTTCAGAAAAGAATCCGTCAGTTTCAGATGCTTTTTGGAAAGAAATTATTAAATCCTTTAAGTTCATATAATTTAAGGTGAAAACATGGCAGGGCTATTTGATAAATCGGAAATTGCGGAATACAAGGAGTTCAAGAATAAGGAGTTTTCTTTCACGTATCCTCTTTTTAAGGAATATGAAAGGGAAAATGTTTTTCTTGCTTCTGCTACCCATAAGATTGTGTTTAGCTCTCCTAATATTGATTCTTTCAAGAAGATTGAATTTGAAGAAACAACATTGCCTAAGATGGATGTTAAGAGGATTTCACAAGGATTACACGATGCATGCGGAGAATGTATGCTTGTAGGTTATCATGAAAAGATAAAGACCAATCCAAACGGAGTCAAGTATGCTCCGATGAGAGTTCTAGGTAATATTAAGGATTGGAGCGGCTATGAGTTCTACAAAGAGCATGGCTGGTCTGTTTCAATCAAGGTCTGGACGAATAATAGCAAAGGATTTTCTTCAGATGCATTCTTCAAGAAAGTAATCGAGACCTTCAAGTTTTTGTGAATTAGTTAATGGGATTGAGATGGACATTTCAACAAAAATTAAATTAAACAACGGAATTCAGATGCCTATGCTTGGCTTTGGAACATGGCAGCTTAAGCAGGGAAAAGAAACGGAGCAGGCTGTTTTATGGGCTTTGGAAGCTGGTTATGTGTCGATAGACACTGCATCCTATTATGCAAATGAGGAAAACGTTGGCAAGGCAATAAGGAAAAGCGATATTCCAAGGGAAGAGATTTTTGTGACGACCAAGATCTGGAATGATGAACATGCTGATCCAGAACAAGCTTTCAATGATAGTTTGGAGAGGCTGGGTTTGGATTATATTGACCTTTATCTTATTCATTGGCCAGTTAAGGAAAGGCTGGAAACATGGAAAGTCTTTGAAAAGCTTTACAAACAAGGCAAATGCAAATCTATTGGAGTAAGCAACTTCACAATAAAGCATCTAAATGAATTGTTGGCAGAATCAAAGACTGTTCCAGCATTGAATCAGGTTGAGTTTAACTCCTTTCTTTATCAGAAAGAACTATTGGAATTCTGCAAATCAAAAAACATAGTGTTGGAGGCATACTGTCCTCTGTCACGTGCAAAAAGGCTTGATGATCCAAAGATAGTTTCGATAGCAAAAAATCATTCAAAGACATCCGCACAGGTCCTTCTAAGGTGGGCTTTACAGCATGATGTTGTAGTGATTCCAAAATCCAAACACAAGGAAAGAATAATTGAGAATGCAGACATATTTGGCTTTAATCTGTCAGCAGAAGAGATGATTGTTCTTGATGGCTTAAATGAGAATCTACGGGTCACCTGGGACCCGACTAATGCGCCTTAATGTCACTTCCTTTTCTTCTTTAGTTCATTCATGGCCCTTTTTGCGGTTCCGCATATCCAGTATTTCTTGTCAAAATCTTCCTTGCTGAGAATCATTGCCTTTGTCATTTCCTTTGGAGTTGGTTTTTTCATGATTTTAAAACGCGGCAAACATATTTAATAACAGCCCAAGGGGGCGAGTATGGCTAATCAAGATTGCCCCCTTAGTCCGTTACCGCCCAAACCCCCTTATTATAAACGAGTCAATTTATTTTTTCTTTTCTTCTATGTACTTCTTAACGGTATTGCCAAAAGTAGTCCACCAATACGAATAGGTTAATCTTTCTACTCCATGTTCATCTTTTTTCATCGCAGTATTGAGTTTTAAAATTCCTAAATCTAATAGCCTATATATCGAATCTCTTTTTTCTATGGGAGGGGGCATGAAATTTTTTTGCTTACCATGAATTTGTATGAGATAAAGGCCTTCATCATCTATTGACTCCGCTGCAAACCTAACAATTTTTCCTTTGTAATGCTCTTGATTTTTTAATGCTTCTTTGAGTATTTTCTGAACAAACTCTTCGTCGAGTGGCTCCACAAATTCATTATAATTTGGACTTTGTATATAAAGTGATTCTCTTTCTTCTGATTCGGATTTTGGCCTTATAATTACAATATCCCACGGGTCTCTAATTGCCCTAGCTATTCCTAGTTCATGCATTACACTTAGATTAATATGCTTGGTTCTCGTGTCTTTGGAAATATCAAAAAAGAGCATTTTAGCATTAATAATGCGATTAACTACTTTGTCATCAGTATCAATTGCTACTTTTTCAGTATTTGATAGTTCTGTTCCAGATTTAAATTCATTTTCTTGATTTTCATTTTTTAGTCTCTTAGTCGTGTCTTCAATTATCTTGTATTTGTTATCTTTATTCTTATCAAATGGCATACATACAAATAATTCGCTTATCTGTTCACTTTCCCAAAATCTTTTAGCATTTGGACTTACGATCATCATATGAACACCTATAATCACATTTCCTATATTCAAAACATATTTAATTCTTAACAGCAATAAGTCATTGGGAGGCTATCATCATGGATGAGTTGAAAAAAACAGACCCTGCAGTCTACGACCTGGTTCAGAAGGAATTGGATTATGAAAGGAAGACCTTGAGATTGATTCCATCGGAGAATTATGTCTCCAAGGCTGTTTTAGAAGCAACTGGCTCTATTTTTGCCAATAAATATGCAGAAGGCTACCCTAGAAAGAGATACTATGCTGGCCAGAAATACGTTGATGAAGTTGAGGAATTAGCAATAGAAAGGGCAAAGAAGCTGTTTGGCGTTGATTATGTCAATGTGCAACCTAATTCCGGTTCGCCTGCAAACATGGCAGCCTATTTTGCCATGCTTGAACATGGAGATACTATGATGGGTTTGGAATTATCCCAAGGAGGCCATCTGACCCATGGCTCACCTGTCAATTTCTCAGGCAAAACCTACAAGGTCGTTTCATACAAGCTTGATAAAACAACAGAAAGGCTTGATTTTGATGAGATACGAAAACTTGCAGTAGAAAGCAAGCCAAAGGTGATTGTCTGCGGTTTCACTGCTTATCCTTACCAAGTTGATTTTCAGAAATTCAGGGAAATCGCTGATGAAGTTGGTGCTTATTTGATGGCAGATATTTCGCACATTGCAGGCTTGATTGTAGGTGGTGTTCATCCTTCGCCGGTTTCTTATGCGGATATCATTACATCCACAACTCACAAGACACTGAGAGGGCCAAGAGGAGCAATAATAATGACGAATAGCGAAGAACTTGCAAAGAAAGTGGACAAGGCAATCTTCCCTGGAATTCAGGGTGGCCCTCAAATCCATTCAATTGCCGCAAAAGCAGTCTGCTTCCACGAGGCTCTACAACCGTCTTTTAAGGAATATGCTCATCAGATAGTGAAAAATGCAAAGGCATTGGCTGAAGATCTGTCAAAGCTTGGCATTAGATTAGTTGGAGGCGGGACAGAAACTCATTTGATACTGTTTGACACCCTGTCTTCCAAGAAAATAACTGGAAAAGAAGCGCATGAAGCGTTGGAAGAGGCAGGAATCATCGTGAACAAGAATACAATTCCTTATGATACGCAAAAGCCATTTATAGGTTCAGGTGTTCGAATAGGAACACCATCAGTGACTACAATGGGTATGAAGGAGCCTGAGATGAAGAAGGTGGCAGAGCTAATTGTTAAGGTTCTTGATCATCCTGCAGATGTTTCTGTGAAGGAACATGTAAGAAAGGAAGTGGAAGCTCTTTGCGCGAAGTTTCCGATTTACTGATTTTTTTTACTTTTTTATTACTTTATTTCCATTATCTCCTTTATCTCATCTTCTGTTTTCGACATGCAAACCCTTGATCTAAGTTTTGTCGCACCGGGTATTCCTCTGATGAAACAAAGTGCCTGTGCCTTTAGGTCTCCGACGCTTCGTTTAATCCCAAGCTCACGGACTGTTTTTAGATATTCATCAAATGCCTTCAATCTCATTTCCGGAGTAACCTCAAAATCCTTCTTTTGTTTGCACTGCTTGAAGATGAATGGGTTGCCTAATGCTGCACGGCCAATCATCACTGCATCGCAACCTGTTTCATCAAACATTCGTTTTGCACTCGAATAATCAACAACATCCCCATTCCCGAAAACAGGAATCGAAAGCGCATCTTTGATTTGCTTTATCATATTCCAATCAGCCTTTCCAGAATAAATTTGATCTAAGGTTCTTCCGTGAACTGCGAGTGCAGATGCTCCGCTTTTTTCAATCAGTTTCGCAATCTCAACAGCCTTGTCCTTTGTCTTTATTCCAAGTCTCATCTTCGCAGTTACTGGCTTTTTGATTGTTGAAACAATCTCGCCAATTATCTCATTGATTAGTTTTGGCTTGTCTAACAATGATGCCCCGCCGCCACCTCTCAATACTTTTGGAGCTGGACAACCCAGATTAATATCAATTACGTCCGCCTTTTTCTCTAGTATGTGGGAAGCCTTTGCCATTACGCTTGGCTTTGAGCCGAAAATCTGTATTCCGCAAGGCCTTTCCTCATCTGAAATGAAAAGCATTTCCTGCGTCTTCTTATTTTCCCTTACAACTGCTTCAGCTGAAACGAATTCCGTTACAACATAATCAGCGCCGTATCTTCTGCACATCCATCTAAATGCAGCATCAGTATGCGATGCCATTGGAGAAAGAATGTACTTGATTTTTGAGAAATCCATCTTTTTACCTATAATTTTTATGAAGATAAAATTTTGCGGCCATCGGGAATTGAACCCGATCTATCAGCTCTTACCTTTTAGGAAAAGGTAAGTCCAAAACCCGTTTGTTCAGGTTTTTTGTTTAGCCTTTTTTTCCTTTTTGATGAAACTTTTTAGGCATCCCGAAAAAGTTTCTTGGGAAGCTGAAGTCATACCGTTGTCCGTTTATAGATAAAGAATCTATAATCTGTAGACCATGGCCGCATATCATGTATATTCATCTTCTTGTTTTTCATTTGTTCGCTTGGGCCCCTTTGAGAGGCTATTCGTTCTATTTTACTTATAATGTACATAGAATTTTATATACTAATGTTGGGGAAAATAAGAAAAAGAATAAAAAGTTAGAGGTTGTTGCCAGGTCACTGTATTGCCAATTGATCTACGTTCTTGAACAAAGGCAATCCATTGTTCTGGATTGGAACGTAGATGACGCTCTTCTGGTCCTTTAGGTTCTGTATCCAATACCAGGTAAGGTAAGAATCAGTCAAAGAGTTTGCGATTATTGTTTGACTCTCTGAGATACCTCTTGCTTCTATGACCTTTCTTTCAGCTTCGCTCTGCTCTTTCTGAAGGACGAATTGCATCCTTTTAGCATCCTGCTCTGCAGTCAGCTTTGTTTCGATTGCAGTCTGTATCTGGTCAGGAAGTACAATATCCCTTATAAGCACATCTTCAATTACGATTCCTCTGTCTATGAGTTTCGCTTTTATGTTGCTTGTCAGGCTTGATTGTAACACCACTCTTTTATCAGTAGTATAAAGGTCCTCTGCATTATATGTTGCAACAAGATCCCTTGCAGTTGCCCTTGCAACTGGTTTGATAAGCACATTTGCATAGTCAGTGCCTACACTTTTGTAAAGTGATGGTGCATCGTTAGATTCAACGTGGTATAATACACTTAGGTCAAGCTTGACTGTAAGACCTTCTGCTGTAATAACATCTAAGCCTATATCATCTCCGCCCCTGTGCATATTATAGCTCATTGTCCTTAGGTTGTAGTGAGTTACAGTTTGCCACGGCATCATCACGTAGAATCCTTCGCCCAATGTCTTAGCCTGGACACCTCCTGCGAACGGATCATAAATAACACCCATATTACCCGCCTCAATCACTACAAAAATATTTCCAAGTATGAGAAGCAGCACGAACAGCACAACCAATGCTACAAACATTCCGCCAATCAGTTTTCCGATATTATCAAATAGTCCAAAACCCATCAATCATCATCCTCTTTGAGCGATCCAAAAATCGCTGCTAGCTGACCAATCTTCTGAAAATATTGTTGGTTGGCTATAGTTGAAGTATCAAGGTAAAGGTATAAAAATATTCCTAGATGCCGTTGATGCTAAAAATAGTGTTAAAATAAAAAAAATTAATTATTATTCAGCTTCGCCTGATTTCCTGAACAGTCTTACTGTTTTTGATTTAACTGAAACAGGGATTGGGACAGCTACTTCGATGAGCTCTACGGTTATCTCATCTTTTGCATCGTCGATTTTGACTACCTTTGCCTTTTCCCCTTTGAAAGGCCCTGAAATCATCTCGACAATATCCTTTATTTCGATTGTCACAGCGGGTTTGCTTGCTGATGTCACAAGACCTTTTATATCTTCTGAAGCCATTGTCTTTGGTAAAAGCCCTTTTATGTGTTTGACTTTCTGGACCAAGCGAACAACTGCGTTCTCTTCAGGAGATTCTATGAATAAGTATCCTTTCACGCTGTCAACATAAACTATTGAATGTATGTTGGGTTCCTGCTCCTTTGCCTTTTTTCTGAGTATCTCGACAATTATTTTTTCTTGTCCTGATGTTACTCTTGCTGTGAATATCATATTTATACCTCACCCTATGAATCCGAATATTACTGCAACCACTACGCCGACGAGACCAATAACTATAACTCCTATGGAAGTCACCTTTGCAACCTTTGTGAATTCGTCATGAGTAGGCTTCCTTGAGATTATCAATATCCTCAAACATCTTTTTACAAGTTCTGTCAAATTCATACGTATTACCCTATTATATCAATATCAAGACCGTCCAGTTCCTGATCTACAGTCTTTGTTTCCTTCTTAGTAAATCTTACTCCCGCAAGAACTATTAATACTCGCATTGACGACTTTTTCATATTTTCTTCTATCCTTGAACCCCAAATTATATGGGCATTCGGATTTATTCTTCTTGAAGTCTCTGCTACGATATATTCAGCTTCCTTTAATGTCATATCCTCTCCGCCTACGACATTAACAAGAGCTTTGGTGCACGAGTCTATCTCTGCATCAAGCAATGGCGAATTCAATGCAGTGTCAATTGCTATCCTGCACCTTTCATCCCCTTTTGCATCAAGCGAAGCTTCTCCTAAACCAATTACTGCAAATCCTCCGCTGGACAGTATTGTCCTAAGATCTGCAAAATCCACGTTTACAAGTCCTGATTTGGTGACCAGTTCTGTAATTCCTTTGACTGCACCTGCAAGAACTTCATCACAGACTTTGAACGCAGTATTAAGCGGAAGGTCTGGGACAAGGTTCAGGAGTTTGTCATTTTTTATTACTATGAGTGTGTCAGTGAATTTCTTGAGTTTTTCAAGGCCGGTCATTGCATTTTCCATCCTTATTTTTCCTTCTGAAGTGAAGGGCAATGTTACTACTCCTACTGTCAATGCGCCTGCTGCCTTTGCCTGCTCTGCAATTATTGGTGCGCTTCCTGTTCCTGTGCCGCCACCTAACCCGCAGGTTATGAATACTAATGAACCATCGCTTATTACATTTTTTATTTCTGACAGGGCCTCCTTTGCAGCTTCTTCTCCGACTGTAGGGTTGCTTCCAGCGCCCTTTCCTCCACTAACCTTTTTTCCTAAAATGATCTTTTTGTTTGCCCTTACCTTTAACAGATGTCGAGCATCAGTATTCATTGCAATTAGTTTCACACCATCGATTCCCAATTCAAATAATCTGTCAAGCGTGTTGCTTCCGCTTCCCCCAGACCCAACGATATATATTTTCTGCTTGTTTTCTTCTATGAATTTCAGTATTTCATCGTTGCTGTCAGCCTCGTCAGTGATGTCTTTTATAAGCTCGCTGTTCGTGGCATCTGCAACCATGATTTTTTCCGGGGTTTGAGTCTGTGGGACTTCTGACACTTGTAATCACCTATAAAAATAGATGCTAGATACTTGAAGCAAAAGGTATTTATATGTACCTTTTCTTGCATTCAGAATTCAAAATTCAAGACCCGAAACTCGAGACAGGAAACAATAATTGACGCCCCCACTGAGATTTGAACTCAGGTTCCAGGATCCGCAATCCAGTGTTCTGTCCAGGCTATACTATGGGGGCTTCAAAGGATTAAGATGTGACACAAATGTTTAAATATGTAATGTTATAAATTAGAGTTCTCTTTATTCTCAGATAACAAGGTAATTCCAATTGCTTTGCCTTAGGTTCTCTGCGGTTTGGATGAGAATGGGTGAATCCTGAATGGGATTCAGTGAAGGTGAAATGATGAAATTATGTAGCTCATGTAACAGAATGACTAAGAACTTTGCTGCGTTCCCCTCGCCAGTCGGCGAAGGCGAAATAGTCAGATGCTATTACTGCAGGGAAAACAAGAACCCTTACAAATACGGAGAGTTCCAGGGTCCCTAGGTGAATGAATGTCTGACGAATTCAACGTATCTTTGACGCTTAAGATCTATCTTGAGGATTATAGCAAGATGGACCATGTGAAAAAAAACATATCTGAGAAGTACAAGGTTTCCAAATTTTGGGAAGAGGATATTGGTTTTGGAATAAAAGCCCTCAAGGCTTCACTTCTTTTGAACGATGGCAAAGGCGGAGCTGATGCGGTCGAGGAGTATCTGATGTCGCTTGAAGGAGTCAGCCAAGTCCAAGTAGAAGATATGTCTAGAATATAGGGTGTATTTATGGGATTACCAAAGAAAAGAGAGAAAAAGGAAACTAAGAAAGAAATTGTAAAAACGTCTAAACACGGCGAGAAGAAAGTAGAGGGAGCAGTAGAATTTAGGGGTATCGTAAGAATCGCAGGAAGAGATATCCGAGGTCAAGTCCAGCTTAAAAGGGCTATCTACAAGGTCGTAGGGATCGGTTCCACATTGGCGATTGCAGCACAAAGAGTTATAGAGCGTGAGTTGACCATACCTGGAGAAACGCAGGTTGGAAACCTTAGTGAAGATCAAGTTGCAAACGTAGATGAGATACTATTCCATCTTCATAAATACAATGTTCCAAGATTTTTATTGAATTCAAGAAGAGGTGTGACCAACGGGAAAGATGAACATTTCATCATGAGCGACCTTGACTTTGCATTCAAGCAAAGCATCGAAACTGAGAAGAAATTGTTTTCATGGAAGGGTTACAGGCATGCTTATGGCCAAAGAGTAAGAGGCCAAAGAACAAGAAATACTGGCAGAAAAGGTATGGCATTGGGTGTTATGAGAAAATCAATCATTGCAGCCTCTGCATCTGCCAAGGCTAGTCCAAAAGGGTCTGCAGGAGCGCCTGCAGCAGCAAAAGCACCATCGGGAGCAGCAAAGGAAGTGCCAAAGGCAGCTGAAAAGAAGCCAGCCGAAGCAAAGAAATAAAGAGGTAATTGAATGGGAGATCCACCAAAACTAAGAAACAAATATTCTCGTCCAAAACGATTATGGGATGTTGACAGGCTTAAGGAAGAAAAGGGGCTTAAAAAAGAGTATGGCCTGAAGAACATGAGGGAGCTTTGGGTAGTTGGCGCCAAACTGAAGAAATACAGGCGTGAAGCCAGGCGATTGCTTTCTCTTCCGGAAGATGAAAGGGAAAGAGACAAGGCAATCATACTCAATAAGCTTGTAAGCATGGGCATTCTTAAGACAGAATCTACTGTTGAAGATATTCTTTCTTTAGGTGTCAAGGCGTTTTTAGAGAGAAGGCTTCAGACAATTGTTTACAAAAAAGGCCTTGCAAGAAGCATTGATCAGAGCAGGCAATTGATAACTCATGGATTTGTTTCAGTGAATGGAGGGCGAGTTTCCATTCCGAGTTATTTCGTTGATTCTGGAGATGAGGCAGATATTTCTTATTCAAAGAAAATAGATATTGAGCCTCCGAAGGCTGCAGAACCTGTAAAAGAAGCTGCTGCAACGAAGGTAGAGGGCGGAAAACCGAATGAAAATAGTCCTGCAACTCCACAGCCAAAGGCTGAGGAAGCAGCATCTTAGGTGAAAAAATGGCAGAAGAAGTAAAAGAAGTAGTAAAGGAAGTACAGAAGGAAGTTCCAAAAGACTCACCAAAAGAAGTAGTAAAGGAAGTGCCAAGAGAAGTAAAGAAGACCAAGAATAAAGTGGCATTGCTTCACGTTTTCTCTTCAAAGAACGATACTATCATAACTGCAACAGATCTGAGCGGTGCAGAGACACTTGCTTGGGCAAGCGGTGGAATGATGGTCAAGTCCGACAGAGAAGAAGGAAGGCCGTATGCTGCAATGCAAGCTGCAATCAAAGTGGTTAATCTTATAAAAGATAAAGGCATAACCCATGTTCATATACGCATTCGTGCACCGGGTGGAAATGGGACAAAGACCCCTGGTCCAGGTGCTCAGGCAGTTGTAAGAACAGTTGCAAGAGCAGGCGTTCGTATTGGTACTATCGAAGAAGTCACTCCGCTTCCAACGGACTCGATGAAGAGAAAGGGTGGAAGAAGAGGCAGAAGAGTATAAGGTGTTGTATTCATGAAAGTAGCCATTGAAAAAGAGCACGAGAACAGGCTGGAGTTTTCAGTTGAAGGGATTACTCCGACATTTGCAAATGCCATAAGGCGTTATGCAATTGCAAGGGTTCCAATAATTGCGATTGATCAAGTGACTTTCTATGAAAACAGCTCCTATGTCTTTGATGAATATCTTGCGCATAGGGTTGGGCAGCTTCCTTTGAAGACGCCTGACAAATTGAGTGAAAATGCGGAAATAACCCTTTCGCTTGATGCAACAGGGCCGAAACTTGTCAGTTCAAAGGACTTGAAGAGTTCTGATTCTCAGATTGTTGTTGTGAAGGACAATGTCCCTATAATTTCTCTGAACGAAGGACAAAGGCTTCAGTTCGAGGGAAAGGCAATTGTCGGTCGCGGAAGGACCCATGCAAAGTTCCAATCAGGTATAGTTGCCTATGGGATTGATGAAAAAACAGGCAAGATATCTTTCAAAGTAGAAGGATTTTATCAGATGCCTATAAAGGAACTTGTGATTCGTGCATGCACTCAGCTTGAGGATGATTTGGTTGAAATGACAAAGTTTCTTAAGAAAAAGTCGAAATAGATTTTTATATTCTTTCATTCTAGTTATTTGTTTCTTTAATTAGGTATTGTAGACAGGTTATTTGTGCATGTTTTGCACATGTTTTTATTTGCAGGGGTGGCGGAGTGGTCAAACGTGCTAGGTTGAGGGCCTAGTGGCTTAGTGCCTACGAGAGTTCGAACCTCTTTCCCTGCATACTGATCTGGTCTGAGGACACTAACCTTTTAGGTTCTCAGATTAGATCTCAAATCATGGCAAGAACGTCGCAACGTTCTTGACTGCCATTGTCGCAAGCGACAATAGCATGCCCTGAGGAACTCAGATCGGATCTGAGGTCTGAAGCTACTTAACATTACAATGCCAAATTTAGCAAAATGTAGATCATCTCGCCGAGTGCTGTTCTGAGGAGAGAAGCTTATAAAGACTGCTACTGGCTTAACCAAACTAATTTGTTATTAGAATCAATAGGAAATCTACTTTTTAACGTATGTAAAAGGGTTCTACTATCCCCTTTCTTTAAACAAAACCATGCCCCCATCAAACGATGGTATTCTCTAAGGGTTATTTTCGAATCTCCAATTTTTGTTTTAAGTCGTTCAAATGCCATTTTTTCAAAATCAAATTTTCTATTCGTTTCTTCTACTATCTCGGGTTCAATTTCTTTCTTTACCTGCGGTTTATTTTGCTTTTTTTCTTCAACCCTAGCGAATAAATCGTCTAGTATGGCATTCCATCTTTCAAGTTTTTCTCGATCCATATTAAAAACCCTATAAATCAATCTTATTGCCTTTTTTCGGGTGTAATGCTCGATCCTTAAATAGTTCAGCATGATGAGTATGTATAGGTAAAACTTTTTTTGGATCAATCTCTTCAATGAATCCAAATATCTCACTCATAGCCGCATGCCCGGAAGCGTGCAATTGGTGATATGTAAGACCGAAGGTATCAGTCCAATTATGTAAAACGTCATCAGAAACCTGAGAAATCGGATCCTCTTCAAAAGGTTCACTCATCGAATGAATACAAATTCCTCCTTTTGGTTTTATATCAATTAATTCAGTGAGTTGGAAAAAATCAAGCTCAAGAATACAATTGTTACAATTCTCAGAAACATATTCTGAATCAACACACTTTGGTAACATTGGTTTCTCCCATGGCTTGTAAACTTTCATTTCTCTACCATAAATTTTGATATGCTTATCTGAATATGGATCTGGCAAACCTATTGGATCATCTTTCAAAGATAAAAGCAAATGTGCCATCTTCATTGAGATTATCAAATCTTTTCCAGTTTCTTTTGCTATCGAGTAAAACGTTCTAAATCTATCAATGTCTTTTGGATATCTCATGGCTAATATCAAACCTTTTGATTCTTGAACTACTTTTTTGCTCTCACTTTGCACAATTGATTCTGTATGATTTTTTCGTGTTTCCTTTGGAGCAACTCTTGTTCCTTCTATAATCAAAACTTCAGGATCAAATTCCGATGCTTTTTTCACAAAATCCTCGGTCATATCGCATCGTGGGCCATGCTTTCTCAAATCCCCAGAATAAGCGATATTTCCTTCTGAAGTTTCGATAACAAATCCATAAGCTCCAGGTACAGAGTGGTCAACATGAACTGGGCAGACTTTGAAATCCCCTATTGAGAAGTCTTTTCCTGTTCTGAAAGTGTTAGTTTTAGTTTCTTCTTTGAAGAATTTCTGATTTGTTGTTTCTTGAGTAGAACCTAAAATAAGCTCAGTTGCTTCACCCAAATAAAGAGGAATGTCTGGATGTAAGTATTGCAAATGGGCAACATGATCAAAATGAGCATGTGAAAGTATCACGCCGTCAAATTCTGGTTCTGCATAAGCCAGATCTGTTTTTTCCAAGACGTCTTTGGAGTATAAACCTTTGAGTTTTGGAATAAGATTAAATGCAAAATAATCCCTAAGTCCAAATCTTGCTCTTGGTGCAAGATATGCTTCAGGTACAAAATAATCATCTAAGAGATTAAATGACTGTCCAAAATCCAAAAATATTCTTGACTTTTTATCTTCTATAAGAAATTTATTTCCGCCAATTTCGTTTATTCCACCATATGCAGTTATTGATGTCATATTGCTCACTCCGTTAAATCTCTTATAAGTTCATAAACAGCATATAATTCACTAATTGTTTTTCTTACAAATGAAATTGTTTCGTCCTCACTCATCTTTATTAAAGTTGCACGGGGCATCTCTTTACATATCTTAATTTCTAGTCCGTGATGTTTTCTTTTTAGAAGTTTTTTGAGTTTTTTAAAAATAATCAAATAATCATTTTGTTCAGAAAAATCTAAATTCAAAGATAAGACTTCACTATATGAAGTTGGCGCATTTTTCCTGTTTTTGTCGCGTTCTATAAATTGAATAATAATTTTGTAACTTTTAGAATGTGTAGAACCTCCCTTTAATTGGTTAAACACTCGTGAAAGAGAAACGCCAGATTTGCGTAATTGGTCTGATTCAAGACAATCTTTAACTAACCTACGGATTTTAGCCTTGTTATTTAAAACTACAAATACCTCTAAACAACTTGGTGTCAGACCAGTAGAAATATGAGCAAAATCTTGTTGTCGTTCATATTTTGTTAGAACTGCACCAACCCACTGGTTTTCCATATTTAGCTTCGATTGATAAGCCAATGGTTTGACCCACATACTGCCTTTTTTAGGCTTAGCTTTTTTCAAGATTCCCTCAACTTTACTTTTTACATTCCTAGCCATTTCTTGATCTTCGAAAAATCCAAAATCTTTACTATTAAAATTTAATGTTGCCATATTATTCACCTCGAGATATTCAAGAAATTCAGTTAATAGAAAATTCACCAAAAGCTTCTTTTCAAATTTTTGTTGCATCTCTTTCAAGAAGGAATATACTTCTGGCCATTGATGCTTATTTTCTTTCTTAACATTAAGCAACTTACAATGTCTTCTAAGTTGATCTTTGTTTACGTTAGAACTTGTTTTGACCTCTACGAGTATTGCGAAGTTATCGTTATTACTATAAATCCAAGCGTCTGGAATACTATCATTAAGTTTAATTTTTCCATTTTCTCTCTTTTCTTTAGAATATATTAGCAAAACTGCTCTTTGTTTTTTAGATCTAAGATCTTTAGCTAAATCTCGATTTTGGAGTTCATATTTAATATTACTTCCAGAAGGAACCACGCTGGTAAATTTTTTTATAAACTTACGGGTAATCTCAGGTTCGTCACATTTTTCTAATAAATTTATAAGTGATTTCGTAGTATTATTCTCTATCTGATACTCGTCTTTCTGTGGGTCAGAACTTTGAGTGCCATAATAATAAAATAAATTCTTATGTGGATCCACTAAATTACCCCCGTTAATTCCTCAAATTTTTCTATTTCATAATCCGCTTGAATATTATCCTTGAACATCTGTCCGTATTTTGCTAGGCAAGTTTGCATACCTACCGCTTTAGCACCTTTAATGTCCCGTGTGGGATTATCACCAACAAATAAAACTGCATCGGGTAATACTCCTAGTTTTTTTAGTGCCAATGTGAAAGCAGAAGGATGCGGTTTGAATTTTTGAGTGTCTGAATGTGTAATTATAAAATCAAATTCATTTTCCAATCCAGTAATAATAAGTCGTTGCCAAACTTTGTTTCGTGGGCCATCAGAAACTATGCCCAATTTTACGCCTTTTTCTCTTATTTTTCTAAGAGTTGGCTTTACCATTGGATAAGGTCGCAGAACTTCTGATTTTCTTTGTAAATAAGCCAAAATTCCAGCCTGTTGAATCTTTTCAGCTAGATTTACTTCTAATTTATACTGCTTAACTACTTCATAGAAAGTCTTTTGATATTCTATTCCTTTCTCATCATAAACCGAGAATATTTTTCCATAAACTTTTATTTCCTCATCTGGAAGGCCCTGCTTAATCATGGCCTTAGCGGCAGCTTTAGCAGTTTCTTTCTTGAAAGTAAGGAAATCCAGAAGCGTATTGTCCAAATCGAAAAGAACTGCCTTAAACATGAATCAACCTTTAGAAAGATCATCTAAGTACTTAGTAAGAAATTTACTTACTGCCTCCTTTTTCTCTTCAAGGGAATACTCCTTTTTCTTTGCATTTTTCATTAACACACCTTGTCTATGTTTTTTATAGACATATCTGTTTAAAAGGTTAATGAAATTAAATATTACCATGACAGAAACGGTGCTTATCTCTACCTTTTACTCAGCCATTTGGCCCAGCAGCGCATACAATATACTACCTTGGCCACTCGCCCGTGGCTCGAACCCTTAGCTAACCGTATCTTGGAAAACGAAACTATGTCCTTTTTGTTTTCAGGACATATTTCCGGCTCTTTATCCATCTTGTCCAGCGCAGTGGCCAGACGCCTCGGATAGTTATACAAATCTATATCCGCCATACCAATCACTCCGGCAGATGATCTATTTTTTATTTCCTGCAAAATTTGATACCACAATGATAATTGGTTTGTGATCTCAGATCAGGTCTGTGAATTCTTCCCCTTGCATAGTCATTTTCTCTCAGTGCACTATTTTGTCGAAACACTGAGACTGAATCTCAACTTTCTTCCCCTGCACCACTTCTTTTTCATAGTCATTAGAACATGCTTTTGATCTTCTTTAGCGCTTCAGCCAATTTGTCCACATCTTCTTCTGTGTTGTAGATATAGAAACTTGCCCTTGAGGTTGCTGCCAGGTTTAGTCTTGTATGCAAAGGCATTGCACAGTGATGGCCACTTCTTGTTGCGACGTTGTATTCGCTTAGCATCGCAGAAACATCGTGCGCGTGGATTCTGTCAATTGTGAATGGGATTATCCCGCCTCGCTGGTTCGTATCTTTTGGACCGTAGATCTTCACCAAGTTATCCAGTTTCTCAAACGCATATTTTGTAAGTTTTATCTCGTGTTCTCTGATTCGCTTCATTCCAATCTTTTTTAGATAATCAATTGCAGTTCCAAGCCCGATCATTTCCGCGATTATTGGGGTTCCAGCCTCAAACTTCAGCGGAACCTCATTCCAAGTAGTTTCTTCAACCTTTACTGATTTTATCATGTCTCCGCCATAGAGGAAAGGGTCCATTTCTTCAAGCAGTTTCTTTTTTGCATACAGTGCGCCTGAACCGAAAGGGGCAAGCATCTTATGGCCTGAAAACACGAAGAAGTCGCAATCTATTCCCTTGACGTCGATTGGAATATGCGGGATGCTTTGGACCCCATCAATCAATGTGACAGCGCCTTCTTTCCTTGCTATTTGGCACAACCTTTTAACATCATTTATTGTTCCAAGTACATTTGAGCAATGGGTCACTGCAAAGAATTTGGCCCCTTTTAGCTTGTCCAATTCGCTATCCTTCAGCGTTCCATTATCATTGATGTCAATAACTTCGAATTTTGCTTTCTTCTTTTTTGCAAGCTGCTGCCAGGGGATGAAATTGGCATGGTGTTCCATGATTGTTGTAACTATCTTGTCCCCTTCCTTGACGTTCTTTTCGCCCCATGCGCGCATAACAAGGTTGGTTGATTCAGTCGCTCCTTTTGTATAGATTATCTCTTTTTCTTCCCTTGCGCCAATAAAGTCCTTTATTTTTTTCCTTACTGCGTCATATTCAACTGTCGCATTCTCACTTAGCTTATATGTTCCTCTATGAACATTTGCATTTTCTTCGCTATAAAACTTATTTAGTCGGTCAATAACGCATTTAGGCTTCTGGCTGGTTGCAGTTGAATCAAGATAAACAAGCTTTGGATTGCTCTGGAATATTGGAAAATCCTTCTTTAATTCGTCCATGGATGGATATTCGGGATAATAGAATTAAAATGCTTCGATTACTGGTTGGAAAGCAGATAAACTAATCAAATCTTCCTCAAGACTGTCAATAACACAGGCATGAGCTTGGCCTCAGCCTTTCTTAGATGCTCTGCAAGCGTTGAAGGGCTCAGATCGAGTTTTTCAGCCAGTTCTTCGATACTGACTTTTTTAGGAATCTCATAATATCCCCAGTCGCAGGCCTTTGAGAATACTTCTAACTGTTTATCAGTCAGGACCTCCTTTGCAGATGTCAGGTCGAAGAAGCCGCTGGTCTTGAACATTCCAAGGCTCTTGACTTCATTTTCAGCAAGGTATCTCTTCTTTCTCAGCCTGACGTCCCATCCTTGCTCCTTCCAGGCACTTATGAGGTTGCTAAGGTCCTTGTAATTCTTTGCCATGAGGATTTCCTTATCAACCCCATGCCGGGTTACGGGGCTTTCAAGAAGCGTCACATTTGACTCATTAAGGATGCTAAGGGTGAGGGATGAGAACTTGAAGGTTACTTTAAGGACTGCGCTATCAGGTTTGAGTAAGATTATCTCCACTCTCTTGACAAGTTCGTGCTTCCTTATGAATTCTATGTCTTTTCTTGGATTTGGGGAAGTTAATTCAACCAGATAATCAACATTATCCTTTCTCATCCCAACGATCTGCAATGCTTTCAATTGGGCATCGGGATTGTGTTCTGTCAAATCAACGAACCAGCACGGATGGCTTATGTCAACTTCAAAGAATATAAGATCGCTCATTCTGCACCATCTAGATTTTCGTTGATGCTATTTTTATTACTTGCTTAGATGTATGAAAAATAGAAAAAAGAAGAGATTATTGAACCACTCCGTTCAATGTTCCTGCTTCCGAGTAGGTAAATCCACTTGAAACATCAGTGTAGCCTATATTCAGATCCACTTTGAAAGATGTTCCTTTTGTGAATGTGCCCAGGTCTCCAACAGTTAATGTGCCTGTGCTTTTTCCAACTCCTAGATTAGTCACTGCAGGGCTTGATTCTATTGAAACATTAGAGTAAGTTGCATTTATTGTGTCGATATTTATTGTTTTTCCGACTTGGTTCTGCAATTTTACTGTCAATGTGCCGTCTTCAACCAGTTTGAAACCAACCACCTGTATTTCAGTGAAGGCTGCTGCCTTGTTACCAACAAAACTGCCTGTATCAAAAATTCCCAATGCAAACAAGGCTGCTGCCACCAGAATAATAAGCACTATTGCCCAGCCGTAGGTCATTAAGAAATCAATAGCTGCTTGCCCTTTCTTTTCATTCTTCATCTCTTCACCTCAAATGAATATTGAAAAACTTTCATATTTAATCTTTATAAAGCTTGTCTAGGAATCATTTTTGATGAAACGTGGGCAGTCTAGTTTAGAGAGCCTTATTATGATTGGCTTTGGGTTGATCATATCGGTGGCATTTTTTTCCATGGCATTCATTTTCATTACTGATTCAATTGCAGCGCAGCAGGGAAAGGATGCGGCCAATCGGATAGGTAGCGAGATAGATTACGTTTATTCTTCTGGCGTAGGGACAGTGAGATATGTTGATGTTACCTTTCCTGCAGGCACCCAAAGTGTTCTTGTAGGTGATCATAGAGTCGTTGTCACAGTTCAGCTCTCCAGCGGCACTTCCCAATATTTTGCCAGTACTGATGCCTCTCTCGTGGGAATGATAGATTCTGAACCTGGACTTGAAAGGGTAAGGATTGAATATCTTGATTCTGAAAAACTCCTAGTTGGCACAGCATCGCTGAGCATGACTCCTAAAAGATTGGATTTCGCACTACAGTCAACTGGTTTGGCATCTTCACAAGTGAATGCCTCAAACGAAGGCGCATCTTTACTGAACGGAATCGTTTCAACGGTTGACACTTCTATATCTGATATGGTTTCCTTATCAGGAGTTCCAGCATCACTTGCTTCTGGTGCCTCCTCGCTTTTCAATGTCTTGGTCAGTGTTCCTGGTGGAAAAACACTTGGAATATATTCTGGCTTGGTAACATTGACATCAGCAAGTGGAGAAACAGACAGTACTCTAGTCGTGGTAAATATCCTTGGACAGACGCCTACATCATGTTCTATTTTACCAAGCATTGCAAATGTTTCTCAGGGCTCATCGCAGGAATTTACCATCTCTTGTCTTGATGCTAACTCATCCAGCGTATCTTGCCCTGTTTTCACATGGACAACAAATGCTGGCCAAGTGATTCCTCCAACTTCATCGACTTCAACTACGCTCATAGTTACTCAAACATCTGGCACATATGTTCTTGCATCTGCAGGTTTCATTTGTTCTGCAACCTTGGTTTTCAATGGCACCACTCTAGATACGCAAGGTCCAATTGCAACAATTCTTTCTCTAAGCCCAGCATCTCCACAAACAGGAAATTCCATAACTGTTAATGCAACTGGTGATGATACAACAACTGGCAACAACAATATCCAATCCTGCGAAGCAAAGATGGATGTTGCAGGTGCATGGAATCTGATGACTGCAGTTGATGGTTCTTACAGTTCGCCGATCGAAAATGTCACCTACACATTCAATCCGCAATCTAAGGGTTCGCATACTATTTATGTAAGATGCACTGACAGCATAGGCAACCTAGGAAATGAAACTTCAATCGCATTCAATGTTACAAAGCCAATAAAGCCAATTTTGTTTATTCAGGATGCGGCAGGTGCAACTGCAACTGAAACTTATTGGAAGAGTTGGATAAGTGGCCACACTTCAGCACAAGGATATAATTGGTCCTACGATGTCAGTAATGTGGCGGATGTGACTGGTGGAGTGACTGATCCAACTGGCTACAAGATTGTTGTGATGGCGGAATATCCGAATGGAAACGCCCTACTTAATAGCAATTTAACAAATTACAAAACAGGTGGAGGATATGTGGTGTTATTAGCAAATGCACTTCAAAGAGGCCCACAGAATCTTGGGCTTACAGGATCAACAGGGAATCAACAAAGCAGAAATGAGATGGAGATCATTACGGCCCATAATATAACCACTGGTTACACCGTAGGCATCCAGTACACGATTCAAAACTCAAATCAAAATATTTATTACAACAACAATCTGGTGACAAATATAGGCGCTATGGAAACAGGAAGTACCAGAACCATGCTTGGGGAAAATTCTAGGATTCTTACCTATGGACCAACAAGGCCAGATATATTCAATGCCGATGGGAACACCTTTGCAACAAGAGTGCTTGACTGGGCGCTTGCTCAATCAACAATAGCAGGTTGATTTCATGAAAGGGCAGGCAAGTATGGAATTCCTTATCTTCGTATGCATTGGCATGTTCTTTCTTCTAATTTCAGTTGTTTTCTATGCGGACAGAATCTTCGAGGTTTCTGAATTCCAGATTGTTTCTGAGATGAGAGGGATTTGCAACACCCTTTCAAGTTCAGCAAGCATGGTCTACACTGGGAAGGATGGAACAAACATCTCACTTTCCTTTCCAGAAGAGATATACGGAAAACCCTATTTTATCAGAGTCAACAGCATTGACAAGACAGTTGCAATTGCAAGGGACAATTCCACCATGGTCGCCTGTTCATTTTTCGTTAATGCCTCCAATGGCCTAAACAACACGTTCGAAGCATCAAAATCACCTGTTCTGCAGAACAGGAAAGGGGTGGTTGTGTTTGGCTAATTCACTTGATTTCATGTTTTCCACATTCATCTTTCTGATAGTGTTCATGTATTTGATACTTCTTTATTCGAATTACGTTGACAAGTATAATATCGAAGAAGTAAAGAGGGCTTTGGAAAGCGAGGCTCTGTCAGCATCAGAAATACTTGTTAAGACCCAAGGTGTTCCATACAATTGGGAAAAAAATACGAGCCAGATATATTCGATTGGTTTGGCAAACAGCGAAAACGTGCTTGATGGTGATAAAGTATCATTCATCTCCAGCCTAAATTATGATTTGTTGAAAAATTATACTGGTTTTAGCAGGGATTATTACCTAAGATTGAAAACAATTTCAGGAACAACTGTTTTTGAGAAAGGCAATTCAACTGGTGAACTCTCGGTTTCCATAATACGCACTGTGATATATAACAATTCGATTGCGCGTCTGACGGTGAGGCTCTATGGTTAATTTCACTGTTGATGCGCTTTTCGCAGTTCTCATTGCCATAATCTTCCTTTTTGCAATAGGAGGGTTCATATCGGAAACAGACAAATTTCAGGATTCCTATGTCATCAACGATATCCTCATAGTCCTTGACAAGCAAAACACACTATCGACATTTGATTCTGCGACAATCAACAACTCTCTTGACATTCTTTTAGATGCAAATTATAGGTTAGAGATCACAACTTATAATGCGACGTCATTTGCTTTGCTAAGAAACATGGCGATTGGGCAGAATCTTCCGCAGATCAATGACTATGAGATAATGACTGCTGACAGGTATTTTGTGCAGTCTGCAGGAAATCGGATACAGAACCTGTCAAAGGCGAGGTTGTACGCATGGCGCTGACTTCAAACAATGGAACAACGAATGCCAAGAAAGGCATATTTCTTGTAGTATCAGTGTTTGTGATGATGCTTGCCTTGTTTGCCATGTCATCTCTTTTGTACAACATACAAACTCAGAAGAAGAATGCGATGTCAGGCACGCTTTTGCTTTCGACAATGAATGAAAAGGCTTCAAACCTTGGTTACATAGCAGGAAAAATCTATTCTTCATCAGGAAGGTCAGTAAGCAGGTTTGGGGATTATGTTCAGATAATACAGGATGATAATCTTTCTTCCAACTTGGACTATAACCTTAACCTAATAGTTTCATTGACTAATTTTACAAATTCGTCCCTTTCAATATCTGACAAGCGAAGGGTTTATTTCGGTGAACAGCAGGCTCAATTCATTTACTTTTCTGTTCCCAATACCACGATAAACGTAAATACCACTTATCTTCATATAGGTGTGCATATGTCCTGCACCAACCTTTCATCTTCCTGGTCTTCAAGAAGTTCAGGGAATAGAAATGTCTCAGTATATGTTGACTGCACGAATTCCGGATCCTACGTCAGTGTTTTGGATAGCATACAATCAGGCATTTTGAATGTCACTGATAGTGGAGAAACTGTAATTTCAATAGACGTGAATGACAGGGTGCAAATCATGAAATACAGAGGCGCATATTTAAATATGATAACGAAGATGAATGAAACATCTCCTGCAGGCTTAAACGGTTCGATATCCGTTTCAAGAGGCAGTGCAAACAAGAATTCGATATTATGGATGGATGGCTATGTTGGTTAGTGAATTGATGAGGAAGGAGTTTATTTCCATAGATGCAAATCAGAGCCTGCTTTACATCATAAAATTGTTTGCGAAACATGGTGTACATGAGGCTCCTGTCATAAACAATAAGCTTTTCCTTGGCCTTGTTTCGGATAGGGAGATATCTCGTGCAATTGTCAGCAGGCCGTGGTTCAAGAAACCCTTCATGAAATCACGCGATGATTTTGAGGGGCTAAAGGCAATCGATGTTGTCAATAAATCTCCCCTTAAACTCAAGCCTGATGACTCTGTGATTAATGCCATACTTGACATGGGTTCAAAACACATTAACATAATCCCTGTTCTTGATAAAGGAGTGCTTGTAGGCATAATTACTGGAAAGGATATAATCCAGTATCTTTCCCTAGATATTGCTAAACAAACAATTTCCAAAACAGATGACTCTACTGTCAAGTCGCTCATAGATTCCTTTCTTTTGATAATAAGGAACTCAAAGAAGATAAATGCGCAGAAGGTTGCGAAGATGCTTAAGATACGGGTGGAAAAGGCTGAAGAGATTGCAAAAGCGCTTGAATCGCACCATCTTATAGCGATTGAATATTCTCTTTCAGGAAACATGATTTTGAGGGATAAAAATGCTGGACAAATATAACATTCGTGAAAACCATACTACTTTGCAGGTGACCATAGACAAGGACGAAACATCATACACTGACGTTTATAAGTTGTCAATCCCAAAAATATCCGAAGCAACTCTTGCTTATGTAGACAGCATAAAAACAGACCTTTTGAAAGACATCACCATCTCAAAGACGGAGATACTTGATGAATCCAAAATGGATGTGCTTAAACAATATTTACATTCAGAAGCAACAAAAAGGCAGAAATCTTTCATGCCTGATGCTGATGAGGACACATTATGCTACGTTTCTTGTACAATCGTTAGGGATATGCTTGGGCTTGGGGAGATCGAGTTTCTTCTTGCAGATGAAAATCTTGAGGAAATATGCGTGAATGGGGCGCAATTCGCAATCTGGGTATATCATAAAAAGCATGGCTGGCTGAAAACGAATCTCAAACCAAAAAGCGAGATGGAAATACGGAATTATTCAGCATCCATAGGCCGAAGGGTGGGCAGGCAAATAACGGTCCAGGACCCTCTTTTAGACGCCCATTTGATCACAGGCGACCGTGTCAATGCGACCCTCTCGCCAATATCTGCATTTGGAAACACAATCACCATAAGAAAGTTTGCAAGAAAACCCTGGACTGTTGTGGACCTTATCAAGAATGGAACACTTGATTTTGAATCAACCGCATTTCTGTGGATGTGTCTTCAGTATGAATTGAATCTCATAGTTTCAGGGGGAACAGGCTCAGGAAAAACCTCGTTTCTCAATTCTCTTTCATCATTTTTCCCTCCAAACCAAAGAACCATAAGCATAGAGCAGACAAGGGAGATAGTTCTTCCAAAATACCTGCAATGGGTGCCATTGGTTATAAGGGAAGCCACGGGCGAAGGGAAAGGCCAGGTCGGCATGCTTGACCTTATGATAAATTCATTAAGAATGAGGCCTGACCGCATCATAGTCGGCGAAGTCAGGTCGAGCGATGAGGCCCAGGTGCTATTCGAAGCAATGCATACTGGCCATTCTGTTTACGCAACAATGCATGCAGAAACTGCCTATGAATCTCTCAGAAGGCTGACAAATAAGCCAATTGATATTCCTTCGGTTGTGCTTGGCTCATTGCATCTTATTGCAGTGATGTATCGCGACAGGCGCTCTGGAATACGCCGTCTTTTTGAGGTTGTAGAATTGCTTCCAACTGAAAGGAAAGAGGACATGTCCATACGTTTCCTCTATAAATGGAGGCCGTTTAAGGACACTATCTCCACAAGTGAAAACAGTGTAAGGTGTTTTGATACGATAAAGACATTCACAAGGATGGATGAGGATGCTATCAAAAGAGATCTTGCTGAAAAAGAGCAGATCCTAAGGTGGCTTGTAAAGAATGATGTTAATGATGTTGATAAATTCGGTGCGCAGATAGGCGAGTATTATTTCGATAAGGAAGCGTTCCTCAAGAAATTGAAAATTAAATAGTGTAGGGTTATGCAAATGAGGGTTCCGTTTATATTGCCTGACAGGCTTTCAGACATTCTTTCAAGGCCATTTAGCATTCCAATGGCATATCTAGCAAAGCTTTTCCCTGAAACTTCAGGTGCGCTTGAGCTTTCTGAAATAAAAATGAAGGACGTGGAATATCTGAGAAAGGCGCTGATAAATGCGTTTTTCGTAGGAATCATCCTTGGTTTTTCATTCTATCTCTTTGCTTTCAGGATGAAAGTTTCAGATTCAATCCTATTTTTTGGCTCGATATTCTTTGGTGTTGCATTGTTTTTTGGATATTTCTTTTATCTTGTAATATTTCCTAACTGGCTGATTGTGAAAAGATCTCAGGAAATAGACGAATACCTTATATTTGCAATGAGGCACATTTCCGTGCAGGTGAGTGCAGGTGTTCCTGTTTTTGATGCCATTCAGTCAGCATCAACAGGTTATGGGGCAGTTTCCAAAGAATTTAGAAAAATAGTTACAAATGTCAACGGGGGCCAGGATTTTGCTGATGCCATAGATGAGAGTGCAGAAAAATCCCCATCAACATATTACAGGAGGATAATGTGGCAACTTTCCAACTCAACCCGGTCAGGCTATGCTATAAAAGACATACTAAAGGAATTGGTTGATTTCCTAACTGATGACCAAAAAACAAGGCTCAAGAAATTCGGTTCTGAGTTGAATGTCATTTCCATATTTTATCTTTCAACTGCAATCATACTTCCAACATTGGGGTTGATATTCGTAATAATCGCCTCTTCTTTCGGAGTAGTGAGTCCAAATACTGCAGTACTTTCGATGTTTGTATTTCTTATAACTCTTTTCAATTTGATATTTCTAGGGTTGATAAAGTCCAAGAGGCCAAGGGGGATAATGTAATGATTGTCGAAAACATAGGAACACTTTTGAAATATTGCGACATCGATATCAATGCAAGGAAGTTTCTTCTTTTTGTGATCTGGTTCCCATTAGGCATTTCCTTAGTATTCCCTATCATGTTTAATGCAGACCTCTTGCTTGGTTTCGTACTTTTCATAGTTTCATCAGTATTTATAGTGCTAACTATTTTTGCTTACCTGTATATGATAAAGAACAAAAGGGCAGAGCTTGTAGAGGCTAACCTTCCGGATTATCTTTTGCTTGTTGCCAATAACATAAGGAGCGGGATACCTCCTGAAAAGGCGCTCATGATCTCAGCTAAAAAAGAGTTTGGCGTATTAAGCAAGGAAGTTATGGGTGTGATGAAGCTTTCCTTTTCAGGTAAGTCCTTGGAAGAGATTCTTCCGGAGATAAGTGCAAGGATAGACTCTGAGGTTCTCAGAAATTCCATAAACCTGATTGTCGAAGGGATGCAATCTGGAGGAGAATTGCCTTCGCTTCTTGAAAGGACGTCCTATGACCTAAGGAGCTTTGAATCAGTGAGAAAAGACATAAAATCAGTCATAACTACCTATGAATTGTTTATTGCAGCTGCAGCTTCATTTGCAGCGCCTTTGTTGCTTGCAACATCCACTTACATCGTTCAGATAATGACCTCTTTAAAGTCAAGGATTCCGGAGGACATTGCAGCAGGTTCTATTCCAGTTTTCAAGCAAAGCGAGATTGCAATAACCTCGGATGACCTTCTTATATTTTCATTTGTCTCCATCTTCATCACTGCATTTTTTGCATCTCTTGCAATTGGCTTGATGTCAAAAGGAAAAATAGTTGAAGGTGTAAAGAGCATTCCAATGCTTGTGGCTTTGGGGTTAGCACTTTTTTTCATATTCAGGCTGCTTCTCCAGGGGATGCTTGGGAATCTTATTGTCTAGTATTTGCTAGAATATTTTCTAGATTTTTATAACTTTATCACAGAGCTGGGATATTGTAGGAGTCATCTTTTCAATCTTTGGGTCGTTGATGCCTATTGCAATTGCTTTTATTCCAAGTATTTTTGATTTCTTCATTAGGTAATAAAAGAAACGCGTTGTTGTATCCACTTCATTGTAAAGTGTAGTGCCATTTATCAAATCAAATATTATGAATTTGAATCTGCCAGTGTTCAGGTTTTTCGTCATCAATATAGATAGTTCTGTAAGTGATCCTGGGCTTTTTATCCTTGTAAGTCCTTCTGCGTCGTTTTTTCCAGTTGCAATTATTTGAACCTTGGATTTATCTATGCCCTGTTTTTTGAAATCCTCAAGTATCGAATTGAAATCTTTGTTAGTACTTACATATATTCCAGCCATCTTTTGCTTTGAAATCAGGTTTTTCAAGAGTTTTGATGAAAGATAGGCGTAATCTTCAGTATTGGTCAAAACAATGGCGCTGTTTATTTTTTTGATTACACCCAACTCGGAATATTGGTTCTTCATGTTCACTGCCTCTTCCTGCCATATTGCTCGTAAAACACCAATTCTTCCAAGGATTTCCTTTCCTTTTCTTTCTGATATGCTCCTTTTTTCTCATAACCAAGGCCAATGCCAAGTATCGCTTCCTTATCTTTTGGAACGTTCAGGAGCCTGTTCGTTTCATTAACCTTGAGCGAAAGGATGCAGTTGCCAATGCCAAGCGAAGTTGCCTCGAAACACATGCTTGTCAATGCTGCACCTGAATTAAGATACCTGTGCTTTGGAAAAATCCCCATTGCTTCTGCATGGGCAGCTGCCTTTTCCTTAGTATGGACTTCTTCGCTCAGTATGACAAGTATTACTTTGGGTATGGAATGGAAGAAACCATAGTAAACAGAATCCATTATTTTTTCGATTTTCTTTTTGTCTCTGACCACTATAAAATACCAGGGTTGGCTGTTCAATGAACTTGGAGATAACCTGCCCGCCTCAAGAATCTTGGTTATGTCTGTTTCTTTGACATTCTAGTCTGTGAACTCATAGGTTGTCTTCCGTTCATTCGCCAGCTTGAGAAAATCGCATCTTTTGTTGAATAGCATGTTCTCGCCTCAGAATATCTCTGCATCAGGATAAACTTCAATGCCTTCCTTCTTGATCTCCATTGGCAGGAGCCTTAATGGATGTTCAGTGAAGTCTAATTTCCTTATCTGCAATGCCCTTACGTATATTGCCTGGTCTGATTTTGCTATCAGGTGAAGCATGAATACTCCGTTTGCAACAAATTCCTCGAATCCGCTTGCAGAGAATGCCCTTTCCCCTTCCTTTACATCTGAAATGGCAAGAGCAGTGCATCCTCTTTTTCGCATTATTGTTCTAAGCTGTGACAGTGCTTTCCTTACATCATAAGTGCTTTCAAAATATGCAGTTATGAAACTGAAGGGGTTTACAACAACTCTTTTAGCCCCCATCTTTTCCACTTCATCTTCTATTAATTCTTTGAGAACATCAAACCTATAAACCTCAGGCCTTAGGACAACTAATTTCTTCTCTTTTATAAGTTTTCTAAGGTCTGGCCAGTGCATTTCCATTGCTTCTATAACTTCGTCGACTTCTTCTTCTAAGCTAATGTATAATCCTGGTTCGCCATTCTGCGCGCCATAGTAAAGGAACTGCATGGCAAAGGTTGCCTTTCCGCTTCCAGAATAGCCTGAAAGGAGATTAAGCGTTCCTACAGGTATTCCGCCTTCAATTACAGAATCAAGGCCTTCAATGCCTGTTTTGCACCTTTCTTTTTTCTTAGGCTCCTTTTGTGTCTTTTCAATTTTTTCAGCAGTACCTTTTGGAACCTCAGCTTTCTGTTTCATCCTTGCTGCAAGCTCTTTTGTCTTGTTACGTTTCTTCGAAGGCATGAATAAAGCACCAATCTAATATTTAAAAATCATACTGTCTTCTGAAATCTGCTGTTTTTCATAAAACATTTAAACATTTCCTGTTCATTATACTTATGAAAAGGAATGTCACAGTCAACTATTTTCCTAAACCTAATTTGGATATCGAATTCGTGGAACGAAAGGGCCTTGGTCATCCTGATTCTTTGACTGATGGAATAGTTGAGTTGATATCAAGGGAGCTTTGCAAGTATTATCTTGATCATTTTGGAACAATACTTCACCACAATGTTGACAAGGCTCAGTTGATTGCAGGGAATGTGGTTCGCAAGAAATTCATCAAACCAATCAGGTTTGTTTTGGGAGGAAGGGCAACAGATTCCTTCAAGGGAAAGAAGATTCCTGTAAAAGAAATCGCAGAAAACTCTGTTGAGTTATATCTTTCTAAGATAGTGCCTCAACTGAAATCTAAAGACTATATTATTGATTGCTATATTGCTCCTGGTTCTGCAGACCTTAATGAGTTGTTTTTAAGAAAATCGAAGGTGCCACTGGCTAATGATACTTCTTTTGGGGTTGGCTATGCCCCCTATTCTGAGCTGGATGCTTTGGTCCTATCTGTTGAGAAATATTTAAATTCAGAGTATGCAGATAGACATTCCTATATAGGGTCCGACATCAAAGTCATGGGATTCAGGGAAAACAACAGGATAGGTTTGACACTTTCAGTTGCTTTCATCTCAAAATTCGTTCCATCCATTGACAGCTATTTAAAATACAAGGAAAAACTGGCTTCAGATGTTCTAAGGTATGCTGAAAAAACAATAAAAAAGAAGATCATGGTACAGATAAATACTGCTGATGACCCTAAAAACAAGTCTGTTTATTTGACTTTATCCGGCACAAGTGCTGAAATGGGGGATGATGGAGAGGTTGGCAGAGGCAATCGGGTTAATGGTTTAATTACACCTGGAAAGCCAATGAGTTTGGAGGCAGCTGCTGGTAAAAATCCAGTAACGCATGTTGGTAAGCTATATAACATACTGGCATTTGAAACTGCCAAACAAATTTCAGAGGAATTGGATACCTATGCAGAAATCTATCTGCTTTCTTTTATCGGGACACCAATCAATGTTCCAAAAGCAGCATACCTAAAGATTTCAAGGAAAAATATAGAAAAGAAAGCCCAGTATATTCTCTCAAAGAATATCGAGGATATCCAGGATTTGACTTCAAAGCTAGTCTCTGGGAAATTAAGCATTTTCTAGCTTTCTAGAGGCGCGTTCGAGTTCGCATCTTAGCTAATACATTTGCTAAGATGTATGCATCCTAGCTAATCAATTGACTAAAATGCATATATTTTTAAAGCAAATAGACTTAATATACTCATGGACGTAAACCAAGAAATACTGGAGCTTAGTGCAAGGGCAAAGGAAGAGGGAAAAGAATATCCAAAAAAAAGGTTTTTCCATGACAAGATAATGAGTTATCTGCCAGAGCGAATTTTCATTGCTTTGGTTGGTCCGCGAGGCGTTGGAAAAACAGTAACACTAAAACAAATATTGTCTGAGACTGAGGCCGCACTTTATGTCTCTCTTGATACAACAAAACCTGAAAACGGAATATATGATTTTGCAAAAGAAGCTGAAGGAAGAGGCATAAAATTGTTACTTCTTGATGAGGTGCACAATTATCCGGGTTTTGATCGAGAACTTAAAAAAATATACGATGTTCTGAAAATCAATGTGATATTTACTTCTTCAGCAGCACTTGCACTTCATGAGTTAACCTATGACCTCTCACGGCGCGTAAGGGTATTGCCAGCACCACCATTTTCCTTCAGAGAATTTGTATTTTTTGAAAAAGGAGATAAACCGCCAGCACTATCCTTTGACAATTTATTGGATGAGAATTATGCCAAGGAATATTATGGGAAAGTTATGCATGTGGAATATTTATTTGAAAGATATTTGGAAGGTAGAAATTATCCATTTACATTGGACAAAACTGATCGATTGCCATTATTTTACAATATCCTTGAAACAATAATAAACAAAGACTTACTTCTCACTGGCAAAGTAACACTCGAAGAGGCAATAGAAGTCCGACGACTTATGACCTTCATCGGAAATTCACCTGTTGAAGATATGAATTACACGACAATTGCGAAGAATCTTGGAATAACAAGATACAAAACAGAAAAATATCTTGATCTTCTTGAAAAGGCATTCGTTCTGAAAAGAGTGATTCCTGCAGGCACTAACGTTCTCAAAGAACCTAAAATACTTTTGGGCCTACCATATCGTCTCCTTTACAAAAATTTTCGTGATTGTGTTGGTGCACTGAGAGAAGATTTCTTTACTGATTCTATGAGATACCTAGGTTTTGAATTACATTACCTAAAATCCAATAGAGGAGAAAAAATGCCAGATTATGCTGTTAAAGATGTTGTTATTGAGATTGGAGGAACCTCGAAAGGTATTTCACAGTTCAAAGGTTTTTCAACAAAAAGAAAAATCGTGTTGACTCATCCAGGAACCATTGATAAAATACACAGACCTTTATTTTTTGCTGGTTTGGTTGACTCGTATGAAGCGAACACTACTGTTTTTTAGTCCAGTCATATATTTTTCTAGTTTTTAGCCACATTCCAGATCAAATTAAAATATTGCAGGTAACTGCAGGCAATCTCCAAGGAACTGTAACTTCTTCTGGCGCCCTACCCTGCCTGAGTATCCTAAAATGTAATTCCGGCTCTCTTCCCTCATGCATTTTTCTGGCAAATTGTGAGAAAATCTCGCTATTGCTTCTCCATGGGACTATGACTGTTCCTGAGACTGCGCTTTCTATGAGTCGCATTGCTACAGTCCCATCGATTCCAGTTTCAGAAAAAAGAAGCCTTCCTATATTCCATGGAAGATTTGGAAAAACAGTTCCTGATAAGGAGTAATAACCGCGTACTCCTTCAAAACCGCCTGCGCCATAATGCGGTGGATTTGAAAGTACGTGCATCCCTGCAATTTCAGGAGGGATGAAACCGCCTGCGCCACTTAAAAAAGTAGCAGATGCTTCATAGTCCATCGGCAAAGTATCTAGGGTTAACCCGCCAACGACAAAATCTCTGTGTTCAGCATAAGTTACCTTTGGTCCGCTACGTAATAACAGTTCTTCATCCATGTAAACACCACGTAAAATTGCTGCATCTATTTTGCGGGCTCAATTTTTTAAATGCTTTATGAATTTTCTCTGTTATTTGTCGAATATTTAGTTTTGACCAATAAAAAACAATTATAAACTTTCATCCTGATATATACTCGAATAGATATTCGAACTTATTATTTAGGTAGGGTTGAGATTATGTTGAACAACGCAGACTGGACAAACAAACAAATTGTAATATTGGCTTTTGACCACAGAGGAAGCTTCACAAAGAACCTTTTTGGGATTTCAGGAAGAGGGCCAACTGCTGAAGAATCAAAGAAGGTGTCAGATTACAAGACAGTCATTTACGAAGGATTCAAGAAAGCCCTGACAAACGGAGTTTCTAAAGATGTTGCTGGCATTTTAGTAGACGAACAATTTGGAAAAGAGATTGTGCATGATGCAAAGAAAAACGGCTTCAGATTCGCCATGCCGGTTGAAAAATCAGGGCAGGATGAATTTGACTTCGAGTATGGCCAGGATTACCAAAAGCACATAAAGGAATTTGACCCTACGTTTTGCAAGATTCTTGTAAGATTGAATCCGGAAGGTGATAGGGCAGTCAATGAAAGGCAGATGAAGCGCCTTAGGGAACTTGGTGAATTCCTAAAATCCATCAATAAACCTTATTTATTCGAACTTTTAGTTCCTGCAACTCCAGAACAGTTGCAAAGCGTTGGAAATGACAAGAAGAAATATGATTTTGAATTACGCCCAAAGCTCATGGCATGGGCAGTTGCAATGGTCCAGGCAGCTGGAATTGAGCCAGATATTTGGAAACTAGAGGGTGTTGACAGGGCAGAAGATGCAAAACGAATTGTCGGGCAAGTCCAGTCTGCTGGTAGAACGGCAGGTGTTGTTACCTTAGGAAGAGGAGAAGATGCAGAAAAAGTCACAGAATGGCTTAAAATCGGAGCAAAAATCAACGGAGTCATTGGATTTGCCATTGGAAGGACAATCTTTTGGGATGCGCTTGCAGGCCTAAGGGATGGCAAATATGACAGGCAGAAAGCAATTGAGATAATCGCTGATAATTACCAAAGATTCGTCAAACTCTGGGTAGGGACCCGATGAATTGAGTTCATAATGGTGAACAAATGCAGGATACGATCATTCAAAACAAAGATTTTCAGAATCAACTGCTTCGAGTAACTGAAAAGGCAGCAATCGCATGTTATGAATGGATTGGCAAGAAGAATGCGAAGTCTGCAGATCAGGCAGCTGTTGATGCAATGAGAAAGGAATTCAATTTTGTTGATATTGATGGCACAGTTGTTATTGGTGAAGGAGAAAGAGATGAGGCTCCGATGCTTTATATCGGAGAAAAAGTAGGCAATGGCAAAGGCCCTGAATGTGATATAGCAGTTGATCCGTTGGAAGGAACGAATCTTTGCGCCAATAACCTGCCAAATGCAGTTGCAGTGCTTGCCCTTGCCCCAAAAGGCACGCTGTTGCATGCACCTGATACTTATATGGATAAGATAGCAGTTGGCCCTAAGATCGGCAATGCAGTCTCACTTAAACGATCTGTCAAAGAAAATCTTGAAATCGTATCTCAAAAGCTTGGAAAACCAATGAAAGATGTTAGAGTGATAATGCTTGAACGCGATCGCCATAAACAACTGGCAAAAGAGGTTATTGATGCAGGCGCTCAGATAAAATATATCTCTGATGGAGATGTTTTCGGTGCAGTTGCAACTCTTTGGGGTAAAGTAGACATTTTGCTTGGAATAGGTGCAGCTCCTGAAGGAGTGCTTGCAGCATCTGCCCTCAAACCGCTTGGTGGTTATATGGAAGGAATGCTCAAATTCAGGAATGAAGATGAAAGAAAGAGGGCAATCGCTTATGGCATGAAAGAGCCTGATAAACTACTGACAATCAATGATCTTGTGAAAACCAATGAATCGCTTTTTATGGCGAGCGGAGTCACTGACGGAGACTACCTAAATGGCGTTAAAATTGAAGGAAAAATAGGAAAAATAAATTCTGTCGTAATAGATAAATACGGACACAGAATTATAGAAGAGAGGTTGGATATATAGAAAGAATTAGTTCATCTTTTTCATTTTTTGAGAGCATACTCTTATCAATTTAGTTACTCTCTTTCTAGACAATTCATCCAAATCCCTTCCATTTAATTTGGTCAACTGAATAGATATTTCCTGAACTGCTGCCGGGCTGATTGAGCTGGTAAAGCAGTCTTCGTAATACTGGATATCATCTTCCAGTTTTCTTCTTAACATTCCTGCAGTCATTCTTCTCATACAACAAAACCTCTCAATAAGTTTTACAAAAATTCAGAACAATTAACTTAAACAAATATGTTAGATGTTCAAAATAGATGTATTATATATACAACGGAACTCCTTTAAATACCTTTGGTTTGTAGTTATGAATGGGAATTCACAGCAAATTTGCATTATTTTAGGTTTTTCCTTAGTAAATCCAGAGCTTCCTTTACAGTCTTATTCTTTAGTTTAACTGCTTCTTTCATATGCTCCCCGCAAAACCACACTTCGTTCGAAGGCTGGTCAGTGAGGCCTGCCCTTTCCAATCTTTTACGCTGTTTTTTATCTTCTTTGGTTTCCTTGAAACAGACAGTATCATACTTCAAATCAGGAAAGTCTTGTATTCCCCTTCCACATATTGCGCATATTGGAGGTTCCATGCTTCTAATTGGTGTTTAAGATTTAAATGTTTTGTGTGTGTTACATATTTAAATACTTTGAAACACTCTTTAATCTATGATTGCCGTAAATAACAGACCATCCATAATCTTTCTGCGTTCCAAAAAGCAGTCTGATTCATCTGTTCATTTCAGGGACAGGCTTTCGTATCCCACATACACTGCAATACATCGAACCCCGGAGGAATTCGAATTTCTACGTGGCAGAATCTCTAGCATTCCTGATGCAAGGATACGTGTGCTTCAGGTTGGAATCGGAGAGGATCTTGTAGGAGAAACTCTTAGTTTGTTGGATATGCTGCATAGGACTGGCAAAGAGTATGAAATTACCTGTCTGGATCCAAATACAAGAGTTGTTTTTGGCCATGCATCGCAAAATGAATTCGAATTGCATGCCGATACTTTGTTATCCTGCGGGTTTGATGCAACGAATGCAAGAAGAATTCTCGGGGAAATGCAGATAGTCAGAGATGTACATGAAATATCTGAGGAACCATTAGATGACGGATTTCATCGTCTTCAAATGGCAACATTTCGTTTTAATATTTTACCAGGAGTCCTTGATAGGCTTGCATATGTCGTAGGGGATATTTCAGAAGATCGATTACCTGGGGATATGCAAGGATTTCATGCAATAGTTTGTTTTCATACGCTTTATCATTTAGAACACGATCCTCGATTAATAATTGAAGCAGTGAAAAACATGGCTTCTTATTTGCTTAAAGGAGGTTGTCTTGCAATAGATAGTGCCAGGTTTAATGTTTATGGCCTGCTTACGTCTGAATTGGTTCAAGAAATCGGGTTGAAGCTTGTTTATGATTCAAATGTACATGCAAGGCACCCCTTGAAAGAGAATCCAAGGATATATGAACGAATTTAATCTATCTATCCTATGGTTATTTTCCACGTATTTCTATTTTATAAACCCTTTCTAACACAATCTACAAACATATGATTGGTTGATATTTATGACACAAAGAGCTTTGGTTATGCAGGGAGGAGGACCGACGAGAGTAATTAATTCGACTCTTGTAGGGGTAGCAAGGCAGGCAAGAGTAAGGGAACTTGAATTAATTGGAGTAAGAAGGGGAATTGAAGGGATTTTGGGTGATCGACCGAACATCATCCATTTTTCAGACATCAATGATGGTAGATTAGATCTCATTTCCAGAACACCAGGCGCAGCATTAGGCACCACACGGGTAAAACCAACTCAAAAAGATTGTGAAAAAATAGTAGATCTTTTGATTGAAAATAATATCAAATATTTATTCTATATTGGCGGAAATGATACTGCACTTGCAGTTCAATTGATGGATACGTATGCCAAATCAAAAGGTGCAGACATAGTATTTACTCATGTCATCAAAACTATTGATAATGATGTTCCAGTGAATGATCATACGCCGGGATATGGCAGCGCTGCTAGATATGTCGCTTCTGTGGTAAGGGGTGCAGCACTTGATAATCTTGCATTGCCAGGAATATATCTTGCAGTTACTATGGGCAGAAATGCAGGTTTCCTTACCGCGGCTTCTGCACTTGCAAGAAGCAAAAATATACCTGAACTTGGACCACACATTATTTGTTTGCCTGAAAAAGAATTTGTTGAATCTGACTTTTTATCTCAAATTCATCAGACCTATTCCCGACTTGGAAGAGCAGTCATAGTTGTTTCTGAAGGAATATGGATTATGAAGGACGGTCAAAAAGTAGAGCTTACTAAATTATTGAAAGAAGGGTCAAAAAATGGCAATGGAAATGGGGAAGATGGGTTTTATCATCCGCAACTTTCAGGAAGCGGCGCCCTTGCAGACCATCTTTCTGCCAGAATAACTGCTGAACTCAATATAAGACGGGTTCGGGGAGATACACTTGGATATGCACAAAGAAGTTTTCTTGAAGGTTATTCAGAAGTTGATTGGAATGAAGCTCTTATGATTGGCGTTGATGCTGTGAATTACGCAGTTGATGGTCACGTATCAGGGTCTGTTGCTTTGCTAGCGAACAGAGGAGTAATATATCGATCCCACACAACAACCTGTGGGTTATCAGAGGTTGCTGACAAAGTACGGGTTCTTCCAGAAGAATTCATTGCAACAAATGGGCATGACATAACTCCTGCATTTATCGAATATCTTACTCCGTTGATAGGGATACCTCTTCTTGAAGTTGACACGTTTCTTCAGGTCGATCGTAAACGAAGGCTATAATCAAGAGATGAAGAACAAATATAAACATTAAGTTAGTATTTCTTTTATGGAAATGCCATCTTTTTCGGAATCTTCTCCGTTTGAAATGATAAAAAAAATAAAGGTACCTCATTGTGCACGTGGACCGGCCAGTTGTGAAAAATGCGAGGAAATAAACAAGAAACCTGCAAAATATAGTCTTGTCAAAGTGGCTTCTGATCCAAATGTTTGTAGGCCAATGACTTACTTTGGAACAGGAAAAACTAGTGTTTTAATGCCCTATGAGGTAGTGAAGGTTTTCTCTTCGGAAAAGGAAGCAAAGGAGTATGCAAAAAAGAACAAGATAGAAATTCAATGAGGGGAATATGTTATGACAATCGTTCGAGATGGAGTGCTACAATGCAAGTTCTGCAAGGGATATTTTGTAGGTTCTGTGAGTTTCTTTGTTCATATTGGCCCTGACGGCAAATCAGATATGAACACTATGGCGCCCAAGATCTGTCCTTATTGTAAAAAGGAGCTGAAGTATGCAGATTGGGGTGAAAATATAATGTATAATCCAACGCTTCAGCCAAGATATAATAAAATGAGTGAGAAGGAAGCTTACAAGAAAGTGAAGGAATCGCAGGATAAGGCCAAATGACTTATTTTCTTGTCTTTGAAAGAGAATGTTAGAATTTCTAATATTATTTTAGTAGCATTGAATTAAACGTTATTACATACGTAAAAAAACGTAACATTTAATATATTAAACATACAATAAGCTGCAGATATGCAAAAGCTTCTTTCAAGACCTGAGAAAAATATTATTATATTGCAAGAACTGCCTTTACTTGGTGTAGATGTTGCCAAGAAATTAAGAACTGCTTTTGAACGTTCTGAAAACAAAGGGTATTTTGAAATTCACACTGTTCCAGAGCCTGGAAAGGCTAAAAGTGATGAAGTGTTTACAAGTAGCGTGCCAAAATAATGATAATACAAAATTATTTTCCTGATCAGATCCCTTTCTATTTTAGTGATTTTGAAATATATACTGACCATTCTCCTTTTATCCTAATAACTGGAGAACCAGATGCGCCAATTCCAATTCCTAGTAACTGGGAACAAGTACTTTCTAGTTTAGCTGAGTTAGGGCTTAGAAAAATACATTTGTTTGGTTATGAAGCTCAAACAGTGCCTTTTGAAATGTGGGAAATATTTTATTCTAGGCGCTTAGATAATCCCCATCATAAAAGGATCTATGAAACAATGCACAAATTGTTTTTAGAAAAGCCTGAAGTCAAAGAAGAACCTGTTTTGATGATAGGTTGTGTTCTTGGTGCATATATTGAATTATTGGCAGCAAGAAAACAGTTTGGTTGTGATATTGTTCTTGAGCATGAGCTATTGAATCCAGGTTTTGATGAACAGAATGTTGCGATATGGGCCCAAATCCTAGCAAAATAACAATATATTGGAATTTCTAGAAGTTTATTGGAAAGAGATAATTTACCTATGTCCCCAATCGGTTTCACGTTGGTAATGGTATTGTTCTAAGTTTTAGCAATGCAAAAGCCTACCTAATTGATACGGAAATACTAAAGAATATTACACTGATTGACACAGTATTTCATCGCATTTCCAGAACAATTAATGCAGAAAAGATCGCGTCATTCTAACAGTAAACTACTTTCATTATCAAGTACTGTTAGTGTAAACCAGACTTTATTGCACACAGCACAATTTTGTAGATCGGTTTACTAACACAGTATGAAGTGGCAAAACTGGAAAAGGTAATCCTGGTTAAACGGATGAAAGGGTTGAAAAGAAGTGTTTTGAAGGAATTTTGGCATAACTGGCGTACTGCTACGGTGTTTATTTTATGGGGGTTTACTGAGGTGGTGTTTTTCAAAAGTTGGACAAAGGTTATCAAAAAGTTCAAACTCAAATCCTCGAATAATAGACACAAGTTTTGAATCAACTGAAAATCCAAGGAGTTCATAGTCATTTGTATCCCATCGGACATATACCTGATCATTTCTTTTAGAAGTCTTATGTTCGTACCTAGTACGTAAATTATTTACCTCTTTTATCCAAAGAGAATATTCTTTCAGTAGCCATTCACACAATTCGTGATCTCTTTTAATGATTAGATAATCTTCTTTAATTAAATCCATGTACTCTTTTCCACAATTCCCACATAAATTCCTTATTTTTGTAGAAACTTGCGTATTCAAAGAATTAAAGAATGAAGTCAGTTCAAAAGTTTGTAATGTTTTAGTTGTAGCTCCGTTCTGCTGAAGAATTATACGACATGTACAGTTTACAAGTCTTTTTGCACTAGTAATAAATGAGTCGCATTCAAAATCTAAAGGTGCAAGTTTAACCTTTGGCATTTTGCCTTTTAGAAGTGGATCTATTGATTCAAAAATTTCAGTACTTGTATAATATTTTCTCATATTGGAGAAATGATATCCACATTTTTCTTTTAAATAAAAATATTCAGAAATAAGGTCTTCTTTTTGTCCTACTTCATTCTCAAGTTTCTTCATTTTCATCCCATTTCCTTTCCTCATCCCATCTATTTATTCCTTTCTTTCCTAAATGTTATTAGTTTTTCTAAGTATGTCTTAGATAAGTTCAACATCAACCAAACCCTTGAAATCACGATCCTTTGTCCAAAGGATTAAACCATGACACCTTGCAGATGTGTAAATTATGCAATCAATAAGGCTTATTTTTCCATTTTTTCTTCGTTCGTCAGCATATATCCTTCCGCTGGCTACGAATACGTCCTCGTCCAATTCAAGCATTACTGAAAGGGATCTAATAGTTTCAAGGTATTTCTCAGGAGATTCATTGTTCTTATGGCACCAGGCCGAAATCTCTGCAAGCGTAATCGGACAGGTATAAACGCCGACATTCTGATAAAGCAACTTCCTGATTTTATTACCTGTTTCCGTAGACGTAAGATACTCTATCCATGCAGACGTATCTAATAAAATCATCAGAATTCCCTTGTTTTCTTATCTCTCTCGAAAGGTTTTGTGAAATGTTTTGCCATTCCAAATCCAAGATCAATTTCCGCCATATCTCTATGCTTAAGCAATACAACATCGATTTCGTCGCCGATTTTCAGGTTTTCCTGCTCTAGCCGTTCCTTTGGTATAAGTACACACGCCGAAGAACCAAGAGGCCTTATTTTAGATTTAAAGATGTCCACACAATCACCAATTATAATATATTATACGAAAGGTTTATAATTATAATTGATTATAATTTATCTGTCATTTTGTTTCATCTCTTTACCTCTTTCAATAGATCCTCATCAAAGCTAATCAATTCTGAGCCTGTCGTTCTTGCCAGATAAACTAATGACGCGTCAATAAAGCTCAGCTGATGCTTCTGTTTCTTGTAGATATCTATGATTTTACCAAAATCATCCTCTGAGACAAATATGATTCTAAAATTTTCAGCTTGTTGCACAGTTTCAAGGAATGCTTTTGAAGCTTCCAATCCATTTTTATACAACAAAACCGTTGCTGTTTCCCCGATTACGTATTCTGAAAGCAGGAACTTCCTATCGACGTAATTCTTCATCATGGAAATTGCCTTCTCGTGATTGGAATCATCCTTATCGTAAAACGAAATTAAAAAAGAGCTGTCAAGGATCATCTAATCACGTTTCCCATAAAGGATTTTGTCTATATTTTTACTCAAATCTTTCTCGCCAGATCTGAATGCAATCCTATCATAAGTATCAAAGAAGCTTTTGTACTTCTTCTTCGATTTCTGCTGATCCTTTTCCTTCAAATGCTCCTTGGCCAACCTAGCGATTTCATCCAAAGCTTCACCAGTATTCAGGTCGTGCAAATGTGCGTATTCATAAATGAATTCCTTTGTCTTCTCATCAACTTTTCGAACTGCGAATATGTCTGCCATCTAAACACCTGTATAACATGTTAAACAAATAGTTTTTAAAGGTTATACTTGTTTAACATGCGACCTAGAGCTTACTTTGATATTTACAATATACCTCAATTAGTAACACTTTTATTCATTTCCTAATATCATATAACTATGCCTTTAGCTGAATTCACAGAAATATACAACTATCTTTTGAAATTCACCTCGCCACCTAGCAGTACAGTTGAGAGCGCACATAGAGGACTTGATTCCATTTCATCTATTCAAAATAGTACTGATGCCCTAAAAGAAACTCCGTTTTCAGAGACATTAAGGCTAGCCAGAATCACTTTGGGCAGGTTTGAAGAAGCTGGAATAACCTACGAGCAAACAGTAAATCAAGCGAGGAATTTGGCTGAAAAACTTGTTTCTGCATTACATTCTGTTCGTAATCTTCCGTGGAAAGGTTGGAGCCTTTCCAACGACCAAATAGATTTTTTGTTTGATGTTGTCATGCCGGCCCAAAAAGCAGAGCGTGAGCTTAGGAATATGCTTTCTGGAAAAAGACTGGTCCATCCAGATATCATGGAAAATAAAGACACAATCAGCATCCTGGAGATTCATGTTACTGAGAGGTGTATGGTAGGCTGCCCCTTTTGTGGAAATGCCTCTAAACCTAATAATCCAGTCATGGATATTCAGATGGTTCATGACCTTCTGCAAAGCCCACAGGTTTCTTTCGATGGGTCAAAGACTGTTTATATTGGGAGTGCAGAGGTTTTAGCATATCCTTATCCAAGAGAACTTGCTGAGTGCGCGATTTCAATGGTCAAGGATTATGGAATTTTTCTAGGTTTCAATATTTCAGGTTTATTGCCTCCAAATCGTCATTTTGGCAAAACCTTCCTTGAAGGATTGGCTGAATTTGGTCCCTACGCCCAGGACGTAGTTGTCTTTCTGAGTATTAATCCTATGAATCCATATGCAGTAAAAGATAGTTCTGCATATATTGATTCTCTAGCTGATACTATTGGTTTACTCAAAGCTGCAAATGTCAGGCATTATTTGAATGCACGATATAGGGAGGAATCTGAACAAGATGCAGTTTTTCAGTTAATCAAAAGACTCGAGTCGCGATGCGGCCACAGTCTTGGAAAAGAGATTCGTCCGATAAACGCTATCGGAGATGGTGTGAACGTTATTGGCAATGTTTACACCGGACGCTGTGACATTTGGTTCAAAACTGATCCACAATTCGGAATTCGGCATAACGGCGAAGCAGTGGTAGGTTGTTGTGGCCTTGGAGCACGCGGATCCAGTTGCGGGAATGTTTACGAACATGATGCAACCCAGCTAAGGCAAAACCTATCAGTTATGCTAAGGAAGTTACGAGGAGCATATGAAAATGAGAGAATCAAAACCAGTTGTGAATTCCACAGGACTTGCGGAATCAACATTACTTCGCCTCGTTCTTCTAGACCAATTCTTCAGAGGCGTTGATCCTTGAGTTAACCATAGAAAAACATATAAACTATATTATCTACATATTATAACTGATCATAATGTCCCATAAAAAACAATTAACTGCTAGAAATATTTATCCACATACTTCAAGAGCATTAGTATTCATGCGCGGGGTGATATCATTTTCACTCAGTAATGAGGTTGCTTTAGAAGGCCTAAGGAGATTTGAGGGTAAAACAGGTTTCAAACTGCAACGAAATAACTATCTACGACAACTAAGAGATGGTGCTACTTTTTTTGATATTTGCCGGATTCTTCAAAGAGAGAAATTGTCTTCAGAAGCACAGATATATCTTACCAAAGAGCTTAAACAACTTTACGATCAGACGCTTAACTTTGCTTTAGCTAAAAGCTACGGAATATTTGCGCAATTGACTCCAGAAACGCTTCGACAACATTTTATGCATGACGTGCAAATTGCCTTTCAGGATCTAGAGCCTGTTCCCGCCCTTAAGAGAATGTGGTTGCAAGCAAAGGAATTGGAAGTAAAGCAATTGTGTGGACCTGCAAGAAGGAATATTGTAGATTTGATTCAGTTTTGACAAACCTACTTCCAAAAGATTCCTTCGTCACCTGCCGTTCAATTTTTCACATCCTTTTTAAACCCTCTTTTTCAATCCTAATCATCTAATTTAGGGTGGCAAAATGAACATTACTCAAAAGATAATAAAGGAGCACTTAGTCGAAGGAGAAATGGTTGCTGGGAAGGAAATCGGAATCAAGATAGACCAGACTCTAACCCAGGATGCGACGGGAACAATGGCATACCTGGAATTTGAGGCATTGAATATTCCAAGAGCGAAAACCGAATTGTCAGTGAGTTACGTTGACCATAATATGCTTCAAACCGATTTCAAGAATCCGGATGATCATTTATACTTACAGTCAATTGCTGCAAAATATGGCATTCTATTTTCAAGGCCTGGGAATGGCATATGCCATCAAGTCCATTTAGAGAGATTCGCAAGGCCTGGAAGAACATTGATTGGAAGTGATTCCCATACGCCTACTGCAGGAGGTATTGGTTCATTATCTATAGGTGCAGGAGGATTAGATGTTGCACTTGCAATGGGTGGAGATACCTTTTATTTGAATATGCCTAAAGTAGTTGGCGTAAAACTAACTGGAAAATTAGGTCCATGGACATCTGCAAAGGATGTGGTTCTGGAGTTATTGAAAAGAGTCACTGTAAAAGGAGGAAAGGGCAAGGTTTACGAGTATTTTGGCCCGGGAACAAAAACATTGTCTGTTGCAGAACGAGCTACAATCACAAACATGGGAACAGAAACAGGGGCAACAAGCTCAATTTTCCCTTCTGATGAAATCACAAAAGAGTTCCTGAAATCCCAAAAAAGAGAAAATCAGTGGATAGAATTGAAGGCGGATTCAGAACAATATGATGAAATAATTGAAATCGATTTGTCTTCAATAGAGCCCTTGATTGCCAAACCACATTCACCAGGAGAGGTTGTGCCTGTGAAAAAGGTAGAGGGAACAAGAATAAGGCAGGTTATTGTGGGATCATGTACTAATTCATCCTACAAGGATTTGATGATTTTTGCAAAGGCAATGAAAGGAAAGACAGTTCATCCTGAGGTAAGCCTTTGTGTTTTACCAGGTTCGAGACAGGTCTATCAGGAAATTGCAAGAAATGGCGCATTGGCAGACCTTATCAAAGCAGGTGCAAGAATATTGGAATCAGCCTGTGGCCCCTGCATAGGCATGGGACAAGCACCACCATCTGAGAGTGTCACAATAAGGACATTCAACAGGAATTTCGAAGGAAGATGCGGGACAAAAGATGCAAAGGCATATCTATGTTCTCCGGAAGTTGCAGCAGCATGTGCAATATATGGAGAAATTGCAGACCCACGGAAATTAGGTGTATGCCCTGAAATAGAGCCTTCAGCAGGAATTGTTGATGATTCTATGATAATCCTGCCTACAAAGGACGGATCTTCAGTTAAAATAGTAAAAGGCCCGAACATAAAACCATTGCCTGAGATGAAACCCTTGGAGGACAATATTTCAAAAGAGGTTTTGTTGAAGGTCGGGGACAATATTACAACAGACCATATAATGCCTGCGGGCGCACAGATATTGCCATTGCGCTCTAACATCCCGGCAATTTCTGAATTCGTTTACAATTCCGTTGACAAGGACTTCGTAAAAAGAGCAAAGGAAAAACAAGGAGGAATGATTATCGGCGGCGAAAACTATGGCCAGGGATCTTCAAGGGAACATGCTGCAATTGCTCCTTTATACTTAGGAATAAAGGCAAAGATAGTGAAATCCTATGCAAGGATACATCTTGCAAATTTAGTTAATTGGGGAATACTGCCTTTGGAATTTGCCGATCCGTCAGATTATGACAAGATTGAACAGGGAGACAAATTGGAACTTATGGATATTAAGGAATCATTAAAGAATGGAAAGAACATAAAAGTAAAAAACACAACAAAATCATTCGAGTTTGAGGCAAAATATAATTTATCTAAAAGAGACGTTGCAACACTTGTTGCTGGCGGTTCAATTAATTATGTAAAACAAAGACATGGATAATACTAGGTGAAAAATATGGTGATAAGTGGAGAAAAAATAAAGATGGAGAATGGAAAACTAGTGGTACCCAACATACCTTATATCCCATACATCAAAGGGGACGGAGTTGGAGAAGACATCTGGCCAGTAGTCCAAAGAATCATTGATGCAGCAGTTGCAAAGGCATATGGAAACACTAACAGGGTGCCGAACAAAGCAATATTTTGGCTTGAAGCTCCTGCCGGAGATAAGGCATATAAAGAAACCGGCGAATATCTTCCCCAAAACACAGTAGATATGATAAGAGAATACCTAGTTGCAATAAAGGGTCCTTTAACTACTCCAGTTGGTGGGGGCCACAGATCATTGAATGTAACTATGCGCCAAGTGTTAGACCTATATTGTTGTGTCAGACCTGTCAAATGGTTCGAGGGGGTTCCAAATCCAATGAAAAATCCTGAGAAATTGAATGTGGTGATTTTCAGGGAAAATACAGAAGATGTATATGCGGGAATCGAATTCAAGGAAGGCAGCGATGAAGTAAAAAAAGTGATTGACCTGATGTCCAACATGGGCAAGAAGATAAGGCCAGATTCAGGCATCGGAATAAAACCGATTTCAATAACTGGAACCAAAAGATTGGTGGAAGCTGCTATTGATTATGCAATAAAATATAGGAAAACTAGAGTGACTTTGATGCACAAGGGAAACATAATGAAATTTACAGAAGGCGCATTCAGGGAATGGGGTTATGCGGTTGCAAAGGAAAAGTTTCCTGATAAGGTCATAACAGAACAGGAAGTCACGGATAACCACGGAGGAAAAATCCCTGAGGGAAAAATAATGATAAATGACAGAATTGCAGACTCAATGTTCCAGCAGGTTTTATTAAGGCCTGATGAATATGAGGTAATTGCCACAACCAATCTGAATGGGGATTACATAAGCGATGCATGTGCTGCACAGGTTGGCGGTTTGGGAATTGCTCCTGGCGCAAACATCAATTATAAGACCGGACATGCATTGTTTGAAGCAACACATGGCACTGCACCAAAGCATGCAGGGCAGGACAAGGTGAATCCAGGCTCTTTGCTTCTTTCAGCAGTCATGATGCTTGATTATATGGGATGGGAAGAGGCTGCCAAAATGATTGAATCAGCATTTGAAAAGACAATCAACCAAAAGATCGTGACCTACGATTTTGCAAGGCAGATGGAAGGCGCAACTGAAGTCAAATGTTCTGAATTTGGCGCGAAAATAATTGAAAATCTTTGAATGGGAAACAATGAATAACGAGGGACAATCACATGGCAAGAAGAAAAATCCGCGAATACGATGGGCGAAGGCTTTTTGGCGAATACTTTGGAATTCCTAGCGAATCGATCCTAGTTGATTCTTCTACGGATATTGAAGGATTGGGCAAAACTCACCCCTGGCTGAATTCAAAAAAACTGGTGGTGAAGCCAGATGTGTTGATGGGGAAAAAAGGCAAGCACAACCTCATTCTCCTAAATGCGGATTTTTCTGCTGCCAAAGGCTTCATAAAAGAGCACCTCAATAAAGAAATGAAAATCGGGAACATTTCAGGAGTTCTGACACACTTCATAATCCAGCCATTTGTCCCTCATCAAAATGAATATTTCGTTTCCATCATGAGCGGAAGGGATGCTGACAAGATATACATCTCTGAAAAAGGAGGGGTTGACATTGAAGAGAACTGGGAAACAGTCAAACACATAGATGTTCCTATTGCCGGCCCCTTTCCCAAAGAAGAATTGGCAAAATGCCTTTCTTCATTTGGAAATGAAAAAGATGCAACAACGAAATTCATAGAAAAACTTTACCAGTTCTTTGCAGAATATGATTTTTCATACTTGGAGCTAAACCCGTTTTGTTTTGTGGATGGAAAGGCAATTCCATTGGGATTTGTTGGAGAGGTGGATGATTGTGCAGAATATAAGGATTATAAGAGATGGGGCAATTTGGCATTTCCCCAGTCCTTTGGCAAGAAACTGACGAAAGAGGAAGAGTTCATAAAAGACCTGGATTCCAAGACAGGGGCTTCCCTGAAACTTACAATTTTGAATCCAAAGGGCAAGATATGGCCCATGGTCGCAGGAGGAGGCGCATCAGTTATCTATGCAGACACAATTGTAGATCTTGGATGCGGCAATGAGCTTGCCATATATGGGGAATATTCCGGGGACCCCAATGAAGAAGAAACCTATCAGTATGCCAAGACTGTTTTGGACCTGATGACAAGGGAATCAAGAAAAGACGGCAAGGTTCTGCTGATAGGAGGCGGAGTTGCAAATTTCACAGATGTTGCAAAAACATTCAAAGGCATCATCCGAGCATTGAAGGAATATAAGGAAAAACTAAAGAAAAATAATGTCAAGATATACATCAGAAGGGGCGGACCAAATTATGAGGTTGGCCTGGAACTTATGAGAAAACTAGGAGGGGAATTAGGAGTACCTATGGAGGTTTATGGCCCAGAAACCCACATGACAAAGATTGTCGCGTTAGCTTTGAAGTGATACTATGACCGATTTATTCACAAACAAAACACAGGCATTCATATACAATTTTAAGGCAAACCCTGTGCAGAGAATGCTTGATTTTGATTACATCTGCAGAAGAAAAACCCCTAGCATTGCAGGGCTTATCAATCCAGGAGGATCAGGTTTTCACAAAGCATTTTTTGGTGCAACTGAAATCATGCTTCCCATATATTCAAGCATTGATGCTGCAACAAAAGCTCATCCAAATGCAGATGTGATGGTTAATTTTGCTTCGTTCAGGAGCGCCTACGCATCATCATTGGAAGCGCTTAACAATACTTCCATAAAGACCGTTGCCATCATAGCCGAGGGGATTCCTGAAAGACTGACAAAGGAATTGATTGCAATAGCAAACAAAAAGAAGAAATGGATAATCGGGCCTGCAACAGTTGGAGGATTGGCAGCAGGCAAATTCAGGATAGGGAATACTGCAGGCACCATTGACAACATAATCAAATGCAAGGCTTACAGACCCGGCTCAGTTGGCTTTGTTTCAAAATCAGGAGGTCTTTCCAATGAGATGTTCAATGTCATTGCAAGAACTACTGATGGAATTTATGAAGGAATTGCAATTGGCGGAGATGCATGCCCAGGCTCCAAATTAATAGACCATATCCTAAGGTATGAAAATAATCCTGCAATCAAAATGATTGTTGCTCTTGGAGAACTTGGAGGAAATGAGGAATATGAGATCGCCAATGCAGTGAAAGCGAAAAAAATAACCAAACCAATTGTCATGTGGGTTGCAGGAACCTGTGCAAATGTTTTCCCAGGGGAAGTGCAGTTCGGCCACGCAGGCGCAAAAAGCGGTAAACAAGAAAATTCAGCAGCTGCCAAGAACAAGGCATTGAAAGAAGCTGGAGTCATCGTGCCAAATTCATACGAGGATTTTGACCAAAGGATAAAGGAAACGTTTGACAGGTTGAAGAAAGATGGCAAAATAAAGGAAATTGAAGAGCCCGAGGTTCCAAAATTACCTATGGACTATTTAGAAGCACTGAAAAAAGGAGTGATACGTAAACAAACCAATTTCATCTGCTCAATTTCAGACGATAGGGGGGATGAGCCCTATTATGCAGGCATTCCAATGAGCAAAATGATTGAGGATGACTATTCTGTTGGCGAAATAATTTCCTTATTGTGGTTTAAGAAAAGATTGCCAAAATATGCCACGAAATTCATTGAAACTGTGATGATAATTGCAGCAGATCACGGGCCATGTGTATCAGGTGCCCACAATACAATAATTACTGCAAGGGCAGGGAAGGACCTGATATCCTCATTATGCTCTGGCTTATTGACAATCGGCCCAAGATTCGGAGGTGCAATTGATGATGCTGCAAGATATTTCAAGCATGCAGCTGATTCTGGAATGGCTCCTGATGAATTTGTCAGTGAAATGAAGAAAAAGGGCATTAATATCCCTGGAATTGGCCATAGGATAAAATCTGCAAAAAACCCTGACAAGAGGGTCGAAATACTAAAGGCGTATGCAAAGAAAAACTTCCCCCAGACAAAATACCTTGACTATGCTTTGTCAGTTGAAAAAGAGACGCTGAAAAAGGCAGACAACCTTATTTTAAATGTGGATGGCTGTATAGGCATTTTATTCGTGGATTTGATGGATGGTTGCGAGGCATTTTCAAAGGAAGAACTTAATTCAATTGTTGATATAGGCTACCTGAACGGTTTGTTCATCTTGGCAAGATCAATAGGGTTAATGGGCCATGTATTTGACCAAAAGAGGCTGAAACAGACACTCTACAGGCATCCATGGGATGATGTGTTGTTTATAGACCGTTAAGCGCGAATATCCAATAATTAAGCACTGAGGCAAAGCTTACCCACAGCAGATAAGGGATCATAAGATAGGTTGCTGTTTTGGAAACCCTGTAAAATGCCAACATTGTTGCCACAATAGAAAGCCACAGCGCGATAATGCAGATGAGCCCATAAATCGGAGACCTCAAACCAAAGAACAGGACAGACCATAGCAGATTAAGCCCAAGTTGAACGGAATACAATGAAATAGCAGTCTTATTTTTCTTTGCAATCCAAACCAGATAGAATGCAACCCCCATCAATATATATAGAAGCGTCCAAACAGGCCCAAAAAGCCAGGAAGGAGGATTAAACGATGGTTTTTCCAAAGTTGAATACCAAGTATTAACTGAAGAAATCGTGAAATAAGAACCTACAAAGCCCACCAGCAAAGGAATCAAAATTGCAATACCAAGCATTTTCCAGTTCATTATTCCTCTCCTGCAAGCGAACTCAATATTTCCTTTGCTTTTGATTTTGAACCTGGGTCTTGCGAATACACTATGAACAAATAAGCGCCTGAAACTCCTGATTCAAATACCGGATAAATTGTTTTCTGAAGTAGTTTAATCTTTCCAAGTTCAGGAATTGCAAGATCCTGCCTTTCGAACCTATAAAGCTCGATATGAACTTTATCCATGACATAAAATGTAGCCTCACGATAATTTTTTACCATCTTGTGCCCGCTTATATGTGCAGTTTTCAAGCCTTTTTTCGGCAACCTTGCTTCCATGTAATCCATTCATCCACCTTGTTTCTGGAGTTTTTTCTCCTTGTCCTTCACTTTCTTGCTTTTTTTCACAGAAGCCTTTTGATCTGAAACAGCTGTATTGGGCTCTTCGACAGTTGTTCGTATGTCCTTTACTTTTTCAGCTCCAAGCCTTGTCTTAAATTCATTGAGCATCTCCTGGCAAAGTCCTTTTTGATTAGTTTCAAGCTGTATACGATAAACTGCATAGTCAGGAAGCGTACGGATGAATAGTGCATAGCCTGGCTTCAGAGTAATGTTGCCTTCTGTTCGTTCGGATTGCGAATAAATGGCAAAGACATCATATATTTGATAATATGCAAATTCATTGTAGGAAATCGATGGCCGAATTACAGCAAATTTAGTGTCATAGAATACATAATCCATCTTCCACATAAAGAACAATGTGACTAAGAATGAAGTTATCAAAAGCATCAGAGAGCCCCTGCAGATGGACATCTTAAATAAAAACAAAGCAGCCAAAAAGAACAGAATTGACAGTATCCCAATCAACAAGCGGTTTTTTGAGGTTGTGAATTTACGGATCATGCAATGTCATCTCACATGACCTATTTAATCTTTGCCTTGCAGTCATATTCACTGGAAGTATTGTGTTTGAAGATGTAAATATAGGTTTAAAAGCATTACGAAACATAACTTTGTTCATGAAGACAACCACTAAACCAAAGGTTCAGAACCAGGTTGGCATTGCTAGAATAAGCAAGGACACTTCTCCTAAGGAAGCACAAAGATTGTTTGGGGCATTTAAAAAATTGACTGCTACTGCAGGCAAAATCGTCTGTCTCGAAACAGATTTGCCTTTCGGAAAGTCAGAACACAGGGAATGGCATGAGGCCGTAGAAGCTGGGGAAAGAACAGTCTTGCTTGCGCTTAAAGAAGGCAGTGCTGTAGGAACTTTCTCGATTGTTGAAGGTGCTTTACCAGTTTTATCAATCACAGACGGCATAATCTCAAGCACAGTCGATATGGTTGTTGCAGGTCTTGACCTCACAGCCGCTTTTATACTAGAGAATCAAAGAGGAAAAGGTGTTTGTAGGGCACTTGCAGAAGAAGTCAGAAAAACAGCAGTCGAACAGGCAACAGGCACTAACAATGACGTTCATATGAGCATCTCGACAGGAGAAGAAGCATATGAGATAACAAATCCAATACTTGCAAGAATGCTTGGAAAAACAAATGAAGAAATAGAAGGACTCGCAACTGTTGTTCTCTTCAGCATGTTCGCAGGAATGAAAGGAAAAACACTTACCTCTGATGAAATGAAAGGGATTGTTGATATTACCCAAAGAATTGGAATAAATCCAGATTCCGCAGCAATTAAGACAATACTTGACAGCTGGGTTTCAAAAGGAAATGCAAGATTCGTAGGCCACTCAGTAGATGGTGCAGAGCCTGTTTGGGTTATGCATCCTTTGAGTTGAAATTTTTCCATTTTAGATGAGCCCTAATGACTAATGCCATCAAGTTCAGTAAAACTAAAAACGCCTGTTTCTTCTTCGGACCCGATAGTACAGTTTTCTTTCTCCCTTATACATGTTAAACTAAAGGGGTGCTTGCCATCTAATGCATCTACCTTGCAGTTATATTGCTTTTTATCTTTGGTTTCTTCTGCACTGCATGAACATCCAAAAACAGCGAAATCAGGATACCCTTTTTCCCTTGCAAGTTCTTTTGCCTTCAGAAGGCAATTCCGTTCCACTGAAGATTTCCCTATCTGTGACCACAGATCAACAGTCTGATTCATAGTCTTATTGATCTCTGTTTCATTAGCCAGAACATCCTGGTTTCTGGGAATAAGGAGATTGACAAATATTGTGACGAGTACAGAAATAGCAAGTACTAACGCTATGACCGCAAAGAACATCGTCATTGATCTTTTTTTGGATAGCATAAAATCATTTCTCTTTCTTCAGCCTTTCTATCTCTTTTCTTGCAGTGCCGCAAACCTTGCTCATTGGATCTGCCTTTAGGCAATTCTGGCAAATGAATATAGGTTCAATGTCTTTAACCATTTTCTCTGCACTGCCTATTGCCATATTCCCTAGACACTGGGCATTCCCCTTTAGAACTTCCTCGTGCATATTCCCAACATTCGAATCAGATTCAAAAAAGAGCATCATCTCCTTTCCACAGCAATTGCATTTTACCAAGTAAACATCTCGGCCATATGCTTTTTCTTTTTGCATGGAATTCACTGAAAAACCCTATATGGAACAATAAGGCCGGGCATCCTTTTGAAAACAGGGTCTATGGCCACTGCCTCGTCTCCTTTACATTCGATTGCAAACAAGACCAAATGAGAAGGATTTCCCTTTATATCTGTTGAGCCGCCTGTAATTGAAATAGCATATATCTTGTTTCCTTGAAAAGCCAAATCAAACGCCTTTCCCTCTCTTAAGGTATCGTTTGCCCATGCAGGGGGTTTGGATTTTTCATCCTGAGTGATTACTTTGACCAGTTGTTGCCAAGAACGCTGAAGAGTTTGCATCAAAGCCTCGTTTTTATCCTTTGCTTTCAAAGCTTTGCTTATTTCCGATAGAAGCGTGAGTTTCATATATTGTTGGGGCGTATGCATATGCAGCTCCCCTTCTTTATCAAGATAAAGTTGGGCAACAGCTTCCTTTCCATTAATAACAAGAACTGTGTTCGTCCAACTATCGAATTTAACTTTTAAGGATCCTGATTCAATGAGCCCTGCCAAATCACCTTTACTACCCTCTTTCTGCGAAGCCAGCTTATTTACGATGAATCTGCAGGCATCGTCCCTGGAAAGAATCTCTTTGGCTAAATAATTCAATGAACCAAAGTATCTAACCTCCTCAGAACGTGCTCCGCCATATCTTGCCTCTGGATTATCAAAATAAACCCTTCCGTGTTGTATGATTCGTGAAACTGCATCTTTGAGATCCTCTTCCACACCTTGTTTTTGAATAAGTGCCATGGAATACATTGGGAATGAAACTTTAAGAATCTTATACTTTAACAGATAGTAATGGAACCTCAAGAATTTAAGGACTGGCTCTCGACTTACACGAATGCCGACCAGTGCTTGGAAGCATTCAGAAACCAAAAGGAGTTCTTTAGGGTAAACACCATCAAAATGGACGTAGATCGTTTTCAGTTAACAACAAAGATAAAGTGCAAGAAAAGCCCTTATTGCGCTGCAGGCTTTGAACTCGAAGAAACCAATTATGCAATTGGAAGGACATGGGAATATTTCCTGGGTTATATCTACCCCCAGAGCTTGAGCTCGATGCTTGTTTCGCCTGTTCTCGATCCAAAACCTGGTGAATGCATATTGGATGTTGCAGCATCCCCTGGATCCAAGTTCTCGCATATGGCAATGCTTATGCAGAATAAAGGCGTTTTGGTAGCGAATGACATCAAGAAAGATAAGATTTCTGCGATTTACTCAACAATTAATCGATTGAACATATTGAATTCAATTGTCACAGTCAGAGATGGAACACAATTGGATTGGAAGGAAAGATTTGATAAGATTTTATTGGACGCACCGTGTACTGCGCTTGGAAGCGGAGAAAGCGCTCCAGAAAGATGGCAATTGGAGAATTCGCAGAAAATATCAGTACTCCAAAAAAAGATGCTCTTCAGCGCCTATGATGCGCTTAAGAAAGGCGGCGAGCTTGTTTATTCTACATGCACATACGCAAAAGAGGAGAATGAGGCAGTTGTTGCTAATCTTCTGGATAATGTTTCAACAGCAAAATTGGAATCAATTGAACTAGATATTCCACATGAATCAGGTTTGAGTGAATATGGAAACGAATTCAAAAAAGTTTACAGGATATACCCTCAGCACATAAACAGCGAGGGATTTTTCATAGCAAAGATAAAGAAGAGCGAGTGATGGTGGCAATATGGGCATAGGGCATAAGGAAAGGAATTTCGAAAAATACCTTGAGAAGCACTTCGAGATAAAGTTGCCTGAAGGGGTGGAGATCTTTTATGCAAAAGGCATTAGAATAGGCAATACAGATTTGATGAAGAGTCATCTTCATGGAGATTTAGGCTATGCTGCATGCGATTTTGGCTTCAATCCTACAAATTCAATGATTCAAAACTTCGGCCATTTGGCAAGGAAAAATGTTATCAAAGTAGAGGAGAAAGATGCTAAAGAATTTGCTTCTGGAAAGGACATGATTAAAGAGCTTGGAACAAAAAGCAAGTTCGTCATTGTCAGATACGGATCACATATTATTGGTTTAGGGCATTATGATCCTAAGAGGAAAAGAATATTGAATAAGATGCCTGAGAAAAGAAGGAGAGATATTGTAAATTCAATTTGAAAACTAAAATTATGCGCCCATCTCTTTCTTCACCTTAAGCAATGCTCCAAGCCTCTTGTAAGTTAAAGGATGGGTGCTTATTATTTCAAATCCTCCATGTTTTTTCTCATTCTCTATTGCCTGCGCTATCTTTTCAGGATGGCCTGTCTTTATCAACTGAACGATTTCTCCTGAAAAATTAGCCTCGTTTTTAGAGGGATTAGCAAAATAGAATGCCTTTATCATGCCTCCTGAATCAGAAGGTTTTGTTGCAGAGGTGTAGCTTATCTTCGCAAGGGCATTTATCAGATAATCTGGTTTTCCAGTTGCCTTAGCAGCAAATTCATCTGCACAATATTCCCTGCTTCTTGAAAGCCAAAGCACGAGCAATTGGCCTATAAATTGAGATGCTAATGCTCCAAGCCATACTACCAAAAATCCTCCGCTTCTGTTATCCCTTCCTCCAAAAATAAGAACCCCATAATATATCATTACAGGAATGACGCTTGCAAGAGTCATTATTATAACATCGCGATGCTTTATGTGTGCAATTTCATGGGCTAGAACACCTTCGATTTCCTCTTTGTTCAAGACATTCATCAACCCACTATAGATTGCAATACCAGCGCTCTTTTGAGTCCTCCCAAAAGCAAATGCATTTGCATTCGGACTATCAACAATGTAAAGCTTTGGCATTGGTATTTTGGCAACCACAATCAACCGCTCAACTATTTCATAAATCCCAGGAGCTTGTTCTCTTGGAAGATCCTTTGCCTTGGTAGACCATTTGATTATTATTGGCCCAAGGTACCATTGAATAAAAACCATGAATAGCGAAAGGCCTATCCACACAGTGATACTTCCTGAACCAAATCCAGTGAAATAGATTATTGCACCAATTATTACAGTTATAAATGTGAATAAGAGGACTGTAGTAAGAAAAATCCTCATATCCAGATTGAATAAACCTGAAGTTTTAATCTGTTCGACCATAGAGATACCTTCATTTCGGCTTGAGATAGCCCCATTTCTCCAAGGCTTCTCTTAGTTCTACACACTTATTGGCCTTTTCTTTTAAGCTTTTGCTTTCCATTGTTGCTTCAATAGCCTGCATAGTTGCCTTTGCACCTGCACGTGTCCCTTTTGGATGGCCATGGATTCCCCCACTTACAAGCAACACAAACTCATTTCCATAAATTTTCATGACATCTGGTACCAACCCTGGATGCAACCCGCCAGATGAAACTGGAAAGGCTGATTTTATGTGGCCCCAATCCTGTTCTAATAGCATATTCTGGACAGGCTTTGTCTTTGCATCACGCAAAAGATCTGCAAGTGCTTCAACCTCGCCTTTTGCAGCAGTTAATTTGCCAACTTCTGTTCCTGAATGAATTTGGCTTACTCCGATCAATCGCATCATCTTTGCCAAGAACTGCATTGTCAATCCATGTTTTGGATTCCTGTCAAATGCAGCATGCATTGCACGATGTGCATGAATAGCCAAACCAAGATCTGAACAATAATCCCGCATTGTTTGGACGCCAGCATATCCTGCAATTACAACATCAATCATGCAATAATTCCAGCCATTGTCTGCAAGCAGTTTTGCCCGCTTTTTCATTACTTCTGTCTCACTAGTTATGTTTATGAACGCGGATTTCACTTCTCCTGTTTCTTTTTCAGCCTTTTCCCTCATTTTTGTCATGAGATTAACGCGATCCTCGAACCTATTGAATTTCTGCGAAGTTAAATTCTCATCATCCTTTACGAAATCGAATCCTCCCATCCAGGTTTCATAACCAATTTCTGCGTGTTCTTTTGCACTGAAACCAATCTTTGGCTTTGGCACTGCGCCTGTCAAAGGCCGCTTATAGACTTTCATCATTTTCCTAAGGCCATCTATCCCAAATTTAGGTCCTTTAAAATATTTTATATATTCTTTTGGCAAAGTCGCATCTATTAATCTAAGATTCTTCACAGCCTTCATTCCGAAGATATTGCCTGCGATTCCGCTGAGAAGCTGGCAGGCGTTTCCTTCTTCCCAAAGGTCTAACGGATAGGATACCTTGAGGTAATTCCCATTGATCTCGAATGCAGTTGCCTCTAAAGATTTCATTCTTGGGGGCAATCTCTGGAGAGTTGTCCATGTTCCTGTTGAACTCTCAGATGCGATTCTTCCTGCAACTTCCTTGAGGCCCATTCCCTTATCTGGCTCAAAATAAAACAAACAGATTATCTCGTCTTTAGACGGCTTGTATTTCAAATCCACAAATTCATCATACCAGTCGATCTTCGCCATAAGAAGTAAAAACAGACAAGGAATATAAAGATTTGCAATAGGGGCGAATTAAATCTTGATTTTATTTAAATCGCAGTATTTTTTGACAATTTCCAGTTCATTTTCATTCAATCTTTTGTTTCCCGCATAAAAGAAGGATTCATGGAAACCTGAAAAATCGTATAAAAAGATATCATAGCCTTCTTTTGATTTTTGACAAATAATCCTAAAAACAACATCCCCCTGATGATTCTGTTCAATGGATAAAAGATCGTTCTTCTTAGATGCTCGATAGGTGTACTTATCTGCGTATTTATTGTTGGGATCCTTGAATTCTTGAATAATTGGATCACCGTCAGCAGTTTCCTTATAATTCAGGGTTTCCGTGTCAAAGTTTTCTTTGATATAATCTCCAAGCTCATTTATAGGAATGGACTGGTTGACCTTGATTTCAATGATTCCTTCCTTTTCATTCTTTTCAATAACCTTCTTGGGAATACATTCAACTATGCGCGTCTTGGAATCAAGATACTCCTCTTCAGAAGATTCAGGATAAAAAAGCGCCCAGAACCTTTCAGGCAATCTTATGCGAAAAGGATTTTTTACTTTTATTCTGCAGGTAGCCCCTTGCATAGGAGAGTTTTCACTAAACTGTCCCTTCTTGTCCAACCAGATCATATTTGTAAATCCAGTCATTACTGCCCAGTAAGGTCGTTTGTATTCATCTAGGAACTTGCCCCTATTGCCTTCACAGCACCAGTTCAGGGTTTCAAAAGAGATCTCAGAGTCAACTATTTGTTTGTCAGCCATTTTTGATCCAACTTCCTTTTTGTACATTCAGTTCAATCGATAACTTTCTTTTCCCTTAATATATTCAACTTTTGGCCATCATTGTTCCCTATGAGAATGGATTGTATCCTTATGAAAACATCCTTTGCATTCATCCTAGAATTATTCTCGGGATTTTTAAGTGCAATATCAAGAAGCTGATCCACCCATTTACCAAAATCCTTGCTTTTTGAAACCAGCTTGGATAATGAATAAGAAATCGAATTCCTTGTCGAGTTGTACTGTATTCCTGGCGTACACAGGTATTTTATTATCGAATCTATCGCTTTTTCATCGCCAAGGTTACCAAGAGCCTGGCACGCTGCTGATTTTATATCTTCGTTCTCTCCACTATCCTCAACAAGCTTGATGAGTTGTGGCACAAGATGAGGCATGCTTATCAGAGGACTTAGCCTAAGAGAGATTACATACAGGGCGACCTTCCTATCTTCAAAGACCGTATTCGATTTATCTATTCTCTTGGCCAATTTATTTATCTGCTTAGAAAGATCATTGTTCTTTGAGATCATCTGCAATGCATTGGCAGAACGTTCGGTGATCTGCCAGTCCGAACCCTCAAGAAGCCCGAACAGGATTTCGATGGTGTTTTGGTCTCCTTTTGTCAACTCTTTGACCTCTGCTTCCGTACCATTCAAGAGTATTTCCTTTATCTTTTCCCCAGTGAATTTTACCATAAGAATCTCCAGTGCTTATTCAAAGCCAATATTTATAAGAATTGCACGAGTTCTCTGAGCGGTGAAATAAATGACAGTTGTAAAGGTAATTGAATTATTGGGGATTTCAGAAAAGAGCTTTGAAGATGCAATTGAAACAGCAATAAAAAAGGCAAACAAGTCACTAAAGCACATCCATGGTGCAGACATCATAGGGCAAAAGGTAAAGGTGAATGACAAGGGAAAGATTGTTGAATATCGAGTAGATATGAAAGTGGCATTCAAGCTTGATTAGCCTTTCTTTTAAGCAAAATCTCTGTCAATTCCCTCATCATTTGTTCCTCAACATCCAAAAGCATGGCCATAAGCTTCTGATTAATTTTTGGAATGCTTATATTCATCACAATATAACCATTTTTATATGCAAACGAAGGACGATGTTTGCCGTCGCTTTTCAAAAACTCAAAATTTACATTTAGATTCTCCCGAATTACATCTTGATCCATTTTGTCCATAGGTCCAAAATTATGTAAAAAATAGGCATCGAAATTTGATATCAGTTCATATCTTTGGCCCGTCAAAGTAAGAGGATTTGCCTTGACATTGATCAAAAATCCATTATGGAAAACAAGTATCAGCTTGCTCTTGTTCGGGTTGACATTAAATCTTTCGATCTTAGCCCCAATGTTCTTTAATATCAAAACATCCTCGTCATTCTGCCCGCTTTTTACTACATGGAATGCAAAACTGGCAAGAAATATGAAAACCAGAAACAAGAACAAAGTTATGGCAAGCTCAATCATCTTTTCACTTATATTCTCTGAATTCCTCTATATTTAATTCTTTGTTTCTCAGCTGCTTCAGAGCATTTAGAAGCTGGATAGCTGTTTCCAGATTAGTTATGCATGGAATGCCTTTTTCAATTGAAGCGCGCCTTATCTTGAATCCGTCGGTTGCGGATCGTCCACCGCGTCTTGGAGTGTTGATTATCAGATCGATCTTGCATTCCGATATGATATCTATTATGTCTGGCTTCTGATCCCCTATTTTTGGAATGGAAGTTGCGAGTTTCAGGCTTTTTGCAGTTCCAGGTGTTGCATATATCATATACCCAAGATCTTGTAACAGGGATTTCAGCTTCTGTGCATTCACCTTGTCCAAATCATTCAAACTTACTATACAATCGCCCCTTTCCTTTATTCGGATTCCGGCTGCAAGCAATGCCTTGTAGTATGCGATTTCAAAAGAATGGCCAATACCCATGGTCTCTCCAGTTGATTTCATTTCCGGACCCAAGGTAATGTCTGCTCCGACGATTTTAAGAAAAGGGAAAACTATTGATTTGACTGCATAGCCTTTCTGCTTGTTTGCAGATTCCAAACTAAATTCAGACAAATGATGGCCAGCCATTACTTTAGTGGCGATTTTTGCCATTGGAATCCCAATTGCCTTGCTTAGGAATGGAACAGTACGAGATGCACGAGGATTGGCTTCAAGGCAATAAATGATTCCATCCTTCACAACATATTGAACATTGATCATTCCGACTATTCCAAGAGCTTCTGCCATATCCTGAGTGTATTTAGTAATTGTTTTCTTGTCACTATCGGTCAACCTAATTGACGGAACAACGATATTTGCATCTCCTGAATGAACTCCAGCAGGCTCAATGTGCTCCATTATCCCGCCAATGAATAATTGAGAGCCATCAAAAATTGCATCCACTTCACATTCAATTGCATTGTCAAGATATTTATCTATCAGAATAGGCTTCTTTTCGCTTATGTCAACAGCTTCTCGCATGTATTTCTTCAATTCTTCGTCATCGTATACGATTGCCATAGCCCTTCCCGCAATCACATAACTTGGCCTTACTACAATGGGATAAGTTATCCGTTTAGCAAGTACAAGCGCCTGCTCTTCCTTGAATGCAATCCCATGGTCTGGCTGTGGAATCTTCAGCTTTTTCATTAGTTGGCTGAATTTATCCCTGTCTTCTGCAACATCAAGGCCCTTTGGGCTTGTCCCAATTACCTTGAAACCATGTTCTGTAAGTGAATCCACAAGATTAAGGCTGGTCTGGCCTCCGAATTGGACGATTACGCCATCAGGTTTTTCAAGCTCACAGATATTAAGAACATCTTCTGCAGTAAGAGGCTCGAAATACAATCTATCAGATGAATCAAAATCTGTTGAAATGGTTTCTGGATTGTTGTTTATGACAATGCTTTCGATATCCATCTCCTTTAATGCAAAGGCTGCATGCGAACAGCAATAATCGAACTCTATGCCCTGACCGATTCTGATTGGACCAGAACCAATGACAATTGCTTTTCGCTTTTTGCTGGGAATTACCTCATTCTCCTGCTCATAAGTTGAATAATAGTATGGAGTCACTGCTTCGAATTCGCCTGCACAGCTGTCAACTATTTTATATGTTGGGATGATGCCGTGTTTGTGCCTAAGCGTTCGAACACCTTCCTCGTCCTTGCTGACAAGTTTGGCAATTTGCTTGTCTGAAAATCCCAAACGTTTCGCTTTTCTCAGCAGATCTCCGCTAGCACCATTTTGCTTCAATTCGGATTCCATTTTGGCGATGTTCTCCAATTTATAAAGAAACCACTTGGAGATATTTGTGATTTGATTTAATTTTTCAACACTCTCGCCTTTTCTAAGGAGTTCAAAGATGGCAAACAGCCGGATATCCGTTGCAGGATTCAGATGTTTATAAGGATCTTCAATCTTTGGAGGTTTTATGTCAAGGCTTCTCAACGCCTTTAACAAGGATTCTTCAAATGTCCTTCCAATAGACATTGTTTCTCCCGTTGATTTCATTTGCGTTCCTATGGTTCGGTCAGACATCTCGAACTTGTCAAAAGGCCACCTTGGTATTTTTGTAACGATATAATCAAGAGATGGCTCAAAGGCTGCATTTGTTCCTGTGATTGCATTTTTGATTTCATATAAATCATAGCCAAGTGCGATCTTTGTCGCGACTCTTGCAATCGGATAGCCCGTTGCTTTTGACGCAAGCGCAGAAGACCTAGAAAGCCTGGGATTGATTTCAATTACTGCAAACTCCCCTGTCTTTTGATTGAACGAGAATTGGACATTGCACGAACCTTTGATTCCGATTTCATCCACTATCCTTAATGCTGCATTTCTGAGCATCTGATGATCTTTATCATTTAATGTTTGGGAAGGTGCAACTACAATGCTTTCACCAGTGTGGATACCCATAGGATCGAAGTTTTCCATATTGCAGATGATGATCGAATTGCCTCTTGCATCTCTTACAACCTCATATTCGAATTCTCCCCAACCTAAAACAGATTTTTCTACCAACGCCTCATGGTTTGCACTTAATCTAAAAGCAAGCTCAAGTATCCGCTTCAGGTCTGATTTGTTGTATGCAATTCCGCCCCCTGTTCCACCTAAGGTGAATGATGGTCGGATTATGAGCGGATAGCCTATCCTGTCAGCAAATTCAAGGGCCTCATCATAGTTCTTGATTGTTCTTCCAGGAAGGATTGGAACTCCTATCTTATCCATGGCTTCGTTGAATGACTCCCTGCCTTCTGCGCGTTGAATTGATTGTGCACCAGTCCCAAGGAATTCAACTCCGTATTTGGCAAGTATGCCTGCGCCATGAAGTTCCAATGACAAATTAAGAGCAGTCTGTCCACCTACTGTTGCAAGTATCCCTTCTGGTTTTTCCTTTGCAATTATCTTTTCAAGCACTTCAATAGTCAATGGCTCTATGTAAATGCGGTCAGCAGTTTCAGGATCTGTTTGGATGGTTGCAGGATTAGAGTTGACTAATACTACTATAATACCTTCTTCGCGCAATACCTTGCAGGCCTGTGTCCCAGAGTAATCAAATTCAGCACTTTGTCCGATGACAATCGGCCCTGAACCTATTACAAGGACTTTTTTGGGTTTTTTCATTTTTCATCACTCAGATGATGATCTCATTCTCGCATTTCACACATTTTATCTTCTGGCCTTTTAGATCTGCAATTTTATCCCACACATCCCCAAAAAGAGCATATGTCACTTCTTTTTTTTCTTGCTTCTTCTCAAGACTGTAGCTTCCTGAGCAACCAATGTCAAAAACAATCGGCGTACCGCATTTCAAGCACATCCTGCCTGTCAAATCGTTTTCAACGCATTTGCAAACCTCTGCCTTCTTCTTGCAGAAGACGCAGGTCTTGACAAGCTTGCCGTTCTTGCATTTCGAACAGGCCTTTGCCGAATCAGCGAAGTACTCATTGCATTTATCGCAGATATACCAAATTCTCCTTGTTGCCTCGTTTTGCAAAGCTTCTGTATTAATGTCCATGTTTACACCATTTCTTTCCTAAGAATTGAAATAACATATTCAAAACCGCACTTTACACATCTAAGCGGATGAGTAGTTGGATCAACAAACCAGTCTACAGACCCCAACGGAATATAGTTTACTTCTTTTTTTGCGCATTTCTTTTCTAATTCTTTGTTTGGTTCAGAATTATCATCTACGAATATAGGTATTCCGCATTTTTTGCACTTAAATTCCTCAATCATTGCCACCATACCATAACACCATTATTTTAACAGTTTAATGAACTCATCAAACAAATACTTAGAATCATGCGGTCCAGCTGTTGCTTCTGGATGATACTGAACCGAGAATATTTGTTTGTCTAAATGTTTCATACCTTCATTGGTTTTGTCATTTAAATTCTGATGCGTTAATTCAAAACCTTTTGGAACTTCTTTGACTGCAAATCCATGATTTTGCGTTGTGATTACCACTTTCTTTCTAGTCAAGTCGATGACTGGTTGATTGCAACCTCTATGGCCAAACTTAAGTTTAAAAGTCTCAGAACCAAATGCATGGCCAATCAACTGATGGCCAAGACAGATTGCCATGATAGGATAGTCCTTGTCAGCAAGATTACGAATCACTTTATGTGCATGAGTCAATATCTTTGGATCTCCTGGGCCATTTGAAAGCATGACACCATCAGGTTCGTATTGCCGTATCTGTTCACTCGTATAAAATGAAGGGACTACAATAACTTTCAAGCCACGCGCCACAAGTTCATTTGCAATATTCCTCTTGTATCCATAATCAATCAGAACTACCTTTCCTTTTTTGTTTTCTCCAAACTCCAAAGGCTGTTTTGTTGTTACTTTTTCAACGAAATCAACTGATGAGTAATCGAATTTGAGTTTCTTTTGAAGTGAACTGATGTCCAAGTCTCCATCATAGGTGGAAATTATGGCTGGGACGACTCCTTTTGACCGAATATGTCTAACTAGAAAACGAGTATCAATTCCAGTTATTCCAGGAACATCAAAATCCTTCAGGAACTGGTCAATTGATTGAAATGCATCTTTATGTTCGTACTTTTCGCAGATTTCCCTTGTGCAAAGCCCTTCAACATGGATTTTATCGCTCTCAAAATCAGTTTTATTTATGCCGTAATTGCCAATCATCGGATAAGTGGAAATCAGTATCTGGCCGGCATAGCTTGGATCTGTCAGACTTTCCTGATAGCCAATCATAGAAGTATTAAAGACTAGTTCACCTATCCGCGTGGTCTTTGCACCAAACCCATTTCCATGGATGATTGTGCCGTCTGCCAACAGTAACACTGATTTCATCATTAATACTCCAGTAAGCCGAGAACTATGTTCTCGATTGACGGAATTTAATTCCATCAAGAACTAGAACAATATCTCTCAACGAAAGTTTATATATTTAGCGCATGAATAAGATTTGGCGAGGCTATGACATCCGAATTATCAAAACTTGTTGACAAAGTTTTGCAGCTAAGTGAAAAAATAAAAAATGGGAAGGACGGGGTTGATTTCTGTGTCCCATCTAAGAATGAGCCTGGGTTTGAAAGTACTCCTCTTGAAACTGAGATTTATGAATTAATGGGGAAGGTAATTAAAAACCTGGAAAAAAATCCGAAGGATGTTGATTCCAAGATTGTTGAAAAACTTATGATCTGCATGGAAAATTCCAGCAGGGCAAGAAAACAGGATAGGGGCGATGTGGGTTTTGGATATACGGATTTTGATTCTACACTTTACAGCATAATCTGGGATTTGAGATACAAGCTGAAAGATGCCCTTGACAAACTCAAGAACAAAACGGACATCCTAAGCAAGGTGGATAAAAGGCTTCTTGAGGCAAACAATGGAGAATATCTTGCGCTTTATGGCGTAAGCAGGGAACAAAGTAATGAGTTCAAGTTCAAATTTACAGTTGATAAACTCTTGAATCTAAGCAATGAAGCAAAAAAATCAGGAAAGAAGGGTATGGAAGGCCTGAAAGAAGAAATACGAGGGTGTCTGCACGAGGTATATATGACTATGGACATTGATATAATAGAAGACAAGTCATACCATTACTCTGATTCCGGATACTCCCCTAGAACATACAACAGCGACGGCACGATACAGGATGGAAACATAATGAAATACTTTGATGAAAAACTGTTGAACAAGCTATTGGAGAGTTTGATAAACTGCAAAGTGCTTTTCGTAAAAGGGGATTATGATCCAATAAAATCAAAAATAAAAGAAGTTGTTTATGCCTTGAAATACCTTTTGCTTGAGATGAAGAAGAATAAGATTTCACCATTGGAAAAGGCAGACCAGAAACTGTTCAAATCCAAGGAAAATGGCTTCAGGAAAACATTCTATGGATATTTTGCCGATGAAAAACCTGGCGAGTTTTGCTAACAGGATTGCAAAATAAAAACATCACATTTAAAAACAGTTTTGCACATATTTCATAACATGGTTGCAGAACAAAAACAAAAAGGCGATTCAAAAATATCCGTCAATGATTCAAAGGCAAGGCAGGACCCAGAAAATTGTTTGACTCAGCCTGAACCACATCCAATTCAAAAGGTGCACAAGATAGATGAAACTAACTTAAGGATAGACAATCTTACACCTGCACTTGCATTCGGACTTCTTACTGTTGCAATGTTCGGTGCTGCATACCTATTCTCAAAAAACAATAAGAATTGAGCAAGAGTCAATACTATTTATTATCTTTTCTTTCTTAATCTTCTTTATGAAACTTGAAGAGATCATCAGAAAACACACTCTGAAGAATGCTTTTGAATACGGCAAGGCCAATCTAGGCTCTGTAGTTGGAAAAGTAATCGGCGAGATGCCCAATGTCAAAAAAGATATGAAAAAAACGATAGAACTCATAAACAAGGCTGTTGTTGAAGTCAACAAGATGCAGAAGGATGCTGTTGAAAAAGAGCTTGAGAAATACCATTTTGAGAAAAAAGAGGAGAAAGAGAAGAAGATAATCGAAGCAAAGGAAAATGTGATTACCAGATTCCCCCCTGAACCTTCTGGTTATCCACATATAGGCCATGCAAAGGCAGCTTGGCTTGATTATACTGTTGCCGAAGAAAATGGCGGAAAGATGATTCTAAGGTTTGATGACACTAATCCGGAAAAAGAAACGCTAGAGTTTGTTGATGCAATAAAAGAAGGGCTGAAATGGCTTGGAGTAAAATGGAGCGAAGAATCATATACTTCTAACAATATGGAGAAGCTCTATTCCTTTGCTGAAAAACTCATAAAGGATGGGAAGGCATACGTTTGCACTGAAAAACAAGAAGAAATGTCAGAGATGCGGACTTCAAAAAAACCACTTAAAGACCGAGCAAACAAGCCGGAAGACAACATGAAACTATGGAATGAAATGAAAAAGGGCAAGAGATATGTTCTCTTGTTCAAAGGCGATTTAAAATCCGAAAATACTGTGATGAGGGATCCCACGCTTGCAAGGGTGATTGAGGGTAAACATTACAAACAAGGAGATAAATACAAGGTCTGGCCAAATTATGACTTGGCAGTAGTTGTAATGGATAATCTTGAAGGCATAACCCATTCCATGAGAACCAAGGAATATGAGTTAAGGGATGAATTGTATTTTGCATTGTGCGATGCCCTCGGATTCAAAAAACCAGAGCTTATAGGATTTTCAAGGCTTGAAATAAAAAATGCGCCGATAAGCAAAAGGCTACTCAAGCCTCTTGTCGAAGAAAAGAAAGTCATGGGATGGGATGACCCCAGATTGCCAACACTAAGCGGTCTTAAAAGACGAGGCATTCTGCCACATGCAATAAAAGATTTTGTACTTTCTTTTGGACTTTCAAAAGTCGAAAGCAATCCTGATTATGAAAAACTGCTTGTCTTTAATCGAAAGTTGCTTGATCCGATTTCAAAGCATTATTTCTTTGTACCTAATCCCGTCAAAGTAAGGTTAATAGGTGCAAAGCCACAGCTACTGGAACTCCCGCTGAATCCAAAGGAAAAGGTAGGCTATAGGGAAATGGCAGTTGGAAACGTTGTTTACATAAACGAAAACGAACTGGATTCTATCAAAATAGGCGAAGTCTTCAGGCTCAAGGACTTTTGCAATGTCAAACTCCTGAAAAAAGGGAATGTGGTTGAAGCAGAGGTAGTAAAGGACGAGATGGTGCCTAAGAAATTGCAGTGGGTGTGTGAAGAGCATACCCCGACAAAGATACTTGTTCCAAAAGATTTGTTGAAGGATGAAAAGTTCGACCCGGAGAGCCTTGAGGTAATTGAAGGCTATGCTGAGAATGACTGCGAAAGGCTTAATATCGGAGAAATTGTCCAGTTCGAGAGATTTGGATTCTGTAGGCTGGACAAGAAAGGCGATAAGAAGCTGACGTTTGTATTTAGCTGCTAAGGGCAAAAACCATTAAAACAACAACTGAGAATTAATAGCATGAAGATTTACACTAAATATGGAGATAAAGGAGAAACAACACTCGTTAGCGGGGAGAAGATGATAAAGGATGATATTAGAGTCGAAGCCTATGGTACTGTTGATGAGTTAAATGCTTTCATAGGAGTGATAAGCACCTTTACAAGCGATGATGATGTCAAAAAGACACTCCTGCCCATACAGAAAAACTTGTTTTCCATTGGAGCAATGCTTTCCACAAGAAGCCCTACTGAAAAAACCCCAAAAATAAACCTAAATGACATTTCCAAATTAGAGGCAACTATTGATGAAATTGAAAAGGAGCTTGACCCTATTAAGCATTTCATAATCCCCGGAGGGTCCAAGACATCTGCCTTGTTGCACATGGCAAGAACAGTATGCAGACGCGCTGAGAGAAGGATCGTAACGCTGTCAAAAACAGAAAAAGTAAGCGAAGACATCATTATTTATCTAAACAGGTTAAGCGACCTATTATTCGTAATGGCAAGGATGGCCAACAGAAAGAAAAGGATAGAGGATGTTCTCTGGTGAGTGAGAACATATCCACAAATTTATCTTTTTACAACTTATTTTTATCTCGAAAAAAGAAGGGTTTAAATACTAATTATGCGAAGTAGAATCCCACATCTGCTTTTCGGATAAATGTTCGACAACAAAAGTTTTACTGGTGAAATCCATGGCCATATCAAAAGTAAGAAAGAGAGACGGAAGCATAGTAGAATTTGATAACGAAAAGATAGAAAATGCCATCTTCAAGGCTGCGCAATCAGTAGGCGGATCTAATAAAGACGAGGCAAAAAAAATAACTGACAAAGTCATCGAACTACTCCATGATAAATATAAAGACGAATATGTGCCATCAGTTGAAGAAATACAAGACCTGGTTGAAAAAGGACTCATAGAAACAGGCCATGCACAAACTGCAAAGGCATACATACTATACAGGCACAAAAAGAACGTCGAAAGAGAAGTCAAAAGAATGCTTGGAGTCAAGGACGATTTGAAACTGTCATTGAACTCAATCCAAGTCCTTGAAAAGAGATATCTGCTTAAAGATGATAAAGGAAAGCCTATTGAAAGCCCAAGCCAGATGTTCAGAAGAGTTGCAAAACATATTGCAAGCGGGGAAGCCAAATTCGGTGCTGACCCTGAAACTGTAAAATATTATGAAGATGCATTCTACGAGATAATGACGAATTTTGAGTTCCTGCCGAACTCGCCTACATTGATGAATGCAGGCTGCAACATAGGCCAATTGTCTGCATGTTTCATACTTCCAATCCCAGACGACATAGAGGGGATATTCGAAACAGTCAAATACTCCGCCATAATCCACAAAAGCGGAGGTGGTACAGGATATGCCTTTTCATATCTCAGGCCAAGGGGAGACTTCGTGAAATCAACTTCAGGAGTTGCTTCAGGCCCACTGTCATTCATGAGCGCTTTTGATAATGCAACAAATGTAGTCAAACAAGGAGGAAAAAGAAGGGGCGCAAATATGGGAGTCATGCATGTGTGGCACCCTGACATAGAAGAATTCATAACTGCAAAGCAAACCAAAGGAGTTCTCGAAAATTTTAATGTAAGCGTTGCAGTAGACGACAAATTCATGAAGGCTGTTGAAGAAGATGGGGATTATGACTTAATAAATCCAAGAAACAAAGAACCTGTGAGGAAGGTCAAGGCAAGAAGCATATTCAAGCTCATAGCCTACAGCGCATGGAAATCTGCAGAGCCAGGATTGTTGTTTATAGATACGATAAACAATACCAATCCTACTCCAAAATATGTTATAAATGCTACAAATCCATGTGGCGAGGTACCTATGCCTGATTTTGAGTCATGCAACCTAGGAAGCATAAATCTTTCCAAATTCGTAGAGCATGACTGGAGCAAGACAAGCTGGAAAAAGAAGGTGAATTGGTCAAGATTAAGATATGTTGTTAGGCTTGGGGCTCAGTTCCTAGATAATGTAGTTGAATTGAACAAATATCCAATTGCCCAGATAAAAGAGATGACTCATAAGCACAGGCGATTAGGCCTTGGAGTCATGGGCTTTGCAAAGATGCTTACAAAAATGGGATTAAGGTATGATTCGGAAGAGACATATGGAATTGCAGCAGAACTCATGAATTTCGTTACAAGCGAGGCAAGGAAGATGTCTCATGAAATGGGTCGAGTACGCGGTTCATTCCCTGGATTCCAGGACAGCACCTGGGCAAACAAATACGATGCCATGAGGAATGCAACAGTGACTTCAATCGCACCAACAGGGACCATATCCATGATAGGGGATACAAGCAGTGGGATTGAACCGAACTTTGCTCTTGTTTATATCAAAAATGTGATGGATGGCACAAAACTATATTATTCGGATGATATATTCGAACATTTACTGAAAGTCAGTGGATTGTATTCTCAAGAGTTAATGCAGGAAATCATTGACAACAATGGTTCAATCCAAAACCTTGAGGGGATTCCGAAAGAGATACAAAATGTATTTGTAGTTGCCCACGACCTGAACACAGATGCGCATGTGAAGATGCAGGCAGCATTCCAAAAACATACGGATCTTGCTGTGAGCAAAACAATCAACATGCCAGCAGAAGCAACAGTTGATGATGTTGAAAAGGCTTACATACTTGCATGGAAATTAGGCTGTAAAGGTTTAACAGTCTACAGGGATGGAAGTAGAGGGCTTGGAGTCTTATATACGGACAAAAAAGCAAAACAAGAGGAAAAAAGAGAGGTAAGCGAAGCGATTACACATTAATAGTTTCACAGAATCCCTTTACTTTTTCCAATCCTCCCTCTTTATAGAGCGTGATTAGTTTGCTTCCGATTATGAAGCCGTCAGCTCCTGCAATCTTAAGCTGTTGAACTTGATTCTTGTTTGAAATTCCAAACCCAACCACTAACGGAACTTTGGAATAACGCTTTGTGATTCGCATCGTTTCGGCAAACTCAGCTGGAAGCTCTTTTCTCTCTCCGGTAACCCCTAAAGTCGAGACAAGATAAACAAGGCCCGTTGCCTTACTGCAGATTTGTTTGATTCGTTCTTCATCTGAATTCGGAGCAATCATCAAAACAAGGTCAACTCCATATCGTTTACTCATAGCCATAACAGGTTCTGATTCTTCCAAAGGAAGGTCTGGAAAAAGAACTCTGCTTGCACCTGATTTTTTTATCTCAATTAGGAAAGCTTCAAGCCCAATGCTAAACGCAGTGTTGTAATAGGCCATAACAGTGATTGGAACCGCAATTGCAATATCCTTTATCTGTTTAATCAATTTGAATGCCCTTTCCCCTGTCATCCCGTTTTTTAATGCAACTTGACTTGCTTTCTGAATTGTTGAGCCATCTGCAATCGAATCTGAGAAAGGAATGCCTAATTCAATTTCATTTGCTCCACTCTCAATCAGCATTTTGGCAATGTCAAATGTTTTTTCTTCGTCAGGATAACCAAGGCATAGATAAGGCATGAACTTCATAACTCTAATTTGACAAAAAGCAGATTTAAAGCATCAATGTACCTTTTTAGACATTTCTTTTGTTGCATACTCAAGTATGGAAAACAAGGCCGTCGTATTATTTCTGAAAATAGGTGTATTTGCATCATAATTCGCCTTTGTCTTTGCATACGTAACAATTGAAAGAATTGTTATTCCCCCTAAAAAGACTGCAAACAGATCGTGGCCTCCAATAAACAGCAACCCAAGGGATGACCCTCCTAGTATTAAGACAGAAAATTTCATTACTCTAAAAAAACTTGAAACAGAATTTTTCCTTTTCACTCCAAAATGAACTACTTCCTGTTTTGCGATTTCGACCATCTCCTTGCAGAGTTTTGAAAGGATCCTATTGACTTTCTTTTGATTAAGAAGTTTGTTCTCGGATTTGTAAATAGTAAAATCAATAAAATCAGCTATGTTCTTCTGGGTTTCTTCAAGACCCATGACAATTGCAAGGTGTTTTGCTTCCTGCAAGCTTCTGACAGCATCAACAGACATCCTAAGAACCTCTAACGAATTTGAATATTCCAATCTGGTCGAATTATTAAGATATAGAAAATAAGATTTATAAATTAGGGGTGAAGATGATTGACACCCAATCATTGCTCAATTATTGTTTCATCCTTAACCAAAGTGCCGAAATGCCTTCCTCCTTGTTGGAAACGACCAAGAATTTTGTCGCCTACCTTTAGTTCTGTTACTGCCTTGCTTCCGCTCTTTGTCACCAATCGAATGGTTTCTGCGTTCTGCAGGATAAGATTTGCTTCATAACCTGCCTGGTTCTTGGCCTTTACTAATATCAAAGGCCTTACCTCTATCTTGTTACGGCCCACAACTGCAATTTCTGTATCCCCATTCCTGCTTACAAGCATCACTTCCTTGCCTGTTTTTACTTCTTCGATGTAGGCGGTTTTTTCATTTGGAGCCAATGAATACATTGAAACTCCACCTGCATTTACTCTAAAAGGCCTTGGAGCTGCCAATTCATTTTTCATCACTTCAGCCTGGACCAAGAGCATTCCGGATGCTGAAGAACCAATTAACATACCTTGGCCTTCTTTCATCATTGTGCATGTGTCAACGCATGACCTTGCACCAGTGCCAAGAGGAATTATTGCAATCACTTCTGCTTCTTCAAGATCGAGTTTGTCTGATTTTTGCTTTGTAAGTTCAAGGCATTTCTGCAATTCTTTGGAGTCGTCAGTTTCGAGCAGGACTCCATCCGCCCCCATTTCCATTGTCTGCAGGGCGAGTTTCGCTTCCTTTGCATCCCTTACCAGTGCAATAAGCTCGGTTTTGCCTTTGCATTTTGCAATCAAATTTTCGAGGGGAATGATCTTCCAGTCCTTGCAATTAACGAATATTCGCTTGGAACTAGACGCAAGCTTTACAGCTTTATCTTCGTCAGCTTTTGTTTCTATTGAAACCAAAGGCTCAGGCTTTGAAACGATTTCAAGCTGAAACAGCTTTGCTTCTTTTCGAACATCTTCATCATTCGTCTTTACAAGGATTTTTTTCATAATATCATCTCTCGATTATCCAAACCATGTGTTCGGCCATACTTTTTAATTTTTCATTTTTGAATCCACCATAAACTAGATACTTGCTAAATCCAGCAAGTTTTAACAGTAGTTCAAACTCTTTTTTATAGATGTATGAAAGATTTATTCTCAGTTTTTTAATCGGTTTTCCTTCTTCCTTTAATATCCTTTGACTTCTTATCAGTTGGTCAATCGGATAATATTTGACATATTCCGAAACTTGAACTCTTTTTCCCGTTTTCGGATTAATATAGTCTGAATGTTTTACTCTTGTTGTTTTTCCATTCTTTTTTGCCATGTAATAGAAATTCGGGTAAAAGATGTTGAGGATCAGCCTGCCTCCCGGCGCAAGATGCCCCCGTATATTCCTAAGAGTCTGGATTTGCTCGTCTTGTTTTTCAACATGCAGGAAAGAATTGTACGGAATGATTATCAAATCGAATTTCTTATTAATGCGAAAATTACGCATGTCTCCAAGTATGGTTTTCGATTTAAGTCCTTCTTTTCTTGCTTTTTCATTTAATTTGGAAAGCATTTTACCTGAATTATCCAATCCGACGATTGAAACACCTGATTTTGCAATTGGAATGAGGATTCTGCCTGTTCCACAACAAAGCTCCAGGACATTCTTTGCTTTTCTGGCATGTTTCAGGTAAAAATTCAAATCCCCAGGAGCGCCCTTCAAAGAAACATCGTAAACTTCTGCAAAATGGTCGTAAAGCATATTATCACTTCAACAATTTCATCGCATCCTCAACACTTGCATTATTCACAATAATAGACCTTAAAGCTGACACCATCCTGATTCTGTTTGCATGTTGGAATGCATTTCTTCCTAATGAAATGCCAATTGAACCTGCATCCATTGCCCCTCTAACCATTTCCAAAACATCCTTGTCAGTCTTGCATTTTGATCCGCCTGCGATTACCACAGGAACAGGACAGCCACGCACGACTTCCTTGAATGAATCAGAGTCGCCAGTGTAATTGCATTTGACAAGGTCTGCACCCAATTCGGCTCCAACTCGCGTAACCAGCTTGATTGCTTCGACATCGAAACTGTTCTTTACATTGTCGCCTCTTGCGTATGTCATTGCAAGCAAAGGCATATTCGCTTTGTCGCAGTCAGAAGCCATCTTTCCCAAGTCCTGGAGCATTTCAGGCTCGTATTCTGAACCCCCGATATTTACGTGGATGGACATCGCATTTGCTCCCAAACGAAGCGCATCCTCAACTGAAGCTATGATTACTTTTCGTTTGGTGTCTCGTTCAAGGTCGGTTCCAGCAGATGCATGCAATATTACGCCGCATTTTGGTCTTGATTTGAGGGATTTGATTATTCCCTTGTGCAATAGAACGGCAGATGCTCCGCCTAAGGATATGTCTTCAACTGCCTTGTTCATGTCAATCAGGCCATCAATAGGGCCGCATGAAACTCCATGATCCATCGGGATTATAACTGCCTTTCCATTCTCCAATATTTTCGAAAGATCTTTCTTTACGCCAACCATAAATTTCACCTCAAAAGCTCTGCGAGCTTGTTTGTCTTTACCAAGTATTCGGCATCTAAAATTGATGCGCCAGCTGCCCCTCTTACCGTATTATGGCTTACTAAAGTATAAGCAATTGATTTTTCATCAATTCCCTGTCGAATTCGTCCAACAGTGACTGCCATTCCCTTGCCATTATCTCTATCAAGCCTTGGTTGTGGACGATCATCTTCATCCCGAACAATGATTACTGGATCAGGTGCGCTTGGAAGCTTTAACTTTTGTGGAATGCCCTTAAAGTTTCGCATTGCATTCTTTACCTCGTCAACGCTCACCGTTCTGTCGAATCGAACATGAACTGACTCAGTATGGCCATCTATCACCTGAACTCGATTGCATGTTGCAAAAACTTCTAGATTCGGAAGCCCAAGTATTTTTTTGGTTTCTTTCACTACCTTTTCCTCTTCACCACCAATGAATGGAATTACATTCTCAGTTATCAAAAGCGAAGGAACACCTGGGTAGCCTGCACCTGAAATGGCTTGCATGGAAACCATCTGCACTTCCTTCAAGCCAAGTGCTACAAGTGGCTTGAGAGTTAAGGCTAATCCTGTTGTCGTGCAGTTCGGATCAGTGATAATGCATCCTTTCAGCTTACGATTTGCCTTTTGTTTCGGAATCAGCTGATCCAAAGACTCGGGATTCACTTCGGGAATCAAAATAGGCACATCCGCCTCGTAGCGATTGGTCTTTGCCTTACTGATGACAATTTTGCCCTGCTTTGCCAATTTCACCTCAACTGTTTCAGCTACTTCCGGAGGCAATGCTGAAAAGCATATCTGCGACTTTATCTCAGAATCCACGTTCTTGATCTTCATGTTCTTCAAGTACTGTGGAATCTCTGAACTGACAACCCATTTTGTAGCTTCGCCAATAGTCTTGCCAGCGCTGTTTTCCGAAGCACATATTTCTGCTACGTTGAACATTGGATGGTTCTCTAATAGTTGTAAGAACTTCTGCCCAACTGCGCCAGTTGCACCTAATACTGCGACATCAATTTTTCCAGCATCATTTTTCATAGTCATCACCAAGCAACTCTTTCTCGATAAGCTTCTTTGCATTATGTTCGTCTCCGAATAATACGATCAGAAATATCTGAGACATAACTGTGTATTGTCCATAGATGTTTATTCCATTGGCCCTCAATATGGAGGCAACACGTGATATCGAACCAGGTGTTTCCTGAAGCCCAATCCCGTTTATTCGCAATACTGAAAGCCCAGTTCTTCTTGCAATTGCCAATGTCTCTTTGTTCGCAACAACAATATTGTGGAGTTCTGCTACTGCCCTCTCGACACCTCCTTGATCCAGGTACATTACCAAGCTTCCCTGATCTGCACTCATTCCGTATAATGGAACATTAAGTTTATGCAAAACTCCAAGAATCTGAGACATTACCCCTGGATTTTCAGTTATGCCATTCCCGACTATTGTGATCGAGCCTGCTTCCTTCTTTGAAATTATGTCTACTTCTATATCAAGAACTCCGCCAGTTATCATTGTTCCTGACTCATCAAGGCTGTTGCTTGTATTGTTGATTATTTTGACGTCAATATCCTTTGGCTTGTAGCCCAATGCCTTCTTATGCATAAATTTAACTCCTGAATCTGCCAAACCAACCAATTGGCTTACATCTATCCTTTCGATCTTTTTTGGATTCTTCACTACCTTCGGATCAGCTGACATTATTCCTGAAACATCGCTTACTAAAATGACATCTCGGATGTTGAGCGCATCCGCTACAACGTAAGTGGTTGCATCGCTTCCTCCTCTTCCGATTGTTGTCACATGTCCATCTGTCGAACGTCCGATAAAACCAGGAATCACCAGAACATCAAGGTTTTCCATCTTCCTTGATACTGAATTCGCCAGCCTCTCCTTTGTGAGTTCCAGGACAATGTTTGCGCTTCCATGGCTTGCGTCGGTTATGATTGGCCAATCTTCATCATCCACATCAAGAAAGTCTGAATTAATTCCAAATGAAGCTAAGGCCACGTTAAAGACACGGCAGCTTGTCCTCTCGCCCATTGCAAGTACTTCGTCCATCTGCTTTGGAGTTGCTTTTGAGGCGCTTCCGTTTGCCAGCTTTACAAGCTCATCTGTTGTCTTGCCAATTGCAGATATTATGACTATTATTTTCTTTCCATCCTTTGCCTTGTCTGCAACCAGCTTTGCAGCATGTGAAATCTTATCACTGTCTGCAATCGAGCTGCCTCCGAATTTGACCACCATCATCTGGTCATTGAATGGTACATTGGCCATACCGTAAATCCCTTCCCGTTCCTCTTTCCTTACCTTCCATATATTTCACCTCATATTTTCAAACCTATCACTGATTCTAAACATGTCAAGAAAGCCAACAAAAATTCATTAGAGATTTCTTCATTAGTGTTGGCTTTTTTCAAAACCAAAAGTAATAGCTAAAGCTGAATCCATAGAAGAAGTTCTTTGATTTGGGTTCAGCATTCATTTCCAACACTTGTAATTATTTGAAGGGGAAATGTTTTTAAATGGTTGATGTACGTTTTCAATTCATGGCTTCAATTGCAGAACTCGAAAAACGAATCGGGAAAATCGAGGAAAGAAACAAACGAGTCGAACTCGACAAGAAATGGGAAACGAGTTATGTAAGGCGAGGCCTGCTTGTGCTGTTCACATATCTCTCAGTTGGAATCTATTTCCAGTTCATAGGAATAAAGGATGCCTGGCTCAATGCAATTGTTCCTGCTGTTGCCTTCTTGTTATCCACATTAACATTGCCTTTCTTCAAGGGAGTTTGGGCGAAGCACATCAAAGAATAACATCCTCTAATTCAAATTTTCGCCCATCTCAATGTCAATGCACTGGCCACAACTGAAACACTTGAAAATGCCATTGCCCCTCCTGCAATCATTGGAGATAGTAGCACGCCATAGGACGAATAAAGTATTCCTGCTGCAATGGGAATTCCGATTATGTTATAAATAAGCGCCCAGAACATGTTCTGTTTTATCTTGTTGATGGTGGCACGTCCAAGCCTTATTGACCTGACAACATCCATAGGATCGCTTTTCATCAGTACAACTGAACTTGTTTCCATTGCCACGTCCGTACCGCTTCCTATTGCAATGCCTATGTCTGCCTGCGCAAGTGCTGGTGCATCATTTATGCCATCTCCAACCATTGCCACTTTCTTCCCCTCTCCTTGCAATTGCTTGACGTAATTCGCCTTGTCCTTAGGCAACACCTCTGCAAATACGTGGGTAATACCTGCTGTTTTTGCAATTGCTTCAGCAGTTCGCTTATTATCACCAGTAATCAGCCAAGGTTCAATGCCAAGACTCCTAAGTTCTTTTATTGCTTCAACACTTGTTGGCCTCAAAGTATCTGCAACACCGAACAGCGCAGCCACTTTGGAATTTATGCGAAGAATCATCACTGTTTTACCTTCGCTCTGAAGTTTTGATATTGATTTGGAAATGATTTTTCCTTCCTTCCCATCCGGCTTGCCAACATAAACATGTGCCTTTCCAACCCTTCCCCCTACTCCATGCCCAGGAATGGCCTTGAAGTTCATGACTTTTGCTAGCTTAGCCTTGTTTGACTTTGCATAATCAACTATTGCATCTGCAAGAGGATGCTCTGAATTCTTTTCAACTGCCAGGGCAAAACCAAGCGCCTGCTCTTTTTTCACATTGCCAAGCAAGAGAAAATCAGTTACCTTTGGATTTCCTTCAGTTATGGTCCCAGTCTTATCAAAGATTATTGCATTTGTCTTGTGCATTGTTTCAAGGGCTTCTGCATTCTTGATCAATATTCCTCGCTGTGCACCCATTCCTGTCCCAACCATTATTGCCGTGGGAGTTGCAAGTCCCAAAGCACATGGACAAGCAATTACCAATACTGAAACTGCAATCATCAATGCAAATGAAAATGACTGGCCAAACGCAAAATACCAAACTGCAGATGACAGCAATGCAATCACTATAACTACTGGCACAAAAACGGCGCTTATTGAATCTGCGAATCGCTGTATTGCTGCTTTGCTACCTTGCGCATCCTCTACCAATTTAACAATCTGTGCTAGGACAGTATCCTTGCCTACCTTAGTGGCCTTGAAATTGAAGGAGCCGTGTTTATTGATAGAACCACCTATCACCTTAGAACCTTTATTTTTCTCCACTGGAATACTTTCTCCAGTTATCATACTTTCGTCAACTGAAGAACTGCCCTCAACAACAACTCCATCAACTGGGATCTTCGTGCCTGGCTTGACAATCAAGACATCTCCCACTACAACCCCATATATTGGAATCTCGATCTCGCTGTTATTTCTTATTACAATTGCAATCTTAGGTGCAAGCCCCATGAGCTTCCTTATTGCATCTGAAGTCCTGCCTTTTGCAAGTGCCTCAAGATATTTGCCAAGGAGCACCAAAGTGATAAGAACTGCTGAAGTCTCGAAATACTGCTCTTCTGCAAAGCCAAGCATTGCAGCAACGCTGAAGAAATAGGCTGCGCTTGTACCTACAGCTATGAGCGTGTCCATACTTGCCGTACGGTTTCTAAGCGAACTCCATGCCCCAAAATAGAACCCTCGCCCTGCAATGAACTGCACGGGAGTTGCAAGAACAAAAAGTACAAGCATCCGGTATGGAAAATCCATCATGAACATTCCTATTACTAATGCAGGCACTGCAAACAATGCACTGAACACCAATAGTTTCTTGAGGTCAGAGATTTCCTTCTGCCGCACCAATTTTTCCTGCTCTTTGTCAACACCTATGTTCGCAGTGTATCCTTTTGATCGAATCACTTCCACGAGTATTTCATCCTTTGTCTGCTTGTCATCGAATTCCACAACTGCCTTTGCTGCAGCATAATTGACATTTGCAGATTTTACTCCCTGAGTTTTCTGAAGCGCTCGTGTAATCAGAGCAGAACAGGATGCGCAATGCATCCCGCCTATTGAAAATTCTGTTCTTTTTGTTGACATGTCTGTAATCACCTTTTTACAAATATATAATACCATTCTTTGGGCCGTATAGCATAATTTCAAGTACCAAAAGCGATACTGCAACTGCCAAGAGTGCGAATTCGGAGAATTTGACATTCATCTCTTTGAGCTGGGCAGGCCCTGCTTCGCGATGCATCATATAGCTAAGCCCTCCAAGCATCACTGCACAAAGACCAAAGAGTAGGTACAGAAACAGAATGAGATTGTCATTGACCATCATCACCGAAAGCATGGCTCCCATAGTACCTGCCATTATTCCTGCCATGATACCTTCCATTGCACCCATTATCCCGCAATAGCGCCCCAATGCAAAACCAGGAAGTATGCCCAATGCCATTCCAACAACTGAACCTATGAACATCCCATTTGTGGCGCCAACGATAGCACCTGCGAGAAAACCACTCATCATACCGATTGTCATGCCAACCATCATGCCATTTGCACAGGACAAACTTTTCCTATAGCATCTGATATGATAGTATGAGAAAAGAAGCATTAGTACTCCTGTAAACAATAATACAAGCAATGGCAGGTATTGGAGTGCAAAATTGATGAACGCAGGAAATGCCAGATAGGCTGCAAAACCAAGTATCAGAATTGCAGATGCTGAACCAATTACATATTCCAGCAATGTTGACTCTACCTCGGCCTGTGGCTTCTTTCCAAGTATATTCAGGAGATATTTAACCACACGCCTATGATCCCCGCGTTGCTCCTCTTCCATAAACTCTTGATTCTTCTCATGGAATCCTTTTTCAGAAAGATTCTGCTTTATCAGACCTAGCTTGTCGTCCTCACAAAACAAGGTCACTTGGCCATTTTTGATGTCAATGTTTGCCACCTGGCCTTCGTTCTGTGTGATTACTCTTGTGATAAGAGTCTCACAAGCACCGCAGGTCATTCCTTTTAATTCCATCTTATGTTCTTTTATCATTTCGACACCAAATACCCAAGTTCTTTTATCGCAGATTTCACTGAAGGAAGAACTGATTCGTCATCATATTCCACCTTGACAGTTCCCTTCTTATTATCTGCAAGAATCTTCTTTACTCCCTTTATTTCCATCAAGGCGTCTACAAGTAAAAGCTCGCATGACTTGCAATGCATTCCGCTTACATTCAATGTTTTTTCCATTTTTCCACCTCATATAAATTTAACCTATAGCTCGAAGCCCAAAACTACTGAACAATCAGTTTGCCTGGTCCCCACATTCTCATTCCACAGCTGTAATCATAAGTGCCTGATTCCTTAGGCGTGAAATCAACAACCTGTTCCTGGCCATTCATGGAAGTTGCCTGAACATTAAGCCCATAAAGTACAATTTGCCTTCCACAGCCTGCATTTGAATCAGCAGTAAAATGCAAACGCACTGGAATGCCTTTCTTCACTGTGATTTCGATCTTATCATAATAGCCATTCGAAAGAGCGCGGATGTAGATATCCTGAATGCCTACCTCTTGACTATCTGCAGATGGCTGAACCTGCTGAAGATTTGTTGCGGTAGGTAGTACCTGCGTATTACTGCTTGAGCCAAATGACTGAGTCGGAATGAAATTCGATTTATCATTGACACTAGCGCTTTGCGGAAGTACAACATATACTATAAGTGCTACCAGGATCAACAAAAATGCACCTGCGCCTAATGCCAGGTTTTTGCTTACTGCAATCTTGTCTCCAGAACCCTTTGATTCGTATTGTGAATTTGTCATGCTAAACTCAGCAACGAAACAGCATATATATAAAGAGGTGAAACTAGTTTCAGTGGAAACGCGGGGGAAGTGTCCCCCTCATTTCTACACATATTTCTGATCCCCCTCAATGTTTAAGGATCACAACGTTCGTCATTCCACGGCGTTTTCTTTCGATTATTTCCCTTCCTTCTAGTTTATCTAAAACTCTAGTTACTTTGACTTTGTTGAGGTTTGTCCGTATCACAAGATCAGACTGGAAGATTGTTCCTTTGGATTCGATTATCATATTCAAAACCATTTTCTCTTCTTCATCTAAAGTTGAAAGGACTTTCTGGTAATTCTCCTTTGTTATCTCCTTCGGTTCGATCTGCTGCCTTATGACTCTGGTTTTTGTCTTGGTTATTGTTATGGTCCTTTCCTTATAAAAGAAAGCAAAATACACACCTACAATAAGAATAATCAAAAGGACTACAGAACTTACACTTGTCTCAAAATTTATTGTGCCCCACATCGGACAGGTTACTCCGTGAGTACATGAGTCGTTGACAATATTAGTCAAAGCACTGTTGAATGAAAAGATTATGAATCCCATTAGGACTGCAATTACAATCAAAAGGTACCCTACTGTCTTGTTTTCCATGACAAAATTGTGAAGAAAGGCTATTTATAGCTAAGCACTAACTGATGGTAAAGCAATCCAGCACCAAACATAAAAACTTATATTCCTCTGCTTAGTAATTATCTTATGGTAAACTACAATATTCTTTCTGCAAGATATGCAACTTCTGGGATAAATGACATATTTTCTGAAATAGGCAAGATAAGGCTTGAACGTGAATTATGGATTGCTGTAATGAAGACACAAAGAAAACTGGGTGTTGACATACCTCAGAAATCAATTGATGCTTTTGAGGGTGCAAAGGAAAGGATAGACCTTGAAAGGATTGCAGAGATAGAAAAGAAAACAAAGCATGATGTTAAGGCGCGTATCGAGGAATTTGTAATTGCTGCAGGAACTGAAGAGCATATTCACAAGGGCATGACTGCCAGGGATTTAACAGATAATGTCGAGCAGTTGCAGATTAAATTGGCCTCCAAGGTAATAATCGGAAAGATGGTTTCCATACTCAGGCACCTGGTTGATAAGTCAAAAGATTATTCAAACATAGTTTTGACTGCAAGAACCCACCACCAGCCTGCACAGCCAACATTACTTGGAAGGAGAATGTCCATGTGGGCTGAAGAATTATATTTGCACCTTGTCGAATTTGACAGGTTCGTTGAAGAATATCCGTTACGAGGCATAAAAGGACCTATTGGGACGCAATTCGACATGTTTACCTTGCTTGGAAGCGAGGCAAAGGTGGATGAATTGGAAAAACAGGTTGCAAAATCACTTGGATTTGCGAATGTTTTGGATTCAACAGGACAAGTTTATCCAAGATCGCTGGATTATTCGCTCATATCTAAATTAGCTGCACTTGCTTCAGCTTGCGAGAACTTCGCAAAAGGCATGAGATTAATGGCAGGATATGAACTCGTTACTGAAGGATTCAGGAAAGGCCAGGTTGGCTCAAGTGCCATGCCTCACAAGATGAATACAAGAAGCTCTGAAAGGATCTGTGGGTTTGCTGAATTAATTAAGATGTATGCTGACGGAGCTTCCAGATTAGCAGGAGACCAATGGGAAGAAGGAGATGTTTCATGCTCTGTAATTAGAAGAGTCATCTTGCCTGATTCGTTTTACTCGATTGATGGATTATGTGAAACTGTTTTGACTGTGCTTAACCAGATGGGACCTTACCCAATAGTAATAGAAAAGGAATATCAAAAATATTCCCAATTCCTTGCAACAACTGAAGTTTTGATGATAGCTGTCAAGGCAGGCATAGGACGAGAAAGGGCGCATGAAACCATAAAGAAATATGCAGTTGCCGAAGCATTGGCAATGAGAGAGGGCAAATTGCCAGAGCTTGCAGAGAAGCTTGCTTCTGATCCTGAATTCAAAAAAGCAGGAATCACAAAAGAAAAAATAGAGAAAATATTTGCAGACAAGATGCACTTTGTCGGAAATGCAAAGAAACAGATTCTTGAAGTCGAGAAAAAGGCAAAGAAACTGATTTCCAAGTATCCAAAGGAAGCGAAATACAAAGCTGGAGATATATTGTGAATTAGAATCTCCTGAAATCAAATGCGCTATATTGCTGAGGAGGTTCTGGCTCAGGCGCTGGAATGAAAGGAATCTGCGCGAATGCCTCGAGTATTGATGCGTAGATATTTACCACATAAGAGCATACTTTATTGGTTGTGGCAGGAGTTAATGGATAAATATCTGGCTTGTGTCCAAGGAAAGCGAATATCTCTTTCCTTGATGGGAACCTGCCTTCAAGGTCAACCAAGTCAAAGTCAGGAATATTTTCTATCAAACCGCCGATATCAAGCCTTTGGATTCTTGGTCCCACTTCCTGGATCAACCTAACCACATCCTCGAAATATAAGTCAGGAAACCTATTATTCTGATCCAGTGAAAACTCCATGAATTTAGGCTGCATTGGGAAATTGATGATCCCATCGCAATCGATTGTCAATGCGACTTCACTGTTTCCAAAACGCAATCCAAAACCAATCAGCTTATCAAGTTCGCGATGCTGATTGAAGCCTGTTGCAATTTTAACTCCCTGGTTCTGAGTCCAGGCCATATGACTGCTTGGACCAACATAAGGAGAATAGGTCGTATCTCCATGCCAATCCACATTCATCTTTGCCTTGACTCGGTTAAGAGTGAAAAAATATGATTCATGATGCGCCTGCCCATCACCCCAAACGAATGCAACCTTTCCGTCAAGCGCCATTAATGCAGAAATACGCACTCCAGATACCTGTGGCAATCCTATGAAATCACAGCTTTGGGCTTTTTGAAATCTCTGGATTGCTCGGATGATTTTGAGATTTGCCGGAGTGGGACTATAGTGCACATTAAGTTTCTGCATGTTTTAAAATATGGTAGAGAGTGTTTTTAAAGGATTGCTCATGACTAATATTGATGAAAAAGAAAAAAAGCCAGGTGCAGGAGTTGAACCTGCCTACTCCGCTTTCTGGTGTTCTTTTGAACCACTGCAGGCGGACGCATAGCCGATCTGCCAACCTGGCTTCAGACAGTTGGCAGGCTTTGAATGATCAGTTCAAACAAACTGCCAACCTGGCGCTGAACTGTTGTTTTATAAGATAAGTTTTATTTGAAGAACATTTATAAACAGTTTCGCTCTAAAAGAATTTCTCTAATTGTTATATTGCAGTTAGTCGTATAAATAAAATATTATGGGCCTGTAGCTCAGCTAGATGTGAAGCGCATTTTTCAGAAAGCTTCGCATTCTGAAATGGTAGAGCGTCGGACTTTTACTTTGAGGAGGTAGCGAATCCGTTTTGGGCTCGCCTTTTCCTAAAAGGCGAAATCCGCAGGTCGCGCGTTCAAATCACGCCAGGCCCGTTTTTCCTTTTTTTTGCTTTAACTTCAGAAGAATTGCTGCATGAAAAACGGGCTGAAGTGAACGAAGTTCACTGAGAGGCCCGTATATATAATTATATGTACCCATTCTGTTTCTCTTCGTCAAAGTTTGTGTAAAAACACCGAAAAGTATATTAACCTTTGCTGAGTTTAAATTCTCCCAAGAAAAATATTCTTCTTGTTGAATTGGAAGTCGACTGATTTCCAATGCTGAAAAATTTTGGTGAAAATTTTTCACTAATGGATATATCGGCTGCCTCTGTAAGAAACAGGCACTTTATACAACCTCTTGCAAATGCTCAACCATGTTTACGAAGCCTGGACTTTATCTCTTCGTATCCAGCTTGTATTTGCTAAGTTTCACGTATGATTTAAGAAGTAGAAATTCGTTTACGAGCAATAGTTAAGTCTGATTTGCTCATTTAACGGTGCTTCTTTGCCGAGTCCAGAAATAGAGGGGGAAACAGAATTTACTTCAATTCCCCCTACTATAATACCCCCTTATTACATACTCAAAATTACTAATTCAGAGTGTCCATATCAAAACCAAATTAAACTTTTCCATACACAGCCCTAGATATGAAATCGGTTTCTGTAAAAAGTTCGGCTCATGC
>JBDRPL010000006.1:0-78203 GCA_043827025.1 Microcaldota archaeon
ACTGACAAATGTTTCGTGAACAAGACTACGAATATTATGTGGATCAACATCCCTCACTTTTCAGGTTCTGATGCAACTGTAAAGGGGACCTCAGTGCCTGGAGCGACATATTCCCACACATCAGAGACTTCAACAAAAGTACTTGGAACAAGTATTGAGGTCGCATGTGTTGACAGGTCAATAACATTAAATATAGACAAAACAGACTCGGTTGTGAGGGTCGTTTCGACAGATTACCTGCAATCTTATGAAATGACATTAGAGGGTGGTAAATTCAGAAAAACAGGACTTGATAATGGAGAGTATTATGTGATAGCAACAAGGAGCGGGTATAAGCAGTATAAAGAAAAAGTGACAGTCAACTGTGATGAAACCACCGTAGCGGAAGTTCTGCCCGAGCCAGTTGTAATTGAAATAGAAGAAACCCCACCGACAGAACTGGGAGAGCAGGAACAGACTGTTGTAGAGGATAAGGCTATTGCAATGGAAAACACAAAAACAGCTATCGATAATGCAAATGCTGCAATCAAAAAGGCAGAATCGGAAAAAAGAACAGTAGGAATTGAAATTGCCAAGCAAAAGATAGAAGCTGCTGCATCAGCATTCAATGCAAAGAACTATGAATATGGAAAAACATTGGCAGAAGAAGCCACTATTCTTGCAAACAACGCCCTAGCCCCAGCAACGAAGCCAGTTGAGACACCTACTCCAAAAATAGCGAATGCCCCCGCAAAGTCGGAGCCTATGGCACAAGGCATGGGTGGCATCCTTTTAATGTTGGGAGTGGGTGCAGTCCTACTGGTTGTTCTTGTCGGGGCTTATTTTGTGATGAAAAGTAAGAAGAAATAGCATTTCACTTACTTCTTTCATTTTTTCTCAGTTTTTGAATAGATTTAAAAAGATTGGAATATGATAGAACAATATGGGCATGCTCGAAAACTTTTCACTTCTCAAGAGATACGGCTTCAAACTCATTCCATATGCACTTGCCAAATCTGAAAAGGAAGCTGAGCAAATTGCAGAAAAATTAGGGTATCCAGTCGTACTGAAAGTAGTTTCTGATGAAATAGAGCATAAAACAGATTTTGGCGGGGTCAAAGTAGGGATAAGGAACAAGGAAACTTTGAAGCTCGCATATGGTGAAATAGTTGAAAGCACAAGAAAATATAAAATAAATGGCATCCTTGTGCAAAAAATGGCAAGAAAAGGAATTGAACTGATAATTGGTGGAAAGAAAGATCCCCAGTTCGGACACATGATTGTCCTTGGGCTTGGAGGAATATATGTTGAAATTTTTAGAGATGTAACTGCAAGAATATGCCCAATAAATAAGAAAGATGTTGAGGAAATGTTATTGGAATTGAAATCCCATCCAATTCTGGTCGGTGTAAGGGGCAAAAAACCAATAAACATGCCATCATTGACAACCCTACTTATTAAAACAAGCCAATTCATGCAAAAAGAGAATATAAAAGAAATAGATCTCAATCCTGTTGTTTTTGATTCTAAAGGTTGCGATATTATTGATGTGCGGTTCAGTAAATAAGAGTTAACAACAAAACTCAAAACACCAAACCCAAGACAGTAGTATAGACCCCATACTTCTACTATTATTTGTCCCGTATAATAATAAAAATATAATGATATAATGTAACTATAGATACATTCTATTCATTCTTATTTCATTTTTTATATTATATAAAAATAATAGTGGAACTGAGGGGTAGTGCTCCTCTATTCATAACAAAATTCGCAGATATAAACAGGAAACTCTACTCCAAACTCATTCAACAACATTTTTTTATCTACTTTCCCAACAATTCCTTTAGGTTTTTGTTTGGACAGAGTCTCAGATCCTTTTGGAAGAGATGTTTTTATCTCACCACACTCCTCAATTTCAAAGACCTTACTTTTCACTATTGATTTTTGCAGGTAGAAATTAATCCTCTTTTCAAACATCAATGTTTGTAAGTATCCCCTGAATATAGAAAAATCTACTTTTTTATCCATCACTCCAAATATTATCTTAGTCTTTGTTTTTCCATCCTCATAAATCTGTCCAACTTCATATATTTTTTGTGGCAAGCCTCTTATTCTGTTGGTTGAAAATACCTCCAAAATATCTGTAATCAAATTGTTTCTTATAACTTGGAAGTCTTCTGTACATGGATTCAGTACTTCTTTTAATTTTCCATCTGTGCTTAACATTGCCCTTTGCCTATTCTTTAAGATATATGTTCTTATCTCATCAAATCCCATACCTCTCAATATCTCATGTTCTTCACTATAACTGTCAACCAATTCCCCTTTACTGAAGAAATTGGGCAAACTTGGTTCAAAATCATTATATCCATATGCAATAGCAACATCTTCAATCAAATCCACTTGGTGGATTATATCTGCCCTGTAACACGGAATCAAAACCTTGTTCTTCTCAACTCCATAACCCATTCTTTCAAGATATTTCTTCATCTCTGTTGCAGTTATTTCTGTTCCAAGTATTTTATTCACATATTTCAAGTTCAGATTCATTTTCTTTGGTTCTAGTTTAGGGTAACTTTCCGGTTTCTTTCCATCGACGACTGTTACTGTATGTATTTCCCCACCAGCATCGGCATATGTACAGCAGATGATGTTCAGTGCAACAGTGATGGTGTTCTTGTCAGTGCCTGTGACTTCAACAAACACTTTTTTTGTTTCAGTAGTTACCTTTCCAGTTTCCTGCGAATTGACTATTGGAATGAGACACATTATTTTTTTGTTTCCGTCAAGGAAAACAGGGTATCTTTCTGCCTTTGCCAGCAGGTGACCGTACTCAGCTCCTTTAGGGTGTTTTGCAAGTATCTCTTTTGCAGTTGCTTCATGCGGGTAATTCAATGGGTGGTATTTGATATCCTCTGGTTTCATTGTGGTATAACTAACAGGAAAAACTATGTTTTCAAGGGGATAGAACCCAATCCCGAATTTTTTCCCTTTTCGACCAAGTGTTGCATTCAACTTATCTTGTAGTTGGACCATGTTTTCTATTTCTTTATCATCAAACCTAATTCCTTTGATTACTGCACAAACAGTATGTGGTCTGATTTTTTTGACGCTTGGATCAACATAAACTTTATGGTCTGATTTTTTGGCCAAGTACTCTTTCAGTCCGATTTCTTTTCCAAGATATGATTTAATTGCACGAACAATCCCTTCTTTTGAAAACAAGTCCGGCCTATTCGGTGTGAGTTCTATGATTATCTTCCCTTCTTTCTCTTCAGAGGGTGCACCTATTCCGCTCAACGTTTCGACCATCTCTTCTTTCGAAAGATCGACCTGTTCCTTCAATTCCGAATAATCAAACTCAACCACAGCCATTTTTCATCCTCTCTTTTGATCCTCTCTTATCTCTTCCGTATTTTGTTGGATATTCCTCATTCAAACACCCTGTGCAAAGTGGAAGGTCTATGGCCCTCTTCAAACCATCTATTGAAAGGTATCCAAGACTGTCAACGCCAAGGTACTTCCTTATTTCCTCTATTGATTTGTTATGTGCAATTAGTTCGCTGTATGTGGACATGTCTACACCATAATAGCACGGTGCTTTTATAGGTGGAGACGTTATTCTCAGATGCACTTCCTTTGCTCCCGCTGCACGGACCATTCCAATTATCTCCTTAAGCGTTGTGCCTCTGACTATACTGTCATCAACAAGCACAACTCTCTTTCCAACTATGACTTCCTTCACAAGATTCAGTTTTAGTCGGACTGCTTCAGCCCTTTTTTCCTGCGAAGGCATGATGAATGTCCTTCCAATATAACGGTTTTTTATGAACCCTTCCTCATACCTCATTCCCAGTTTTTCAGCATAACTCTGGCCTGCAGTTCTTGCAGTGTCTGGTATAGGAATAACTACATCTGCATCCACTGGCTGTTCCTTTGCAAGTTCGTCACCTAGTTTTTTTCTTGCTTCAAAAACACTTCTGCCATTTATGATTGAATCTGGCCTTGAGAAATATACATATTCAAACATGCACATGTATGGTTCTTTGCTGTTCAGCGTCTTTTTTGTAACTTGTTTTGTCTTATTGTCAATTATTACTATTTCTCCACCCTTGACATCTCCATTTAATGTCACCCCGTTGATGTCCAATGCAACGGATTCTGATGCGAAGCAGATATAATCTTCATTTTCACCCCACACGAGTGGCCTTATGGAATGGGGGTCTCTGAAAACTACTAATGAATCATTCAATATTCCTGCAGCAGAATAGCTGCCATCAACTTCATCAAGGGTTGTTTTAACTGCCTTTTCAATATTAGTTTTTTCCTTATGCAGGAAATAAAGCAGCACTTCGGAGTCCACCCTACTCATAAATTTATATCCTTTATCTTCAAGTTCTTTTCTTAGTCTATCATATGCTGAAATGTGCCCATTATGAGCAACACTCACGTTATCATAAACAAGTGGCTGTATGTCACATTCATGGCATCTTCCTGTTGTAGGGTATCTAGTATGGCCTATGCCAATTTCTGCCTCAATTTTCAAATCTTCTTCCTTGAATACGTCACTCACAAGGCCAAGCCCTCTTATTTGATTTAACTCCTTGTTTTTCTGTTGAACTACCATTCCAGTTGCATCCTGGCCTCTGTGTTGCAATGCAATAAGTGCATTGTATAAGGCAGGTGTCACACTCTTGCCTTTCTTTGAGATGATGCCGACTACGCCGCACTCTTCTTTCTTTTCAACAAGCATATATGTGTATATCTATTGACTGTTTTAAAAAACTAACTAGGCCAACCTGGAGGGAAGTATTCTCTAGGATTCTGAATCTCCCACATTCAAAGATTCACAGTCTTCATCTGTACTTTCTTGTTCTGTTTCTTTAGCCTAATCTCCAACACTCCGTTGCGATGATCTGTTTTTACATCACTTATGTTCACATCTTCCGGGAGCGGAATAGTTCTGAAGTAGTTGAGGAACTGCCGTTCCACGTAGTAATATTCTTTTTTCTTGTCTATTTCTCGTTTGTCGCTCAGCACAGTCACTACATTTTCCATTACAGTAAGTTTTATCTGGTCCTTTCCGATCCCAGGCATCTCAACATAAAGTATGAGTTCGTCTTTTGTCCCTTCCATATCAACAAGGGGCACGCGTATTCCAGTATTGTTTTCATCCGCTCCGAAATTTTCCATCATCCTGTCAACAGATCTCTTTATTCTTAACAAATCCTCATAGGGGGTATACGCGATCATGTTTTCACCTGACTTAATTGACTGTGGCAAATTATAAAAATGTTCTTCATAACAATTAACTATGGTTTTTACGAAGCACGACTCCTTTGTTAAACAAATAATCATTTATCTGGCCAGAAAGGAGTACGACCTTGCATTTTCCCTTTCAAAAGAATTCGTAATTGCCTTTCCTGACGACCTTCTTTCTCATTTCCTGTTTGCAAAATCTGCGTTTTGGGTTCATAATTATGCTGTTGCCATAGAGCATGGGCGCATTGCTTTTAATATGTCTAGTGGGCAAGACCTTTTGACCACTGGGCTTCTGCTTTCAAGTTCGTATTATCTTTCAAATGAATTTGCAAAGGGCTACAAAGTCCTTCAATGTATTGAATCAGGCCTTCCTGCTTCTGGGCTGAGTGTCGAGTTTGAGCAGCTTATGACCATCTATTTGCTTGCATTCAACAATCCAGAAGGGGCAGCACAGCACATCAAGAAACTTTATGATTTGAACAGTAAGTATGCCGAAGATTTCATTGTAAGGTTTTTGGAATAGGTGCTTATAAAATTTGTTGGCGCTTAATCTTTGAGTTCCTTACCTATAGAGAAAGATCTGCCCAGTGTTCCTGTAGAAGAGATTCAAAGTCCTCTTGAGAGTTAGATAAAACTCTCTAGCTTCGTCTCCCGCCGTAGTCTTCCTCACCCTGTTTTTAAACCTGTCTCTTTATCATTTATCTTCTAAAACCTAGTGATTACTATGAGAAGAGTTGCAATAATAGGCTGTGGCCTTTCAAAATTTGATGAACATTGGGAATCTGGCTTCAGGGATCTTGTTGTCAAGGCAGGAACAGAAGCCATAATCGACGCGAATCTGGGCGGAGCTAATATTGATGCGGGATTTGTAGGTACAATGGCTTCAGGCCGTTTCATAGGCCAGGAACATATAGGTGCATTGCTTGCAGACCAGATGGGGATCATACCTGTTCCAATAACCCGGGTCGAAGGTGCCTGTGCATCTGGAGGATTGGCATTAAGGCAGGGGTTCATGGCAGTTGCATCCGGCCTTCATGATATTGTTGTAGTGGGTGGAGTCGAGAAAATGACTGACCTTGGCGGCAATTTAGTCAGTGATGTCCTTGGGGGTGCAGGTGACCAGGAATGGGAGCTTTTCATGGGCGCAACCTTCCCAGGTTTGTATGCATTGATGGCTAGAAGGCATATGTATGAATTCGGCACAACAAGCGAACAAATGGCTTCTGTTGCAGTCAAGAATCACAAGTTCGGTTCAAAGAACAAATATGCTCAATACCAAAATGAAATCACCATTGACACTGTTTTAAAGTCAAAGATGGTTGCAGATCCGCTTCATATGTTTGACTGTTCGCCAGTTACAGATGGTGCAGCTGCAGTTGTCCTTGCCCCTCTTGATGTTGCAAAGAAATACACAGAAAAACCAATTGAGATTGTTGCAAGTTCGCAGGCAAGCGACTTCCTTGCTCTTCATTCCAGGAAATCAATCACAGGTTTGAATGCTACTAAAGTGGCAGCAAAGAAAGCCTATGAAATGGCGGGTGTGAAGCCAACAGACATCGACCTTGCAGAAGTCCATGATTGCTTTACAATTGCTGAAATTATGGCAATAGAGGACCTTGGGTTCTTTGAAAAAGGAAAAGGAGGCCCGGCATCCCTGAACAAAGAGACGGATGTTGGCGGAAAAGTCGTTGTCAATACTTCTGGCGGTTTGAAGGCATGTGGCCACCCAGTTGGTGCAACGGGAGTCAAACAGGCAGTTGAAATCTCCTGGCAGTTAAGGGGCCAGGCAGGCGAACGACAATTGAAGGATCCTGAAGTTGGCCTAAGCCATAATGTTGGAGGGTCGGGTGCAACAACAGTTGTTCATATTTACAAGAAAGGATTTTAGGTGATTATGCATGAGATGGAGAAATTTGAAAAATTTCGACAGAATAAACTTTGGTGAAAATTTATGAGAGCATCCATTCCATTAACATGGAGAAGAATTCCAGAAAGATACAGAATGATTGGCGTCAGGTGCAACACATGTTCGACGAATTTCTTTCCAACAAGGCTTATTTGTCCTAATTGCAGAAGAAAGGGAAAACTCGAACCATTCAAATATTCAGGTGAAGGTGAGATATATTCATTCACAGAAATCGACAGTCCGCCAGAAGGTTTCGAAGACCAGGCGCCTTATGTGCTTGCCCTTGTCAAATTGAAAGAAGGTGCAACCTTGACAGCACAGATTGTTGATGTGAGAATGAAGGACGTCAAGATTAGTGACAAGGTGAAGATGGTCTTCAGAGTCATTCAAAAGGATGATCCAGAGGGTTTGATTCATTACGGGTTTAAGTTCAAGCTTGTTGATTGACGTCATTCTCTTTCTTCAACAATTATCTTTCCTTTCATATTTGGATAATTCGCAGAGTAATACTCGTAGCTTCCTACCTTGTTGAATGTGATTGAGCTCGTTTTGCCAACAGCAATGGTTCCTGTGCTGAAACTGGCAGTTCCATCTGTTGCTGATCTTGGGTATTGTGCCTTGTTCGTCCAGGTAATTGTGTCACCTGTTTTTATTGTGATTTCAGCAGGCTCATAAGCATAATCCTTGACCGCTACCTGATATGTCCCGGATTCTTCTTCAAGGCTACCAGCAATAAAATCAACCCTATCTGCGATTTTTGGCGAATAAGGATTGCCGTCATTTTGCACCAATTCTACTTCAAGCAGATGCTGGCCTTTTTTGATATTGCTCAGAACATATTGTTTTGAGAACACCTCATCCATCTTTACTCCATCCAGATAAATTATGAAATGGCCTTCATTGTTTTTTGGGTTACTACTTCGGGTTATTATTAGGTTTTTTGTACTCAGTTGGATTGTCACTTCCTTGAATTCCCCAGTATCAACTACCTGTCCTTCTGTTGGCGAAATGATTGAAAAACTCGGCGCAACAACCGGCACCTCTTTTTGTTCAGTCGTGTTTATGGCTACAGCTTCCTGCGACTTCTGCTCAGCTGAGCCAATACAGCCAAATAAGAAGAAGGCAATAATCAAAACAGTGAAGATATTTCGTAGACGCATACTCTTTTCTTACTGACCAATGTTTTAAACTCTTTTCAGTCATTATTCTGCTGAGGCAAGCAATGATAAAAGGGATTTTGTTTGATTTTGATGGTGTGATAGTCGAGAGTGAACCACTTCACTTAAAATCATTCATTGAACTTCTCAAACCCTTTGGCATAAAATTGACTAAAGAAAGATGGTATGGGGAGTTTGCAGGGAGCGGAGCAAGAAATATAATGTCAGTCCTTTTCAAGGAAAATCACATTAATGAAGATGTCTATTTTTGGCTCAAGAAAAGAGCAGATTTGTTTCTTGGATATGCAAAAAAAGGAGAGCTGGAGCCTACAAAAGGACTTTTGGCGTTTCTCCATATCATCAGGGAAAAAGGCATATTGACAACTGTGAGTTCAAGCGGAAACAGAGATTACATCTCATTTTTGCTAGAACAGCTCAATCTATTGAAATATTTTGATATGCTTGTGACAGTTGAAGATGTAACAAAGAACAAGCCCGACCCGGAAATTTTTCTTGTCAGCGCAAAGAAATTGGGCCTCAAACCAGATGAATGCCTGGTTGTCGAAGATTCGAAAAACGGAGTCAAGGCAGGAAAAGCAGCTGGAATGGCTGTGGTGTGTGTAGAATCTCCTGCAAAGATAGATTGTAAATATAAGATAAAGGATTTTACAGGATTTCCGATGGACCTTCTGTCCAAAAGATAATGTGGAATCATGAATCACCACAGATTCCATCTAATCCAAACATATATATTGGTTTCCTTGTATATTTTTATTACCAGCCTCGTTTTTTCAAAAGACTGGTGAGAGTATAACTATGATAAATCTCGAATTCAACCGAAAGACTAAAGATATACGTGTCAAGGAAGCATCTGACGTAAGCTCATTGCAGAATGGATGCTATGGCACGATGAAGAAAGGCATAATTTATCTCCAACCTGAAGAAGTCCTTTACATAATGGACATAAGGAATGGGGAATGCCGGGATGAGGCAGGCAATATCTATTCTTTTAATGAGATTGCTTCTCTTTTTGCAGAGGATTCCAAATTCCTGGCGCGTTATCTTACCTATAAGGATTGGAGAGACAAGGGGCTCATACTACGGCCTGTTGAAGAGGCTGAGGGTAAACAATACGGCCACCATTCTGTCAAGAATTACAAGAAGTCTGAAATGAAACTTGATCGATATGCTTTTGATGGCATCTTTTTTCCAGACGATCTGATTACAATTGTTGATGATGCCTATGCAGGAAAGGAGTTGTATGAGAAGTATTGGCTTGGCCAATTTGGTACGTACAAGGCTTCCCACAGGGGAAAGATTTCAAAACTTGATGTCTATGAAACAATCTTCCTTCTGAAGCATGGCAGTCTCAGATTGAAGAATTCAACACTCAATAAAGTCATGGCAGCAGCTGATGAGAGGATCAAATTCTTTGATGATATGTATTCTGTCTATGAGGACTGGAGAATCAGGAATTATGTTATCAAAACAGGTTTCAAATTCGGAACTCATTTTAGGATCTATTTCCCAGGTGCATCACCAATTCGTGATGAGAAGCAATGGATACATTCCAAACATGTCATTCATGTTTTCTCAAGAAGAAGCAAGATGATAATCTCAGAATGGTCTCGTGCTATAAGGGTAGCCCATTCAGTGAAAAAGACATTCATTCTCGCCATTCCTGGAAAAAAGACAGAGATAAAAATAAATCCAAAGAAATCAAGGCTTGATTTTCTTGCTTATCACCGGAAAAATGGGAATATAGAAAAGCCAACTGATGGCAAGCCAAAATATATGATGTACTCTCTTACAGAAGACGAATATATAGGTGGAACAGAGCTGGCGAATGCATTGGCAGAATGTGACCATTATGGTTTGGAGATGCTCATGGCCATTTCAGACAGAGAGAGTTCTGTCACATGTTATGCTATAAAGAGAATCAATCTTCCAGGATCGGATTATGAATATTTTGAGATTGACTGGGTCCAGCCTTAATATAAAAGTGTTGGAACTGCGCTTAGTTTTCCACTATATTCCGGTTTCAATCCCAAGATTCCATCAGGGCCTATGCTTAAAATATTGACCGGTGTGCCTTTGGCTTGAATATAAAAGTACGCCCTTCCATTGTCAATATATGCTCCTGCAAACGCATTTTCACGGTTTAATTTTGAGTACTCGTCATATTTTTTTGGATATAGTTTTTTGAAGGCCCTGAGTATAAATGAAGTATAAACAGGGTCCTGGGCTTTTTTGGATAGTTCCTGAACCTTATTTTCAGCTATAAGTTTTGAAATATTCAGTGAAACATCTATGACATATTTTTCCGCACTGCTAACACTGATCTCTCCCTTTTCATTTTCATAAATTGCAAGAACCAAATCCTTATTGTGTTTCAAAAACAATGTGCCATTTTGCATATCCAAACTTAAGGCAAGCTTTTCAAAATTTAATCCGGATACTAAAGTTCCTTCACCCTGTTCTTTTAATTTATTCCTGATCTGAGCATGTATTGCTGGATTTTTGAGGTCAACCTGGAGAACTTTTTTATGGGCATGGAATGTTTGGAGACAAACGTCAGTCCATCTCATAGGATCGGCAATACCCTTGGTTCGCCTGGAGATCTCTTCGTACATAAACTTTACGTTGCCATTAAATTCTTCGAATTCATTTTTTTGAGCTTGGGCCATAATTACATATTGGATAAAAACGTTTAAAATGAACTACCCAACCGCAGCAAGCTGCGGGGTATCAACTGAATTCGTGTAATTTCAACTGCTTTGGATCTTCTCCTTGATTCTTCACATATTTTGTTACTTCTTCAAGACCTCTGCCATCACCTACTGTGTCAATGTGGCCACCATCACTCCAGAATTCACTACCCAATAGCTCATCTTTTATCTCTGGAAACTGCTTGAATATTTTAATGGCAAGAACACTCTTACATATCTGCATTACTCTTGAAGGTGCATATCTAGGTGCAGCTTCAACTACAATATGCAGATGATTTTTATCACTGCCTAAAGCATCAAAACGGAAGTAATATCTTTCTTCAATACCTTTGCATACTTCCTTGATAAGCTCAAAAACATCATCAGAGATAAGAGTTTTTCTGTATTTCAGTACAAAAACCATGTGGTATCTTATTCGGTAAGTACAATGAGGTGCATGTTTAACTTCCATGATATATTCACGCAGAAAAAAAGATAAGAAACTGTCGCTGCAAGCAGCGGGGTATTAACCCATGAACCGCTACAGGGAGCTTTCAGGGGGGAGGATCAGGAGGAACCTCAAACTGAGGAGGGGCGCTCCCCTCCGCGGTTCGGAATAAAATACGGGCCCGATGTGATTTTAACTTCGCGCTTGCTCGTTAAAAAGTCGCAAACAAGTTCGCGATGATTTGAACACATGACCTTCACCTTTCTTCGACCTCAAAAATTGTTTTTGGGTCTAAAAGCCTTTTTTCTAAAAAGGCTTTTTAGGAGAGTGTCGCTCTATCCAAGCTGAGCTACGGGCCCATTGTACATACTGAACCCGAGATCGAATAACTTCCGATCTTTTTGATGAAACTTTTTAGGCATCCCGAAAAAGTTTCTGCTACGGGCCCACATACATATGTGTTAAAAACTCTTCATGGAATGTTTTATAAAAGATGTTTTTTTGGTGAAATCATGGTTCCTGAGCTTGCAGAGCTTGTAAAGTCGTCGATCGAGCAGACTCTCGAGGATAAAATCGCAGTTGCATTCTCCGGTGGGTTGGACAGTGGCATTATTGCTCATGTTGCAAAGAAGTATGCACAAGTCTCTTTATTCACTGCAGGTGTTGAAACTTCCCAGGATATTGCCTATGCTAAAAAGGCAGCAGAAGAGATGAAACTTCCACTCCACAAGCTAATTTTTGGTGAACCTGAGATATTGGATCTTTATGTAAAGTGCTATGAAATCGTTCCAGGGGATCTTCTCAAAACAGAGCTATTGGTACCAGCCTATAAAATCGCAGAATCCTGCAAGCACGGAAATGATGTGCTTTTGTTCGGAAGCGGTGCTGAAGAACTATTTGTTGGCTATGAAAGATATTATACTTACAAGGAAGAAGGCAAGGATTTGGACGCAATACTCAAGGAAGAATTCAGTTCGCTTCAGAAAAGGGAAATCACATGGATAACTAAGGTGTGTAGGAAGTTCGGGGTTGAAGCAAGATTCCCGTTCTATAACCGAAAACTATTCGAATTTGTTTCAACAATTCCTCTTGAGATGAGAATGACTGAAAGGGAATTGAAGAAAGGCCTTTTGAGGGATGCAGCCAAATTCTTAGGTTTGCCAAAGATAATGCTTGAAAGAAAGAAGAAAGCAATGCAATATGGTTCTGGGATACATAATCTTTTGCTGAAGCATTCACATGAACTGGTGGGAAGCAGACCTCAATAAAAAACCCTAATGGATTTAACTCAAAATCAGGTCTGCGATCCTTTCTGCACTGAACCTTTCCAGGTCCCCGTATCCTTGCCCGGTGCCAAGGTAGATTATGGGAACGCCGGTTATCTTTGAGATGGAAAGCACTGAGCCTCCCTTGGCATCACAATCCAATTTGGTGAGCACGACCCCGTCAATGCCGATATTCTCCTTGAAGACAGACACCTGTTCTATTATTGCATTTCCTGCAATACTCTCGCCAACATAAAGCTTCAAATCCGGCTTTATCACACGTTCCATTTTCTTTAGTTCATTAATGAGATTAAGGTTGGTGTCCTGCCTTCCGGCAGTATCTATCAATACAACATCAATCTGATGCGCCTTTGAATAATTTACAGCATCATATGCAACTGCTGTAGGGTCAGCACCATAATCCCTTTTGATTATGTGCACCCCGAGCCTTTCAGCATGGACAGACATCTGTTCTATTGCAGCTGCCCTGAAGGTGTCTGCTGCTGCAAACACTACTTTGTAATTGTTATCAAGAAGCATCCTCGCTATTTTACCTATGGTTGTTGTCTTGCCAGCACCATTTGTCCCAAGGACCATTATCTTCACTGGTTTCTCAGCAGTCTTGACAAACTCAAGGATATCTACTCCTTCCTTATCAAGAGAAATTGTACTAATGATAGTGTCTTTGATAACTTTCTTGACAAAATCATTGATCTCGTTTTTCTTGACCTTTTCACCAACCAGCCTTTTGCCTAAATCTTCTTTCATGGATTCTGCAACTTCAATTGCAACATCACTTTCAAGTAAATCCAATTCAAGTTCATCCAGCAATTCCTTCACATCTCCTTCAGAAATATCAATAGTTCCTGTGAATACGCTTTTCACTTGTTTGAGTATCCCTACTTTAAGCAGAGATTCCTCTTTTTCATGCTTTTTAGGCTCTTCTTTTACAATTAGTTTAGGGGCCTCTTCGATCTCTTCAGGTATTTTCCCAATTTTTTCTTTCACAGGTTCTGGTTTTCTTGTTTCAGGCTCTTTCTTGCCAGCTATTATATTCTTGAATGATTCGAAAAGCCCTGATTTCTTAGGCTCCTCTTTTACAATTGGTTTTGGAGTTTGTTCTATATTTTCTTTTTTCTTGACAGTTTTTGAGAATTCATCAGCGCTTATGGCCTTATCAAAATCAAATTTCAGTTTTTTCGCAGGAGCTTCTTCTGTTTCTTCCTTGATTTTCTCAGCTTTGGCAGGCTTCTCTTGTTTCGCAATTTTTTCCGCCTTATGGACTTTTTTTTCAATTTTTTCGTGCTTGGATTTTTTAGTTTCCCCTGGACGTTCAACAATTAGCTCCTTTTTAAGTTCTTTTGATGGCTTAGGCTCTTCGTCAATTTCTTCAGGTTCAACTTTTTCTACGGGCTTCTCTTCCTCTTTCTTAGTCAGCTTGTCTATGAAACCAGTCAATTTTTTCTTCAGAAGCCCGAACAATGCAGAACACCCTGGGCTGTTTATATGTAGTCTTCGCCTAGGTTTTCTTCGACCTGTTTGTTGATCTGTGCAGCAGTTTTCAATTCTCTCAGCCTTTCTGTGGTTGTTATAAGCTGGTGTGAAATTTCTCTGTATTTTTTGGCAAGCTCTTCAACAGCCTTTTTTGTTGCCTCTATCCTTCTCCTTAATTCACGTGAGGCCATCTCAGCATCCATTTCTGTCATATATCCTGCTCCGATCGGTATGAGTATCTTTGTATTATACACATTGGCTTTTATGTAGGCTCCGCCGCCTATTGGCACAAGCGAATCCTCTACCTCCAGCCTTTTTGCAGTGTTTTCTGCATTTATGAGGTCTAGGTTGGTGAGGCTGACCCTGTCAACTTCCTTTTGTATGAGCCTGAGCTGTTCTTCGTAGACTCTTCTTTCATACATCAGTGCATTTGGCTCGTTTTTCATTATGCCACCTTCTGCACTTTTCCTATAATGACTTCTCTTCTCGAAAGCCTATTGGTGGATCCGAAGAGCGCATAGGTTTTGTCTCTTGCATCCTTTTCGCTCTTTGCCTCGATTTCTTTTTCGAACACTCTTTTTTGATCCTTAAATTTCAATTGTCCTGAAACATTGAATTTCATATATTCACCTTTGTTTATCATGATTATTAGATTATAAAAATCCAAGCGATTCCTCGATTCTGCCGAGTTCGTGCGCAGTTGTCTCTTCGCCTGCAACATACCCCTTGTCATTTGCAGTTAGCCCTACTGACACGAAGCCTACACCCTTGTTCACTGTGCCCTTATTGCCATCTACGCCCAATACAGACCTTAGGAATTCCAATTCCTTGTCATTTGCAGCATAGTTGGTGAAGAATCCTTTGTTGTTGCAGATGCAACAACTCCCTACGGTGGAATGTCCTGCTATTTTTGTTTCTATGAGTTCTACCCCGAGTACATCTTCGATCTTCTTCTTTTCTTCCATGTTGACAAATCCATTTACAATTCCTTTTTTGTCATTCACTGCGATATTATTGCCAAGCGCATTGTTCTTTTCACTTGAAACATGCACATTCATGCCTAATTGTTTTATCATCTTTATTTCGGCCTGTGTTGTTATGTTTGGAAGCACTATGCCATTCGAGTTCATCAAGACATATGCTCCAATAAGGTTGGTGTTTCCTATTGTGGTGTGCACAAGTTCTGTCTTTAGGCTTTCTTTTATCTTCTGCCCTAGTTTTTCCGGACAGTCTGCAGGAACCAGCGAAAGCTTGTTGTTCGAGCGTATGAATAATCCCAACCAGGGATTCCCGTAATATATGCCTGTTTTCATTTCTTTTCTTCCTTCTTTTCATTGCCTGTGCTTGTCGGACCTTTCTGCTCCTTTGCAGGCTTAGGCGGTTCCGTTGTTTTCTCCTCTTTCTTCTGCTCGTTTGCCCCTTCCTTTTTTTCCGCCTTTTTAGTTTCCTTTTCTATTTTTTCATCAGGAAGATAAACGCTTGCCACTCCATCTCTAACTATGACCCTTACCTTTATTTTTCTTGGAGGTTTTTCTATACCTCTGCACCATACTGAGCTGTTCAGGGCATTGCTGAGCTTTACATCGTCCGCCTTTGTGCTCTTTCCGATGAAATCGCGCAGTATTTTCACAGTCCTTTCAGTTCTCCTAGTCCTAGTGTACTCATAGGATTTTGTAAGATTTACATTGATAACTTTTTCAACATCAGCCATTCGAATCACCTAATCCTTGATTTTATCCCTTCTCCAGTTCCTTCTGCTGTTGTTTGCCTGGACTTTTCTTTTTGTCCTTATTGTGACGAATATCGGAAGCCTTCGATTCTGCTTCTTTGCCTTTGCAAGGCGCCCTTTCTTTTCTGAATCCTTTTTACTCATAAAATTCCCTCGTGAATATTCTATTTTCATTTCCTGTTGAATGTTATAGTTGGCTGCCTTTCTTTTTCAGAAAGGAGCGTCTTGAGGATCTGCTTCAATTCCTCGTCATTGATTTGTCTTTCTATTCTTTTATATATTGTGATTATGTTCTTCGCAGCCCCGAAATACAGGTCTTTGTTTGCGACCTTTACATTCGTTATCCGGCTATAAGCATCTTCGGTGAGGGCTGCCCTGAGGAGGCCATTTATTTTTTCTTCGACTTTTTTAGCCTCTTCGCGTTCGTTGGAGCCTTTCTGCTCTTCATTCTGTTCAGGCATTCATGATCTCCTTTGCTATCTGGTCCATGAGTTTTCTTCCCTTTGCGCTCAGTTCCCTTCCCCGTTTGGTCTTTACCAGGTATCCTGCAGTTTCAAGTCCCTGCAAAGCCTTTCTTATGGTTGAACCTCCAGTAGGTCTGTGGTGTTCTGGGGCGAGTCCGTTCTTCTTTCTTCCGCCATAGTGCCTTCTCATCCTTTGAGTTCCTATGTGGGTATTCACATATGCTTGTCTCATAAGGGATGCGCACCTAATCTGCCAAAAGTTGCTTTGTTCTGGCGGTCGTTCGCAGTGCGGACCAGTCTTCACAAGCCCTACGAATTCCGGCTTTTTTATTTCTGAGAGCTTTTCAGCGAGTTTGCTGATCAATTCGTTAGGATCTACGTCTAATGCTGTTACCATTCATTATCACCATATTTTTTTCATTTCTATTCCTAATCTATGCTTAAAATAGGAGTATAAACTCTAAATACATCAATTTTAAAAGATATTTATTCTTGATCGGAATCCTCAGATTCCGATGCTGAAAAATTTTTTATTAAAATTTTTCACTCCTTTTTTTGCCTTCATTGTTATTCTTTGTGTCGAATCGGATATTTTTCCGTTCATTTTTTATTATTTTGCGTTAAACATCTATTTTATGAAAATCGTTGTGTCAGATACTCTGCTGCCCGAAGTGCTTTCAAAGATGGAAGGTATTGGGACAGTGGTTTACAAGCCAAATGACTTGAACAAGGAACTGGAAGATGCAGATGCTCTAGTGGTGCGTAGCGCTACAAAAGTCACCCGTGAACTTCTTTCCCATGCCAAAAAACTGAAAGTAGTTGCACGTGCAGGGGTTGGATTGGATAATGTGGATATCCAGGCCTGCCAGGAAAGAGCCATCAAAGTAGTCAACACACCTTCTTCTTCAACCAATGCGGTTGCAGAACTTGCCATGTGTTTTATGATTTGCCTTCTGAGAAAGGTCTGCAAGGCCAATTCCTTGCTGAAGGGGGGTAAATGGGAAAAGAACTCGCTAGTGGGAAATGAGATTGCAGGAAAAACCCTTGGAATCGTGGGTTTTGGAAGAATAGGCTTCTCAGTTGGCCAGAAAGCCCATGCCCTTGGCATGAAGATTCTTGCATACGACCCCCATCCAAAGAAGATTGATTGGGTTAGCTTCGTTGATCTTGACACTCTTTACAAGGAGTCGGATATCATTTCACTTCATACGATTCTTGTCCCTGAAACTAGAAACATGATAAATTCGTCTTCAATAGCGAAGATGAAGCAAGGAGTTTATCTGATGAATATTGCAAGAGGCGAGCTGGTTGATGAAAATGCATTGTATGATGCATGCAAGTCAGGAAAGGTTGCTGGCGCTGCCCTTGACGTTTTTCCATCAGAGCCATATTCCGGAAAATTGCTTGGGCTGGACAATATTTGTGCAACTCCTCACATAGGTGCAAGCACAAACGAGGCTCAGAGTGGAATTGGAGAAGAGCTCATAATCAAACTTAAAGAGGCCCTTTCCCCTTCAGGATAATTCCACAGCTCTCCCCTTTCTTCTCCATAAGACTTTTATACCTTGTTTTTGTTATCTTTCACAGGTGGATTTGTGGAAATTCCGGAAGTAAAAAATTTGGTAGTACCAAGGCCATTTTCAGTAGGGGATGAGCTGGAAGTGACTATTGAGACTCATGGAAAGCAAGGGGATGGCATAGCCAAGAAAGATGGATTTGTCCTGTTCGTAAAAAATTCCAAGAAAGGAGATGTTTGCAGGATCAAGGTCATTGATGTTAAATTAACATATGCTATTGCAGAGAAATTGTAATTTTTAATCATTATTTCTTTTCGCAATATTTAGGAATAATACTATCAATAGGATTCCGATCATTCCGAATTCGATGTATGTTATCTTTGTCTTTTCTTCTTCATAACCAATGCCTTTCCTCATATTTTGGCCATTCACTGCTCCTGTTTCAGATGTGTTTCCATTATAACTCAGCATCCTGCTTCTTATGATTTCGCTGTGGGTTAGGATATTTCCGAATTCGTCCATAATCTCGACTTCAAGCAGGTTATCTCCGATTCCTGGATATGTGGAATTTATTTCATATGCGTAGCCGAATGTCTTGCTTCCTCTGAGCAGCCCTTTTGGGATCGTGACATTTTCATGGTTTTCCTTTGCTCCATTAGTTTGGTTCATAGTTTCAAGGGAGATTATTCTCTGCATTCCAAGAGAATCACTTTCTATGTCGAATAGGTGGAATTTCCATTCTTTGATTGTTTCATTGTTTAGTTTGACTTGGGACGAATATATTTCCCTGTTCGTAAAAAATATGCTGTCAAACCTGTTGTTCCTGAACCACTGCTCCCTAAGTACAGGGGCCACAAGGAAGTGCTCTGTAGATTCTCCTTCCACCTGGTATGTGGAATTTATGGCAACATCGCGAGTCATGCTGATTTGATCATCAGGAGTTGGCTGTAGCCCGCAGCCAACCACACCCTCTCCAAATGACTGTGGTTCCCACACCTCTCTTTTTCTGTCATATATGAAAGCGAACTGTACATTTATGCTGATTTGTATGGTGTCTTTTTCAGATGCTGCAAGTTCATTTGTGTTGAATGGTATTGTGAAATAAAATTCAGGGTTTTCGATTGTCTTTGTTATGTTCTTAAATACGAACTTTGCGATTGTTTGCACATTATAATCTGCAAGTTCAAGGTTCGTCTTATCCACCTTCCCAAAGCAATAATATCCATCTTTAGAAGGTGTTTCGTCATGGTATTCTTCATCGTATCCTGAAGCAAAAGTCCAAAGGACATCCGGAACTTGCGAATAACTTATTCTGGAGTCTATGGATGGATCTATTGCAAGCATTGTTGCATTTGCAAAATATACTGGCCCTTCGGAATTGTTTTGCATCGCCGTATATTTGGCTGATGCTCCCACTAGCACATTCAGGTTATTCAATTCTACCTCATTTAGGGGGGGTATTTCATAGGTTGAAAAAATCAAGGTAATTGCCAATAGCATTGCAAGGGCACATTTCACAAAAAGTCCTCCAGTTTTTCTAGAGTTACTAATTCTATTTGCCTATTGAACTGAGATACTCGCATACCTGCCTTTTCATCTTGGCTCATCTTTCCGATTGCTTCTTGTTTTTCGGATTCGCTTTCGAAAACCACGATGGCCCTTTTAGAAAACTTGTCGCCAAAGAATCCGATCTCATAATTCTTGGTCACGAATCTATCTCCTTTTTCATGGAATTCTATTCCCTTTCCGATGAGCCTATCCTTTACCTTTCTTTTCATGGTGTTTTTTTCCAGATTTGCAGTGCCTATTTGATAGTACCCGTCATGCGAAGCCATTCTCTTTGACTTTTCCATTGACCTCAGTATTTCCTCGACGTTTCCTTCACTCACTTCTGCATCATCTGTAAAATGCTTCTTTAGTAATATGACTATTTCTTCGACAGTGATTGGTCCGTCAATGTCAAGGTCTTTTTTTGCATAGCTGAATATCTTTAGCAGCTCTTGAGGCCTTATCACAAGTTCTTTTCTGTTTTTGAATTGCGCTTCCGCAAGCTTTATTACATAAACAGGCTTTTTTATCATCTTCGTCCAGAGGTATATCAGGAAGATAACCAGTATTCCAGGAATACCATATTTTAGGTATGTGTCTATGATGCTTTCGTCATTATTATCTACAGTTAGCCCATAATCTGCATTTTGGTATCGTATCCATATGACATTCTTCCCTTTTTTCAGATCTGCCCTAAGGACTATTTGTCCGTTGGTTATGAATGCTTTTTTTGTATTTTCAGAATCCTCAAGCCAGGCAAGGGCCTCGCCATTTTCTATCGGCTTTCCATCTATGGTGGCATCCACAGTTATGCGTTGGCCATATCTTTCAGCCAGACTCATTTCTATTTTTTTGATATGCAATATTCCGCCGCCTATTGTTCCAGTATCATCACTTACATCCACAATAAAATCCCCTGTCTGATTCAGCAGGAACCTTTTTGAGAAATAGTTCTGTTCTATGACCCTCTGGAGTTTTTCCCTGGCGATTTCATATCCCCCCTTTCGTATTGTCAGGTAAGCAGTTCCATTGGTTTTGTTAAGGAAGAACTCATATTCTATTTGTTCTCCCGGGTAAATATCTAGGTATCCAAGGCTCAGGTCTTGTTTGTCCAGTAATCTATCCAAGACCTTCATAGCTCCTGTTTTGTCAGGATATATCAAACGCAGATAATTATGCTGTGAAGCGTTCAAGTGGATTATTTCCATGGAATCTACATTCACCACATATTTTTCTGCACCTCCAAATGATCCCTCCAGGATATCGCGGAATACATTGTCTTTTTTTGCAAAATAGTCTATGAGGTCCATTTCCTTGACAACGATTCCAGAGTATTTTTCATCATACCATTCTAGCTTCTTCATTTCGATGTCGAATATGAGGTCCTTTCTTCCGATGTAGATTATTTTCGTTTCGGAATATCTATCAAAATTATCCAGGATTTCCTTTGGCATGGCTCCAGTTGGAATCACAAAAGTCCCATTTTTTGGAGCAAACGTCTCATCAACTATTTTTACCTTGTAACCATAACCTTCTATTTCTTTGGCTTGCATTACCAAATCATCAAATCTCTCATATCCAAGCCCTCTTTTTCTGAGAATGTATATCTCCCTGCTGGGAAGTTCGTCTAGTAATATTGCAGTGATGTTTCCAGAACTTCCGTTCGCCAGGACTGCATATGCAATGTTGCCTATGCTGCCTATTTCAATTATCCCTATGCCTTCCTTTGCATTCTTCTGATCAGGTGCGCTGTTATTTCCTAAAAAAAGCACGAGCAATATCATTGAGAGAACAACAATTGCGATTCCCATCTCCTTTGCTTTCATCCAGTCAAAACCCCGATAACTATTCACAACCTTGCTTTTTTAAGAAAGCCCAGGTCATTTTTATAGAATTCCCGTATGTCTTCCAGCCCTAAGAGCATCATTAGTGGCCTTTCAAGACTAAGTCCCCATGCAAGAACTGGGTAAGTGTCTGCAAGAGGTATACTTACTTCTGGCCTGAACATTCCTGCCCCTCCCAATTCCATCCATTGTTTTCTTGGTTCGAAATAAACTTCTATCTCAAGGCTTGGCTCAGTATATGGGAAGTAGCTAGGCCTGAATCTTATTTTGTCGAATCCAAGGCTTTTATAGAATTCTTTCAATATGCCTAACAAATCCCTGAATGTCGCACCTTCCCATGAGATTATGCCTTCTATCTGGTAGAACTCTGCAAGATGTTTGTAATCTGTAGCTTCATTCCTGAACACCTTTCCTATTGCAAAATATCTTTTTGCATCTCCCTTTTTTATCTTTGAAAGATATCTTGCGCTTAATGCTGTGGTATGTGTTCTTAGGACAAGCCTTTCAGCTTCCTCTTCCTTCCATTCGTATCCCCAGCCTTTTTCGTGGGCTTCCTTGACTTTCTTAACAAGTTTCGCATCAGGAAGAGCTTCCTTTCCTTCAACATAGAAGGTATCTGCAAGTTCCCTTGCAGGATGGTCCTGCGGCTGGAACAAGGAATCAAAATTCCAGAATGCACTTTGGACTATGCTTCCTTCCATTTCACAGAAGCCCATGGAAAGAAATGTTGATTTTATCTTTGATTCCAGTTTAGAGAGTGGGTGTTCCTTGCCTAAGGGTGCATTCTCGCTTTCCACGGAAATATCAAATCCTTCACTTATCTGAACTTGTTTTCCCGTGTACTCAATTATCACAGATTTTGTCGCCTTAGTCTCCACAAGCTTTCTGCGTTTGAGATCCTCAATGAGATGATCGTCTAAAATAGAGATGCCTGATTTTAATTTGGAGTACAATGTCTGGAATTTCTTTTCACTAGCATCCACTTCCTGTGGATTTGCAGTAGGCACTACGATTCCCTCTTCTATCTTTATCCATTTCTTTGCATTTCCAAGTCCAAAACGCCTTTCATCCTGGGCCAGATCACCTATCTTCAATTTCCCCTCACATGCCCTTTTGTATATATTGCTTTCAGGAGTTCCGTTTTTAGCATATTTTGCAAATTCTTCAGTGGGTACGAAAACCTGGGTTTCTGTTGAGAAAAGGTTCAGGTATCCATTGGATTTGAGGGATTCGGATGCGCGCCTTACAGTATCTGCGTCAAGTCCTGTTGCTTGCACTGCTTCTTCCATTAGGCATTTCTTCTTTCTCATGATAAAGTCAAGTATTTCTTTTTCTCCCTTGTACATAGGCTCACTTTTTTGGTTTTACGCTGTTTAGGTAAAAATATGAAAAGAACAATATAATAAGTATTAGAATTATGGCCATGCCTTCATTGCTGTATACTGTGTTTTGAACCTTTTGGAACGAGTCTCTGAAAAATCCGCTTACTTCAGAGTAGATCGTTTCTTCTGTTTCAAAAACAAGGACTGGGTTTGCAGGAGGCGTATTTGTCCACACCACTTGTTCCAGGCTCATTGGGAACTTTTCGTTTTCCAAGCCAGTACCCATGGGTTTCAGATCGCTCGGAGTTTTGATTATCGCGCCTTTTGGAAGCTCGATTATGACGATGTGGTTCTTATCTATTATTGTCTGGTTTTTGTCTGTGGTGGTGAACAGCAGTATTTTGTCATTTAATGTATACCTGGTTGTTCTTGGCTTGTATTTTTCAAGAGTGAATATCCCTGTTTCGCTTACTGGAATGCCGTCTGAATCCCGCTTTGGTTTTGCAATGTATTGTATCCATATCTCCGCAATACAGGCTTTTTGATAGACATTGCACCTATTATCGTTTATAGGCTGCGGGACTATGCTTAATTCCTCCATGGCGATTCTTGAAGTGTCTATGTTGTATTGTATCTCTTTTACTCCTGTTACGTTGAACCAGAATGACAATTCGTTCCTGTTGATTCCGCTTTCATACGACTGACGGTCTTCATCACCGGTTATGGTGAACCGTATCTTTTCATTTATTCTTGCAGATCCGTCCTTTCCAATATCGCCTATTCCAACTTCAACTTTGTTGAAAGTGAATGTTGCAAAGCTGGTTGTAGCTATAATTATAAGGATAAGGCAGGCAATCGCAATATTTTTCTTCATGAAAAATATGTCGTTGATAACTAATTAAAATCTACGCTTTCATATTATCTCGGTGATTTTTCTATGAAAAAACTAATAATTATGGGATTGATCTGTTTTGCCTTGCTCTTTGGGTGCACTGGCAATCAGACAGGCACGGACCCTCTAATGAAACCTGCTGACACAACAAAGCCAGCAGATACTTTCAAACCTGTTGACACTACTAAACCTGTTGATACTGCCAAGCCTTCTGACACAGGAGATGCCATTCCAAAAACACTTTCTGCAACCGAGGTTGCGACGAATTTCTTCAATAATGGGAAGGTTGCATCATGGAAGGTCACATATGAATTTGTTTCAGGTTCTCAATCATACGTCATGGTCCAATACAAGCGAGGGGGAAGTGATATGAGGACTGATCTCTCAATGCAGGGAACTGAATCAAGAGTTTACTTTCTTTCAGACATTTTATACTCGTGCAATAAACAAGGTGAAACATGGGTCTGTTATTCCATGGCAGGATTCGAAAGCGAAGATACCTTTTCAAAAGCAGTTGCAACATTACCACGCTATATGATAACCGAACTGCCGAGCATGCAACTTGCAGGTGTTGATGCAAAATGCTACAATCTGAAGGATGCTGATGGGTTGGAGATGGATTATTGTTTCTCTCCTGAGGGAGTGCCTCTTTACATAAGGACAGGTGCAACATCGCAGCTTCCCGAGGTAGTTGTAAAGGCAACCTCCTACAGCGCGCAGGTTACAGATGCTGATTTCCAGCTTCCTGCTGAACCTCAGAATATGGAAGATCTCTACTAATTTTTTTATTTTCTTTTTTTAATTTTTGAATCCGAGTGATTTTATGACTGAGTACAAAACATTGGAAAATCTGGCAAAGGCATTCATTGGAGAGAGTATGGCTAGGAATCGTTATACTATGTATGCAGGAATTGCCAGAAAAGAAGGGTATCAACAGATTGGCGATTTGTTCATAGTTACTGCTGAAAATGAATTTGAGCATGCGGAATGGAACATGAGGATGCTGAACTCAGTCATGGAAAAAACAGGCAAAAAAATCGAATTGAAAGTTGATTCTGATGTTTCTCATGTAGTGAAAACAACTGTTGAAAATCTTGCGTCTGCAATAGAGGGGGAAAATTATGAAACTACTAAAATGTATCCTGGATTTGCAGATGTTGCGCAGAATGAGGGGTTTGCAGATGTTGCAGCAAGGCTTCGTGCAATAGGAAGGGCAGAAGCACACCATGAAGAACGCTACACTAAGCTCATCGAACAAGTCAAAGCAGGCACTGTGTTCAAGAAATCTGAAAATGTGCAATGGGTCTGTTCAAAATGTGGCTATGCTCACGATGGTCTGACACCTCCATTAAAGTGTCCTGCGTGTGATCATGATCGTTCATATTACATGCTTAAATGTGAAAAATATTAGAGGTGGGTGTTTGCTTGGGCAGGAATTCCCTGCAAATTGCGCCTATCTCTAATTCAGTTTTATAGAAAAACTTTTTAAGTCTCTATTTTCATATCATATCATGTTTGAAGTATTCGATCTTCCTGTGGTGCGCCTTATTATAGCAGCCCTTGCAGGGCTTTTTATTGGGTTTACGCGAAGGAGGATGAATGTGGGTGGAAGGACATTTGCCCTTATTGCACTTGGTTCTGCGATTTTTACTATTGTTTCAGTTGAGACTGCGATTTATGCTGTTGAGGGAGGGCTCGTACCTACAGCTGACCCTACCAGAGTTATTGCCCAGATCGTTTCAGGAATTGGTTTCCTTGGCGTTGGAGTTATCTGGAAATCAAATGCGAGGGTTGGTGGATTGACAACCGCAGCAACAATCTGGGTCACAGCAGGCCTTGGAATACTTGCAGGCTTGGCGATGTGGGACCTTCTGCTTGCCTCGTTTGTGATATCCTTGCTTACACTTCATTCAAAACATGCATTGAAAGAAGACTAATCTTCAGCCAATAATTAGTTCTCCTGCGTTTTCGCTATTTCAATTCCTCGCACAACTCAGTTATATCCACATCCAACGAAGAATCTACCAATTCCTTTCCTTTCATCTGCGGAAGCTGGTCGTCATATGTTGGCCTTAGCTCTTTATAGAATACTCCAACAGGCACCTTTGCATAATTAGTTTTCTGGTCTTCATATGCTATTTCCAATGCCTTCATCTTGTCTTTCGGAGTATAGCCTGCCTGTTGCAGGTCATAGATTCTTTCCTTGAACCATTGGTAGGAATTATGTTTATTGAAAGTAACGCATGGTTGGAAAACATCCACAAGTGCAAATCCCTTATGTTCAATTGCCTGCTTCATTATTGATTTCATATGAACAGGATCTCCTGCGAATGTTCTTGAAACGAATGTGGCCCCATTCACAATTGCATTTGCAATTGGATTGAACTGCACTTCGATTGAGCCAAAAGGCGTTGATTTTGTTTTCATTCCTTTTTTAGTAGTTGGCGATGCTTGGCCAGTTGTCAGGCCATATATCTCATTATTATGCACAATGTAGGTCAGGTCATAATTCCTTCTTGCGATGTGGATGAAATGCTGCACTCCTTCGCCATAACCATCCCCGTCCCCACCCATTGCAACAACAGTCAATCTCCTGTTTGCCATTTTTATTGCAGAAGCAAGAGGGAGGGGCCTTCCATGGATTCCTTCATATCCATATGTGTTAATGTAGTGTGGGATCTTTGAAGAACATCCTATCCCTGAAACTATTACTGTGTCTTTTCTTTCTAGGTCAAGTTCGCTTAAAGCGCTTTTTATCCCCGTCAAAATACCATAATCCCCACATCCTGGACACCATTGGGGTTTTTCTTTTGTTGCAAATTCTTGTAATGCTGCCATTCCAATCACTTCTGTTCCTTTGAATACTTATCAGGACTGTAATACTCATAGTCCTCTTCCCTTATTACTATCCGCTTTTCTCCCTTGAATTTAGCCTTTTTCAACTTCTTGATCTCTTCCACAATCTCTTCTGCGAAGATTGGCCTTCCATCGTATCTTAAGATACAAAAGCCAGGCTCCCAGCCAGTTTCTTCCTTTAATACTCCTGCGAACTGCGCATTGTGGTTATTCTCAATCATCACTGTTACTTTTGATTTTGAAAGCAAGGCAAGGATTTTTTTCTGATCCAGGGGGCATACATAAGTAAATACTATTGCATTTGCCTTTATGCCTTCTTTTTCAAGCAACCCCAATGAGTCAAGCACGGGGAGTTTATGCGATCCCCACGTCACCAATGTTATTTCAGCATCCTTTGCCCCATAAACCTTTGGCAATGGAATATCTTTCAACAAGTCCTTTATTTTTTTGTCATTTCTTTTCTCGACCATCTTTGACCTTGTCATGAAGTCTTCAGTAGTCTCTCCTGTTTCACCATGCTCATATGAGCTTGCAACATGCATTCCATTTGGCTCGCCAGGGAATGACCTTGGCGAAATCCCATTATCTGTGAACATATATCGTTTGAATCTCTTGCCAGCCTCAAGCTGTGGCAAACCATTTGCAATCTTTCCCCTTTCTATTTTGACATTAGTTTGGTCTATGTCTGCTGAGAATTGGCTTTCTGCAAGGAATTTATCAGATAAGAGAATCACTGGAATCTGGTATTTTTCTGCAAGGTTGAAGCACTCTGCAGTAAGGTAGAATGATTCTTCAACATCTCCCGGTGCAATCACAACCCTAAGGAAGCTTCCCTGGGATGAGTGGAGTGCAAACCTCAGGTCTGCCTGTTCTGTCCAGGTTGGCAGTCCTGTGCTTGGTCCGCCTCTTTGTGAAAGATAAACTACCAGTGGTGTTTCTGCAATCGCTGACATGCCTATGGTTTCAGTCATCAGTGCAAATCCCCCTCCAGAGGTCCCTGTCATGGCCCTTACTCCTGCATAGGCTGCACCTATTGCATAATTGACAGCAGATATTTCATCTTCGGTATGTTTCACAAAGATATCTGCCTTTCTTTCATTTACTGCAAGATAATGAAGGACATTGGACGCAGGCGTCATTGGATAGGCAGCATAGATTTTCATACCCGCCTTTATTGCTCCAAGTGCAATTGCTTCGTTTCCTGCGAGAAACATCTTCCTGTTTTTTGAAATTGGCTTGACATCTTTCACGAGTTCATGCTTTGTCGCATTTATGAAATCAAGGCCTGCCTTTGCAACATCCAGGTTCTTTTTGACGATTTCATCACCTTTTCTTGAGAATTCATCTGTAAGAACCTGTTTGAGCATTTCAAAAGGATAGTCAACAAGTCCAAGTGTTGCGCCCATTGCAATGACATTTTTCATCATTGGCTCTGCACCCAAATCAGTTATTATTTTTGTGAATGGAATTGCATAGAGTTTGACATCCTTTCGTACATCAAGGCCTGCCAAATCAATGTTTGCATCATAAATCAATGCCCCATTTTTATTTATCTTGTCTTTATGGAAAAGCACTGCATCCTTGTTCAGTGCAACAACTATATCCACTGTCTTTCTTGGGCAATATATCTGTTTGTCTGAAACGTCGATTTGATATACGTTATGCCCTCCTCTGATAAGCGAAGGGTATTCAGGATAACCTACTACATTCAGGCCGCCTCTTGTGAAGAGCTTGCCCATCGTCCTTCCAGTGACAAACACACCGTCTCCGGCAGTTGCACCTATTTTCCATGTGAATTCCATTTCATGACCTCGATAATATGTAATAACCTGTATCTTGTGCCTTAATCAAGGTTCTAGAATTAGCAACTAAGCATTTAAAAACTATCTAAGAGGCATTCGACGTTAGACGAACATTCCTTATTTCTCTATAAAATTACCAATAGTTTGCTGTTTCTATGTATTTTTCGATCCAGTCGGCAACTGATTTCCCTTTACTGCTCCTAAGCCTTTTAACTTCTTTGATTGCCCATATCACATCTGCAGTATCTTTTCCATCTCTTAAAATGTCCAGGCATTTTTTGCCAAGCTCCCATAGCTTTACTCTAAGTCCGGGTATGCTGTTGATTGTTTCAAGTAGAAGCACTATCTGTGGAATATTGAGTTTTGCATTCATCAGTTCTTTTTCTGCAGATGCTCTTTTATACGGGTCTGCCAATTGGTCTTGTAGTATAAGGAAGGCGTCATGAGTTATCCTTTCTGCCTCTGGTTTTTTTTCAGTAGGTTCTGCCTGAGCCTGCTCTGCCATATTTGAATTGCTGGATTGCAACATTGCCAGCACCTTATCAATAAATCTTCTTTCCAGAGGTGGGGGGGTTGAAGTCAAATGATATCTCAATACGTCACATACGGCCTCTGCAGTTTCTTTATCAATTGGTTTTCCATTAATTGTTGCAATTCTTTGTGAAGGGATAATCAGAACCTTATTCATATCTTTAGGGTCTCCAATTGTTATTATTGCTTCAAAAGGACTCAAAACCCCTTCCAGGTCCAAACCTTCAAGCCTTACACTTCCTTTTGATGCTTCTTTGACTCCTCTTTCTATTTGCTGCATAAGCCTTCTATTTTTTCCATTGAGAAAAGCAATTTCTTGGTTAAGATCACCAACTTTAGGACATTGTTCTCCAAGACATTCTTTTTCAGTTGTTTTAGGATATCCATTTTTCAGTAGAAATTTTGCTATCCTTGCCTCTAAAAATCTTATTGTACGTTTTGCTAAACCACTTACATATGAGCTTTGGTGGTAGCGGATCCTGTCATTGTTTAGGAATCTTAGCCCAGTTATTAGCTCCTGGATTTCTGCGTCCCTTGGTTCTTCGTCTTTGCTATGTACGATCACACGTCCCTTGCATGGTTCAACGCTGGAATCATATGATTCTAATTCTAAGACTCTTTTTTCATGAATTTGTATGGATGTTGTTGTTGTACGGTTATCCCACCAAATTTCCCCCATTTTACGTGCAGGAAGCGTATCTGGAGGTAATTTTGCATTTGATCCAGGAGTTAAGCTGGTACTGGTTGTCTTGGGGGAAGTTGGCCCAAGTCCTTGTTTTGCTGGAAGTGCTTTTTGTTGTTGCGATGCCATATTAACACTAATATATAATCATAACCACAATGTTTTTAAAGACTTTCGTGCTGAGGTTAAGTATGTGCGCACGAGTCATTAGCTTGGCTGACCGCCTTCATGCAAGGGCCAGCAGAGGCCAAAGGGCGCCGCTTGACAGGTCTGATTTTCTTCATCGTGTCGTTTTAGATGAATACTCTGCATTTCAACCCTGTGATCATCCTCAGAGGCTTATGCCTGTTCATGCATTTGAACCTGGAAATGCAAGACAGGTGGTTTCAAGACTTTCCAATCTTCCAGAGGGTCTGCCAAATGTTTTTACCGGTGGGCAAAGCATACAGAGGTTTAGCGGGGAAGTCAGAAGCCTGGCAGCCAGGAACCGTTCTGATTTCCTGACTGAGTTGGCCGAACTTTATCGTGTTGGTGAAGTAAGTTCTCCATTTATAATCTCGTCAACTACTGATGTTCTTAATTTTAGGTTCCAGATGGAGCTTAATGGAATACAAAATGCAGAAGAGCTTGTAACTACAAGAAGGCGTCCTTTTGACGGCTCGATACTAACAAGTCCTGTGGAATTGGCAATAATTGCTTGTGCTGTTGCACGGATGGCGAATTATGATGCGTTTCTTGCAAAACTCGATGTTGGTTACATACGATATGCTTTTGATGGCACTGAGCCGCATTACATGTTCCACGTTCAACCAGTGCTTGGGGTTTGTTTCATAGACCATGAGGGCATTGTTCAAACTTATCTTCCGGCAATTCCACGAATTGAGATGGATCAAGTAACTCCTGTTTTTGATGACGGTGGGGAGTTTCAAGGGTTTCAGGAAAAAATAACACAATATTCAGATTTCATAAGCCCACATACTCATTTGCCTGTTGGGGCATTTGAAATACTCTCTGATTGCGCAGCATTTGCAATTGCAAACATCTCGCAGTCAGACCTTAACAAGTTCCTTCTCACTGTTGATCTTGAGAGGTCTGGAGGTATCAGGCATCCTGTCTTTAACAGGCAAGGCATGCCTTTCGAAACGATGCTGCAGAGATTCAGGGACGAAGTCATGAAACCGTTGAAAGACAGCCTTTATCTCCTGCCTGAATTCGATTCACTTCAGGAAACTTTGGTTTCTCATCTTAATGAGGTCATGAGTGCATATTTCCATCGCTTTACTGTTACAAGGACTTCCGAGTTGTTGAAACTGCTTTTCGAAACAGTTCGTGTTGGATTCGAGGCAATGGAACAACCTGCTGCCCTTTCTGAGACTGTAAAACAGATGCACACTACTATTCGTATTAATACCCTGCAACGTGGAAGGCCTCGGGATTTCATTCTTTTTGATGGCACAATCAGGAATGCTTTAAGCGAACATTTCCCGGAATATGATACTGGCAAATACATGAAGGAGATGCTTGGTGTTGAGATTCAAAAACCTGATTTTCATATCGTGAGGTAGATTCATCATGTATTCTCCCCAATTACACGTTCCAACAGTTTTCGATTTAAGATTGCGAATGTTCGGAGTAACTCTTGCATGTAATCATGGTTGCAGCAAATGCCTTACGGATGCAAAGCCGAATGGCGAACAGATGCCTTTTGAATTGATTTCAAGGATTCTCGATTCAGGCATGAAACTTTACGACCATGGCATTTCATTGAGTTTTGGAGAACCACTTCTTTACCTGCAAGGTGAAAAAGACCTTGGAGATGTTGTCAAATTGTTCGCACTCAGGACGCATCACATTGGAATTCTCACAGGAGGTATATGTTTTGATGCTGATTCTAGCATGGAAAATGCTCTTAGAAAACTCGAAAGATTCAAGCATAAACTTTCATTTACTGTAAGTTTTGACTTTATTGAGAAGAATGAATGGTATGCCTGTCTTCTTGCCAACAAGACAATCCAAATTCTTCTTGGACATGGGTTCAAGGTTGAACATCTGCAGTCCTGCTATGTGCAGGGAGACCAGAATATGAAAGCAAGGACAAAGTTTCTTACAGAGCAGTTGATTATTGATAATAGATTACGCGGATCATGCGATTATCTTCTTTCCGAAGCTTCAGCAATAGGCAGGGCAAGAAATGTTTCTGGAGTTCGTGAAAAATCGCTTCAGGAACATAACGATGATGATTGCGATGCAATGGGTATCTGTCAGTTGGATACTGAAAGAAAACTAGGAGTTTTGCCTAATGGGGACCTTACGCCCTGTGTGACTAACTTTGCCTCTAATATCCTGCCTTTTGGCAATATTCAAAAGGATTCCCCAGCTCAGCTTCAAATTAAATACAAGGAATACGTAGCAGAGCTTCAGAAGCTCAGAAGAGAAGGCGATCCAAACAGAAAGCTTTGTTATCTGCACATGGAACGAGATATGAAGGCAAAATCAATACGCAGGCACTGCTAATCTAGAAACTCATCCCATATCTTAGTTACAATCAGTTTTTTGCATTCTGCCTTGCATCCAAGCAGTGATGAGAAGTTCGGTTTCGTTTTATTCCCGTCGCCAGAGATCAATTCTTTTATGTAGGTTCCAGCCTCTGCAGTAATATAAATATCGAACATATTTCGATTCTGATTTTCAACCTTCAAATCAATTATTTTTCTTTTTCGAATCTTATCTGCTCTTCTATGGGCAACCCTTGTCGGAGTTCTTTGGCCAATCACAGTTCCAACAAGCTCAATTATCTTCTTTTCATCCTCTTCTGTAAATTCGCGGTCAAGTTCTACGGTTGCAAGATACTGCTTGTTGAAATGCGAATTGGAAACTAATTCAACACATCCACGGTCAACGAATCGCAGGTCGGAAATCTCCACCCCATTCACAATTTCTTTCCTTATTCTTCCAAGATCGAGTTTGTGCATCTTAGGACCTTTCATCTCCAATACGAATGCCCTTCCTGCAATATTGGTGACATCGACATCTTCACGGCCAGATGCATGCATATAATATTCACCACAATTCGAATGCTTCTTGAACACTTCACCGACTATCTCTTCTATAGAAACATAATTCTTCCCAGTATCACTGCAATCATTGCATCCTTTTCCATTGCATCTCTTGCAGAACCACCTGCTTTGGGAGATGCCAGGAATCAGTTTCCTGTATCTTCCGAAAACGAACAAAGGCTCTATTTCCCTAGATGTTTCCATCTTCTTGAAGTCAAAAATATATTTGTTAATCGCATTGATTGAATAGTCAGCGCCAGTCTCTTTTATTATATGCGATATTATCTTCCTGTTTAGATAATTTTTCATGCTTTCTGAAAGATGCCTGTCCCATACTTTCTCTTCGTTGATGAGCCATTTCTTTGGAATGTAGGTTGAAATTGAAAATAAGTCTCCTTTACCAAGTTTTATATCTGCCTTTCGTACAAACTCTTCGAATTTGTCTAGCGCATTTCCACAGATGCAGCAGTCTCCACTCTCAAACCTGTTTCCATTTGCAGAATTGCATGTTTTGCACAATCTCATCTTCAACCATCAAAATTATAATCCAATATCCTTACGAGGCTCTGAAGGAAGGTCATTCTTGATTCTATATCCTTCGAGAATAAGCGAAGCTCTTTTCACCTTTGGTTCCCTTGCACCTAATTTTTTATTTCTCATTTTTTGTAAATATATCCCGAAATCAGCAAGCGTCTGCGATCCGTTTTCCACAAGTTGCCGCATGATGTCCACGACAAGCCCTTTCCCTTCAACATCATTTCCCCAAACAGTGAGTGCAAGTGAAACCTGGTTTATGAAATGTGTTTTATCAGTTTCGCTCATGCGTTTCCATATCTCTGCGATTCTTGTTTTTACCTCAGGATCAACATTTTCGAAAATATCCATTTACACCACCCATTTTACTTTCCCTTGTTCAAGTGCATCCACCAGTTTCGCAACATCTTTGATAACTTCCTGTGGGATCTCCAGCTTCTTCCCTTCAATTTCTACAGCAACAGGGACAGCGCCCATGAGATTTTTCTTAGGTTGTTGTTGAAGAGCTATCTTTTCATAATCTCTAAGTTGTTCATCAAGTGTTTGTTTCGGGTTTCTGGCACCGCCTTTGGTTGCTACTGCTTCAGTTATGAGGTCAGCTATTTCTCTGAGGATGTTCTTTTCAGTTTTCTTCTTTTCTTCCAGTTTCTGCTGAGGCGCCACCATAAAACTTCACATTAGTCTATTGCTTGAAAATCTTAAAAGGGTATGCAATGGTGCAGCGATAAATATTTCAGAAAAACGACTCAAGCCCCTTCTGCTTTCCACCGACTTTCAGATCTGTCTCGTCAAATCCCAATTCCTTCAATATCTTCATAACTGCAGGAAGCAATTGGTTGTTTATATAATAATCCACATCGTAGTCTTTTGCAAACTCTAATGGTTCTGCCTTTTCAGATATCGTCTTACCTTTCTTAGTTACGACGTATCTTATTATGCTGCCCTTGGTTATGTCAACACCACGTTCAATTGCTTTCAAAGCTGCTGAAATCTCAGGGCTTTTTATCTCGTATTTAGACGGGGGTTTGCTGATCTGGGTGCTGATTGCAAGTTCCTCAAGATTTACCTTGCCTTCCTTCAGTCGTTTGATCGTATTTTGCACGATCTCAACTGCCTTTTCCTTGCTTCCGTCTTTCAATATAGCTTCAAGCACTTTCCTTTGTGTGTTGCGTGCTATACCTGACCAATCCCTTCTTACAAGTTCAAATCCACGTATCTTTATCCTTCCATCCTCACTTATCAAAGCATATTTCTTCTTTGCCCCGACATCTTTTCCAGCCACTTTCTTTGTGACAAAAACTCCTCGCGGATAGAATGCTTCTAACTCCAATTCCATTCTTTCAGGAAGCTTTTTGTTCACCTTTTCCATGAATTCAAGGACTTCGTTCTTGTGTTTGTAAATCAAAAACACAGAATCCGTGTCGCTATAAAGGACTTCCATCCCTTTTTTCCCAGCTTCTGCTATTGTATTCTGTATGTGCTCTCTTCCCCATGCAGTTGTGCTTGCACCACACTTCCTCGAATACCATCTTGCGCGCGGGTAGACGCTGAATCCATAGAAGCTATTTGCAAGTATTTTCAAGGAGAATTGTCTTGCGTTCAATCTTTTGTATTCTTCAGAATCCTTACTAAGCGATTTCAGCTGTTTCTTTATTTTGCTCCTTGCCTCAATGACATCTTCAAGCACCATTGGGATTATTCCTTTTGGTTTTTTCATGAACCTGGTGCCGTCTGGGGCAACATGCACATCATTTGTTTCAGAATCAGCAACAGTCTCGGGACTTATATTATAGGATGTTATTATGGATGGGTACAATCCCCTGAAGTCAAGCACTGCGATGTTTTCATATATCCCTGGCTTTGGTAGTTTTACATATGCTCCTTGTATTGGGTTGCCCATTCTTTCCTGGATTTCAGATCCTCTGGGTTTCGGAGGAATCACAAACTCATGCTTTGCAGCATTGAACATCAATAGCTGTTCTACTAACTGGCCGCTGGTAGATATGCTAACTTCGAAAAGAGGCATCTTTGTAATAATGCTGAGCTCTTTTAATATTGGCAGGAATTCTTTTCCAAGCACGTCTGTAGCATCAGCATCCATTAGGGAATAATCAGCCAGTTCATCTATTTCGTTGCTGTCCCATATTTCCCAGATATTGAGTCTCTGGACCATCTTCTTTCCTTTTCCAGTTATTGATGCGTACACTGCTTCAAGAGTGTATTGATTTGTTTTTATCAGGCCTATGAATCCGAAGAACCTTGCTGGTGGATACAAGTCGATATGTATCCTTCCATTCAGCTTCACACCATTTATCATGCCCTTGCTTATGCTTTTTATCTTTCCTGGCCACCTTCCGAATTGGAGATTCGTTCTTAGAATTTCTGATCTTTTTTCCAGGTACGGAAAATCGAAATTTGTTGAATTGTAGCCAAGCAGGACATCCGGATCCTCTTCTTTTAGCACTTTTCCGAATTCTTCAAGTGCTTCCTTTTCATTCTTTTTTGTTTTCACGAATTTGCGATCTGATCTCTTGTAAGTGGCAACGCCCCTTGTCTTTCCATGCCAACTTATCATTATTACAGGATCTATCTCTTCTCTAGGTGCGCCTTTTGGATTGTAGGTTTCTATGTCGAATGCAAGTGTTTTCAATGACATCTCTGTTTCTTCCTGGGATCTTATCTTCTTTATGAATTTCCCATCGACTTCGTATTTAATAATTGAGAAAGGCGTCAACCCAAAATCAAGCATGAATCTTTTTGCAAATGGGATTGCGTATTCATAACACGTGAATGGCATGGCTGCTTTCAATACTGGGACGAACGCAGGCTCCCTGCAATATATTTTCAGAAATTTCTTTTTTTCCATTCCAAGTATCTTGGTTACCTGCTCTACCCTTTCCACTGATGCAACCTCTCCGGTTTTGAGTGTTGCCTTGACTTTCAGAACAAGGTCTTTCTTTTCAATTGGCGCATCTGCATAAAAATATGGCAAGTATTTGTAGTATCTTCTGCACGGCCTTTTCCCTTTCAAATAAAGACGTACGTATGTTTCATTGTCCTTGACAATATAATCTGCATCTATGAAATAAGCCTTCTTTAGCATAACCATATATCACAGGCTGTTATTTTAAAGAATACGAAAAAGAAGAATTATAAAAGAAAAAAATTTATATTTATCTCTTCAAAGCGACTTCCTTGTCTGTCAATTCAGTAAGGACGTCATCGTGGATGAATCTCCTTCCACCAACCTTTACGTGTGGGATTCTTCCTCTATCGAGCCTTCTTTCGAATGCGTTTCTCTTTATTCTGATTCCTTTTTTATGCATCTCTTTTACAGCTTCGCTTACAGAATAATAATTCTGGCTGATATGTGTCAATGCCTCGACTGCGTTTCTTGGAATCAATCTTCGCGTTCCGAACTTTACAGAAGGTACGCTTCCTTTTTCTATTCTTCCTATAAATGCCCTGAAGTTTATCTTACCATTCGTCTTTTTGTATTCTTGGTAAGCTTCCCTAACCGTGTAAAAGTCCTTCTTCGTATTTAATATGTCGTCGAGAACTGATCTCGGTATGAATCTTTTCCTACCTACCTTTACGAATGGTATTGTGCCACGCTCTATCCTTCCGCCGAATGCCCTGAATGAAATGTAAAGTCCATTTCCTTTCAGATAATCATATGCGCTTCTCACGGAATAGATGCTGTGCCTTGATTCAAGATCGTCTTCATTCACTCTCTGTTTGTAGAGATTTTGTGCTGCTTTGAAGACTGTGGCAACTGATCCGGAAAGTGATTTCTCATCTCTTTCCCTGATCTTTTTTATATTTTCCACATTCAGCATCTTGTAGTCTTCAACTACCCTATCGTTCGTATCTGTTTCAATTATTATTCTTTTTCCTCTTGGCATGTTCACACCTTCATTTTGTTGTTAAGTATGGTAATACATTATTCCATAGGGTTTATAAATACTACCATCTTTCACTTCGTTTTATCACTCTTTCCTGAACCATAAACGGTACGCCCCATATACGAAAACGATTAATAAAATCACTCCACCTGCAACATATTCTATCGGGAGTCCGCTTTTTTGAGGAGGTTTGTCCCCAACCGCCGTTTCGTTTTTAGTCTGGTTGTTGTCCACTGCTACTGGCGGGTTTCCAGGTATGCTTAGCCTGGCTTCAAGACTTTGCTTGTTTCCTTCTTTGTCGCTGACATCTATGACAATGGATACAATGCTTCCCTCAGTCTTCGGGATCTCTGCCTTGAATTGGTCTTTTGTAACAGGGTAAATCACCGCTTTTTTCCAATTTCCTGATCCATCTATTTCATACTTCAAGCTTATACTTTCAGTTACCACCCCGCTGGCATATCCACCAGCATCCTTTACACTTATCAAAACTTCCGCCACCTTCTCCTTAATCTGTGTTTTCAATAAGATTTCAGGCGGAGTCTTATCAAAAATGACTTCGTATTCTTTATTCAAAGAAAGATCCACTTCTATTGTTTTTTCACTTCCTCCGTATGTTACCAAGAGAGTTTGTTGGGCAGACATAATGTCTTTGAAGTTTGCCTCACCATTCTCGTCTGTTTGGTACCTCTTTCCCAAGAACTCTATTTCTGCCTGGACAGGTTTGCCATATTCATCAATTGTCCTGATTTTCATAGGATAGAAGTCGGCTCTTAGATTGACTGTTGAATCATCTTCTACAAGTATTTGTTTCTGTATCTTTTCACCAGAAACTGTCATAAAAACTATATGGTTTCCTGGCGCAAGGTCAAAAGTTACCCACCCAGTTTCCCCACTGCTCCTTTCAATTCCATCAACAATTATCTTTGCATTTTTTATTGCAGCTCCATTTTGGTCTGTTAAAACCATGAGCGTCTTGTAGGTATTGAACCTCAAGTCTGTCCTTCCTTGTCCCACACCTATTGTTTTTGTTATGTTTTGTCCTTGGTATATGCCATTCACACCTATATCGCAATCCGTTCTCATAATCTCCTGTTCAGTATTGTAAATCATAAATTCCACAAGCCCGCTTGAATTTGTTGGCAGTGTCTTGGTTTTAGCTGTTTTATCATAGGCAATACTATATGTCAGGTATACCAAAGCGCCTTCAATGGGCCTTACCTTCGCATCAATTGCCCTGACTTGTATATCATCCACAAACCCAGGTTCACACACACCCATTGTTGCAAAACTCAGGGCGATGAAAATCATTAAATGGAGGATAAAACGTATTTTCATGATAATACTTTAAACAGAAAGTATATAAATATGATGTTTTTCATCGTTAAATGTTAAAATCTTGTTTGAAAATACTATTTTTGTGTATTTTTACTATTATTTGCACATTTTTAGGGTCCAAAATGTGGTTTTGTACATTTTAAATGCAATATTTTGAATAATGTCACATGAATAGTCAAATCATGGTTCATGTTTAGGTGGTTGTGTGGACCATAGAATCAGATGCCCAACAGAACACATAAGTACATTTAAGAACATTTCCATACACACTGTATTATATAAAACAATTACATGCTCAAAGTGCAAACGGAAGAAATCAAAGAACCATAGTTGCTCGCATTGCGACAACTACTACGGCAGCAATTATCGGATTACAGGGGTTGATGGGTTTGCCTTTAATTGAATCTGTTGCTATTGCACAACCGAGACCTGCTCCTACAAGGTTATATGATTATTCCACAAATCCTGTTAGGGAACTTTCTGCCGAAGAAGCAGTGTTAACTCTTAATAGAGCAGTTAATGATCTGGATAGTGCTCGTAGCACACTTCGCCTTACTGGAACAAAAGCAATTCCCCTGTTAATTGAAAGATTGAGCAATCCAGATCTCTCGGTGAGAATTGAAGCTGCTGAATTGATTGGGAGTATCGCACGAGAAGATGACAGTGTTGATCTTAATAATCCATATTTGTTTAAATGTTCTGTAGCAATTTCTCCGCTCACTGAAGCATTGAAGAGTTCTGATCCACGTTGGAAGTCACAGGCTGCTGAAACTATCGGAGTTCTGGCAGTAGCGGCACGCGAGAAATACGGTGTTCTTGCCTTTGAAACAGTCGATCTGTTCTCTCTTGCAATACCTGATTTAACTGAACTAAGCAAAGATACTGCGAATCCCATGGGGCAAGTAAATGCAGTCTGGGCGCTTCAGCGTATTGCTGCATGCATTCATGTTAATTCACAACGTGAGAAATGATATTTTTTACTTTTTTATAAATAAAAAACGAGCTCGGTAGGATTTGTTCCATGGTAAAAGCCGCGTGGCTTTTGACCAATCCCTTTACTTTTGCCATTAGAAATCCTTGGTCCAAAAGTAATGGGCTTGAACCCACAACCTACAGGTTGCTCCAGCAATTTGGAGAAGGCTTCCGAAGCCTATCGCTCTATCCAAGTTGAGCTACGAGCCCGTAGCAATTATTTCTGTTGACAATTAGTTATAAATCTACCGAAAAAAGAAGTTATTTCGTAGTTATCTCACAACCCTTTTCAGTAACAATTATCGTATGCTCTGCCTGTGAAACTATTCCCTTTCCCGTATCTTTCAAAACAGGATAGCCTCGTATTACTTGGCTTGACAATAATTCTCGAAGCGATGCACCTACTAACATTTTCGATTTGAATTCCTTTCTTATCCATCTTTCTGCGAACGGTGTCATTCCGTAATTATCTAGAACATGCTTCAATATCTGCCTTGTGTGCCTCATCCTTATTGGATTCGGACCGTAGATGCTGAATATCTCTACCTGCTCAGAATCTTCAACATATCCTGCTCCATTGGTTGCGAACGGTTCTATTGCAAAAACATCCCCAACCTGGAATTGGTAGTTATCCTTTGTCTTTACACTTGGAACATCAATGCCTGCATGCAGATCATATCTTCTTATCATATGGCCGCTGAGGTTGCTTATCGGCTTGAAGCCGAATGATTTTATTGTTTCTTCAACCACTCCGCCAACTTCACCATTTGTTATCCCTGGCTTTATCGTCTGCAATGCTTTTTCTAATGCAGCTTCTGAAGCTTCGATTAGTTTTTGATTTTTGTCACTCAGATCAACACTGTAGGCAGTGTCTGCAATTGCTCCGTTAAGGTGTGCGCCTATATCTATCTTTACAAGGTCTGTTTCTTTTAGGCATTGCTGGCACTCTACTTCCGGAGTGTAATGAGCTGCAATCTCGTTTATTGAAATATTCACTGGAAACGCAACCTTCAAGCCTTCTTCTACAATCATCTGCTCTATTGTTTCTGCAATGTCAAGAAGCGGAGTTCCTATCATTATAAGCGACTTGCTTTCTTCTCTGATCTTTGAGGTTATTCGGCCTGCTTGCCTGTAATCTTCTAGATCTTCTTTTTCTTCTATTTCTTCCATATCTCAATTTCTGTTCAGGAGGGTTAAAAAAACTGAGCGAATAATCCTTATTTCTTTCTTTTCTAAGTATTATCTGTTATGCCAACCCTAGTGGAATTGATCAAGGAGAGGTTCAAAGACCTTACTGAAATACAGAAGCTAGCAATACCTAGGATTCTAAATGGCGAGAATGTTTTGATTATGGCTCCCACTGGATTCGGAAAAACAGAATCCGCATTACTCCCTGTCCTCGAAAAAATAAATAAAAAAGAACCTGGCATACAAGCACTTTACATCTCACCGCTTCGAGCATTGTCGCGAGACTTGAAACAGAGATTCGATTGGTGGTGCGACCGCCTTGAAATAAGCCATGATGCGAGAACGGGGGATACTACTGCTCATGAACGGACAAAGCACAGAAACAAGCCACCCCAAATATTACTGACAACTCCAGAAAGTCTCCAAGCGTTATTCATTGGAAAAGTGATGCGTGAGCATCTTAAGAAGATAAAATTCGTCATTGTTGATGAAATCCACGACATTCTCGACACGAAACGAGGTTCGCAATTGTCAATGGCACTTGAGCGATTGGCAGAAGTTGCGAATTTCCAAAGACTGGGGCTGTCAGCAACTGTTTCAAATGAAGCCGAAGCTGCAAAACTTCTTTTTGGAGAAAGGCAGTATGCAATTGCAGAAGTGGGAAAGAAAAGAGCGCTTGACATCACAATTGAGAATTTGCATTCGCAGGATCAGCGCATCAAACGGCTCAAAGAACTTTCCGAAACCAACAGAAGCCTTATTTTTGTCAATACGCGTGCGATTGCAGAAGAAGTCGGAGCAACGCTCAAGAAAGAAGGCGCTCCGATAGATGTGCATCATGGATCTTTATCAAAAGAAGTTCGATTAAGCGCAGAAGACAAGTTCAAATCAGGAGAAACCAAATCATTGATTGCAACTTCCTCACTTGAATTAGGAATAGATGTCGGAGACGTTAATCTTGTTGTTCAATTCTCATCTCCAAGACAAGTTGCAAGGCTTGTGCAAAGGGTTGGAAGAAGCGGCCATGCGCTTGACAAGACTCCAAAAGGTATCGTAATTACGACTGACCTTGATGACTATTTAGAGGCAGAGGCAATACTCTCGCTTCTCAAAAATGGATGGATGGAGGACAAAAAAGTCCAAAGAGGAGCATATGATGTCATCGCGCACCAAGTAATCGGAGTCTGCTTAGACAATTTCGGAAATCTTAACCTCCGAGATGTTCACAAAATTCTTTCAAGGAGCTATGCTTATGATATAAGCTATGAAAAGCTGAAGTTGGTTGCCCTTCAACTTTATTCTGAAAGCATTCTTTCATATAATGACAATGGAGACGAATTCCTAATAAGGCCAACTAGGAATGCGAGGGAGTATTATTACTCGAATCTATCGACTATTCCAAAGGAAAAGAAATACTTCATGAAGAATATTTCATCCAATTCGAATGTTGCTTTGCTTGATGAAAAGTTTGTTCTCAATCTAGAGATCGGCTCAAGTTTCCTTGCAAAAGGCCAGCCATGGATGGTCATAGACATCACTGAGAATGAAGTTCTGGTGGATCCAAGCGTTGCAAGTGAAATTTCCATTCCTGAATGGATTGGTGAAGAGATTCCAGTGGATCTTCAGGTTGCACAGAATGTCCTTGAACTCAGAAGACTGCGGAAAGAGTCAGACATGAAATCAAATGAGGCGGTAATGGAACTTGTTGGCGAAGTAATTATCATTCACACCTGCCTTGGGACAAAAATAAATGAAACAATCAGCAGAATATTTTCCTACAATCTTTCAAAACTTGTTGGTGAAACAGTCCGTTCAGTTGTCGATCCATACCGAATCATTGTAAAACTTCCATTCCCGCTTGACGAGAAGCATCTGCTTCCTGCACTTAAAACTCCAAGTATACGCGCAACACTTGAACGCAGTCTGGAAGAATCATTCTTAATGAAGATGATGTTCACCCATGTTGCACGATTGTTTGGATTATTGGCACCCGATGCGAAAATCTCAGGCCGTTTCATCTATGCAATGAGGAATTCAATTATTTATGATGAATGCCTGAGAACAATTTTCTCAAGGTTTTTCGATGTTGATCGCACTGAGAAAATACTTCCAGATCTAAAGATAAAGGTCGAAAAAAGAGAAAAGTTCTCAAAACTTGCGCAGCTTGGCATTGACAGGCTTTCAAGCGGTGAGGCGATAGGATCATTTGAACCAAGAAAGGAGATGGTGATGGCTTTCAAGGAAAGGACACTATCCAAAACATTAGAGTTGCAGTGCCTTAATTGTGGCGCAACAAAACTGTTGTATCTTTACACTGCTCCAACCGACCCAAAACAGATTAAATGTGCAAAATGCAACCAACAGGCACTTACAATAAAAGGAGAAAGAAGAAGCGCAGAAGAAAAGGCACAGATGGCATCATTGATTAGAAATTACGGAAAGAATGCCTTGATTGCATTGGCAAGCTATGGTGTAGGTCCAAGGGTGGCGGAATACACGCTCAAGAGATTGCACAGGACAGAGGATGAATTCTATCTCGACCTTATAGAGGCGCAGAAGAATTTCATAAAAAACAAGAAATACTGGAAAATTTGAAATTTGTCTTTGTTGTTAATCTTATTATCTGGTTAATCTGGTTACCCTTCTTTTCACGACTGGCGTTTCAGATGTCGGGGGCGGCCTGATGCGGATGTCACATGTCCGGTGTCGCTCACAAATCAGTCCTCCAAGAGGGCTGTCTCTTTGTGCTTTGTTTAAACCAATCCGATCGACAAACTGTCCCACAAACTCATGGTGCGCCCTATAGATTTGCAGGACGTCATTTTCCAGGACATTGCCAAATGTCGATCCTCTGGTACCTGGGCCAAGGCAGGAAATGGTTACGTCTCCATTTGCCCTTATCCTAAATCTTGGCAGTGGTGTAGAAACATTCATTGTCTTGCAATAGTTCTTTATCTCCTCAGGTTCTTGATCACGTGGATAATTATAAGAAGCTCTTCCATATAAAGAAGAAACAGTACGCCTGGTTGCACGTATAAAATATTCGAGCCCTAGTCGTTGTTCCATGTCTTCCAGTGCCTTTTCTGTTTCCTGAGTTATTCTTGGGCTGAAACGGGTGTCCCTGGGGTTCGGGTACATTACGTTTGAATATATCGAATGGAGCCCGACATCCATGAGTACTTCAACTGTTTCACGTATTCTTTCCAGATATCTTTCCCTGTTTTTTATTGCTATTGGGTTTATCAGGTTGAAGCTGAGGAATATGTTCAGGTCTCCGATGTATGGGCCGGATAGCGTTTTAAGGCCTTCAAGTATTTTCATGCCTGTTTTTCTGTTTTGAGGCAGGAGCCCTGCGGTGGTAAATGAAACCTGCACACCATAATCGGCAATGAGCCTTCTGATGATTCCAGAGAGGCTGGTAGGGTACAAAAGCACCTCGCCATCTGAAAGGAATACATCTCGGCTGAATATTATCTCCTTGGAGTCCAGTAGTTCTGAGAGCAGTTCCTCTGGCATCAATTCGTCAGAGGGTTCTGCTTGGATTGAACAATAATCGCATTTACACCTGCATGTTTCGGCAACATTTATTGAACCTACAACCATACCCAGGTCAGGCGAATCAAGTTCTAGCATTGGGTGGATGAAGAAGCCCGTGGCTGCAAATCTGCGCAGTTCTTTTTCAAGGGTACGGAGTTTTTCAATCGCATCTTTATAGTCGTATTTGTCCCGATTCCTTTCATTTAAACCTTCCCTGCTTTTTTTCTGAATCTTGCCAAGGTATTTCAAAATTTCTGTTTTCTTGGTATCCATTGCTTCTATACTGCTGGCAGGATGTGCCTTTGCAAATACTCTTCTCAAGGTGATTGCCAGTTTTTCCAGCAATGCATATCCATCAAGCAATTTATGCTTTTCTGATGGCATAAGCATTTGAAATCTTTTAAGAGGGTATTCAACAGGTTGGCCTGTCAGCAGATACATAACTTCCGAATAAAATCCATTGAACTCTTGATAGAACTGTGACGGATTCATGTCAAGATGGCTGGGTTTATATCTTTTGTAATCGTGCATTTTTGTTTCTCCTAACCCTATTATTGCAGTGAAATACTTAAAAATACATCGATTAACACATAGAATCCCGACTTTCCGATTTCATTGTTTTTTATATCTTTTCTTTCCATTATTATCTTATGGGAATCCTTGATCTTTTCAAAAAGAACCGCAGTTTGAAGCAGACGATTGTAATGCGCAATGACCTTAGCATGGGCAAAGGCAAGATTGCAGCACAGGCTTCACATGCTTCTCTTTCCAGTTTTCTTCGAGTCCGATCTAAATCATCAGATATTGCAGAAAACTGGCTCAATGAAGGGCAGAAGAAAATCGTTCTCAAGGTTGATTCAGAACGCGAATTAGTCGAATTCTTCCAGAAGTGCAAGGATGCTGGCATTCCATGCGAGTTGATAATGGATGCAGGTCATACGCAAGTAGCCTCAGGAACAAAAACATGCTTCGGTGCAGGGCCATGGTATGAGAATGAAATCGACAAGGTACTCGGGAAATTGAAACTGCTGTGATTGACGTGTTTGATTTGTTTGATCAGGCATTTTTGATAAAACTGGTTCTTTCTTTCCTTGTTTCAGGAGCCTGGGCAGTCTTTGCATTGAAGATTGCTGAGAAAACAGGGACGAAACTGGGAAGTATTATTCTTTCATTGCCTTCAACAACATTATTCGCATTGCTTTTCATTGGATGGATCCAGGGAATGGATGCAGTGGCCCAGGCGGCATCAGTAAGCCTTGGGATGATCGGAATTGTTGCAATGTTCCTGCTTATCTTTGTCAAGCTATTAGATAGGTTCAAACTGTCGGCACTTTTGTTTTCGATACTTGCCTGGTTCGTACTGTCAGTCATTCTGTTGCATCTTTCGCTCGGCATTTTCCAATCTTTTCTGGCAGGCGTGCTTCTTTTCATTGTTTCATTCATTGCGCTCAGGAGCATCAAATCCAAAACAACCAAAATAGAATCAACGGACATGCAAATGCTTACTCGTTTTATGCTGGTGGGTTCTCTGGTTTCCATTTCTATTATTATCTCCAAGCTGGCCGGCCCGCAATGGGGAGGAGTATTTGCCACGTTCCCTGCCATGTTCGCCTCTTCACTTTATGTTTCATACAATGCCTATGGCATAAAGTTCACAAAAGCAATGGCTGCCAACACAACCTATGCATTTCCTGGTTTCTTTACATATGTGCTTGGAGTTTATTTTCTCTATCCGATCTGTGGACTTGTTTTGGGAACGATCTTGTCCTTCATAATCAGTTTAATTACTATCTACATATTTAATTTGATATTCAAGAGGTAAGAATATGCGCGTCCTACTAATTCACGGCTGGGGAGGAAGTGATGAAAGGCACTGGCAGAGCTGGCTATGTGAAGAACTGAAGAAACAGAATATCGAAGTCCATTTTCCTTTGCTTCCTCATGCTGATTTGCCAAAACTAGATGAATGGCTCACGGCTTTGGAAAAGGAAGTAAAAACATTTGGCGATGATCTTGTTCTGATTGGCCATTCACTTGGCTGCCCAACCATCCTCCATCTTCTGGAAAAGCACAAAGCAGGCAAAGCAATTCTTGTTTGTGGATTCGCAAAGGACCTCGGAATCAATGAGATAAGGGATTTTGTCAACAAGCCTTTTGACTGGAAAAAAATAAAGCAAAACTGCAAAGATATCCTTTGCATAAGTTCTGATAATGACCATTACATTCCAATTGAGGTCGCAGAGGATTTGGCAAAGAATCTTGGCGTGAAATTGATTGTCGAGCACAATGCGGAGCACATCTATGCACCTAAGTTTGGGCCTTATCCGAGAATGCTTGAACTTCTTTCATCTAAAAGGTCGTGAATTCCTTCTCAATGGCCTCAGATTCAACTTATCTAATTTTTCCATCTCAATCGGATTAAGCGCAGCTCTCAAGTCTGCCTCTATCAGAACTGCAGGATAAGCGTAGCTCCTGCTTATCTTTGAAAGTGATTGCACTATTGTTGCAACCTTGTCAAATTCTTTTGTCAAAAATTCTACCCGTATTGGTGTATCATCCCCAAGAGGCCTCATGTAAAAGAAATAAATTTTTGCTTCCAGATCTTTTAGCACAGGTGTCTTCTTTTCAGAATATGTCATTGCAAATGTTCTCTCATTCTCATTTAGCATGTGGTGCATCAGTCCGATATCCCCGCAGAACTCTACACCAAACTCATGCGCAAACCTTTTGCTTCTCGTATCTTTAGTTACTCCGATCACCATCACATTCTTTGCAAACAGCTTCTTGTAATTCTCAATCGTCTTTTTGTAGTTCTCAAATAGCAAACTCTTTTCATCAGGCCTGTCATTTGGCAAAGGAACAAGCGATCCGTCAATCATTACAATATCTGGAGAGAATTTATCTACAAGCTCAATTGCATTTTCTATCTCTTCATTCAATCGGATAAGGTTTCGAGAGATTAGAACCTCATGTTCGTCAAGAGAATGTGAGACATGTAGTTTAGTTTCAGGTGCAATGGAAGGGTGGTGCTTGCATGAAACCAGCTTCGAATATTGATAAACAAAACTCACACCAACCGTCTTTGTCAAAACCACGTCGTAGCCCTGTGCTTCGCGCGCAAGCAATCCAGAATCAACTGCACAAATCTTGTAATTCATCTGTTCCGTTCCTAGCATATGAATCAATTCCTTTTCGATTTCAGAATTAGGATTTTTCGAACGTATTAGCTGCGCCCTCTCATCTATCTTGTTTTCAAGTTCATGGAGGTAAAGAATTATCTGCTCAATTTGTTCTGACATGATTCTAATATGGATATTGAATCTAAATAAGTTATCTATACGGAACCCCTGCAGTTGGCTTAATAGAAAGCTATTAAAACCTCAGAACCTTAACAACTCTCATGTCTTTCAAAGTCGACAGAATCCCAATAGGCATTCCGGGAATTGATGTGCTTATAGAAGGAGGTTTTGAAAAGAATTCTGCAAATCTTGTCCGTGGTGGTACAGGCACTGGCAAGACAATTTTTTCACTCCAATTTATCCACAATGGTCTTAAGAAAAAGGAAAATGGCGTTTACCTCAGTTTTTCAGAAACAAAGCAGGAAATCTATACGCATGGCCGTATGTTCGGATGGGATTTGGAGCGGTATGAAAAAAATAACAACTTTGGATTTTTACGGTATGCACCGCACGAGGTTGCAAAAGTCGTTGAAGGTGGAGGGGGAACTATTCGTGATTTTATCGAAAGCATTGATGCAAAGCGTCTTGTCATAGATTCTTTGACTGCATATGCAATGCCGTTCCAATCCGATTATGCCTCAAATCAGTCTATACTTGAATTGTTTGAAATGCTTAGGGATTTGGACTGTACGACCATAGTCACCTCAGAAACCAATGCGAATATCTCACTTGCTGACGATGAGAGGCTTGGGTACCTCACCGACGCAATCATTAACCTTTATTATGTTAGGAAAGATTCCACCAGAAAAAGGAGTCTTGAAGTTGTAAAAATGAGAAACACTCATCATTCTGAAAAACTTCATAACTATCAGATAACCAAGAACGGGATCAGTATCAAAAGGTGAATTATGGAACGCGGACAGGCAAGCACTGAGTTTCTTCTTGTATTTTCCTTCATGCTCGTGCTTATCTTAGCAGTTGTTTTTATAACTCAGGAACAGGCAAGCAGCATCAGCCTTGTCAAATCACATAATGAAGGTGCGAATGCAGTGAATCAGATACTTTCCGCTGCAAAAGACGTTTACTCACAAGGAGAAGGTGCCAAAAGGAAAATACTAGTTCAGATTCCACAGGGCTACGACCCTGCAAACTCCTATGTACGCGATAGAATAATCAATTTGAGGGTTGTCGGGTCAGATCATTCTGCAATAACCGAGTTCGATGTGCGCGGAACCCTTCCTTCTGAATCAGGAGGCCACTGGGTATGGGCGATTTCAGAGGGAAATCGTGTGCGTATTGGAGATGCCATGCTTGAACTGGACAAGAATTCGATATATCTTTTGATGAGCAGCAATTCAACTGCAAGTACATCTTTTTCCATGACCAATATTTGGATAAGGTCTCTTGACATAAGCGCCAGTGCAGAATGGAATCCAGTAGATGTTGAGATGGATGGACTACCATCTTCATTTTCTCTTGGAGTTGACGCATCAAAAAGCATAACTCTTGATTTTACATCAGGAGCTAATGCAACCGGAGAATATTCCGGCCAGATCAGTTTTATTGCAATTGATTCGGAAGGAAGCACTGAAACGATATATGTCCCAATTATAGTCGAGGTAGTCCCATATGGTTCATTGATTTCCGCTGACATACAAGGACCTCTTGTCACTAATATGCTTCAGTCCCCTTCACCTGCAATCAAAATGCAGCCTCTTGCAATATTTGCGGATGCTGATGATAGTTCCACTGGAGAAAGCACAATAAAGGGCTGCCAGATCGATGCAGATAATTCTAATAATTGGCAGAATATGCTGCCTGTTGACGGGACATATGATCAGACTACGGAATCCGTTGTCTTTAACTATACCAGCGGATTTGCACTAGGTTCTCATGTTGTCAGAGCCAAATGTACGGATTCTGAAGATAACATAGGGCCTACTGCCTATTACTATTTTGAAGTAGTTGAGTCAGATGCATTGGGACCGATAGTAATCTCTATGAATCATACGGAATGGCCAACAACCCTTTCTGAAATCGTTGTGGGTGGCGTAGCAACTGATGCATACACTGGCAATAGCAATCTCGAGAGCTGCAGTGTCAAGGTTGATTCTGGGAATTGGAATGTAGTCATCCCTGTTGATGGGTCTTGGAATTCGCCGACTGAAAATTTTACATATAATGTAGGCCAGCTGGACGTGGGTTATCATACGGTGTATTATCAATGTACTGATGAATTGGGTAATGTGGGTGGCGTATATATTGACAGTTTCGGAATCGTTGACGTTGACTTAATGGTTGTATTGGACAGGTCAGGATCCATGGCATGGTACATCGTGAATGTAACTAATAGTAACAGTGTTTCTGCCTCAAGCACAGGATGGTCATGGGTCAAAAGCATAGATGTTACTCAGAAGAACGGGGACCTTGCAAATATCACTGCAGAGATTAGGGCAAGCGCAGGAGGGTGCACAGCCTATTTTAATGCAACAATTGATGGGGTGACTGTTGCAAATGGTAGCCGTACTTCGACTTCATATGGAAAGGTGGTGAGCAGTGCTGATCTTTCTGGTTATGATGCGCCGTACACAGTTGATCTTTGGCTGAGGCGTAGTTCTTCTGGGTGTACTGTCTATAACCGTTTTTTCGCATTGCAGCAGCCTCCTCAAAAAATGCAGGCTGTTAAAGATGCATCCAAGAATTTCATTGATATTGCGGGAAATGACATACAGGCAGGCCTTGTTTCTTTCAGCACAAGCGCAACCACGGATAAGACTCTTGCAATGATGACTTCTGCAAACCAGGCAACTCTTAAGGCGGCAATTGATGCACTAGTTCCTTATGGCAGTACTTGTTTGGAGTGTGGGCTTAAATATGCAGCAAATGAATTGGTTTCAGCAAGGGCAAGGCCTGAGGCAAACAAGGTCATAATTTTCCTTACTGATGGCGTTGGAAACGTAGGGGATTCAGTTGATGGCGCAGTGTACTGCAGGGAACGTGATATCACAGTTTATACAATTGGATTCGGTGATGATGTGGATGATACAGAACTCACAAATATCGCGCTTCTCACAGGCGGGGATTATTATTATGCGCCTAATGTTGAAACACTTACTGCAATATTCCAGAATATTGGCAAATGAGGGAAACTGATGAAGGGCCAGGTACTTACTGAATTTTTGATAATCTTTCTTGTTTTCCTATGGCTCATACTCATATACCTCTATGTTTTTTCAGATTATTTTTCATCTTATCACTATAGCGACACCAATCTTCGCATATTCTCTTCATCTCATCAGCTTGCATCTGCCATAAACTCGGTTTTCATTGCAGGACCTGGGGCATCATATAATTTTTCAGCTGACCTGAACGATTTCGAGATAAGCATCAATAAGAATAGTATTACAGTGAATTTCGAAAACCGGACAACAAGCAGTGCTTCGCTGATAACTGAGAATGTGGTTTTGCTACACAATGTGAACGAACCGGAAATTTCAATAAGGAACAATGGTGGGGTAATTGAAATACGCTAAAGGCCAAATATGGTCCACAGACCTTCTCATCGCTTCATTGGTGATGTTGGCTATTTTTTTCATTTTTGTCATCAGCTGGAACAATCTTGGGTACAATTGGAATAGTTCGCAAATTCAGAACAAAATCTATTTTGCAGCCCTTTTTGCAAGCGATGCCCTTATAGCACAGGACAGCGGCAACTGGGAGAACGAGGAAACATTGGAAAATGCAACTTCGTTTGGAATTGTTGGAGAGCGAAATGAATTGGATAACAAAAAACTTAGCAGGCTTGCATCTGCAAATTATACTGTTGTGAAGGAAAAGTTAGGTATAGAGGGATATGGATTATTCATTAACATAACTAATGGTTCCGGAACTTTTTATGTATTCGGGGTCAAGCCAACGAACTACGATCAAACTGTGGTTGTAGAGCGGCTTGCAATCCTTAATGGCAGCGTTGTCAAGGTAAAGGTGAATGTATGGCAATGAATCCGGAGCATGCTATGAAAGGTTATATTTTTACACTTGACAGCATGTTCGCCCTCCTGTTGACCTTGACAATTGTCATCCTTATCTCGAGCCAGGTTTTCGAGCCAAGGGTTTCACGAGACATGTATCTCAAACAAATATCTGAAGATACATTGACTGTCCTTGAGAAGAGCGGCGGCCTTGGCCAGTTCGCGACTGGAACCAACAATACTCCTGCGAGGGAAATACTTAGGCTAAGTAGCGAATCTATTTGCATAAAGCTGGAGCTCTATGATGAGCACTCACTTAACAAATCAATTGTGAAGTCCAATTGCAATCAAAGCAGTAGTGGAGAGATTGAAGTTTTTTATCGTTTCTATACTCGGGGAAATGACAATTACTTTGTAAAATCGTATGCATGGTATGCAGGTGAATAAATGAAGGGAATGCTTGTATCTCTGATCACATTGACTATGGTTGCAGTTTTGTTCCTGCTTTGGCTTTCTACAACAAAGGCATCCATGTATTTTGAAAATGCGCTTTCAGATTCATATCTTCATAGCTATCCTGGTTTTCTCGGAGACGATCTTTTTTATGATGTGAATTCCATTGCAGGTCCGCAGATCATTCTTGATAAGGATAATTACACACGCCTTTTCATAAATGAGACTCTTCCAAAATCAAACATCTCCTCCAAGCTCCAGAACTATGCCTCTTTTGTAAGAAACATAGCTTCCAACCAATCTAATGCAAGCCTTGAACTTGATGTTTCAGGCATTGCGGATGGAACAACTGAATTGACGCTGATGCAAGATTACCTTTACATCCACAATTGGTCTTCAGGTGAAGTGAATTCGATTCATTTTCAGAAAATCGATTCTGATTCTGATGTCAACACCTATTATATCAATGTGACAGTGCCTGCATACAGAAAAAGCCTAAACGATTTTGCATGGATAGAAGAAGGTGACATGAATGCGACATTAATCTATACTGATTACAATGGCACAGTCACCACTCATGGAAGCCTGAGCTCTGCTGCAACCAATGATTTTAGACTTGAATATGAGCCAAATGGAAAACTCGAAATAAGGTTAGGCAGGAAAGTAAATTCAGGCGAACTTTACCTAAAAGCAACCAATGCAACAGTTACAGTCACTCTAATTGCCGTTCTTCCACTGAAGGACAATTCTGCAATGCAATACAATGCAACCTTCAATTACAGCCATGCAGATGTAAGAAGGGATTCCTATGTCATGCGATAATCCAAATACAAACGCAAAATCAAAAGAAATAGAAATAAAAACCTGAACAGGATGGTAATAGCAATGTTGCGCACCCCTATAGATGACCTTTTGGAATATCTTGCAAAAACCAAGACTGCGAATCTCGAGCAGATTTCAAAGGACCTCAAGTGGAATGTCCATTCACTTGAAAGGGTAATCCGTATCCTGGAGCAGGAAAAATATTTGGATGTCAGATATGCCATCAGCCCGTTTTCCAAGACAACAATCGGGTTGAAACCAATTTCTGAACTCAAGGAAAAAATAAAGCCAAAGGGAAAGCCGGTTTCTGATTATGTCATCATGGATTCAGGCCAGCATCCGCTTGCTAAAGTTTTCATAATCCAGACTCAGGACGATTCCAGACCAACGTATCTCATAGACATGCCTGAGACTTCAATGCCTATGAAATCGTATATCAACATATTGAGGAATGAAATCTCCGCAGACCTTCTTGATGAAGTATCAAAGGACAAGATGATCGAATTGGTTTCAATAAGGCTGAAGCAGGACATGCCTATAGATGAAAAGGTACTTCCAGAGATATCTGGCATAATGATCCGCGAGATGTATGGTCTCGGAGATATAGATATCTTGGTGAGCGATGTCCTGCTTGAAGAAATAGTGGTCAATTCAGCAAAAAATCCTGTTGCCGTTTATCATAGGAAGTTTGGCTGGCTCAGGACCAACATATTTCTTGTTAGTGAGGATCAGATATCAAACATATCTGCCCAAATCGCCAGGAGGATTGGAAAACAGATAAGCATACTCAATCCTATTCTTGATGCGCACCTTGAGACTGGCGATCGTGTAAATGCAACCCTTTCCCCTGTATCTGAAGGTAATACAATTACCATGAGGCTTTTTGCAAGGGATCCCTGGACGATAGTTAGCCTGATAAGCTCTCACACATTCTCAGTGGAGATGGTTGCACTTCTCTGGCAGGCAATACATTACGAGATGAATGTCATAGTTGGAGGAGGTACAGGAAGCGGAAAGACAAGCAGTCTTAACAGCCTTCTTGCACTCATTCCATCTTATCAAAGGATAATCACAATAGAAGATACAAGAGAGTTGGTGCTTCCGAAGTTTCAGTGGAACTGGGTGCCAATGGTAACAAGGCCTCCGAACCCAGAAGGGCTTGGAGAAGTCACAATGCTTGACCTCGTCGTCAATTCTTTGAGGATGAGGCCTGACAGGATAATCATGGGAGAAATCAGAAGAAAGAAAGAGGCAGAAGTTCTTTTCGAGGCAATGCACACAGGACATTCTGTCTATGGCACAATACATGCAAATACTGGTGCGCAGGTGCTGAAGAGATTGATAGAGCCTCCTATAGAGGTGCCTCAATCCGAGGTTGAAGATATAACTTTATTGATAGTCCACTACAGGGACAGAAGGAAGAATGTAAGGCGCGCTCTTGAACTTTCCGAAGTGCTTCCGGGCACTGATTCACCGAAAGTCAACCAGTTGTATCATTGGAGGCCGAGGACAGATACCTTCGAGACTGTGAAGGAGCCTCACAGGTATTATGAAGAGCTTAATCTTAACACAGGCATGACTCCAAATGAAATAATCGATGACCAGAAGAAGAAGCAGATGGTTCTTGAGTGGATGGTCAAGAATAACCTTGCAGATATAAATCAGGTCGGTCTTGTGATGAAGGATTATTATTCCGATGATTCGGACCTGGTTGATTCAATAAAGAAGAAATATACTCCTAAAAAGATATTTGGTGATGAACTCGTATGAGCCAGATGATAAAGATTCCTTTTTTGCTAGTCCCTCCGAAAGCAATAGAATCCCATAGCAGGCTCATGGCAATCGGCAGGGCCTCAAGAAAAATAACTCCTAATCTAAAGAATAATCTTCAGGCATTATATTATACTATTTCTCCGGAATCTTATTTCATGGCATGCCTTCTTTCATCGCTGGCATACATTTTCGTTTTTTGCATCCTGGTTTTTTCAGTGCTTTTAGTTTTCACTATGGACGCCCCGATGGATGACACATTCACAAAATCCCTTGCCCTTGGGTTTATTTTTGGGTTCATGTTTTTCATGCTTTTGCTTATGTACCCCTCTATCCTTGTCAAGAAGATAAGTGCCAAGAAAAACAAGAATGTTCTTTTTGCTCTGAGGGAGGTTGTTTTGAGCGTGGAAAGTGGCATAACCCTTTTCGATTCTATGAAGAATGTTTCCACAGTTGCAGACTATGGATTTGTTGCTGATGATTTTAGGAGGGTCGTGAAGAAGATAGAGTCTGGTTATTCTGAAAAGGAGGCATTGCAGGAGATTGCCATAACCAACCAGAATGAGTATATGAAACGGGCAGCATGGCAGATAATAAATTCTATTGAAACAGGTTCGCAGGTAGGCCCAACACTTGGAACTGTGATTGATGCGCTTGAGAAACAGATTTATAGGGAAATCCGCATCTATTCCTCCAACTTGAATTTCATTATGCTTGTTTATCTTCTTGGTGCGGCAGCCCTTCCTTCAATTGGAATCGCTTTCCTTGTTTTGCTGTCTTTGTTTGGAGGGCTTGGAGTCGACACAAGCACAATTGGGCTTCTTGTTGGAACTTCAGTCGTTTTTCAGATTGTGGTTATAGGTTACGTCAACAGCACGAGGCCAGATCTTTTCGGTGGTTGAATGCTTGAACACCTTTTCATTCCTATAGCCAGGCTTTTTGGCCAGGGTTTCATAACTAATGCAAGAACAAAACTTTCCTATGCAGGTATCAGCACTGATGCAGAGGTGTGGCTGGGTTCAGCTATTTCATTGCCTTTGTTTGTATCTTTGTTTGGGGCTGCAGTAACCTATCTTATGGTTCCTGTTAACAAGGAGTTCAACACCATAATTGTATTTTCAGGTGTCCTCATGCTTACCCTTATTTTAGGCTACATCGAGATTTTTTTCAAGATTGCCAACAGGGTGAAGAAAGTGGAGGCTGTGTTGCCTGATTTCCTTTTGCTGATAGGTTCAAATCTTCGGGCAGGCATGACGCCTTATTCTGCATTCATGTCTTCAGCAAGGCCTGAATTCAACCCATTGTATGAGGAAGTGAAAAAACTTTCCAATGTAGTGAGCTCGAAAACATCTCTGGGCGAAGCCCTTTATATGCTTACGAATAGGTTCGATTCACAGATACTTAGGAAAACAATCGGCTTGTTTTCAAAAGGTTCGAAATCCGGAGCTCATCTGGCTGACCTGTTGTTTTCCAATGCTGAGGAGATAAGGAAAATACACGAATTGAGGCAGGAGTTGATCTCATCCACTCGCTCATATTCCGTGTTTTTGGCATTCATCGTAGTTTTTGTAATGCCCTTTCTTCTTTCCATCTCCATCCATTTTCTCACTGTTTTTTCAACGATTCAAGAGGATATTGGCATAAGCGGAGATCTCAGTGCAGGCGTAATCATATTCAGCGGCCAGGTGGGAATAACTTCTGAGGAAATGCTTGCAATAGCATCAATAACCCTTGCACTCACCACGTTCTTTGCATCTCTGCTTATGGGCGTCATCAACACTGGAAAGGCGCTGTATGGCATAAAGTACTTTTTTATAATGCTCCTTCCTGCATTCGTATTTTTCTTCTTTGCACAGCAGATAATACAATCGACGGTTCCATTTTGAGATTTAATCTAAGACAACCCAATAGATTATAAGCATGCTCCCAGATAAATGCACGGTGAATTCATGGTTAATATCAAAGGTCAAATCTCTACTGAATATTTAGTTATACTTGCAGTTGTATTGGTCATTGCATTGGTTGTTGTATATATCCTTAGCCAGTCTGTTGCAGGCGTTTCAGGCACAATCGAAAAAACGAATCAGGCATATTGGGCAGGACAATCCCCCATTGCAGTCACTGGCTACACAGCATCAGGAGTTGCATTGAAATTGACATTGAAGAATGTTGATGCGCAGAAGTTGACTGTGACAAGCATTGCAGGAAGCGGAATCTCCACCCTTTCACAGAATGTCACATTTGAAATCGGTGAAGAAAAGGAAGTAGCTCTTGCACTTGACAGTATCTGCATTCCTGCAACGCCCTTTGAATATAAGGACATAACTTTCACATATGCTAAAGGCACTTCAACAGGTTTAGTGGAATCAGGGGCGAAATCCGTTATGGGAAAATGTGCATCTAGCTGAGGCAGTTCGGAATGAAATATTTATAAGCGTATTCTCCCATACTCTTTTGGTGATATAATGTTTAGTAAGAAAGGCCAGGTCTCCACAGAGTATTTAGTTATTCTTGCGGTAGTACTGGTTATTGCTTTAGTTGTAGTATACATACTAAGCCAATCAAGCAGCGGAGTCTCAAGCACTCTTGAGAAGACAAGTCAGGCATATTGGGCAGGACAATCCCCTATTGCAGTTACTGGCTATAAGGCAGCAACAACCACATTGACAGTAACCTTGAAGAATGTCGATGCACAGAAATTGACTGTTACGAATATCGTAGGAAGCGGTGTTACAGCATATACAACCAACGTTACATTGAATGTTGGTGAAGAAAAAGAAGTTGCATTAACCCTTCCAACTGCATGTACTTCAGGCGCTGCGTATGAGTATGATGATCTTGTGTTCACATATGCCAAAGGTGCATCAACCGGCCTTATTGAAGCTGGAGACAAAGCACTTGTAGGAAAGTGTACATAGTTTCATTTTTTTTCATTTTATCTTTTTACCCTTTTACCCCTGTTTTGTCTATGGGCTAATCCTTTCATAACGAATTAAAATCTAATCCTACAATAGTGCTACTATTCTTCAGGAGTGTGTTTTTTATGAGAATAGCTATCAGCGGATTCGGACGGATTGGAAAGATGTTTTTGCGTGCAGCAGTTGCCCAGAATGTTCTTGGCAATGGAATTGACATCGTTGCAATCAATACATTGAGCCCTATTGAAACACATATCCATCTTTTCAAGCATGACTCTGCAATGGGTAAATTCAATGGCAAGGTCGAGATTGTGGATGGGGATCTAGTTGTCAATGGCCACAGAATCAAATGGGTCAAGGAAGTCGATCCTCTGAAGTTGCCTTGGAAGGAATTGAAGATAGACCTTGTTTTAGAAAGCAGCGGAGAGTTCCGCTCTAGGGAAGATGCTGAGAAGCACCTAAAGGCAGGTGCACAGAAAGTCCTGATCTCTGCACCAGGCAAGGATGTTGATGCAACTATAGTTCCAGGTGTTAATGAGCACATACTCACCCCTGAGATGAAGGTTCTGTCGCTTGCATCTTGTACTACCAATGGCCTTGCCCCAGTTTTGAAAGTCATAGATCAAGTATGGGGGATAGAAAAGGGTTTCCTGAGCACCATCCATGCGTATACTAATGACCAGAGAATACTTGATGGGAGCCATAAGGACCTTAGGCGTGCAAGAGCTGCAGCTGTTAACATCATTCCAACAACCACAGGTGCAGCAAAGGCAATAGGCCAGGTTTTGCCTCAGCTTGATGGCAAACTCGATGGAATCGCATTCAGGGTTCCAGTTATAGATGGTTCCATAAATGACATAACCCTGGTACTCAGGAAAGAGGCCAATGCAAAGGATGTGAATAAGGAATTGAAAAGGGCAAGCCATGAAGAGCTGAAAGGTATTATTGAATATACGGAAGAACCTATAGTTTCCTCAGATGTCATAGGCACCTCTTTTTCAGGGATAGTGGATGGTTTGCTGACAAAAGCGAATGGCAATCTTCTCAAGCTGTCTGTCTGGTATGACAATGAATTCGGTTATTCTAATAGGCTGGTAGATCTTGTCAAAAAACTTGCAAAAATGTGAGTGGTATTAGATGAAGATACTCACACTAGATAATGAATTCATGAAGATTGCAGTGGATAACTTTGAGGATCTCTGGCATCTTGATAAGGTTCTGGAGCTAGGGGATGTGGCAGAAGCGTCTACAATGCGCACAGTCAAATTCGGGAACAAGGAAGAGAAAAAGCCTGTTTTCATTGCAATAAAGATCGAGAAAATCGAGTTTTCAGAATCAGTTAATAGGCTTAGGCTACTTGGAAAAATTATTCGCGGAACACCTGAGGATCTTATACAGCTTGGAAAATATCATACTATTGAAGTAGAACCTGGTTCGAAGGTTGCCATAATAAAGAAATGGAAGTCCTTTCAGATAAATAGATTGAAGCAGGCTGAGAAGGAGACCAGCAGACCCAAGATACGGGTTATTGTATTGGATGACGAACATGCTCTTTTTGCAGAAGTGCGTGGCAGCGGTATAAAGTATGGGTTAGAGATAAGGAATACGACTTCCAAGAAGGATGAGAAATATGAAGAAAGGGTACGCCAGTATTTCGGCGACATAACAAAAGAGATCGAATCAACTAAAGAGAAATATATTGTTGCAGGCCCTGGCTTTTTCAAGGACAACCTCAAAAAATTCATACATGATAAATACCCTCAGCTCCTCCAGAAGCTTATCTTCGAGAGTTGTAGCTATGCAGAAAGAAGCGGGGTTGATGAGCTTATGAAGAATGGGGCCCTTGAGAAAATTCTTGGGCAGGAACGGATGCTGCAGGAAGCAAAAATGCTCGAAGAGTTCATGGCTAATGTGGGCAAGGACAATAATCTTTCTATTTATGGACTTGACCAGGTGAAGGATGCTGTGAATCATCATTCTGTGCAGAAGCTCCTTGTCCTGGACTCCTTATTAAGGAAATCCGAAGAAGTACAGCAGATCGTCGAAACGGTCGAGCATTTTGGAGGCAAAATATTTATATTTTCTTCTGAGAGTGATTATGGTATGCGTTTAAATGGCTTTGGAGGCATAGTTGCAATAGCCAGATTTAGGTGATCAGATGTCTGAAAACGGAAAAATGACAATTGCTAGAAAGGATTATCTCCTATGGGGAGGTTTGTTGTTATTGATAGTGCTTGCATCATATTTTTTGATGTCCAGTCCGAACATTCCTGGTCCTGGTGAATTTGGGCCTTTAAACAAAACCAATACATCAGGTGTCATTCTTACTCCTGAGTTCGTGACTGTTTCAGCTGTTTCAATAAAAGCTGAAAATTGCGAGCTTTGCAAAGGCGATGAGAAGATGATTCAGATACTTAAGAACGCTTCATATTATAGTGATCTTAGGATAGGCGATGAACTCACACTTGATTATTCTTCTAAGGAAGCGCAGGATTATATCTCAAAATATAACCTTACTGTCTTTCCAACACTCATACTTTCAAAAGAGGCGAACCAAAGCCCGATATTCATGAAGGTTATGGATGCACCTAAATCACTCAGGGACTGGTCTATGGAATCCGATGGGGTATTTGTGCTTAGGAACCCTCCTGCACCTTATCAATCTAGAGGGGAGATGTACGGCATAGTGGAAGGCATTGAGATTGGAAGTAGCCAATGTCCAGCATGCACGGATTACAATCAGATCTACAAATTCTTTAATCTAAAACAATTGTATTATACGATACAGAAATACAATGACACTGATCAGGAAGCCAAGGAGCTCATTGCCAAATACAACATAACTCAGATTCCTGTGCTATTGATTAACAAATCCATAGAGAAGAATGAACAAGATTTCGGTTACTTCAATGATTCCTATGGTGAATATTTTGATCTCCAGGGAGACTATTATATCTTTAGGAATATTCCTCCGCCTTATTTTGACCTTATTGAAAATAGGATAAGGGAAGGGATGGTCAGTTTGGTTGAATTGAGCGACAGGTATTGCACTGACTGCTATGCTGTCGCTGCGCATCAGCTTCTTCTGGAGGATGTCGGATTGTTTTTCATCAATATTGAACAATATGATATCAATGACATGGATGGATTTGAGATAATAAGGGAATATGGAATAAATAAATTTCCTACAGTGTTACTTTCAGAAGATGCAATGGATTATGCGAGAATAAGGGACAGCTGGCATAGGCTTGGCACAGAGGAGGCTGATGGCTGGCTGGTGTTCAGGAACATGACTCAAATAAAGACTACGAATTACACTTATCTGCCTGGCCCTACATTCACCCATTTTGCAGTGAACACATCCTCTCCTCTTACAGTAAGCATTGGAAACAGAACTGCTACCCATGTGGTTGGCCCATTCACTGCAACGACTCCGAACACATATGTTTTGACAATAGTTTCAGCAGACAATGCAACCATAAGCAGGACGATCTCAGGGATGACAGATATCAATGTCGTCTATCAGGAAGGAATCTATATATTAAACTAAAAAATAATTTTTTTATTTTATTTAGGAACTTGTTATCATTTCCTGTTTTTTAGGAAGAACAAATTCGAATCTTTTTGCAAACTGCCTGTAGTGCCAATCCATGTATCCTGCAAATCTTTTTGCAGCAAGTGTGCCAGGTATTCCAGCATATCCTTCGTACATGTGCGACCAGTTAATGCCTTTTCCACCATGGCATCGTACTACCAGTGAAAGCACTGCATATAATGTATTATTTGTTATCTCATAGCCTGGCCCTTCCTCAGCTGGAAAATTCATCATTGCATAGCCGCCTAGTTTTCTTATCGGACGGTTGAACATATACTTTTTTGCATATCTTGGATCTTTGTAATATGTATGTCTTGGTGTTAGCTGTATTCCGATCTGATATAAACCCACATATACTGATTCACTGCGCTCTTTTTTCACTATCATAGTGGCATTCGGATAATAACCGCTTTCATGGTCAATTGTTGGCAAAATCCGTAATGGATCTATCCCATATATATTCCCAATCATCACCGCGGCGATTGTTGCATGATATACGACTTGTCTTGTTATTTTTCTTTTTCCTTTGTAATATTCAAGCCTACCTTCTACAAAGTCATCTATTGCCTTTTCATTGATTCGCAATGACTCTGCAAGTGTTTCTGGAGTCACGCCTTCATGTGCGTTTACTATTCCTGCAAGTGTCCTGCACATTACCTGGAAGTTTGCATTTTGGCTCATTTCAATCTCTAATTTTCTTCTCTCGTCATCATCCATAATAAGATCTGGATCTACAGTAGTCTCGCTGATTATGTCTTGATATTTTTTTGCTTCGTTTTCCCACCATTTTTTAGGTAGGGGTGATATTCTTTCCTTTATGTCAGGTACTGATTTCTCGAGAGCATTTGCTACTTCGCTTTCGCTATAATGCATTTTCTGTACTTCTGCCTCTGCCATATGGTAGATTCTTTTAATTTGTGTTGTGACTGCTCCTTCGGCTTGTGGGAGCATGATAATATTGGCAAGAAGGGCAGTGCATGTACTAATTTTGCCTAGTATGCCTGGTTTTGAGGTATGACTTAAGCTGGGTGTTTTTTTTATTAATCGCATAACGTGTTTCTAAGTGGTTAAATTTATATTACTTGGTTTCAGACATATCCTTCAATTAGCACATCATCCTGTACTTGTTTGATTGCAATTGCTTTCAAATGCCAGGCATCCTTCATTTTTTCCACCCCTTTTCCTTCAAATAGATTTATGCCGTTTCCCAATATTTGGCATGAGATAAAAATAGCGATTTTGTTTATCAATCCAGATTCAAGCATTGTTGTTGCCAATTCACTCCCTCCTTCCACAAGTATGGAAGTGATACCTATTTCACCAAGCTTCTCAAGCAATACTTTGAGGTCAATATGGCCTTCTGATGTTTCTGGCAGGACAAGGACTTCCACACCTTCTTTTTCCAGCTTCTTTCTTTTCTCCTTGTCGTGTTTTGCGCTTGTTGCGATTATCCTTCTAGCATTGGGTTCAATCCAATTATGGCCAACAGGTGCCTTAAGATAACTGTCAACAATTATCCTTATTGGGTTTTCAGTGCCTGATTTTCTAGATGTCAGTCTTGGATTATCTACGAGCACAGTATTGATTCCGACCATTATTGCATCATATTCGCTTCTCCAGGAATTGGAAAGCGCCCTAGACTGTGCATTAGATATGTATTTGGAATCGCCTGTCTTAGTAGCAATTCTGCCATCAAGGGTCATTGCCAATTTCAGCATGACAAACGGTTTTCTTGTCTTTATCCAGTGGAAGAATGATTCATTCATTTTATTACATTCCTCGTCTTCTAATATTTTGGCTTCAATCCCCTTTTTCTTGAGTTCAGAAACACTGTTCACCTTTGGGTTCTTGTCTCTGCACCCTATGATGACCTCTTTGAGCCCAGCTTCAATTATTGCACTGGTGCATGGAGGCGTCTTCTCATAATGTGAGCAAGGCTCAAGCGTCACATAAAGAGCAGCGCCTTTCAGCTCTTCCTTGTTTTTAACTGATTTTATTGCAGCTATCTCAGCATGGTCTCCGCCGAACTTAGCATGAAATCCTTCTCCAATTATCTTGCCATTCTTTACAATAACAGCGCCTACTCTTGGATTAGGGGAAGGCCTTGCCTTTTTTGCAAGCTTCAATGCATGTTCTATATATTGGTTAGTCATACGGGGTCACACTAGATGATCAAGCTTCTCTCTCTTTGTTTTTAAGTATTGCCTATTGTATTGGTTGGGTTTTATTGTAAGCGAGATACGCTCCACTACTATCCCGTTTTCCTCCAAACCTTTCATTTTGTTTGGGTTATTCGTAAGCAGTTTTATCTTCTTTATCCCAAAATATTCGATTATCTTTGCAGCCACTTTGTAATCTCGATCATCACCATTGAACCCAAGTTTTTTGTTTGCATCAACCGTGTCAATTCCATTATCTTGGAGCGAGTATGCCTTTATCTTGTTCGCCAGTCCAATACCTCTTCCTTCTTGATCCAGATAAATAATCATGCCGCCTTCATTCCCAATTTGGGCCATTGAAGCTTCCAATTGCTCGCGGCAATCACATCTCAACGACCCAAGCGTATCTCCTGTAAGGCATTTTGAATGGACTCGAACCAGCATTCCCTCTTTCGGTTCTTTGTTTGCAAGTACGATATGTTCGTTATCTTTTTCTTTGAATGCATATATGCAGAATTCTCCGAATTTAGTGGGAATCTTTGATTTTGCAACGAATTCCATAATTTCATCTCCTTATCTGAGCCTTTGGCAAAGCTTGATTGCTGCTATCACTGCGTTTCTTGCATATTCTTCTTTCCTTTCTTCTGCCTGTTTTTCATTTGCTCCAGGCCCTATTATGCCTAAGGTTACGGGCATGTTGAATTCCAGCGACAATCTTGATAATTGGTTTGCAGTTGAGTTCGCAATTACTTCATCGTGTTTTGTTTCTCCTTTGATTACTGCGCCCAGTGTAACAATTGCGTCATTCCTTTTATCAAGCAATAACTTCTTTACTGCCAATGGGATGTCAAAACAGCCTGGAACAAAAATGATTTCGCCAATCTCGATTTTGTTCTCTGTGCAGGTTTTCTTCGCAACATTGACCATAAATTCGGTTATCTCTTTTTCGAATTCACCCACAACAAACCCAAACCTAATCTGTTTCTTCTTTCCCCATTCACCTTCATCTTCGAATCCCTGTCTTATTCCTTTTCCAGCCTGTTCGATTAGTTTGTTCGGGTTAAGTATAATGTCAACTGCATTGCAAGTATGTTTTCTAATTCGATTCTCCGCGATTTTCATCACTTTTTGTTCATTCCATGCTTCAGTTTCAAAGACAAAGACTTCGATTATGTGCTTTCCTGAATTCAATTTTGCCTGCTGTATTGAAAGCGATGCTTCGTGTGCGCATTGCACATCAATCTTTGCTCCTCCGCCCATTCCCAGAGCCATTGCAATGTCACAGTCTTTCAGCAGAAGTTGGCATTCCACTGCCAAGTCCTTGAACCCAGGAACAGTCTTCCTTACGATTTGGATTTTGGCATTCGGATATTTTGTTTTGATCTCGTTAATTGCAATTTCTCCCATATTCATCCTTGCGAACATCGTATCGATAATGGCGATTTTCATAAGTTTCACCTTATTGTCTTATCCTTCGATTATTTCCTTTCCTTCAATCAGCACAAGTTTATTCTTCTCTGCGTACTCTTTGATTTCCTTCTTTGGAAGCGCATTTCCCTTTCCAAGCATCTCGCACAGCACCATCATCTCGATTCCTGCTCTTTTTCCAAGTTCAAGTGAAAGTTCTGTATGCCCTTTTCTGTTTTCAATTCCTCTTCCAATAAGAAGAAACACATGTCCAGGCGTGTAAAAGTTCGCAACCAATTCATCTTTCGTTTTGGTTTTTGATATTTCTTTAATTGTAAGCGCTCTATCGTTGTCAGGTATTCCAGTATAAACTCGTTTGTGATTTACAGAAATCGAAAAGGAGGGTTTATCTCCGTAAGCAGTTCTATTACATTTCATTCCCTTCAGCTTCGAGTTTGAACTCTCTAGGATATCAGCATAGAACTCCAATCCAAGCCTGCCTGCCCTTTCCTTAGCCACAGCAAGGCAAATCAGTCCGCCAGCATCTTTTCTAAGTATTTCAACGTATTCAGGCTTTGCAAATTCAGCCCCAAAAACCAGGTCAGCTTCACCTTCACGCCCATCTCCATCATAGATAAGAATCATCTTGCCTTTTTTCAGTTCTGAGACTGCCTTTTCCACATTATCCATAAGTAGATATCTGTTAGTTACTTATTTATAGGTAACTACTAACTTATTGGTAATCGTTCGTACACCTAAATCTTCTTCGTTTTCATCTCAGCAATGAAACTGTTTGCCAATTCCTTTAGTCTAGGTTCCCTTGTCTTTTCTATGAATTCCCTTAGCTCGTAGATATGTCCATTCAAACCCTGAGTTGCATGTCCTCTTATGCGGGCATCCTTTGCTTCAAGCGCGATCTTAAGCGTTGCCTTTGTTTCTTTTAGTTCAGCAAGGGCATCAACTGCTTCACAGCCTTGGTCTTTGGATTGGTCTTTTGATAGTGCAGTTTCTGTCAGCTTCTTAACAAGTTCTTTACGTTCCTTCTGTGTCATTTGTATTATTGGAAACATCAGTAATCCTCTTTTTTTCCAGAAGCCCCTCTGTGCACCTTTCCGAATTCGCCCATCTTCAAGATGTCTTCTGCATTGAATACTGGTCCGTCTCTACATACGGATTTTCCATTAAGATCGCATGAGCCGCATATCCCAATGCCGCATTTCATGTACCTCTCCAAACTAAGTTGGCACGGAATCTTCAGTTCGTCACATTTCTTTGCAAGGAAATACATCATCTTCTCCGGACCGCATGAGTATATTTGATCGAATTTGCCTTTTTCTAATTCACTAGTGAGGCATTGAACTGCGTTGCCCTTGAAACCGCAAGAACCATCGTCCGTACTGGTTAGTACTTTGCATCCAAGTGACTCAAATTTCTTTTCATAAACCAGGTCTTTCTTCTCTCTTGCGCCAATGATTACAGTTGTCTTGACTCCATTTTCCTTTGCTTCTTGGGCAAGTGAGTAAAGAGGAACAACTCCATAGCCTCCGCCAACAAGGCAAATCTGTTTTCCTTTCAATTCGAAACCTTTTCCAAAAGGTCCTTTGAATGTGAACAGATCACCTTTCTTCAGTTTGTGCATCTCTGCGCTGAATGGACCGACATTCGCAACGCTGATTGTCAATGGCTTGGATTTCGCAATTCCAATAGGCTTCTCACTAACATTTGGAATCCAGGCCATGATATACTGGCCAGGAACAGCATCGGTCAGCTCGACATCTATCTCGAATGTCTTGATTCTGTAATTCTCTTCACTAACATTAGTTATCTTTCCAGTTTTGAGTTTTGCGTCTCCGAATTTCATTTTATTCACATCAAACATAACTAGTGTAAGGACCAGATTAAAAGTTTTCCATTCGTTGTAGTTTATGTAGTTATGTTTATTAATTCTTCCTAACAACATTCCTCCATGGCTATCAGTCAAACTACAGTGGTTCATGCCAGGCCTGGACATTCAACAAGAGAAAAGGCCTTTCAAGGAGTTACTCTTCTTTCAGATGCTGGGCGAAAAACCTTATTGGCAGGATTGCCTAATTACCCAGAATCCAGAGAAGTGGCACTTGCTATGTGGAAGCTTTGTCCGAATTTAGCTCGTGGTTCTGCAGTAACTGCTGAACACATTCATAGCTATCGGGTTACAAGAACAAGTAATGTTGTTGTAGTTGCTCATGAGAACGACTTTCCTTTTCCTAATCAAAACAAATTCGTTGTTTATCCAAGACCAGAGCATTTTCCTATGTTTGTTCTTGCACTTAACAGTGTCAGGCCAGGCAGTTATGGCGAATTAAATCCTGGTTCCATAGGCACCTTGCGCACATCTTCATTTCGAGACATTGTCTTTGACATACAAGCGCACTACAGGACCATTAATCCTTATAATTCTGATTCGCTTCCTCGTAAATATTCTACATTGTATGGTGGTTGGCGTATTCATGTTATTGAAGAATTTTTAAGGATGGGCATATCATTAGGTTCCCAGCCATTTGAGTTCAGTTCTAATTTATTTGTGCATTCCGAATTGCACAATATCGCTATTCTTCGAGACATCGTGTCTGTTCTATCTCGCTTCGGCATGTCCCATTCAACTGATGGTTCTAGGGTCGAACGAGTACAAGAGATTCCAGATTCCCAGCTTATGTTTGTCTGAGTTATCCCATTTATCTATGCACAGCTCCAATTATCTCATTATAATCAGAGTATCCATGCTCTTCCATCCATTTCTCCATCTCATTTGCTATCTGCGAGAATGCTTCCTTTCCTCTGTAATAAACTGCTGTTCCTACTCCGATTGCAGAAGCGCCAGCCATCATCATTTCTATTGCATCCTTTCCGTATGTGATTCCACCTGTTCCTAGGATTGGAATCTTAACTGCAAGATGAATATCGTAAACGCATCTAATCATCAGAGGTTTTATCTGAGGTCCGCTCATTCCTCCGAATTTGAATGTCAAGACTGGCGTTTTTCTTTCAATATCAATAACCATTCCTGGGCCTGCAGTATTGCCCATATTGATCGCATCTGCCCCGTTCTTTTCAGCAGCCTTTGCTAACTCTCCAATTCCCTGCGAGCTTGGCGATAGTTTTACAATTAGTGGAAGGTTTGTCTTGCTTTTTATTGCCTTTGTTATTTCTCCAACTGCTTCAGGAGTTCCCTGGCCTGCAAGCGTACCATAGCCAGGTGTGTGAGGGCAAGAGACCGCAGCTTCAAGAACACTGCATTTCAGGCTTCCGCCTTTTCGGGCAGCCTCGATTTTTTCAGCCAGTTGGCCAAATTCATTCGCATCCTTACCCGTAATACTCATAATGAGATGCTCTTTCCTGTTCCAGCCTGAAAACTCTTTAATTCCTTCGTCAATTCCTGGATTGCTTAGGCCAACAGCATTCAGGAATCCGTAATCGCATTCAGCTAATATTGGAGGTTTATGGCCAGTTCTTTCATCTTTTGTAAGCGACTTTATAGTAACAGCGCCTGCACCTTTCTCACAAACCTCTTCCAATCCAGCTCTAGTGACTCCAAGTATTCCAGAAGCCAAGATAAGCGGATTCTTCATCTCCATTCCAAGGAATTTAGTTTTGATAGACATGAGTATCTATTTGGTTTTGAGGGGTTATGTTTTAATTTCTAATGAGTAGATGTCCAAATCCAGCTTTTTGTTGTTTCCCAGCCTTTCGATCATCCATTCTCGAAGCATTTTCTTTATGTTGCCTGATTGTTCTGCGAATGCTGAATATGTTTCCAATCCATCTCTAGAGTAGCATGATGAAATTATTGTGCAACCGCTATTAAGTACTGCATCATATGAAGTAAGCGAGGATTTCCATGCAACTTGTAAGAATCGGTTGTCAATCTGCTTTACTTCGAGAACTCGTTCACTATTCGAGACATGTTTTGCAAACAGGTTGAAGGCTTCGGGTTCAGAAGAATCTACCTTATAGAGCGCCTTGACAATTCTTTTACTAGAATCAGGCGTATTATACGTTCTTCCGCTGATTTCGCGCACTTGCAATTCAGGAAAATGCGAAATCGCATCAGTGAACCAGCAGTCGTGGTGATGGACTCCAATCTCAAAGAACTTCATAAATTATTTCGGAACGAAATGTTATATAAATAATCGCATGATGGATTAACATAACTTTATTTAATCTATTTTATTATATCATATGGGGTTAGGTATGGACAAGTCGAATATTCACAAGTTGGTTTCTCTTACTTTTGACGAAGATCCAAAGGTTAGGATGAATGCTGCCACTTCGCTTTCAAGCAGCGAGGATCCTGCAGCTTTGTTCGCCCTTATGGAACTAAGTTATGACAAAGATATTGCAGTCAAGGATTTCGCCCAAAAGCTCCTCCAGGAGAAGAAATCCTCTGAACGGGAGTATATGTCCTTCGCAGAGATATTTTCAATGCCCCAAAGCGCTGATTCAGGTTCTGTTGATGAAAAGTCAATTTTAACACTTAAGGAAAGGGTACTTTCACCAATTACCCAATTATTCGAGAAGAAGCTTGGAAAGGAAAGGGCAGCGGCAGTCAAGCAGAAGATGATGCCGACCATCGAAAAAATTTATATGCGCAGCAAGGAGAGAAAAACTGATGATAATGGCAAACAGGCAATCCAAGAATTTCTTACAAGTTACATGGAAGCAATCTCTGATCTTGACGTTGTCAAGGGTGTTGAGATAGAGCACCATCCAACTTCCCAAAAGGCAGATCTCCGCGAAAAACCTGGCAGAAAAAGGATGGAATTGCCAGATGTGGAATCCGTGTCGGATGATGGGCTTGAAGTTGTTGGCCATGCCACCCACTCCGAGATTTCAAAGGTTGCAAGCGAACTCAAGGATATTGATTCCATGGGTTTTGATGCAGAAGAGGAAAAGGAAGAGGACAAGCTCAAATCAATGCCCGACTCAATGTTCAAGAAAGCCTATGAGGTAATGATGTTCTCTGGTGGCGATGAAAAAATAATGCAGGATGAGATGAGAAGGATGCTTGCCAATACCGAAAGGGATCTTAAGATGGCATTCGGACTTGCAAAGAAACGCTTCAAGGAGATAAATGTTACTCATCTAACGGAATTGAAAGACGGCATGAGGAATGTGTCGACGGATTTGCTCACCATCAAGAGTCTTGAAAAGCTGGAATTCATTGAAAAGAAGGCCAAGAAGGAATTCACCAAGGTCACAGTCAGCGATGACGAAGGCAGTGAAGGCCTTTTATATGTTTTTGACGACAGGTCCATTTGGCTTAAGAGCGGTATGAAGATAAAAATAGTGGGCGGAATAGTCAAAACATTTAAGACTGGGGAAACAGGGCTTGCCTTGGGTAAGAAAGGGAATATTTATATTGTTTTGTAAGTACTATATAGTCTCTAGTGTTTCTAATGGTGGTGTATATATGGAATTGACAAAATATGAATTAGCGCGTATCATAGGTGCAAGGGCTCTCCAGCTTTCAAGTGGCGCGCCGCCATTAATTAAAGCAAAACAGGACGTCAGCGTAATTGATGTGGCAAAACTCGAATTCGAGAACGATGTCATTCCACTTGCAGTTCTAAAGGAAAAGGAGCACTAACCAATTCTAATTTGTAGTATTCAGCTTCTTCTTTTATCAGAACTCTTTTTTGCTTGTCTATCCAGGAATAGACCAATAGGTCTTTGGTTTCTGTTTTTACCTTGAAAGTATCTCTTCCGGAAATGTTTTCTGAGCCAATGGTTTTTAGGAAGATTTCTTCTACTTGTGAGGGTTTGCCATCTATCCTTAGCGTCCTATTGACTTTCCATTCCCAATCCTCATCAATAGCAAGCATCCATGGCTTGAAGATGGGTATTTGCGCATTTGAGAGCACGAAATTGTTGCCCCCTGCCTCATTTCCATTCTTGTCAAGGCAGGGCACAGGCTGATCTTTGAGTCCTATTGTGCTAATCCCTATACAGGAGCCTCCTGATACAATCCCAAATGCAGCCTCTGAAGGGATTCCTTTTGCAGTGTACCTATATACATATTTTTCTCCAGGCACTAGCCCGAGCTTATATATCTTATAGAGTGGCGCTTCATCGAATGTCTGGCTTATAGTAATCTGTGGCTTGAAGAAAAGCGCTGAGAGTATTGCTATCCCAAGAAAAAGGACAATTGTTATCATGAAAATATTAAGTTCCTTTTTCATGTTATATCCTTCTTGGGGCATCGCTCTTTTATTGGTTCCTAGCAATCTTTCCGAATTTTGCATAGGGTTTTGATGAGGCTGATTCTAATTTGTGGAATGTTACCTGGGAAACGCGCATGCCTGCATGCAGTTTTATCGGGAATGGTGCGAAATTTACGATCTCCAGCACCTGGTGATTCGAGCTTCCAGGCTGGACTATTGCGGAAGTTATATGGACAGTCAAGCCCATCCTTGCATATCTGCTTCTTCCTCCAAGCAATCCCATTATATCGCGTGGCAGGGTTATCTTTTCAACTGTTGTTGCAAGGCACATTTGGTCATGTTGTAATATAATTTCCTTTGCAATTATTTTTTTGTTCGCTTCCTGAAATGCCACTTTATCCAGATCCACAACTTCCCCCTGAAGATATTTTTCCTTGAAGAAACCCCATTCATTGCTTAATGTAAGATCAACACTTGCCTGGCCTATCTGATCAGGCTTTATCGGGCTTATCTTGATTATGCCCTTCTTTAGATGTTCCCGGATATCATTATCTGAAAGTATCATAAAGATATACTATTTCTTAAGGTAATTAAACTTGAGCTTTTTCTATAGATGCTTCTCCCTGGTTGGCCTTCAGACTAACTTTTATATATTCTTTCGGTTAGCTATAAACATATGAAAATCAAGGTTATCCCAAACCCGAAGAAAGACTGGGCACTCGGAGTTGCAAAAGAAGTTGAGCAGCTTGTCAAATCCAGAGGCCATACTGTTTCAAAAAAAGATGCAGATGTGACAATATGCATTGGCGGAGACGGAACAATCCTATATGTGAACCATAAAGGGAAGATAAGTGGTTCTGTTCTTGCAATCGGGAGCGATTCAAGCCACATCTGCCAGCTTCACATCAATACTTGGAAAGACATGATTTTCGCATATCTTGGTTCAGGTAAGACCGAAGAGTATGTGATGTTGAAAGCTTCTGTTGGAATTAAGGACTACTCAGTTCTGAACGATGTTGTCATTCATACTCATGATTACCGTACTATTAAATTAGATGTTCATATAGTGACTTACAAAAAAGGGCCGACAACGCTTTTACTGAATCCTTTTGAAGGAGATGGAGTGATTGTTTCAACTGCAATAGGCTCAACAGCCTATGCCTATTCTGCAGGAGGTGAGGTCATCCTGCCTCAGACAAGCGAGTTGATCGAGGTCGTTCCGATATGCCCTTACAAAAGGAGATTCAAACCCATTTCCATTGACAAGGAATCTGACATTACGATTTCATCAGATAGGACAGCTGATTTCATAGTTGACGGCATTTACATAAAGAGACTTAAAGAAAATGAGAACGTGAAAGTGACTTATGGAAAGATGATTTCGTTCTTGATCAAATAATATTTTTGTAGAGTGATTGGATGAATAAGGAAGATTTGGATCGCGGTTTTGTTGATGTGCGCGTAAGGATAAGCGGAGTCTACCAGAAGCACAGGTTCATAGTTTCAGAGCTGACAAATGCTGCAGGGAAATTCAAATGCCTCATTGGTGATGATAGAATCCCACAGATGGAGCTTCTAAGGGTTGCAAATGAGCTTGACATCCCTATCAAAACAACTTCGTCAATGGTTTTTCCAAAAGGAAAGAGCGGGAAGAATTTTGTCATTGTTTAGGTTTCCTCATAATTTAACCCAAATTTTTCGCACAATTCCCTGACCTTCTTTTTCTGTTCCACATTTAAGTCATCCTTAACTACAATTACCTTAGTCACTTTTTCAACAGATTTCTCTATTGCCTGTTTGAACGTGTCCTCGGCCAATGACTTCAGATGGTATTTTGGAATTATATGTCCGATCGCAACATTGTCTGGTTCGAAAATTATTTTTCTGAATGGCTTTGCATAATGGTCGCCTCCGACTCCGAATGCAACAGGCCATTCAGCATTGTTTTCTATTGCTTCGATGACTGCATGCGCAACTATTTCACCAGCCACAGTGTTTTGCCATGCCTCTTCATTGCTTCCGATCTCTACAAAAAGGATCGGCACTTTGCAAGTCGGACCATGATGGTCGACTTCCATTGCCACTTCAAAATCAGGGAGTTTTTCTGCTGCCAATTTCTTCATTGTATTGACCATGATTTTGATCTTGCTTGCATAAACAGTATTCAATATCCTGTTCTCTCCTCTAAAATCAGCCTTGTCCCAGTTGCCTGGCACATGGCACGTCAGCATTTTGGTTTCAGCCTTGCTTTTGTGAGGGCTCAGGACAAGGATGAGGTCTGTTTCAAAACCAGTCGGCATGTCAAGTACTGATTCGACATCTGTTTTCATCATCCTTACCTTTCCGTAGTGCCAGAACTCGCCTTTCCTTTCAAACCCGAGTTTCATCAGGTGTTCAGCAATGTTTTTGCTTGCAATGTCTCTTTCAGTAAACAGTATCAGCATTTTATCACCTAAGCCATTCCAAATAGCACTATTAGCACTATTGGTATCAACACATTATCATCTATCCTTGTGGGCAAACCTTCAGCAAGCCCTGCAGCTATGCTGATGGGTATTGCTATTTTTCCAACGAAAACATAGGAAGCCAATGAAAACAATATGAATGCCGCAGTACCTTCAAAGGTCTTCTTTTTATTGTATGGGAGTTTATGCCCACCTTTCCGCCCTATCACTGTTGAAATGCTGTCGCCTATTGCAAGTATCCAGATGCTTGCAGCTATCTGGTTAGGGTCTTTCAGGAAAGTTGCAATAAGGATTATTCCTACAAGATACCATGCAGGTGCCCAGCCTGCAAAAGGAGCACTTGGCCTTTCCAGTTTGTTATACATGAATTCGTAAAACTTGTTCTTCTCGAAGGTATGGTAATGTATCAATATCGAGCCAACTAGTAAGAGCAGAAAGCTGAAATAGATGAGATTGTCTCTTCCACAGAGCAATAATATTGCAAGCAGTATCAATCCTGCGATTGCATGCACAATTTGCCTGTTGAGTTCCTTATCCATTTTTCCACCACGAATCTATGAATAGGTATATGAGCGGAGCTATTGCAGCAGAAGCCGCGATATCCTCGAACCTGTGCACTCCTAGATATATTCTTGTGAATGCAACGAAAAGAGCAAATAGGAGTATCCAGATGTAATCCTTTTTCCTTATGAATGCGGTTGCCAGGGTGAATACAAGTATGGTATGCAGGCTAGGAAATGAATATCCGGAACAGCTTGTTTCAATTATCTTGGCATTTTCCAATTGGCCAGTGCAAGGCCGTTCTACATGGTAAATTTCTTTCAATGCGAATCCGACTACTACTGCAAGCGCCAAAGCTGTCAATATTTTCCATCGCCTGTTATTCTTCTTCTCGACAAGCATCACAACTAGGACCAGTAATATGGCGAATATGTATTCGTTATCCAGAAGTGATGATACTAATGTAAGTGGTCCTGAACTCAGTCCGAATATCCATTGGCTTAGCGGATCCATTTTCATTTCAACTCTTTTTCTTTAGAATATATCTATGAAATAATATGCAGCAATGCCCAAGATAGAGAGTATGCTGAAGTAAATGAATAGCGACGATCTTTTTTTATCTATATCTGATGAGTAGTATGAGACCAATGCAGCATATATTATTATGTATGCGGGGATTACCTGCTGGATCTCATGTATTGTGCCAGTGTTTGAGAGGAGTGTTTCGCCTATACTGTCAAGTATCTTTGTCACGGACTTTAGTATCATAGGTATGAGCAGGACTCCAAAGAAGAGGGTGTATTTTTGCATGGACACCATGGCCTTTCTTTCATTGGATATGGAGTTGAATTCTAATAGGTCCTCTGCAGTCTCGTTTATGCGTTTCACGTTTCCGCAATCAAGCGAATGCTTCAATGCGTTTGCAACCCTTTCCACTAAAGGCCCTTTGTTTCTCTCTTTGAAGTCATCAAGCACCTTATCTTCGCTCATATTGCTTTTCAATTGCCTCAGTGAAATTTCAGCTTCTTCTGACAATGGCATGCCCTCGTTTTCAAAAACATTGAAAACTTCTTCAAGGGTTGCGCTTTTTGGAAGCGAGGATGATGCCATGAGCGCATTAGGGAGCGCATTTTCGATACCTTCGATCCTTTTTTCTTTGGAATATGTCGGATAAAATATTGCAATGCACACTGCAATTGTTGCCCCAAGGAACAAATATCCAATTTCAGGGAAAACAATGTATCCTAATATGGGTAATAGGATTATTGCGAATCGTTTGTCATTGTTTTTCCTTTCGAATACCTGCACAGGCTCATTCATTTTCATGAGCTGGAGTATGAGAAGGCTTATCAGAGGGATGATCAGCAACATTATTGCCCTGACTGAAAATCCAGATGTTTCGATGCCTAATGGCGAACTGCCAAGCGAGCTCACTATGACGAAAAAAGTCGGGAGCAATGCAGATGATGCGATGAACAGAAGGCCAAAGATCGAACTTGCTGACACATATTCCTTTATACGGTGCCTTTGCTTGGAGAGCATGTCATTGGCTATCCTTCTTATTTCATTTCCTTTACCACCTGTTTCATAGGCGGTTATGAGCTGCGAAAGCGCAGTCCTTGTGTCATTTGATTTCATCTGCCTTGCCATAGAGTTGATTGCCTTTGAGATGGGAATTCCGTGTTCGGATTCGAGGCACATTGCTTGTATTTCCTGGTCAAGGTAGGAATCTGAAACAGCAGACATCTCCATGGCTTTTTTGAACGGAATGTTCATATTCAGCAGAGTTCCTATTGACCTAAGCATGAAAGGCATTTCTGCTTCCATTTGCCTATTTCTTCTTTCGTATTCCATTTGAGGCATCTTTGCTATTATGATGAAAATGAAAGAGAAGGCCACGATGGAAGCAACTAGATCAGAAAATGTGAATACCAGGGTTGCCAACACCAGTGAAACAAAAAGAGCCATTGTTCCATATCTCTTGGAATCCTCAACATGGTTTATTTTGATTAGGTTGAGTGGAGGGAAATATCTGCCAATTGCCACCAAATTATTCAGCATCAATCCAACCCATAGAATTCTTTCTGTATTTTTTTGTAGAATCTTGAAAACTCCTCATTCGTTTTATCAATTGTTTTCTCCCGTGTTTCAATTTCTTTCCTTGTCTCGCTTTTGTTTAAGTTCAATTTACTCCCCGCTATCTCAAGAAGTTTGTCGCTTATATTGGTTTCAAAGCAATCCTTTTCGCTGTCATATCTTCCAATCAATCCAAGCTTTGTTGAATACAGTTCCACTGCCCTTCTCATCTCAATATTTTTTCTGTCCTTATAACTCAACATCCTTCGGAGGATCAGTATGTAATCTATGGACGAAACATTTCCTATGCCAAAACTTTTGATTCTTGCTATGGCTTCCTCTGAATTCTGTGCGTGGAATGTTGCAAAACTTCCTCTTGCCTGCCCTGATGTCAAAACATCGAATAACGCCTCAGTTTCCTTTTTGTTCCTTACTTCTCCGACTATAGTCCTGTCTGGCCTCATCCTCAGGCTATTATATATTAATTGTGATAAGTCAACGCCCATTTCTTCCTTCATAACCATCCTTACCTGGTGTTCATGAGGGATGCTTATTTCCGGGGTCTCTTCAGTGATTATGACTCGTTCGTTTTTTGGGACAAATGAAAACAGCGCATTGAGGAATGTGGTTTTTCCGCTTGCAGTATTCCCTGCAATGAGCAGGTTGTTGTCACCTTGGACTATGAGCGAAAGTAAGGCCATGGTTCTCTTGTCAATCGTTTTGTTGAGGCAGAGCTCTTTTGGCGAGATTGGAATTTCTCTAAATTTCCGTATGGTTATCTCGCCCTCTGAAACAGGGTCAAGGCTGGCATGCATCCTGGAACCGTCCGCAAGGGTCGCGTTCAAGACTGGTTTCTGTAGTGTTATTCTTCTTCCGAGCTCACTTCCCATCTTGTTTATGGCTTCTTTTATCGCACTTTCTTCTGTGAAGCAGGCATTTGCAGTTTTCCAGCCTTTGTTCCTCAAAAATACATAGACGGGTTTATTGACTCCGATTACGCTTACTTCTTCCACTTCTGGGTCTTTGAGGATGTATTCGATGAATTTGTTTCCATATATGTGCGCTGTTGCGAATTCGCCGAGATATTCCTTCTGGTCAATGTCAAGCTGTAGCGAATTGTTCTTCGCATAATCAGAGATTATCTTTTGGATGAGCTTTTTGCATTCTTCTTTAGAACCTACCTTTTTCTTCCGTATCTCTTTCTTGAATCTTTCTTCTATTTCAACAACCAGTTTCTCTTCTTCAGGGCTTAGTCTGGGCAGTTCAATCCTATACTCCCCCTCTTCAAGTACTTTCCATCCTAACATAGAATCATGTCTATTTTTTCATTCTTTTATTTTGTAGATTCTGAACTTGGGCATTCCATTGACATTGCCCATCTCTTTTACAAGCTCGAAGTTGTCCAGGAATTGCTGTGTATATGGCAATTCAATGCTTGTGTCTCCTGTTGGAATCGCAACTATTATATCATATTTTGGCGCATTAGTTGGGGGTGCAGGATCCAGATAAGTGTTGAGTTTTAGATATCTAACTCCATTTGCAGCCAATCGTTCTTCATATTCCTGTTTGTCAGGTACTGAAAGCGGGTCGCTTATGCCTGCTAATTGGCCGTTCTGGTCAAAACTGTATTCCGTCATAAGCCAGTCCTGCGACCATAAAAGATATTTGACATCATATTTTTTCAGCAGCTCCTTTGTTTTCTGTGGATTAGTGCCATAAGTCATTATTGCCTGATCGATCATCCTTTGGTTCATGTCTATATAGGGGCTTGCATGCGCCCTTCTGTAAGACACTATCTTGCGTCCGCTTATGGCATTCAGCATGAATCCATTTTCATTCGTTGTAATGAAGACGTCATTTACATTAGTATTTGCCCTTATCCAGTTGCCCAACTCTATAAATGAGGGGTCAAGTCCCGTCTGCCCTACTTGTATCCATCTATCATTTTTCATTGCAGTCATATGGTCTGCGTAAAGCAATGTTGCAAATAATATCAAGACAACCATTCCTATTTTTGCATGGTTTTTGTTATTCACCTTGTCAAATGCCTTTGATGCGCCTATTGAAATAAGCATCACTGAAATCACGCCCAGTCTTTCAGCCATCATCTCCATGACAAAATGCTTGTCCATCAATGGCAATGTTATCAGAGGATGGATCATTGCAAGGAACCAGGCGATCAATACTATGAATGTGAATTGGTGCGCGTAGACAGAAGGTGCCGGGTCCCCAAGCTCTGCAGCGTTCGGTGGAGTGACCTTGACGTCATGGACTGTCCTGAAAACATGATACAGCCCATAAAGAGATAATGCAGTGAAAATCCAAGTCAAGCTACTTAGGTAGGGCAGCAATATCCATTCTATCTGCCCTAATATCATCTTCCAAAGCACAGTCGGATCTCTTATGTCTGGCCTTGTGAAGTCCTGGACATTGTTTGGAGTTTCTCCGTAGTTTATGAAAATCGGTTTGAACCAGAAAAGCAATGCTATTGCAAATCCTATTAGGAAAACAGACAAATATTTCTTCAGCAATTCGAAGTTTTCGCTTTCCTTGAAGTCCTCCAGTTTTTTGGATGCCATGAAAATTGGGATTACATAAAAATAGAGGAATGCAAGTCCGAATACTAGCATTGAATCAAAGAATGCTTGAGTATTGCTGAGGCCTGCAATTCCAAGGGCCACACCGCAGATAATTAGGTTGCGTTTGTCAGGTATTTTTATGAAATCAAATAATGTGAGAAGGAAAAGC
>JBDRPL010000007.1:0-48755 GCA_043827025.1 Microcaldota archaeon
AAATCAGGAACTACTGTTACTGCATCTGATAAAGATGGAACAAAGAAATATGCAGATAAATGTGAGGGAAACCTCGTAAGAAGCTATAATTGTGATGGTTCTAATGTAGTTGAAAATCCAGTTGAATGTGAAGCAAACCAATTCTGCCAAAACAGAGTATGCGTTGCAGCAACCTGCGACAACGGAGGAGTAGTTTGTGCAGCAGGCTCGTTCTGTTCAAACGGTCAGTGCGTTGCAGCAAGCTGTGAGGAGTTCGAGGATGGATACAAGGTTATTGAAGTTTCTGCAAGCGGAAGGAAAGAGTATGTAGATACTTGCAATAGTCAGTCAGTAATTGTTGACTATTCCTGCAGCGGTTCAAGGGCAATTCCAACCTATGTGCCAGGCGGCAACGGAAAATACTGCGTTAAAGGCAGGTGGGTTGATGACCCAAGCACATGCACTAATTTGGACAATGGAATAAATGTGAAAAACCAGAGCTGGGGAAGCAGAGATTATGCGAATACCTGCGATGGAAACAGGATTGTTGGTTCGTATGTAAACAATCCAGCTTACACGCTTGTATGCGGACCAAATGGTGGATATGAACGTGTTGAAATTGCCCAAAGAGACTGTGGGGCTTTAGGTCAAGTCTGCTCAAATGGAGCATGCGTTTCTCTAACCAGACAATGCAATGTCTTGGACGCAACATCGATCGAATTAACAAATGTCACAGCATCAGGAGAAGTAATTAACTCTCAGGTTTTGCGAGATTCATGCTGGAGTAGAAACGGTCCTGCATTCCATCTTGTTTGTGATCCGGAACGTGAAGTAAAATGGAACGTACGAGAAACCCAGTGTGATGCAGGACAAATATGTAACGGCGGGGCATGCGTTTCTATTGCACAAAACGAAAGCCAATAACTTCTTTCTTCTTTTTTATTTCTTTTTTCTAATTTTTCTATTTTCCCAACCTTTTTATATATTACTCTTGAATATAATAACGGAAGAGATGGAAACCGAGGGTGTTGACCCTGAAGCTGTTTCTATATAATCATAGAATAGTTGAGGCGTTTAATGAATGACTACGCTTGATAAAGCGATAATCGCATCATACGAGAAGAATGGCAAGAGGTTCGAAATATACGTCGATCCTGACAATACCTATGCCTACGTCGAGAAAAGGAAACCAGACCTAAGGAACATCCTTGTAGCTGAAGAAGTATACTCAGATGCTCGAAAGGCAGAAAAAGCCAAGGCAAGCGATGTGGAAAAAATATTCGGAAATTCCGATATCATGAAAATATTAGAATTCATTCTCAAGAACGGGGAGGTTCAACTCACAACTGAACAAAGGAAAAAGAAGGTTGAAGAGAAAAGAAAGCAGATAATAGAAACCATTCTAAGGGAAGCCATTGACCCAAGAACCAATGCACCACATACACTTCACAGAATAGAAACAGCAATGGAACAGATAAAAATTGCTATCGATCCTTGGAAGGATGCACAGGAACAGCTTCCAAATATAATAAAAGAAATGAGGCCTATACTTCCATTGAAGTTCGAAAAGATAAAGATAGCCATAAAGGTTCCGGCAGAGTTCGCGCATAAGTGTTATGGAACCATCAAGAACTATGGTATAACGCAGGAGCAATGGGCAAATGACGGAAGCTTCATGGCAGTGATCGAGATATTCGGCGGTCTGCAGGGCGAATTATATGACAAGCTCAATAAGCTGACGAACGGCTCGGTGCAGACGAAAATAGTTCCATAAACGAATGAAAAATTTTAACAGAAATTTAAATGAAAAAACAGAAATAATTGAAAAATTATATTGAAGGTGAAAAAATGAAAAGGATTGTAATGCCTGGAGACAGGTTATCGGAAAAGGAAGTAGACGTTCCAAACACCTATATTGAAAACGGCTCAACGTATGCCGAGGTAGTTGGAGTAATGGATGAAGAAGAAAGATACACTCCTCTTGAAGTGAAATATATCGCAGGAATTGAGGATGTAGTTGTCGGAGTGGTCGTAGGCTCAAGAAGCGTAGGGTATTCAGTTGACCTGAAAGTAGGCTATCCTGGATTCATACCCTCAAGAGACCTCAGGGCAAGACTTGAGATAGGAGATATGATAGTCGGAAAAGTCAAAAATATAAGCGACTCGGGAGACATAGATCTTTGCAACATAAGAAAGCTCCCGAATGGAAAATTAGTCACATTCCCGACTGCAAAAATACCTAGGTTAATAGGAAGGAAAAGCAGCATGCTGACTCTTATCAGAGACGCAGTAGGCGGCGAGATAGTGGTAGGAAACAACGGGTATGTCTGGATAAGCGAACAAAGCGACATCCCTAGGTTTATGAAAGCAGTTGAATTGATAATAGAAAAGGCTCACACATCAGGACTTACAGACCAGATAGCAGAGCTTCTCAAGAGGAGATGATTATGGCAAGTTCAACACCAACAAAACAATTGATAATAAATGGAAAAAGGCTTGACGGAAGGACAGCTGAGGATATAAGGCCCTTGAAAATACAGGCAGGCGTACTAAAAAATGCAGATGGTTCAGCTCTGGTGGAATGGGGCCTTAACAAGGTAATCGTGGGAGTCTATGGACCAAGAGAATGTATTCCAAGACACCAGGCAAATCCCTTCAAGGCAATCATAAAAGTAAAATATGCCATGACCCCCTTTGCATCCAAAGAAGAACATGGAAGGGCAGGGCCTTCCAGAAGGAGCACAGAAATCTCAAAGGTAATCAGAGAGGTTTTCGAGCAGATAATTGATGTCTCCAGATTCCCGAAGACTCAGATTGAAGTATATATCGAAATTCTTCAGGCACACGGTGGCACAAGAGTCACTGCCATAAACGCAGCAGCAGTTGCGCTTGCAAATGCAGGCATCCCGATGAGAGACATGGCCTGCGCGATTGCAGGAGGAAAGGCAGAAGGACAGATAATACTCGATTTGGCAAAAGACGAGGACAACTTTGGACAATCAGACACTGCGATTTCACTGTCTCACAGGGACAAGGAAATTCTTCTATTGCAGATGGACGGGCTTCTTACCAAAGAAGAAATAATACAGATAGTTGAAATGGCAGAAAGGGCAAGCGACAAGATACATGAAGAGCAGACAAAAGGGCTTGTAAATTTCTACGAAGACAAAGGAAAGACCGAATGGTAGGTGTTCAAGATGGCAGATGAATTAGTTGAAACAATAGTATCAAAGAATAGGAAAAAGATAATCCTTGCTAACTTAGAGAAAGGAATGAGGCTTGATGGACGTACTCCTGAACAATTCAGGAACATCGAGATAAAGAGAGGGGTAATGCCTCATGCAGACGGTTCTGCACTTGTGGAGCTTGGCAAGACAAAGGTGCTTGCAGCAAACAAGATAACCATCGACAAGCCTTTCTCTGATAGGCCTGAAGAAGGTATCATGATGTACGGCGCTGAGTTTGTGCCAATGGCCCATCCAAATTTCGAAAGCGGCCCTCCTAACGAGGACTCTATTGAATTGGCAAGGGTTGTTGACAGAGGAATAAGAAGCGCAGAATGCATTGATACCAAGTCATTCTTCATTGAAAAGGACAAGGTTCTTGCTTTGTTTGGAGATTTGTGGGTTCTTGACCACTGCGGCAATTTGATTGATTGTGCATCCATTGCAGCCATAAGCGCATTGATAGACACAAAGATACCTAAGATCGAGAACGGAGTCCTGAATAGGGATAAAATTGACAGGGAATTGAACCCAAAGGCACTTCCTGTTTCAACTACGTTCGTAAAGATTGCGAACTACTGGCTTGTTGATCCTGACATCGAAGAGGAATCGTGTGCAGATACCTGCATATGCATCTCGACAACAGAGGAACACGTCTGCTCGATACAGAAGAGAGAGGGTTCGCTTAGCAAACAGGAACTTTCAGACTTGATAGAACTTGCTTTTAAAACAGGCAATGACATCAGACGGTTCTTATATTAGTTTTTTATTTTTTAACTTTTTCTAATTTTTCTCCATCTGTGTTAAACAGTGGGATTTTAAATATATCTACTCAATAAAACATCATGACTCACAGTTCAACTATGATTAGCAGGCCAAAATCGCCAAACCAATTGACAAGAGGCTCAGCATTAAGGCCAATGGCAATGGAAAACAGGCCATTCGAAAAATGGCTTCTTGAAGCAAATCAACAGGGCCTTGTTCTTGCATCATTCAGAAGAACAGAAGAATCTGCACTGCTAGCCGAGGTAATACTAACTGGCAAGAGAAAACAAAAAAAGGCAGAAATTCTCAGGCTAAACGAACAATTTAGAAATGCAGTAGAAACAAGTGTCCTTGAAATAGAGCAATTGTCAGCTAACGGTGTGCCAAATGAGAAACTTCCAGCGGTTTTAAAATTTGAAGCATGGTTCGCAGACGCAGTTCAACATGGAACAGTGCCTGAACATTTAACAGGGCCTGGGGAAAAAGGGCGCATACGAGGCGAAATTCCACTGGGCCTGGATACAGAAAACAGTATTGAACTTGATTTATGGACCGGGACGATGGTTGCTTTTGTTGAGCCTGGCAAAACATTTGGAGAAGTAGCAGAAGTCAGTTCAGACCCATTCGGCAAGATGATTAGATGCACTAACCAAAGCAACGGAACAACCTGGGAGTTTTTTTTACCCCCTAGATATAAAAATGCAAAGGATGCAATTCTCGTTCTCGAACATCCGAATTACGAACTTGCTATGCAAGGGAATAGAAGAATAATCCTGCCAAGAGATAGAAACATTGCACATATATCTCTGGTCAATGGATTCCTCGACTCTAGCGGACAATCCACTGATTCGATAAATGGTTTACCTATTGATTTGGCAACTGGGTATTCATATATGGCCAGAGGCTCAAATAACAAAAGAGTTGGTCCTTTGAGATTGAAATTAGAGGCAGGCATGACACTTGCCCCTAGAGTCGTAGATGCCTCTGAAGCTGCAGGAATGCTTGTTGAAACCAGTGGCAATCCACAGGGAGAACACGACCAACTCGTAGAACTTGGAAGATACCAACAAAGCCTGGAAACAACATGTAAACTCGGACCCGGAGCACAAACACACTTTGATATTGATGACGTGCCTAATGAATCAGGCAGGCAATTCAGCGGTCCTGGAATAAACCCGGAGAGATAGAGATTATAAATCTTCCTATTTATTATAATAAGGTTTTTACTTGGTGAATCAGTATGAGGTCTAGCAAATTTGGAGCGAAAAACAGAAAAAAGATAGATGCAGCACTTAAGACGAAGAATGCTCTTTACGAATGCAGAGACTGTGGCAAGAAAAAGGTCCGCAGAAAATCATTTTCACAATGGGAATGCAGGTCATGCGGAAAGAGATATGCGGGTGGAGCATATACGCTTAAGACTGACGCAGGCACAGTTGCAGAAAGGCTTATTGGTGAATATCATAAAACAGGGTGAGATGAATGGCTGAATATAAAGACTTGAAAACAGGAACTCTTGTGAATATAGATACAGACAAAAAATTCCAATTCCCTTCAACTGGAGCGAAGATATTGCTAAAGACCAGACCACCAATTGCAAAGGAACTCAAAACTGATTAGAAACATGTTTACGACAAGCAGGTATGCCTCGAAAGAGACAAGGAAGTTCGCAAAGGAACTTGCAAAGTCATCTGATTCGGCATATGCCTCGAGAGGAAAAAAACGAATAAAATCTCTTGTCGAATTCGCAAGGAAAAGGGGCGAGCACCGCATATGCGTTGTTCTAGAAAGGAATAAAAAACCAATCAAGATTAGTTTTATAGAAGTCAAACCGGATGGCAAATGGGTTTGGCTACCAGAGGAGATTGAAGTAAATGAAGCATGAGCTTAGCTTGTCAGTGGAATTCGATGACAAGAAAATGCTGGAATCTGCATACCAGACCCTGAAGGATGAAAAGAATCCTGGAAGGGCAGAATGCATAGTTTCAAAAAACGAAAATTCGATAATAATCAGGATAAAATCAAAAGATGCGACATCTTTGCGCGCATCTGCAAATTCATATTTACGTGATATACAGGTAATGGAAAATTTGAGGTGTATTGATGGCAAGCAAAATGAGTGATCCGGAATTCGAGAAGAAACTTATTGAATACGAAAGTGCAGAAAAGCAGTTGCAGATGGTACTTTTGCAGAAGCAGCAAATCCAGATGCAATTAAACGAAATAAACCTTGCTAATGAGGAATTAAAAAAGGCAAAGGGCGATGTTTACAAGTCAATTGGTTCCATTATGGTAAGAAGCACAAGAGAAGATGCAGAGCAGGACCTCAAAGAAAAGAAGGAGCTGTTCGAACTCAGAATGAACACACTGAACAAACAGGATGAAAAACTCAAGGAAACTCTTACTGCAATGCAGAAGGACTTACAGGCAAGGATGCAGAAATAATGTCTGAGTTTAACCAATTTTTTTCTTTAAACAAGAACAAGAGATTCGCTATCTGCACCCATGCAAAGGCAGATGTTGATTCTTTGGCTTCGGCCTATGCGCTTTCTCAGGTTTTCCCTAATTCAATTGTTTGCACTTCAGAGGATATGAACCTTGGTGCAAAGCTTCTTTCTGAAAGGATAGGAATAAGGTCAAAACCAATTGAGGAAATGAGACCAAGTGATTTTGACGGACTCATTGTTGTTGATACTTCCAGTTATACTCTGCTTCCGGATGCCAAAAGATGGGACATCAAACTGATGATAGATCATCACAGGGCAGAAGGACGAGATATGAAGGCAGAAACGATGATCTTGGATGAAAACTCGCCATCGAATTGCGAGATAATTGCAAATCTTTTGCCAAATGAATCTATAACTAAGGAGATGGCATTTGCCATATGTGTTGGTATAATAGCAGATGGCGCACGCTTCAAGTCTGCAAGGCGCGAGACTTTTGAGACACTTGCACGGATGATGAAGATTTGTGAAGCGAGATACGATGAACTAATACATTATGCAGAGCCTCCGAACGAGAATGAGACCAAATTGGAGATGCTCAAAACACTTGAGAAAATGGAGCATATTATTTGCGGCCCATATATTGTGATTACAAGCATAGGCGAGACAAAAGAAGGAGATACTGCCTCTTTATTGTCAGAAATAGGAGATGTTGCCTTTATTGCTTCATGGAAGAGGGACAGAAAGGAGACAAGAGTTTCTGCAAGAGGCAATAAAACGCTTAAAGTCAAATTAAACGAAGTTATGAAAGAGGTCGGCACCTATTTCGAAGGAGATGGCGGAGGCCATTACAAGGCAGCAGGCGCGTCATGCAAGGCAAAGCCAAAGGAAGTATTGAAGAAGTGCATTGATGTTTTTATAAGCAAACTGTAGTGATCCAATGCAAACCCTTGAAGCGATGATTGCTTTTCTTTTCCTGATCCTGATAGTCTCTGCCATATATGTAAAGCCTGCTGAAACCGAGACTGCGCTTTACAGATATGCGCTTGCAGATGACATCTGGAAGACGCTTGAGGTGCGGGGTGACCTCAGGGACTTCTCATTCACCTATCCTTTCAGCGCCATACCTGAGGCCAGATTAATGGCAGACCTTGAAGAAATAGGCCAACAAACTAATATGTGCATCGGCTTTGTGGAAGAAGATATTGCAAACTGCCGTGATAATCAAGAGAATGCAGTTTTCATTGAAAAGACGCTTATTGCTGATGGAAAACCAAAGAAAATGACGCTTTTTGTAAGCAGAAAGGAGTAGAAATGACCAAAACCGCTCTACAACGGTATCAGAGTTAATAGTGCCGAATTCGATAATATGAATATGGGAGAACCGCCTACAACTTACGACTTAGTGAATAATTCGTGGAAATCCACCACGAACATAATATTTGGCGAGACTCCCGGCGAGATGAAAGAGTATGATGCCTACTTGCGCGAACCATTGGTTGGAAAGTCTGTCGAATCCTTCCTTTCAGGAAAAGATGTTTTTGTCACTTCAATGCAATACGACCCAAAATCAAGGTTCTTCGATTATGAAGCAGATATGAAAAGCGCAGAATCTATTCTTTCCAAACCAATAGACATCAACAAGATAAAAGATATTGATTCGCTTTTCGAAGCAGTACAAGAAAAAATAATCTACAGCGGAAACAAAATCCTTGGCAATTCACACTATGTCGAGAACTCAGATAGCGTCACTGACAGCAATTACGTCTTCAATTCATCCATGGTATTCAGCGCGAAATACATTGCATATTCATATATGATGAGGAAAACAGAGTATGGATTTGCATCAACCTGCACGGGGGACAGCACAATGACCATACGTTGTTTTTACAACAATGCCATAAGAAGATGCTTTGAATGCATTACAGTTGCGAGCGCATCGGATTGCTTTTTCTGCCATAATCTTCTTGATTCTGCAGATTGCATGTTCACATTCAATAAAAGAGCGACAAGAAACATGATTGGAAACATTCAATTGACAAAAGAACAGTATGTTAAACTGAAAATTAAGCTTGTAGGCGAAATTGTTGAGGATCTTAAGGTCAAAAAAAGGGCAATGTCCCTATTGAACCTCATGACAAAATGAATGGGTTGATTAGATGGTATGGGAAGAACTAGAGGATGAATTTACAAAAACCTGCAAACTTCTGCTCGGGACAGAACTCACAGGACTTGATGAATACGGCCCATGGCTTGGAAAAAGAGTACCATTGCCATATCCTGTAAAATCAACAATAAGCGGAAAGGAGGTCTGGGTGGCACCACCATCCAATTTTGCAGGCATGAAATTCTCAAACGTCATATCCTATGATGAGATGGAATATGCAAACAAAAGCCCTTTTGGATATGAGGATATAAAAAATTCTGGCATGAAAGAGGTTTTTCAGAACGTAATGAAGCCAGTATCACATTTCACCGGGAATTTCAGGTACAAGAACTATGAAAACGTGGATAAATGCAGTGGCGCTGGCGCTGGAAGAAACCTGTATTATGGAGAGGACCTTTTCATAGACATAAAGAATGCGGCATACTCGAATTATGCGATGTTCTCGACAAACATATTCGGTTGCCATAACGTCCCATATTCCCAGTTCTGCATCCATTGCTATAATTCTGTTAACCTAACCAGGGCATTCGAATGCGACGGGTGCTACCATTCCAGTGACATCCTTTTCTGCCATAACTCGGAAGCATTGAGCAATTGCATGTTCTGTTTCAACACAAAGAACAAGAGGTATGCAATAGCAAACGTTGAGGTTGGAAGAGAAGAATACTTGAGAGTAAAGAAAATTCTACTGGACTACATTGGAAAAGAACTAAAGGAGAAGAAATATCTTGAAACAGATATTTACAGCATAGCAAAACAGGTGTTTTGATTGGAAGATAATGGGTACTCGCAGCTTAATCGCGCTTGGAAGAACACGTGCAAGATACTTCTAGGCACAGAGGTAGGAGAATTGCTGGAATTCAAAAACTACTTGAAAAGATACACTGATCCTATTGAAAAGAGGAAATCAGCGATTTCAGGAAAAGAAGTCGTAATATCATCAAACAAGATTCCAAATGATGCAAAGGTAATTGGCCACGATGAGATGAAGGAATATGAAAAGATGATCTCACAACCCTTTGAGATCAATAAAATAAAAGACATGGATTCGATAATTGAAACCTTGCACGAAAAAGCGTACTACACAGGAAACATAATACTTGGAAACTCAAGCAATACTGCCAGCTGTCATCGTTGCGTCAATGTCAATTATGCACTAGGGTGCCAAGATGTTTATGATGGGAAGTATATTGCATTTACCACTTCTATAAGAAACCCTGAGTATTCTTTTGGCTGCTGTTTCGGAGGAGACACACAATTCTGCATCAAAGTCCTTGACCCTTACAAACAGATGAGGTGCCTTGAGACATTCCATTGCAATGTTGTTTCGGACTGCTATTATTCCGGAAGCATAGAGGACTGCAGCAACTTGATGTTCTCATTCAACCAGAGGAACAAGCAATATATGATTGGGAACGTGCCATTGAACAAGGATAGTTATCTTAAGTTGAAGGAAAAACTTCTTGAGGAAATTAGCGAATCCATGAGAAAAAAGAAATCACTTCCTTCAGTTATTGGAATCATTAGCGGAAAGAGTGAGTGGAATGAATGAAATGGACGACTTCGAAAAGATATTCCAGACGATCACATCCATAATATTCGGAAAGAGAATCACTGGCTACAAGGATTACGAGAAATGGCTTACTCGAAACGTAAGCAACAACGACTATGGCGAATCAGTGATAAGCAAGGAGAAGATTTATTTGCCACCCTTCGACTTTTACATGGACATAAAACATAATATAGTTACTATAGAGGAAGCTTACGGAATACTTGGAAAAAAGCAGTTGAGTGAAGAAAAATTGAACAACTTATCTTTTCATAATGCCAAGAAAGATCTGCAGAAACTGGCAACAACTACGCCCAATACTATCTATGGAGACAGCAGCAACATGAAGGAATGCACGTTCTATTACAATTCGCATTCATGTTATATGGGGTGCGCGCTCAACAAATCAAAATGCTGCATGTATTCTTTCTGGCCAAGATACTCAGAATATGCCCTAGGAGGATATTACCTCTTCTCATCCCAGTTCTGCATAAAGTGCTATAATTCCGAGAATCTTGTTCGATGCTTCGAGATGAGCGACTGCAACAACTGCAGTGATTCAATGTTTTGCCATAATTGCGAGAATTTGACAAATTGTATGTTTTGCTTCAACGTGAAAGCAAAGAGATATGCCATATGCAACGTGGAAGTCGGCAAAGAGAAGTACCTAGAGATAAAACAAAAAATTATGGATGAAATGATAAAGAAATTAGAGCAAAACAAAAGTATCGACATCAACATATTCAACATAGGTGTTTCAAGATGAACTCACCTGCATACGATGCCATAAATAGGGCTTGGAAATCAACAACCAAGGTTATTTTTGGCGAAGAGATAGGCGAACTTGACGAATATAAAGAATGGCTCTCTGGTTTGATAGACAAGAACATAGTTCGAAAGTCGACAGTTTCAGGAAAAGACGTAACATTCTCGATAAAGGAATATGCTCCTGATTCGAAATGGATAAGTTTTGATGAGATCGATAATAACAAAAAATTCGAGCCACTCAATATCAATGAAATAAAGGACATTGATTCGCTTGCCCAGGCCGTTTCAGACCGTGCATATTATTGCGGGAATACTGTTCTTGGAAATTCAAGAAATGTGGAAAGAAGCGCAAATATTACTGATTGTCATTTTGTAACCAACGCGGCCCAGTTTATGAATTCAAAATATATTGCCTACTGTACGGTTGGCAGAGACAGCAGCTATTGTTTTGGAGTGCATGGCCCAGGTGATTCAGAGTTTTGCATCCGCTGTACCCAGACATTTGCAGTTAAGCGCTCTTTCGAAGTGTGGTCTGCCCAAAATTGTTCTGACTGCTATTATATATCAAATCTTAATGGCTGTTCAAACTGTATTTTTTCTTTTCACCTGAAAAACAAAAGATACTGCATCGGAAATCTTGAACTTGATAAGGACAAGTATTTCTCAATAAAGAGATCTCTTTTGGAGCAGATGGTTGGCGAACTGAAGAAGAACAAGTCTCTTCCATCTTTGCTTGACATCACTAAAAAAGGCAAACTCCAGAAGCCGAATCTTAGGCAAAAAGCAGATGAAAAGAAATTTGAGGATAAAAATGCCATCGAAACCGCATTTACCGACACCTCTGCAGTAGTGCTTGGAAGAAGGTTGAGAAATATTGACGATTACAATAACTGGCTTTATGCCCATGCACATAAGATCGAAGAACGAAAATCCGCAATCAGCGGCAAAAGGCTGCTCATGCTACCCTATGTCATAGCACTCGAAGCTCTTCCAAAAGATGTTGTGACCATGGACGAAGCCTGGCAAATCGGGGAGTCAGTACGTTTTAGTAGAGAAGAAGCGGAGAATATAAGCCTGGCAAATATTCATCAGTCAATTGGCAAGCTCGCATACTTCACAGTCGACATAAGAGAAGGAAAGGTTGAGAACGTTATTGAATCCACCGTCATTGTTAATGGATCCAACTGCTACAAGGCATCTGCAATCGTAAGTTCGAAGTATTGCGGCTGTGGCATGTGGCCTAAGGATTCAACAAATTGCTTCGGCCTTGATACGTTGTTTGATTCTGAGTTCTGCATCAACTGCTACCATTCCATGAAACTAACCAGATGTTTCGAGATGGACAACTGCCGTGACTGCAGCGATTCAATGTTCTGCCACAATTGCGAATCACTCAACAATTGCATGTTCTGCTTCAACACAAAGGCGAAAAGATACGCGATCGGGAATGTTGAAGTTGGAAAGGAAAAATATCTTGAGATAAAGAAAAAAGTAATGGACGAGATGGCAAATAGACTGGAAAAAGATAAAAAAATCAAGATCAGCATCTATGACTTGCTTGCTACTTCTTCTCACTAGGAACCGTCTTCTCCTCTTTCTTCCCCATATCCCGTCTTGCCTTCTGTAGCTGAAGTATCGCGTCAGGAGTTTCATCAAGATAAGCTTCCTCGCTCAACGGGTGAGGCAAATTAGGTTTCTCAACCTTTGGACGAGGTGGCTGGATCGCATCATCCTCATCATTATTTTCTGCAGGCACCTCATGTTCATTCTGGGCCATATTCTGCATTGTACTATAATACAAGCCTGATTGAGGCATATCCTTCTTCTCAGCAACAGGAGAACTATAACTCTGCATTCTTGGAAGAGGTGCAGCCCCTTCTTCCCTAAGGCCCCACTTGGCAGCATCAACTACCCTTAATTTCATAGGGAGAAGATATTTCGTACCGTCGAACAGACGAACTATGCACTCCCTCTGGTGCAAACGAACGAACATCTCTTTCTTCGATTCTTCGAGTTCAGTAGTTGCACGATTCTTCTTAAAGTATTCTTCAACTTTAATCTCCATTATCGAGCTCAGCAATGCAGCATCCTGCTTGTTTATCTTGAATGCCATTATGTTTCTTGTGTTTGAGACAATCGAATCCATGACTTCTTTGCTGAGCTGGCCAAGGTACTGGCATGAAAGATAGGCAAAAAGATTAAACTTCCTTGTTTCTGAAAGTATATCCTTGGTGACCCTGGTTTCAACCCTTGGAAATTCATCTACTACAAGGATAGTTGGTTTGTCCTGGAGCTTGCCAGTAATTGCAAGTATGTACATCTGGTTTATCACTGCGCCTGCAAGGAAGCTTATCATCCGCCTTCCAAAGAATTTGGGGTCAAAAGAAACAATGTTTACCCTATTATTCTTGAGTATGTCAAGGAGATTCTCCCTTTTCTTTTCCTTGCCCAGGTAAAGCTGATACTCGCCAATGAAATTCAGAATGGGAAGTATGGCATTGTTAAAGTGGTGGATATAAATGTCATTGAATTCCTCATCGAAAAACCGCTTTACTTCCTCATTGTCAGACTGGCTGACGAACTCTGCTTTTACTGACGAATCAGTAAGCAAGAGGCTGATGTTATTGAGTTCAAGTTTATTGAGCGAAGAAAGCAGATGAACTGCATAGAACAGAACCCGCTCCGAATATTTGTTCTCCTGGCCAATTGATGATGTTATGAGCTGCGATACCAGCTGAGTAAGCATTGGAGTTTTATCTCCTCCGACATCCAAAGGCTCCACATAATTTGAAATAAAATTAACTATTTTTGCATATGGCATGACCTTTGTAAACTCACCATGAGGATCGACCATAACTATCCTAATATTGTTCCCATACTTCGCTTCAAGGGCCCGAATAAGCACAAAAAGAGCCTTGCTCTTTCCTGAACCAGATGTTCCGGCAATCAAAGTGTGCTGTAGAGGATCAAAATTATCAACACCAAGGCTTGTACCCGTTTCTTCGAAAACAGGGAATTTCGAAGCCATATGCATTATTTTTGGCAAAGGCTCCAGAAGCTCAATGTATATCGAAGGGTTCTTTTCAAGATTAATCTCAAAGAATTTATGAGGGCTTTTGATTATTACTTTTCCTTTTTGGCCATTGGCATTTACAGCCATGCCTGTAGCAATGAATCTTCCAAACAACTTGGTTATGCTAACCCTAAGCTCCTCTATATTCTCCTTAAGCATAAAATCCAGGACATCATGCCTTGAGCTATTTATCAGGTAAAACCTTGGAAATGGGAAGTATGAGCCGCTTGAAGAACTCAATAAACTAGGCTCACGCAGCCTAAAAGGAAATACCAAAGGTGAGATGTTCCTAAGGCAATCCTTTTCCTTTACGAAGAACTTTACAGTATTGTTGTTCCTCTTGACTACAATCTGAAAAGCATGTGGTGAGAAAACATTCGAGAAGGTTATGAATCCGAAAAGGGGGAATCTGGCTTGGACTATCGTATTAAAGAATTTCTTGACGTCCTCCTGTCCAACCTTCTCTGAGTACAGGTGAATTTCTCTAACTTCCATAAATATCCACCGATATATACTATGTAGATGTAATATTTATTAATAATACCGCTTCAGAACGGGTTCCATAAAAATAAGCCATAACTAACCATAAATGAACATTTATAAAACCTTTTGGGCATATTTTGACCTGATAAGGATGAAAAAATTACACATAACCCGAACACCACTTGTACAAAGCAGAGAGCTTTGCGGAAGGTGCAATGGGGCGAATGTCTTTGTCAAAAGAGAAGATGCTCAGCCATCAGGCACTACCAAATGGAGAAGGTGCGCTGCCCTGCTTGAAAGTCGCGGGGACAAGGAAACTGTTTTTGTTCACATAAGTTCAGGAAACTCAGGCTACAGTATGGGAATGGTGGTCCAGCAAAGCGAAGACCCTACCAAGAAGGTCGTTAACATTGTCGATAAAAGAACACCTGAAGAAATAAAGAAAAGGTTAATGTCATGCTCGATTGTTGTGGAAATGGATTTGAGCAAGGAATTGATTACTGAAGATCGAATGAAAGAGGTTGCAATAGAAGCTACTGGATACACAGGATCCAACGAAAATATAGTTATAGTCGAAAGATACCAGCTTGAAGGGGGATATAGGGGAATCACTGATGAGATTGCAAAACAGCTCCATACCGAAACCCAAGGCAAAACAAATAGGCCAGACGTCATATTCTGCCCAGTAGGAAGCGGAGAAACCATGGTGGAATTGGCAGCAAGAGTCCACGAGGTATGGAAAGACAATCCTCCAAAAATTGTTGGAGTAACAGTTCCTGGAAATTACATAGCTGCAAGATATTTCAGCGGCCAGGAAGGCGCGAAAAGCACCGGAAGGAGCATAGCAGATAAGTTGACTTGTGCGTATTCTGCATTCGCAGAGCTTGCAGTAAGGACACTGAACAGCGGTGCAAAATTAATGGTTATGAATGATGAGGACGAACTTAGAAGAAGCTACAAATGGCTTAACTCGATAGGCATTCCTGTAGAACCTTCGGCAGCAGTTGCATTCCTTGGGGCAATGAACTACTCGCGTTTAATGTGCGCTGAAGAGAAAGATGGGCTGACAGCTGAAAAGACAATTGTCATAATCAACACTGGGAAGGGAGTATTCGATCAAAAAGCAGTTGACAGAATATGGTTAAAGAGACTAAGGGCTGGTGCGATATATCTCGGAGTGGCTGCATTGGGCGCAGTATTGGCAACAATCGCATACTTTGGATGGATAGCACCTCGCCAGCAATTGCACGACATGTTCCGTGGAAAACTGGAAGCAGAGGCACTGATGTATGGCAATGACAAGACAAGAAAGGGCTCTGTTTATATGGGTTTTCTGGACAAGGAGGAAATAGCTGCAATGTGCGCAACAGTACCTGGCAAAAAATGCGATCCGGATTCACGTCCCAATAAGCATGACCTTAGGGATTTCACAGACAAGGAACTAGCGTTTTATATTGAATACAAAAGATACCTGTCTTTTTCAGGATTTAGTGACACAGAACTTGCTTATTTTGTTGAAAGGAGAAGATGGGAAATGGAAGGAGATGGCCTAGGAGCAAGAATAGCAGGAGATTTGCATTATGCATACGAACACGGGCGTTTCGAACTAAGGGACAATAAAGCAATCTGGTGGTATCAAAACAATGAGGGAAGATGGTTCAGATATGACGGCAAAGGAAACATGGTCTGGGAAGATGAAGAACAACCAAAAGACCAATGGGACAGAATGATCCAAAACATCATAAAGAAATAAGGATAAAAACCTTGCCTGTAAAAGCAAAGGGAAGGTTCTTTTATGAAAAAAACAATAATGATCACTCCGATAATTTTAGTGTTCTGTTTCTTTTTGTTCGGCTGTCTTGGCCCTGCGCCAAAGGAATGCGGCACAGACAATGCCTGTTTCTCAGAAGCTGTAAAGACTTGCAGCCCTGCAAATGGAAAATCTATTGAATCTTCAGGTACAATAGAAGCAACAGTAAAAGGATATGAAGCAGACAAGTGTGTCATCTATTTCAAGATAACCGAATCACCAGAACTCCCTGCCCTGAAAGACAAGGATATGACTTGTAAGTTTCCTAAGGAATACTTGACCAGCGAAAACCCATGGGGCATCAGTAGCAAAGGTGAAGAATGGTGCACAGGCTCATTCATAGATTACTTGAAAACATTGACGATGCAATAGAAAAACAGAAATAGTCATTTCTTTTTCTTTAAAGCAGATTCCAAATATTTTCTAATCTCATCCGTCTTTGCATAATAGAGCGCATTCGAGCCATGGTCATCAAGCATACCTACGCGAGCACCATGTTCGACAAGATACTTGATGATCTTAAAATGTCCCTTGTCAGCAGCACACATCAAAGGAGTTCCGCTTGTGCACCTGTCAATTGCGTTTACATCTGCACCATTCTCGACAAGATATTTTACCATTTCAAAATTGCCAAGATAAACTGCTCGCAACAGGGCAGACTCCCGATAATGGCCAGTGGGCCAGTTGACTTCTGCACCTGCAGAAAGTGCAGCCTTAAGTGCTTTTAAGTTATTTTTCCGAACAGCCTCAAACATCAAAGTATTCAATTTTAGCCTGGCTTCGAAGCTGAGATTAACCTCCTTCCCTTGTTTCTTGTTCTTTGGCATAACAAAATCACATCATTTTTTCCTGATTTTCTTTTTTGATTTCATTACCGAAAGCAGATAATACTTTACTTCCTGGCTCTCGGTATGGTCCAATGCAGTTTTTCCAAGATCGTCCTTTACCTTTAGATTGGCACCCTTCTCAACCAGATATTTGACAACATCCAATATTCCGCCAAGACATGCCTGCATCAGCGGCGTCTCGCCACGAAGATTCTTCACATTGACCTTTGCCCCGTTCTCAACAAGGCATTTGACCAACTTGAGGTTGCCATCATAGGAAGGACCCATGAGAATAGGTGTCCCATATTCTGCATCCTCATTCGGATTCGCCCCGGCCTCAACAAGCAGTTCCACCATGCTTATATTTCCAGAACGCACAGCTTCGCGCAAAGGAGTACGGTCTTTCCTGTTCCTAAGTTTAAGGTCTGCACCTTGTTTTACAAGATACTTGAGGATTTCAGGCCTGTTGCATAGTATTGCATAACTAAGCGCAGTTTCCATGTCAAAATTAAACGAATTCAGGCCAGCACCATCTCCAAGCGCAGATTCTACGCCTTGAAGATCACCTTTGCGTATGGAATCAAAAAGAAGCTTGTTTATGTTTGTTCCAGAATCTGCCATTATACTCTTGCCTAACGAACAATTAAAAATATTACCTGAAAAGACTTTTCAGAAAAAAAGAATAATGGTGAACATATGAAAAGAATGTTAGTTGTATTATTGGTAGCTTTTTATATATTCGGATGCACTAGCGGACCTCAGATGAAAGACTGTGGAACAGATTCGGCATGCTTCGAAGAAGCTGCAAAGACCTGCAGTCCGGCAAAGGTAAAAAGCGTTGAAGAGGGAATGGAAGTTGAGGGAACGTTAAAAGGAATTGAAGGGAATAATTGCATCATAAGTCTAAAGATCGTAAAATCCTCCACAGTTACCATCTTAGAAGGTAAGGAGATGACCTGCAAAGTTCCAAAAGATGCAATGGCTGAAAAATCTACAGACTTTGAAGGTATTGACCCTGATGCATGCACAGGATCCCTGGTAGACCTCCTAAAAAGCATGGGCGCACAATAGAAAAAGCATCTATACTTAATTTTCTTTTTCTCTCTTTTCCAATTTTCTCTTGATAGACTTCAGTGAAACGAATGAATCCCTTTCCATCTCATCCAACCTGAAAGAGATTGCATAGCTTTGGCTGTCGAGCTTTGGCAATAGGACAAATTCAAGAGCATTGACTCTTCTCTTAGTCTTTTCTATCTCCAGAATCAGCCTTTTGATCGCTGTTTCTGTTTCAGCCAACTTGATAATGACCTGAAGTATATCATCAAACCTTTCAACAGCATCATCTATCTTTGCACTATTTCCTGAAATCGAATATGCAGGCAAATCAAGGAAGTGCTTGAAATCGACTTTTGACTCTATGTATGGAATCTTAACGCCCATAATGTTCGAAACTTCGATATTAATGCCAATCTCCTTCTTCAAACTAGCTGATACATTCTGAAGCTGTGAAATTCCATGGTAGACTTCGGCAAATGCAACTGCCTTATATGCAGGAGCGATCTTTTCATTTAGCTGGCTTCTGAGATCCTGCGCCTTCTTCAATATCTTGAAAAACTCCAGGATCAAAGCATCCCTCTTCTGCTTCAGGAGCTTATGGCCTTTCTTAGCCAAAGCTATCTTCTGCTTTACAATGATAAGCTCCATTCTTGTTGGAATTACTTCGTCTCCCATTTTTCCATTCCTCAGTTTGTGAATTTACTACTTTTTGAGATATTTCGCAATATATTCCTTCTTGATCCTCTTCAATTCAGTTTCAGGAAGCATACTAAAAAGATCCCATGCAATTGATAATGTTTTGTCAATATCACGGTCTTCATAGGGCCCCTGGTTGACGAACTTCTGCTCGAATTCATCTGCGAACTTCAAATACTTTCTGTCAACTTCGCTAAGCGCTTCTTCACCTACGACTGCACTAAGGTTTCTTAAGTCTCTGCCGTTTGCATATGCTGCATAACATTGGTCAGATGCACCTTTGTGATCCTCTCTTGTTTTCTCAGGGCCAATACCCGAATTCATAAGCCTTGACAGAGATGGAAGCACATCAACAGGAGGATAAATGTTCTTCCTGTGCAAATCACGGTTAAGAATAATTTGTCCTTCTGTAATGTAACCTGTGAGGTCAGGGATCGGATGTGTCTTATCATCGCCAGGCATTGTCAAAATAGGAAATTGTGTAACAGTACCTTTTGCACCTTTGACACGTCCTGCCCTTTCATAGATAGTAGAAAGATCCGTGTACATGTAACCTGGGTAACCTCTTCTTCCAGGGACTTCGTTCCTTGCTGATGAAACCTCACGAAGAGCTTCACAGTAGTTAGTCATATCAGTAATCAATACAAGTACGTGCATATCCTGCTCATATGCTAAATACTCAGCAGTAGTCAATGCAAGCCTTGGAGTAATCAAACGCTCAACAGAAGGGTCATCTGCCAAATTCATGAATAATACTGCATTCTCAAGTGCACCTGTCTTTTCAAAATCTCGAACAAAGAATGATGCTTCTTCGTGAGTGATACCAACAGCTGCAAATACAACTGCAAACTTCTCATCTGAATTCCTGACCTTCGCCTGCCTTGCGATCTGCACCGCAAGCTGGTTGTGAGGAAGACCTGCACCTGAAAAGATAGGCAGTTTCTGCCCTCGTACAAGAGTATTCATGCAGTCTATTGTTGAAACACCTGTCTGGATGAATTGTGATGGCGACTCACGCGAATATGGGTTGATGGGAAGGCCGTTGATATCTACCCTCTCCTTTGGAATGATTTTTGGGCCCTTGTCCCTTGGCTCTCCCATCCCATTGAATGTCCTTCCAAGCATCTCTGTGCTTAAACCAAGTCTCATGGTTTCTCCAAGGAACTTGACTGTTGTCTGAGTGGTGCTGATTCCAGCTGTTGAACCGAAAATCTGGACAACTGCAGCATTCTTGCTGACATCTAAAACCTGACCTTTTCTTCGTTCACCATTTTCAAGTGTAACTTCAACTATTTCGTTGTAACTTACGCCTTGCACTTCATCTACGAAGACCAAAGGACCTGCAATCTGCGATATTGTCTTGTATTCTTTCATAAAAATCACTTCCTCGCAATCGTGTCGAAATCCGCATCTATATCCATCACAAGCTTGTCGAAATCCTCAAGCTTTTCCTGCGGAATCTCTTTCATCCTTCCGATTTTTGTAATCGAACCCAATTCACCTATCCTCTTAAGCTGAACTCCCAGATCAAGGGAAGACATCGCCCTTGCGTAGAACTTCAAAATAGTCCTAAGCATCAGATATTGTTTCTTCATGCTTGATTTTGCATCAACATCAGAATAGGCATTCTGCTGCAAATAATCCTCTCTCAGCATCTTTGTGATAAGAAGGACGGCCTGTTCTTTTTCAGGCAATGCATCAGGACCTACAAGCTGCACGATTTCCTGCAATTCCGCTTCCTTTTGCAAAAGTTTCATAGAGGTTGTTCTTAGGGTTGCAAAATCCGAAGAAATGTTTTCCGTGTACCATTCGCCAAGCGTATCAGTGTAAAGCGAATAGCTCTTCAGCCAGTTGATTGCCGGGAAGTGCCTCTTGTATGCCAATGCCGCATCCAGCGCAAGGAAAACTTTTGTGACACGCAATGTATTTTGAGAAACAGGCTCGGAAATGTCTCCACCCGGTGGCGAAACTGCTCCGATGATCGTAACGCTTCCATATCTTTCATCAGTTCCAAGACACCTTACACGGCCCGCTCTTTCATAAAACTCTGCAAGCCTTCTTGCAAGATAAGCAGGGTAACCTTCTTCTCCAGGCATCTCTTCTAATCTGCCACCGATTTCCCTCATAGCTTCTGCCCACCTTGAGGTCGAATCAGCCATCAAAGCAACATCATAACCCTGGTCCCTGAAATATTCTGCAATGGTAATTCCTGTGTAAACACTCGCTTCCCTTGCAGCGACAGGCATGTTAGAAGTATTTGCAATAAGCACAGTTCTTTCCATCAATGGTTTTCCAGAGTTAGGGTCAATAAGGTGAGGGAACTCCTTGAGAACTTCTGTCATCTCGTTTCCTCTTTCTCCACATCCGATGTAAACCACTATTTGCGTATCTGAATATTTAGCCAGTGATTGCTGGGTAACTGTTTTTCCTGAACCAAAAGGACCTGGAATACATGCAGTTCCGCCCTTTGCAATTGGAAAGAAAGTATCAACGACTCTTTGTCCAGTAACTAATGGTATGACCGGAGGGAATTTTTCAATACATGGCCTTGACTTTCTCACGAACCATCTCTGCGTCAATCCAAATTTCTTTGTCTTTCCCTCGAATGAAATCTCTCCCACTACATCCCTGATTGTGTATGAGCCGCTCTTGATTGATTCGACTTTTCCTTCATAAGGCGAGATTATTTTGTGGACTATTAGGTCAGTCTCCTGGACAGTTCCAAGAATGTCTCCAACTTTTACCTTATCTCCCTTCTTAATAATGGCTTTGAAATCCCATTTCGCTTTCTCATCAAGCGGAGGCGCTTCTATACCTCTTTTGATAAACACGCCTTTGGACATTCGTTCAATGTAGGCGAGAGGCCTTTGGATACCGTCGTAAATACCTTTTAAGATTCCGGGGCCAAGTTCAACTGACAATGGCTCTCCTGTTGATACAACAGGCTCGCCAGGCACAAGGCCAGACGTGTCTTCATATACCTGAATGACAGAAATGTCCCTAACAATCTTAATGATCTCCCCGAGAATCTTCTCGTTTCCGACTCTTACAACGTCGTAAAGCCTTGCATCAGGGACAGTCGCTTCTACGACCGGACCTGAAATCCTAGTTATTGCACCTTTCTTAACAGCCATTTTCAACACCTTAAATAAATATAATACTCGCTAACTAATTCTTGTTTCCCAGATCGAATCCCAACGCCCTCTTTATCAAGTTCCTTACCTCATCCTGGCTTGCAGAACTGCTTCCTGATGCATCAGGCATTGGAACAATTACAGGATATGCACTGTCATCCAGTTTCTTCTTCAAGCGCCAATCTATTGCCAAAAGCATCCTTTCAGTAGTGATTATAATTCCAAATTCCTGATTATTTAAAATATCTTCGAGCTTTGACTGGAAATCCTCGTCCGTGGCAATTATACCATGCTCAATGCCTGCAAGCTGGAGGCCAAGCACAAGAGGCGCATCGCCCAAAACGATTATCTTTGCCTTTACCATTTTTTCACCAATCAAACCCTAAACAACAACGAGCATATCCTTTGTTTCATTCTCACTGAATCCAAATTCCTTTGCCATCGCGATCTTGCCAAGATTCTTTATCTCCTCTTCCTTAAGAAGAAGGAAGCCAAGTATGACGCCCACTGACAAAACACTGTTCGAAAAAACCTTAAGTTTTTCGTAAGCAATTGCCTTTTCAAGAGCCACCTCAAGATCTACTAAGGACATATTGTCCTTTGATGGGAGTACAAAACCCCTGAACTTCTTTGAAAGCAATACTGCAGTGGTGGAGAGGTTCTTTGAATTGATTATTTCATTGACCAACTGAGACCTTAACGAACCTCCGACTATAAGATGCTCACGTATTGCATTTGCATCATATTTCTTCCTCGTCTTCAATCTCTCGATTATGAGAATGTTCTTCGCATCTATTTCGTTTCTCAGTAATCCCCTGATTTTTGAAATATCCATTGTGGAAAGCGCAAGGTATTTCTCAGCTATCATATATCCATACACGTCAAGAAGCACCTGTATCTGGGTGAACTGGTCTCCCTTCTTGAGAGTGTCCTTGAAAGCCTCAAACATTCTTTTGTTGAAGTATTGCGAACTAACTGAAAGAATCTCTTTTCCGAAAGAAGATGACTTAATTGCATCGAAGAAAGTATCGACTGTCGAATTTGAGATTTTCTCGAAATGCTTTACGCTCATCAGACCCAATGGGAAAATCTTGTCTTTCATATCCTCAAACCGTTTTCCCTTCTGAACGCCATTAAGTATGATTTTAAGGTTAAGAAGGTCCCACCTTTTAAGAAGACCCTCAACAATCTTTTTGTCTCCTCTTGGAGTGAATGAGATTACTTTCTTGACGACCCTTGAAAAGTGCTTCCTTGCAGCCAGCTCAATAAGTTCCGAGCCATGATATTTCAACGAAAGCGCCGTCAAATCCTCCTTGTAATTCGTCCTTTCCAAAAGCTCTGCCATTGCAGGAATGCTCTTGACTTTTATGAGCTCATCCAAAAAACCAGGCTTGAGGAATAGGCCCTTCATGCATTTGACCCTTGCATTCGAATAGCCATATTTCATGGCCCTGTTTTCTGGCAATGGAATACTCATAACACCACTCATTTCTTCTCGAAGAGCATCTGATACACCTGCTTCCTTAATTCATCCTTCTGGAATGCGAACAGTGAATCGAAACTCATATCCAACCTGAATTTGCCGTCAGTAGATTCAGCAACCAAACCGCCAAGCAAGGTTTCTGATTCCACGACCTTACCCTTAAGACCCTTTGGCAATAGGGACTTCTCCCCTTTGCAAACATAAAAAGTCGGATTCTGTCCAAGCTCTTCACCTGCCTTGCTGACGCAACTCTCTATAAAGGCTTTATATTTCCTAGAGCCTTTGCTCTTTTTAAGCAGGTCGAAAAACATTTCAAGGGAGTTTGAGATTGCATCCTCATTTGCTTCTGCACTGATGCGCTTGGATTCAAGTCTCGCCCAGCTGATGCGCTCATCCCTATGAGCTTCCATCTGAGACCTAAGACTCTCTTCTGAGCTTCTCAGCATAAGGAGACTTTTTGCATTCTCCTCGTGTATCATCTGTTTTGCCTGATTAGCAGCAGAATTAACTATATCCTCTGCCTGCTTGTTGGCATCCGAAATGATTACACTAGTTAATTTCTCAATTCCCATCGAAATCGCCTATCCTATTCTGCTCCACCGCCTATTTTGCTGAGCAACAGGAATGCGATTGCGAATCCAAAGAGTGCCAAAAGTTCTGGAATAACCATGTAGATAAGCACGTTCTTCTCGAACTCAGGCCTTTCTGCTGCTACACCCAATGCTGTTGATCCAAGTGCTGACTGAGACCATGCTGCTGCCAATGCACTCAAACCAATTGCAATACCCGCACCGACGGCGATTAAACCATCAGGTGACGCCACTGTTTCAACAATTGCTGTTTCTGCCATATATATACACCTCAAATTTTTTCATTTAATATTCTCCTGGAAAGCAAATGGTTCAAACAATTTGCCCCCTCCTTTTAGCATTTTCATCCTGAATTCTACCAGATTGAGCCTGCCTCCTTGTATAAGAGACTCAAACATTGCAATGAATGCATTCACAATATGAAGCACCAGGAATAATGGGATGCCTATTAGCATCATCAATATACCCTGAACTGCAAAAAAGGAAAATAAAGAATTGATCATCTCGGCAAGAATTACGCCTACGACCCCAATAACTGCAATTCTAAAATATGAAAGTACATTGCCTGAAAAACCAGGCACTTCTAAAACGCCAACAACACCTTCTGTCAAACCTATGACTATAGATGAAATTGCCAAAAGCACAAGACCAGGCATACCATAATCAGGAGGAATTACATTCAAAAGCAGTGCACAAACTGCCAATGTACCTCCAATTTCAACACCCACCCATGCCATCTTTGCATAGGAATGCGACTTATTGTGGTTCCATTCATTTATAGCTGCAAGTATGAATGCGATTCCGAGCTGGATAAGGCCTATGATAGCTGTAACTCCCAGTAATAAACCAAGTTCACTGAGCCGGTGAATCCAAGGCGTGTATAATGGGGCAATTATACCAAGATTGAGCCCCATCCCTTGAATTATTTGAATGATTTCAAAGTGGCTGACACCCATCCATTCATCGAACATTACTCCAAATATTGCGACGAACACTGCTCCATATAGCCAGATTCTGCAGACATTTGACAGTATGTAACTCTTGGAGAATTTTCCAAGCATGAATTTAGCGATTAAAACTGAAATTAGGCCATACACGACATCTCCAACAATCATACCATAGAGTATCGGAACCATAAGGAAATACATGAATGTTGGGTCAAGATCGCTATAGCCTGGAAGAGAATAATTTATTGTGAGAAATTCGTATGGCTTGGAGCGTTTTGGATTGTCAAGTACGATAGGGGGCTCATCATGGTGGCCAGGTTTCTTTGACTCCATGTAAACTCCTAAAGGATAGTTCTTCAGAACTTTCGCTAATTTATCTGAATCGTTTTCCTTCATCCAGCCTTCTATTATACATACACTTGCTGTTGAACCAAACTTTGATGCAATCTCAGATCTGTCAGCTTCTATAGTCAACAGTTTCTCTAGCTGTACAAAAAGACTTGAATATTCCGAAGAGAGGTTTTCCGTCTTTTTGACAAGGCCAATGAGTTCGGATTCCCTCGCCTCTAACTCATGGAGAAACCTCTGCATCGAATCCTTAACATATGTAGTATTAGCAGGAACTTCAAGAGGTGTGAATTCATTCAGCAACCCGGAGATGTCTCCAAAAGAGTTTGAATAAACAATCAATGCAAAATTCGGATTATAACTGATATTATATGGCTTTCCAAGCTTGTCCAAGCGATCCTTAATATAATTCAATGCCTTCGGAGTCACTTCTCCGACAACATAATCAAGATAATTAGTCCTGAGTTTCGAATAATTAACATTAAACCTCTCAAGGATTTTGAGAGTCCCCATATCCCGCTTCAATGTCAGGATAGTATTCCTCAAATCCGCGCACCTAGCGCTATATTCAATATAATTAGTGAAATCTGTTTTCATCTTTCTAAAGTCAGTTCCATTGAATGCATGAGATTTGGAAACAAAGCTATGGAGTGAATCCATCTGCTGATCAAACTGTGGAACTGAACTAACCTGTTTGGATTCATCGGATTTCTTAGAGGTAAGCATATTCTTTATTGCCCTTACAAAAACCAGCTGTTCTGAAATAAGAGTATAGTTATCAAGAGGCCGACCAGACTCAATTCCATCGTATTCAGTCATAGTGATTTCCATTATCCCTAAAGTATGAAGTTGCTTGATTAAATCAGGAATGACATTTTTCACTCCCACTAGAGTAACTTTCTGCATTCTTGATGGGTGCATCATATGATCAAACAACCGATTCCAAAAAATAATCCACCAGGCCTTCTGCTTCCTTCTTGTCAATACACATATTCCTAGATTTTGCTACCTTTTCCTTTGATTTTTTTATTATGCCCTCTACTTCTTTTTCAATCTCCTCCCCTCGGGCACGAACAAAAGTATCCTTGATGTTAATGATTTGTTCCTCATTCTTGGATTTTACAGAAACAACTTCCTTCTTTGCAGCCTGAAGGATGTTTTCAGCGCTTTTTTTAGCAGCATTTATGATGTTGCCTGCCTCTTTTTCCGCCAGACGGACATCCTCGACTTTTTTCATAAAATCTGACTGTTCACTCATAACGAAAACACCAACTAAAAAGAATAGAAGTCCTTTTGAACAAGAATATTTAAAAACATCCCTCTTTGATTTCAATAACAAAACAAAAAAGATTGGTTTTAAAAGATTACATATCTAAAATAGTTAAATTTCTGAACACTAGATTATGAAATCAGAATGATATATAGAGGTTATGATTATGGGTGCATATAAATATATCCAGGAAACTTTCCAAAAAGAATACAAGGAGCGAGGAGCAGATTACAAAAAGAAGATAACTGCATGGAGAAATGGCCCTGCAACCGTCAGGCTTGACAGGCCAACGAATATTGCAAGGGCAAGAAGGCTTGGGTACAAGGCAAAACAAGGATATGTTGCGGTAGTAGTCCGAGTGCCAAAAGGCCGAAGGACAAGACGAAGGCCAATGGGTGGAAGAAAAACAGGCGCAAGCTACATATTTGTCCAACCACAGCAATCCCACCAGGTAATTGCGGAGAAACGGGCAAACATAAAATACAAAAACCTTGAGGTCCTAAATTCATATTGGGTAGGCGATGACGGAAACTACAGCTTCTACGAAGTATTACTCGCAGATCCGCAGCTCAAAACAGTCAATGCAAAATCCATCCAGGCAAAAGGAAGGGCATTCCGCGGATTGACAGCAGCAGGCAGGAAGTCCAGAGGCGCATCGGACAAATCAGGTAGTAAATTTGTCAGGGCCTAATGAAAACATAATATTTTCTTTTATTTCTAATCTTTTCAATGCTTTTTCTAGTTGTATTTTCATTTTCCATAATCAAGAGCCCAGCCAGTGCGCTTTTAATCCTAATTATTCTAAACAATACATGGAAGGGGACAAAATGGAAGAAGATAACCAGGATAGGCTGGCTGAAGTGATTAAAAAGGAAAGCACTGAAGTTTTCATGAGCATTATCTGCTCTTTTCTCGTATCTGTTTACCTTACGGTGACGATTTTCATAATAATTTCGCATTATGTCGTGGTTCCCATAGACCAGATAGGCAATCTCCTGCCAATTGCAATTGCTGGAGAGATTGTGCTTACTCTCCTGACATATTGGGCAATCAGAACAATAAGCAACTGTGGCATGCACAGCGTCAGGGTAAACAAAATTATTTGCCTCAAATACATAAAAGAACTCAAGGTCCCTCTTGTAATAGGAGTGCTTATGGGCACATTTTGCATATTTGCACTTGTCTCGCTTGTATCCTACGTAGTACTGGATATAATGAAAACCTGGGAAACAGCTAAAACAATAATGTTATATATTCTTGTATTCTCAGTAAATGAATGGATCATTCTTTGGCTGGGGTCATTCTTTGGCAGATTGATCTGGAAGTGAACCTATGAGCGACAAGACAATGCATTTTGATGAGGATATGCCATTCCCTTGGCCACATATGAAAGGGCAGAAAAATGCTCCTAGGGAAGACAAGAAAGAAATCAAAGAAGAAAAAGAAGTGCCTGCTGAAAAAAAGCCTGAAGAAAAACAACCGGAAAAACAGGAGCCGAAAAAAGAACAGACACTGGAAGAGAAAAATGAACGGCCAGTCTCGATATTTTATCCAATTTCACTTCTCATAGCCATAATCGTCACAGCATTGTTTGCATATGTACCTCCTGTATACGATTTGGTCCTTGTAGGAGGATTGATTTCAGGTTTCATAGCATCTACGCTTATCAGAAAAACCAATCCGAATCTAGTTGATTTCAAAAACTGCTTTGCAATATTCGCAACTGTTGCAATACTCGGAACTGCAGCCTATGCCGCTCTCCAATGGCATGCATTGACAGCATTCAATGTGGAATTCCTAAAAGAGATAAGTATTACCATAACAAATGTTCCAACATTCATAATCGGAGCTTTTATTGGGACGAAAATAGTGAAATAACTCCTTAAAGCTCCTTTCCAGTCAGCATTTTATATGCCTGCAAATACCTTTCAGTTGTCTTTCTTATAACATCTTCAGGCAATGCTGGTGGAGGAGGAGATTTGTTCCATTTGATATCTTCAAGATAATTTCTCACGAATTGCTTGTCCAAGCTTTCTAGAATTCCTTTATCATACTTTTCCTTGAGCCAGTACCTTGATGAATCCGGAGTGAGGGCTTCGTCAATAAGGATAATTTCGTCTCCCAACTGGCCAAACTCGAACTTGGTATCTGCAAGCACCAATCCGCATTTTAACGCGTGTTGTTTTGCGAAGTTGTAAAGCGCAATACTCTTCTCCTTGACTGTTTTGAAGACATTTTCCCCTACAAGTGCAATGGCCTGCTGTTCGTTTATGTTTTCATCATGGCCAGTCTCTGCCTTTGTTGAAGGTGTGAAGATTGGTTCTGGCAATTCCGAGCCGTCCTTCAAACCTGACGGAAGCTTTATTCCGCAGACTGTGCCGTCTTTTTGATAGCTTTTCCAGCCCGAGCCTGTCAAATAGCCTCGAACAACGCACTCCAACCTAATTGGAGTTGTTTTTTGCACAATCATTGCCCTTTTTCCCGAAGTTTTCAGATTACTTGGAATGTCGCTTGAAAGAAAATGGTTCTTGATGATGTATCTTGTCTTATCGAACCAGAATAAGGAAAGTGAATTGAGAACGTCTCCTTTTCTTGGAATAGGTTCCTTGAAAACAACGTCAAATGCACTTAATCGATCTGTTGCGATCATCAAAAGCTTTCCATCAAAATCGTAAACATCCCTTACCTTCCCCCTGCTTAATAATGGCAGGTCAAGCTTAGTTTCATAAAGAGCATCCATGGAAAGAGATTGATAAGAAGAGATTTTAAACTTTAGCCAGCAAGAGAAAGTAGTGTAGAAAATGAAAAAACAAAATAGAAACAAAGAAATCATAATAAAGTACAAAGACTTCAGATGCCAGAACATGAAAGAATTCACTTTCAGCTATCCTACTATCAAAGGGTGGGGCGAAGCAAAGGTTGAACAAAATGTGCCAAACCTATGCACAATCAGCTATGAAAATTCAGATGAATACTTTCCTAAAATCATAGTCGAGAAATCAAGCATAGGGATTAACGATGCCAGCTGGAGGTACTTCAGGCCCCTTATTCCATTAAGAGGGCTTCCGCCACAAAAGAACCCCAAGGGTGTGAAATTCGGGTATTTTGAAACCCCATTCAGAGGAAATTGGTGCCAGTTCTTCGGAAAGAAGTTTTCTGTCAAAGTCAAGATACAGGAAATGGAAGACGATCCTGAATTTGAGATGGTCTTTTTCAGGAAAGTCATGGAAACATTTAAATTTATCTGAACATTAGCAATAAAAACAATACTTATCTAATTATTACCACATAATAATAGATAATTGGTGGAATGAATGGGAAGGGATAATGGGCTGAAGCTGGCCTCGCTTGCGAAAATTCTTAGAACGACAGAAGAATCGCTAAGGGCAAGGATTGACCATCAAATGATTTTGCTTGACGATTCTGAAAGTGCAAGAATAAGGAACACGTATCCGCATGGAGCGCCTGAATTAAGAGGCGGAGTACAACTTATTTTAACAGAAGAAAAAGCCGTTGAACGCACACCCGCGCCAAAGAAAGAGTTTGAAGACGAGGCGCCTGGACATGAGTACGATTTATTGGAAACTACAACAAGAAATGCGATTGCAGATGAATTGTCAAAAGGACCTAATCAAACAGAAGTGCGGAAACTTGTAGGCAAACTCTCTGAAACCTGGGGCTGTGAGGAGGCAAAGGAAATTCTAATTGCAGAGCTAAGGGCAAGCAAAGCAAATAGGCGAAACATCACTGGAGTTTGCATAGCTGCACTGCGAGATGACTTTGCACAGTCACATGCAAAAGAGATATTATTTGAAAATGCAAAAACAGATGAAGAAACAAGAGACCATCTGATAAATTCATGTTTGGCTGCACTGAAAAACCCTTCTAGACGAGTTGCTGCGAAAGAAGTACTGGTTGAACTTGCAGGAAGGAATCCTGCAGATAGAAAGAAGATTGTTGGGAGAGGAGTAAGGTCGTTGAAACCTGATGTTATACCTGTGCATGAAATGGAAGATAGAACAGACGTTCAAACGGATCGATTCGAAATACTCAAAGAGATGCTTGTTGAGGTAGCAGATTTTGATGCAAAGCTTGTTGCTGGAAACTGCACGATTACACTTGGAGATAAATTGATAAACGAACGTTCGGCAGAAGTTCTGCTCGAGGTTGCGAAAAAACACCCTGGGGAAGTTGCAAAGCCATGCTGCAAGGCACTTTGCAATCCAAATTGCAGAGCATATGCAGAAAGCGTTTTGATGGGAGTTTCGAAGATAGATGTTGAAGCATCTGTCAAACCACTTGTTGGTGCATTGGAAGATGATTCTCGATTCGAGGTTGCCAAAAGAATACTGCTTAGGATATCAGTAACAGATGTAAAAATAGTCATTGGCAAATGTATGCCTGCGCTTGCAAATGCTGAAAGAAAGGAAAGTGTTAAAACAGTTTTGCTTGAAATCGCAGGACAAAACAAAAATAACAAATACCTTGTCGCAGAAGGCTGTGTCATGAACCTTAAAGATACCAGGGACGATATATGCCAAGAAATGCTTATAGGATTGGCAAGGGAAGATGTTAGGTTGCAAACAAGATTGATGACCTGGGATGATAAACCTGGATTCCCTGAAAGAAGATCAAAAATCTTGGAGATAATTGCATTGATACAATCCGCGCAACTGAAAGTTGAGTCTTTGCCACGCGCCAGAGCAGGAAAAACAGCAACTCAGGCAGGACCAACAAAACTAAGAACTGCATGATTAGGATTTCCCAAGTTCATCCATTACCTTGAATGCCTCCTTCAGTTGTTCGTAGTTCACGCATGGCTTTCCCAATTCTTCCGTATCATCGGATAATCTTGGGCATGAAGTATTTACGTAACAGTTAAAGAGCATGAAATTCTTCAATGGCAATGGCTCGATTTCGTTTGATACTAGAATCATTGCCTTCTTGCCTCGTTGCTCTAATTCTTTCTTTATTGTTTGCGCTATTTCGAGATGAAATTGCCCAACTTTTGTTGAAACCAATATGCCAAATGTTTTTGCTTCGATTGCTGCAAGTATTGCACCTTTTCTTTTCTTTCTCAGTTTCTCTATCTGGTCGTTTATCTGCGTTAATTTTCCAGTCTGAGGCTGGATTACAAAAACAGGCTTGTCTTTTGTTTCGATTGCAAGAGCATGGAACACCCCATCCCCTACAAAAAGTATTGCATCCGCCTTGTCTGCCACTTTTGTGACTGCAAGCGCATCGCATCCCAATACCTGGCCTTTTTCTGAAGCATTCACTCCTTTTTCAATTAGCACAGCATGACCATTCTTTTCAAGAATTTGCTTCATTTTGTCAAGCTGGTGGATATGTTGGATGGTTGTTGCTAGCGAAAGGGTTTTGTATTTAGACAGTTCGCTGATTGATCTAGCAAAGAGTTCGAGATTCACGTCAATATAATACAAGATATATTCGATTTCGATTTCATTCGAAAGCTTTTTCGTTGCCGAAATAAATCTTGCATGGCCAAAATGAATTATCTTATCAGCTTTAACAGCCTTTGCCTCTTCAATCGAAAGATCACATGCCCCATAGCACGGAGCTGAGGCTATGAAGACCTCATGGCCTTGCTTTTCGTATTTTTCCTGGTACTGAAGGGCTTCTCGTTTTAAACCCTCAGGGAATTGCAGTAGGATTCGCATAATATGCCTAGTTTTGTATTAGAAGGATACATTTATATTCATAACTAATCACAATAAATCCACGAATTCTCACAAACAAGCGAGAGGCTCAGAGGATCACAACAAAACCACTCCAATGCCAAGCAAACTATTTGCTGTAATCCACAAAAACATCATAAGAAGTGATCCTATGGGATTTGCTTGGATGTGCAACAACAAATGAAACAAATTTCCTATCGCCTGCTTTCAGGCCCTCTCCATCTTTTAATGCTACATCAGTTCCAATAGAAACAACATTCCCTTCAGCATCATAAAAGATAGCATTCACCCAATAGGAAGGGGACTGTTCGCTTCCTTCATTGACAATATAGCCATCTAATTTGTAATAGCCACCCGCATCTTGAGCTTGATCTTCGTAGAATTTTAAGTAGGTATATGGTTCAGATTCATCTATAGAAAAGGTACTTGTAGCTGCTTCATATTTGTCTTGATAACTCTTGACTGAAAACCCTCCCATGTCAAAAGCACCATACTCTCCTGGAGCAAGCCTGCTTGGTTTAACTATAATGTCCTCAAAAACCTCTTTTTCCCCAGATGATTTGTATCTTGTTATTGAAGCACGAACATGTTTTAATGGAACGTCTCCGGTGTTTTTTACAACCCCACCAACATGATAATATTGATTAATACCTGTATCAACTACAAATATTGAACTTTTTATTAAAGTTGTTTCAGGAGAAGGTTCCACAGGTCCAACAGGTGCAACAACAGGATCATCTGCAGGGACTTCCGAAGAGATCGCTGGAATATCAGGTGGTGAAGTGGGACTAACACAGCCTAAAACCAAAGCCATTGAAAAAGCCAAAAGAAAAAATAAATATTCAGATCTCATAAAAGGAATAAGAAAAATAAATTTATAAAGGAAAGTATAAGGTTTTGACAAGATACAATGTCTACTTAGACCCTCCAGCCAAATACCCTCCAAGGCCAATAACCCAGAGTATAGCGGGATATGCAATCATCCTTTCCATTCCACCTACTCCAATGCCAAGCAGATTATTTGTTGCGAATAGCAGGATTGCAGCGAAAATGAATAGTCCTATGATAAGCGATAGGTAATTGAAAGGCTTCCTGACAATTGTGTAGGCGTAAAGTGCTGAAACACCTGAAAAGACGAATGCGAATAATGCAGATATCCCATGCAACTGCGCCATGTTTTCTGGGAACATTCCAACGCCAATTGCACCCAAACCACTGGCAATTAGAACCATTGAAAATTTGGAAAATGACCTGGAGAAAAGATAGGCAGCATAAACAACGCAACTGCCAAAAATAATTATTGAAGCATTGAAAATCAATGCACTTGGACCAACGCCAAGATCGCTTATGTAATCATTTGCAATGCTGTAGCCAGGATAAAGAGATTCTGCGATTACCATGGCAAGAATGAACTGCATCCCACCAACCATCAGAAGCATTCCTTCCCTTAGATAATTACGCGATTCCATAATCGAATAATAGATGTCAAGATTTAAATCAATTAACTCCATTAACAACATGCATGATCAAAGGAATCTGGCATTCTAAAACTGCTTTCATACTTGCATCCATAGGTGCAGCCGTTGGCATAGGCAACATTTGGCGATTCCCTTATATAGCAAGCGAAAACGGAGGCATCTGGTTCCTCATACCCTATTTTGTCTGCATTATAGTAGTAGGAATACCTCTTTTCCTGATGGAAACGGGACAGGGCTTCTTGTCAAAAAAAGAGTTCATGAAGGCAGTGGAAACAAGTAAAAATCTGCCTTTTGTAAAAAAATTCATGAGGAATATGATTGGAGCATTTCCAATCATAGTAATTCTTGTTATCACTGCATATTACATGGCCATAACAAGCTGGATACTCTGGTTTGCAATTCAGTTCCTAATGGGAAATGCAGTAACATTCGGGGAGATGGCGCAAGAATACTCTCCTATATTCGCATTTATTGCAGTATTCGCAGCAGGATATTATATAGCGCTCAAAAACATAAACAAAGGAATTGAGCCAGCTACAAAAGTGCTTGTGCCGCTATTCTTCGTGCTCCTTGTGGCACTGCTTATATATTCATTATCTCTGCCAAACTCAATAGACCACCTGCAAACCGCATTCAATGGAGGGCCTGACAAGATATTTGAACCCAAAACATGGTACTACGCCCTCTCGCAGACATTATTCTCATTATCAGTAGGATACGGAATAATATTTACTTATGGAACCCACATCAAAACAGGAAAGATGATCTATTCATCTACATTCGAGGTTGCGGCTGCTGACCTCATTGCATCATTGATTGCATTCTCCACAATAGCAATACTAAGCGGTGTTCTTGGGACTCATGCATCTGGAATAGGGTTATCCTTTGACATCCTGCCACCATTCTTTGAAAACCAAGGAACCATAGGATTAGTATTAGGCGTAATATTCTTCATATTATTGTTCTCAGCTGCATTCAGCTCTCTGATAGCTATGCTGAATCACATAAATACTTCGATTTCTTTCATGCAGACATCTAAAAAGGCAATTGTAGCTGCAGCAATATTTGCAATAGGGCTTGCCTCAATACTTTCATATTCCCCACTAAAACTAGATATATTTGGAAAACCTGTGCTTGACCAACTAGATTTCCTATTTGGAACATTCCTTGCACCATTTTGCGCAATTGCCATAGTAATATGCTGCGCATATTTCCTGCCCCATGAAGATATAGCCAAATCAATTGGAATTCCAAAGAAATATCACAAGATTTTCATCATGCTAATACAAAAAATAATCCCGACCTTGCTTATACTACTGATACTATTTTCGCAGATTTCAGGGCTTTATTGAAAAAGATTCGGCAAATCACGGAACAGAACCGGTAAAAACCCCTGCCTGAAAATAGAAAATTGTCACAATATATATCAGATAAACGACTAAAAAAAGAGCGCCCGTATTCTTGCTTAGCGCCGAAGTTGTGGAAGCAAAGTAGAATAGGAATATGTTCGCAACAATTGCAAATAGAAGTGCGATTATTAAAACGTGCAAAACCACGGATACTGGATTTATAATTACGGCCACTCCCAAAACAAGAGTCAGGTTCATCATGTTGCTGCCTATGGCATCACCAATAGCCAGGCCATAATGACCCTTGCGCACTGCCTGTAAATCCACTGACAGTTCTGGAAGAGAGGTTCCTATTGCAATGATAGTGGCACCAATAAAACTCTTGGCTAACCCAAAGGTTTCCGCAATAGTTACTGAATATTCAACAACAAAACCAGAACTTATGAGCACAAGAATTATAAAAAAGCAGAAATAAATAAATGAAGAAAGTGCTTCTTTTTTAGTGACGGTCGAACGGCCATCCAAATCGAATTTTCTTTTTGAAAAAACAGAGTAGACATAGAAGATAAATAAGAGCAAAAGTACAAACCCCTCAAAAAAACCTATAGAACCCCCTAAAACAAGGCTATTGAATATTATGTAAAGTGAAATCAAAGTAGTTAAAACAAGCACCAGGGCAATGTCTTTCAGATTGGCCTTTTTCAGTTTAATCCCATAAAGAAAAGCTGCGATGCCTAGTATCAAGAGTATGTTTGATATGTTCGAACCGAAAACATTACCTACTGCTATTGCACCTTCACCCAAAGTAGAAGATATGACTGAAACAGAAAGTTCTGGAAGGGATGTTGAAAACGAAATCAAAAGGAACCCAAGGGCCATCTGGTTGATTCCAAAAAATGTAGACAATTTGATTGCGTTATCTACCACATAGCTTGAAGATTTCGCAAGTACTGCCAGAAAAAACAAAAGCACCAAAAAATCAAAAAAAACCATATTCAAACCAATAACAAAATAATGAACATGTATCTTTTTTAATATTCGTGACAAAAACAGAAGTATGGCTATTACTGTGGAGAGTTCGTTCCTTATACTAGGAGGCATACTTTTCATAGGGTATCTAGGAGAGATCGTGGCAAAAAAGTTCTCGATACCCAGCGCACTTCTACTGTTAATTATAGGATATCTCCTTAGGGTAAGCGGACAGGTAGAACCCAGCGGGCTTCTGGGAATCCAGGAATTGTTCAGCGCCCTTGCACTTATAGTTCTTCTGTTCGACGGAGGATTGTCCCTTGACATCTACGAAGTGGTGTTCAAGAGCCAACGAGTCATGGTGATGGCAATGGTTACAATGGCTCTTGGGATATTGTGTTCAGCAGCATTATCCATAATCCTAGGCATTGATCTTTTGTTAGGTGCCATAATTGGCGCAATAGCCGGAGGCATAGGATCAACAACTACAATATCAATGGTCAGAAACCTTTCAATACCGAGCTCCATAAAGAATTTCCTCACTCTGGAATCATCCATAACTGATGTTCTTTCTATTATACTCACAATAGTCCTCACTCAGGCAATTATCTCAGGGGCGATAGATGTCCAAATCATAGGGCAGGGAATACTCTCGAAATTTTCAGTAGGAGTTTTCCTAGGGCTCATAGTGGGGATATTATCTCTCATAACACTAGCAAAACTTGAAAAAGGATACAAGTATATGATGACTTTTGCAATAGTCCTGGTGTTGTTTGGAGTAACTGAGATGATGTCTGGAAGCGGGGCAATAGCAGTCCTGGTTTTGGGAATAGTATTCGGAAACGAACACAGCATATCTAAGATATTCAGGCTGAAAAACGCAGGAAAGACAATAAGATTGAAAGAATTCCAAACTGAAGTGTCTTTCTTCGTAAGGACATTTTTCTTCGTATTCCTAGGTATAATAGTTACAATAGGAAGCCTTGAGAATTTCATGATAGGATTAGGATTGACTGTGATGTTCTATTTCATAAGAAGTCTCTCTGTACGAATATCTACTTTCAACTCGCCACTCGCTGAATTCAGAAAAATCCTGACTGCAATTGGCCCAAGAGGCCTGGCAACTGCGGTCTTGGCGACCTATCCTATTTTGATGATACAATCGGCCATAGCCGAAGACCCTGGAAATCAGAACCTCATGAAACTGCTATCGCAGGTAGCCGGCATCTCTGAGATTTCGTTCTACATAATCCTGCTCAGCATAATCGGCACGACAATTGCAGTACCAATAGTTGCAAATGGAAATGGGAAAGAAAAGGAAGACACGGAAGATAAAAAGGAAGAACAAAAAAAAGAGAAAGATAAAAAAGAAGACTGATTCTTAAGATCATTGTGAACCAATTATCCACATCTCCTGATTATTCTATTATTTAATAATCAAGATCCTTAGCATCCTTCTTCGAAGTGAGTTCAGCAAGCCGCTTCAGCATGATTTTCTGTTCTGCGCTTGCAACTATCCTTCTTGTCCTTTCAACAGCATCAGGATTAACTGACATGGAGGTTATCCCGAATTCAACGAGCTTCTCTGCAAACTCAGGATAAACAGAAGGCGCCTGTCCACATAAAGAAGTTGTGACACCATATTTGTTACAAATAGTGATGACCCTCTTAAGAGACCTAAGAACTGCTTCGTTCCTTTCATCGAATCCTTTTGCAAGAGTTGCATTATCCCTGTCAATGCCCAAAGTCAGCTGAGTAAGGTCATTCGTTCCGATAGAAATGCCATCAATGCCAACTTCACAGAATTGATCAATCAAAACGACAGTGCTCGGAACTTCAACCATGATCCATAATTTAAAGTCCCTTGTCCTATAGAGGCCAACACTCTGAAGCATTTCATTAATTGCTTTCATCTCCCCAATCCTTCTTACAAATGGAATCATAAGCCAAAGGTTCCTTAGATTAAATTCATCCCGGACTTTCTTCATAGCTTCAAGTTCCATCTTGAAAATCTCAGGCTCTTGGATATACCTTGCAGCTCCACGATAACCCATCATAGGATTTTCTTCGTGAGGTTCATACTTGTCTCCGCCGGGCAGGTTCCGATATTCATTTGTTTTAAAGTCCGTTGCCCGATATACAACAGGCCTTGGATAAAATGCAGCTGCGAACCTTCGCATATCATCTGCCAATTTACTGATGAACTCATCTTTCTTGCCATCCTCATACATTTTCTTTGGATGGGCGCCCATATCGGCTACGATAAATTCCGCTCTCAAAAGCCCTACGCCGTCTGCTGGAAGTTTTGCAACTTTCTCAGCAAGTTCTACATTCGCCAGGTTGACATAGATTTTTGTGCCTGTCACTGGAACAGATTGAAGCATTACTCCAGCATCGCTCGCGCTCTTTTTTTCTTCCCCTAATGAAATGAACCCTTCATAAACTATTCCATGGGTGCCGTCAACAGTTATGTCCTGCCCTATTTTGAGGATTGAGGTTGCATGTCCAGCCCCTACAATGCAAGGAACACCTAGCTCACGCGAAACTATTGCCGCATGGCTCGTCATCCCACCAGTATCAGTGACTATAGCCGCTGCCTTTTTCATTGCAGGAACAAAATCGGGAGTTGTCATCTCAGTTACAAGGATATCTCCTTTGACCATGTTCTTGATTTCTGCAGAAGATGCGATAAAATTCACACGCCCTCTTCCAACCCCGGGAGATGATGCCAGTCCTTTGAGAAGCACTTTTGCATCCTTCACGCCCTTTTCTTCTCCATTACTTTCATTTTTTTCAGTTTCTTTAGACTCCATCTCCTTCACCCCTTTCAAAGTCGTAATAGGCCTTGATTGTACGATATAGATATTGTTTTTTTCTATAGCATATTCAATATCTTGCGGCTTGCCATAGTGCTCTTCTATCCTAATGGAAATTTTCACAAGATCCTTGATTTCTGCATCAGAAAGTTTCTGAATTTCCTGAGCCTCTTCCTTTATATTCACGCGCCGATTCTCATTTCCAACGCGTATGAGCATCCAAGTCTGCTTAGAAATTTTTGCATCTACAACCTTCAACTGACTCTTAACGATCCTATAAGTATCAGGAGTGATTTGGCCGCTGACAACAGTTTCGCCAAGCCCGTATCCTGTTTCTATAGACATAATGTCAGGATCCTGATAAACAGGGTCCACAGTGAAGATGACTCCGCTCCTTTCACTCTGCACCATCATCTGGACAACTGCTGCCAAACCAACCTTCATGTGCTCGAAGTTGTTCTGCACCCTGTAGAAGATGGCTCGAGGTTCAAATAAAGAAGCCCAACACTTCTTGACCGCATCTATTACGTTGACAGTCCCTTTGACATTAAGGTATGTGGATTGCTGGCCTGCAAAAGAGGCTTCGGGAAGGTCTTCAGCAGTTGCACTTGACCTTACAGCAACGTAAACTTCACGACCAGCGCGTTCGCATAGTTTTTCGTAAGACTTCACAATCTCGTCATGAAGCTCTGTTGGAATGATTCCGTTTACAATTATTTCCTTTATCTTCTCGGACGCAAGATTCAACGCATCATTATCATCAACATCAAGGCCTTCGAGAACACTAGCCATTGGACCAATCAAATCATTTTTTTCAAGATATTTGAAGTAAGCCCCACTTGTCACCACATATCCAGGAGGAACTGGAAACCCTGCTGCAGACATTTCCCCAAGGTTTGCACCTTTTCCCCCAGCTTCCTTTATGCTATTCTTGCTCAGCTCTTCAAACCACATTACATTCTTCATGATACCCACCAAAAAAAGTTGTCTTTATTACTGCGACACGATTTATAAAACTTCCTGGAAAAACTCTGATTTTTAAGCACTTATTTACACAATATTTTCATGAGCCAAATACACAAAGATGCAGAACAGGTAATTACACAAGCCAAAGGGCAGTTTCTGATAGAAAAACTAGAAGGTGGAATTATACGGCTGACAATTTATGGAAGGAATACTTATGGCGGAACAGGACAAGTGGCAATTTCATTGGAGCTTAGCGCAGATAATATAAAACAATTCGAAAAGGCTCTGGCCGGAGATGAAAGGCTCAGATTAAAGATGCCCGGCGGTGGCAAAGGAGCATTTGGGGCACTTAGCCCAGGAGGCCTTGCAGATGCACTTATGCGGGAAAAAGAATTTGCCGGAGACCTTTATCTGGGAAATCTAATGTCAAAAAGATTTAGAAGGGAATGTGGATTTCGTAGCCCCATAAATGAACAAGCAGGCATGGCCAAAATGATGGAATCTGGAATTATGAAAAACGCAGTAACTGGGCTTACAGCATTATTTGAAAGCCGAAAGATAAGACAGAAACCAGAAAAAGAACCTGAACTTGAAAGAATGGCCATAGGAAATGGATTTAAGATAACTTTAACACCAACTGAAGCAAGAATTTCATTCGATTGCGACCAGAACATGCAATCCCATCTTTTGTGCAAGAGTATTACAATAAGGATTACTGATTTCCAGATGCCTAATCTTTTTGACAACCCTAAAGAACTTAAGAGAGAAATGGAAGGATTAGTGTTGCAGAAGATAATTACTCTACTGGAAAGCAACTGGAGAGATACGGGACATGACGTCCAAGCCGAAAGGGCAGGTATATTACGCATAAGCAAAAAAATATTGTGGAAGCTTGAAAACCCAGAGGAAGGCATCGAAAAGATAAGTGATGCGAGCGAAACCCTAAAAGGAATCCTCGGAAAAAAAGAGGATCTTGCACAGAAATAATCCAAAAAAGCAAAATGAGATATATTTAAAAGATTTTATTCCGAAAAAAAGTGATGGTAAAAACAAAAACAAATGAACCTGAACTAGTTCTAGGTAAGCATCTGGTCGCAGAATGTGAGACATCGAATAAAAAGTTGCTCAACGACGAAAAATTCATAATGAAGACGCTTGTCGAGGCTGCAAAACATGGAGGATTTACCGTACTAAAGGCAGAATGCTACAAATTTTCCCCGCAAGGCGTAACTGCAATTGTTTTACTGTCCGAATCGCACATATCCATACATACATGGCCTGAACATAATTATGCAGGATTAGACATATTCACATGCGGACCAAAAGATCCTAAAAAATCACTGAAATACATCCAGGAAAAATTCAAATTCACCAAAACAACACTCATAGAATTTAACAGGGGAAAGGATTATTGATTTTAGGAGAAAAAAATACAAAAGGCTTTTAAATGTAGTTTCAGAGTTTAAGTTCGTGGTTTAAATGCTAGAGGGACTGCATCCAATATTTACGAATCAATATTATGGAAATACCATAGAGCAATACCTTATTTGTTTTCTTATACTGCTTGCAACTGCAATAATTGCAAAAGTGATATACTTCTTCTTGAGAACTGTGGTCTACAGGTTCACAGTTAAATCAAAAACAAAACTGGATGATATGATTCTTGAAAAACTTGAGAAGCCATTCATCTTTTTTGTAGTCATATTCGGCATTAGTTATGCCATAGGCCCACTTACGTTTGACCCGGGAACCATGCAATTTCTAAATGATACTGTAGGTGTACTTTACACCCTGGCGTTTGCCTGGGCAGTTATAGGTGTTTTTGACGGAATTTATGACACATACTTAAAACCATTCACCGAAAGGACAGCATCGAAACTTGATGACCAAATCCTGCCCATTTTGAAAAAAGGCACAAAACTCATAATAATCGCTTTGGCGCTTATCACGATAATAAATAATTTTGGCTATGATGTAACGGCAATACTAGGAGGTCTTGGAATCGGCGCGCTTGCAGTAGGCCTTGCTGCACAGGATTCTCTAGGAAACCTCTTTGGAGGAGTTACCATTTTTGCAGACAGGCCTTTTGAGATAGATGATGTTGTGAAGATTGGTGAGGTCGAAGGTACTGTACAGGAAGTCGGGTTGAGGTCAACAAGGATACAAGCACTGGATGGAACAATCGTGACCATTCCCAATTCAACAATATCAGGATCCACCATAGAAAATTTTTCAAAGGCAGACAAGCGAGGGATTGTGCACAACATCCCCTTTGATTTTGATTATGATGCAAACCAGATCCAAAAAATGCGGAAATATCTCTTGGAGAATATAAAGAAAATAGATGGTGTTGAACCTAAGAGCATAAGCGCTTATCTGCTCAGCAGAGAAGATGATACTCTTGTTCTAAGAATAAAATATAGTGTAGACCATGAAAAATACTACGATATCCAAAACGCGATGAACATAAAAATAGTCGAAGGGTACAATAAATTGAAATTAGAGATGCCCAGCGACAACATGAGCGTAAGGATTGAAAAATGATGTGCCTCCTTTGCCAGATGAAATTTAAGTTGAATGGGGCCACCAGTTCAGAGAAGTAACATAGAAGTGACCCCCTTCTTCGTGAATAGACGATCTCCATGTATGAGAACCAGTGATGATGGTGATTTCTTTTTTTTCAGCATCAAAACTTCCTGAAACAATTTCTTCGCTTATCATTTGTCTAGGGAAGGAAGATGAAAAGGTTGTCAACATTGGCTTGACACCATCTGGAAAAGACTCGAATTCAATCAAAAGATAATCCGCACTGTTTGCAAAATAGATTTTGCCCTCTTTCTTGTCTATGAAAATAGTCGGTTTGCTTTCACCGCATGAAACCAAAAATGGAGTGTCTGTTCCAGTAGGAAATGGGACCGAGCATTTGCCTGCGGATGATTTGAAAGAAAGAACAAGAGTCGCACCACCTCCATCGCGCGCCATTCCCAAACTGCAGGAAATCCCGCCTTGTCGAGGTTCAATTTCAGGTTGTTTGGCCCTCAGAGGATTAGAATAAAAAAGAGTGATGATGGCAAGGGCAGAAGCGCACAATGCAGTCCTTGCAAGCCGTGTCATCTAATCACCAAGAAATTAGGCTTTTCTAGGAACTAATTTCCTTCTTTCTTGATCCTCAAGATAATTCACAAACTGGCTCTGCACACGTTCTGGAATTACCATGGAACCGTTTTGCATATCAGCAACAAATGAAGGGGTCCTATTATCTATCTTAAGCTCATTCTGGCATAGGAGGATTATTTTTTCAGTATTTGCTCCACGTATTTTACTCAAGTCATAATCCCATACCCCTGTTTTTTTGAAAGAAACTACAGCACCTTTCAGAACATCTTCGATGGTCATGACTTGTGCAAAATTAAAACCATTTGCCTCCAACCACTTCTTAGATGTTTCATCTAATTTCCAATCTACTTTTTCAACCTGTTTTGATGGCATACTATCACACTAAAATTTTATATGGCCCATTTTAAAAAATATGCTACTCGTGGCTTTTATAGCTCACACTAGATAAACTTAAATAAAAAAACTCGAATCTAAATTCTATATTTAGAAATTGCGTGATCTGATGATCACAGCTAGCCAACCTATCGTTGGCTATGAGTGGAAGTAACGGCAAACTTGAAGGTAGTGAGTTATGTTTTAGCCCATTAGTAACTGCAGGCTGAAAAGCTCGCTTGCGCTAACTTCTTACACCACAGTTCTATCAAACGGATCTGCTATCCGCGGGATTTGTCTCCTAGTCTTAAGAGATGCTTCGACCTTAGATGCTTTCAGGTCTTATCAACATGGCGCGTGGCTGCCCAGCAGTGCCATATATGACAACTGGTAGACTAGAGGCGCCGGATCTCCGTTCCTCTCGTACTCAAAGATCCTTTCTCTCAGGAGACTACGCTTCCAGGAGATACTACCATACTGTCTCGCGACGTATTGAACCCAGCTCATGTGGGACTTTAATGGATGAACAACCCAACCCTTGGTCGCTCCTACACGACCAGGATGTCCCAAGCCGACAGCGATGTACCAAACCGCGGGGTCGATTTATACGTTTATACGAACAGTCTCGAATATTAAAAAACGAAAGACTGGTCGCAAGTGTACTCTCACCCGCGACGAGCCTGTTACCTCCAGGGTAGCTTGTTTGACAGCTTGATCCCTCATCAAAGGGGATTCAAGGTTCGTTAAGCCCGAGTTTCCTCTCTGCGTCCCACGCTTTTAGAGACACAGTCAGCCAGACATTTGTCTTTGACCCTCTACTTCCGATTTCTGACCGGAATGAGTCTGACATTGGGCGCCCTTGTTTCCTTTTCGAGGGCGTACCGCCCCAGCCAAACTATCCATCTGACGCTGTCCTTTTGCAAGTAAGCAATAACGAACTAACTAATTGGTGTTACACTTTTGCCTATTCGTAACCCGAAAGTCACGACATAACAGCTCCCAATTACGCTATGTAATCAGCTCATTATTACAACATCAGACTATAGTAAAGCTCCATGGAGTCTTCGTTTCCCTCTGGAAGTTGCCGGCATCTTCACCGGCCAGTGAGTTCACCAGGTCCTAAGTAGGGACAGTGGGAAAGTCGTTACGCCATTCATGCAAGCCGCCAATTAAGCGGCGAGGTATTACGCTACCTTAAGAGGGTCAGAGTTACCCCCGCTCTTTACCAGTCCTTCTTCCGGTTGAACCCGGGATTCAGATACTGGCAGTGAGCAGGCGTCAGCCATCATACTCGTCGTTTCCGATTTGCGATGACCTGTGTTTTTGATAAACAGTCGCTATCCCCTTGTTACTGTGACCTGAAATTTACGCAATTCCAGGCATCCCTTATTCCAAAGTTACGGGACTATCTTGCCGAGTTCCCTTACTTAGGTTGTCCTGCCACACCTTAGCCTTTACAGCTAGAGCACCTGTACTGGTTCTTGGTACGAATATAGTGAATCGTTCAGATTTCCTTTTCATGGGCCCCTAGAATCAATAGAATTACCCTAAGGTTTCAGCCACTTCTCCTCATAATAAGACTCCATGGCTCTACTCCTTTCAGACAGCTCTCGCTGCTCCACATATCTAAAGGCGTCAAAAATCTGCTAAAGCCTATCACTATAGGATCGGAATATTAACCGATTTCCCATTCAATCCTTTGGAATTACCTCGGATTTTAGGATCGCCTAACCCTCAGCTGACGAACATGGCTGAGGAAACCTTGCTCATTCGGTGTCTAGAATTCTCATCTAGATATTGCTGCTACTAACGTCAGGATATTCTTATCAGATCGCTCGATCGGACGTTACCGCCCGACTTCTGTACGATCCGATTGCCTCCCTACTCAATGCGCTTTTGGCGCTGGTAAGGTATCGGAAGTTGATTTAGCCCCGTGAATCTTAAGAATCTGCACTCTTGACGGGTCCGCTATTACGCGTTGTTTAGAGGATGGCTGCTTCTAAGCCTACCTTCCCGTTGTCTTTGAGAGGAGATTCGTTTACGATTAACACTTAATCAACATTTAGGGCCCTTAACCTTACGTACGGTCGTTCCCGTAAGAGCTTACAGACTTACTCCGTAAAACTCCACTGCCTCCTTCTACGAAGATACAAGATTCTGAGTTTGAGAAGTTGGTGATCCCTTTCGGAACCGCTCCACCTAGTCAGTGCTATACCCTTGTATCATTCTCCAGAGACGCTGTGCTGAGACACATTTCGAGAGGAACCCGCTATTACCACGTTCGATAGGACTATCACCCCTACACCCAAGTCACCTAAGCAGATATACTAGCATTAGTTGCGGGCCTCCACTGATCGTCAGATCAGCTTCACCCTGCTCAGGCGTAGTTCACTATGGCTTCAGGTCTTCTGGGAGTGACTTAACCCCAGTTAAGAGGCTGCTCCTCATTGCTTGCGAGCAATTCGCTTTCGCTTCGAATTTCATCTCGCCACGCCCAAAAACTCCCTGACACTTGCTTCGAGAAGAAAGATAGGACATCGGTAAACCCTGTCGGACTCACCCTCTCGAGTGAGAACTTCCAGGGTCTTCAAACCCTTTCACGCCCTACCATTCTGTTACCATATAGCTTCAGGATCTTTTCACACTCATCCCTGAGTACTTTTCAACTTTCGCTCGCGCTACTATTTCGCTATCGGTCTAAGGATCATATTTAGATTTAGGTGTTGATACACCCACCTTCACATCTCCTATTCAGGAGATGCTACTCTTCTCGGATCATACCTTTTATCCTTCATCTACGAGGCTATCACTCGCTATGGCATGGTTTTCCAACCAACTTCGATTCAGACAAAGGTTATCCCCACCACATCTACCTTACATTACTGCAAGGAATTCGGTTTGATCTGTCCGGCGTTCAGTCGCCCTTACTAACCGGATCACTTTTGTTTTCTTTTCCTCCTCCTACTAAGATGCTTCATTTCGGAGGGTTAGTGCACACCTTTATTCAAGGTGTGCTCAGTCGTATCTCGGGATCACAGACTGCGTGCGTCTACCCCGAGCATATCGCCGCTTACCGCGCGACCTTGTGTTCCTTAGCCAAGTCATCCACTATATGGCGTAAATCAGCATAACTCACTAGATATTTGAGAATTTATAAACTTCGGTTTCTTTACTTTGGTTTACTTATTTGGTTCTCATTGTTTTTAACTCCAGATTTGCCGTTACTTCACACTCAAGTCAATGTTATAGACTAAACTTTTGTAAGTTTAGAAACATGACGCTTCCCCCAAACAGGAGGAGATCAATTACCCTATGCATCAATTTATTTCATGCGTTATGATACGCAATCATTAACTAGGGTGGACTCTATATATAAAACTCAGTATTTATAAAGCTTTGCCTCGCGTTCGTATTTACGTCGGAAAAAAGATAGGGTTAATAATTATGCGAAAACTATAAAATACGGTGATAAAATGGCTAAATCAAAAAATGAGGCTAAACAGAAATGTTGCGGCTCAAACATGTTCAAGAACGCACTTATGAACCCTGAGGCAGTTGTTGAAGCTTCTAAAGGATGCAAAGATGACAAATGTCCTCTGATACTTTATGGATTGGCAATGGTACTGGTATTCATTACTACAGCCATAACTACAGGAAACATGCTCACTTCTATAATCGTGGCAGTTGTGATGACAATAATTGGAATGATCTATGCATTATTTGCAAAGGTTCCTTTTAAGATATTGTCTGGAAACAAGGACAAGGCACTCGGAAACTCGCTCATGGCAGTGGGATTGTGCTTCACACAGTTCATGGTTGGATTGACAATATTTGCAGTATTGTTGAAACTGGCGATGTTGTTAAACAACTCGCTCGTTGTAGGAGTGGCAATGATAATCGGAATTCTGGTGCTTATATACTACTTGTTAGTGGCGCTTTCAGTTTCCGCAAAGGCATTCAAGGAACTGTTCGACACAGATTACATAGTGGTGATGCTTGCAAACGGAATCGTGACAACCGCAATGGTCCTTGTAATTTATGCGGCCTACATGGTCGTCCTAATGTCCTATGTTATATTTGGGCTGATGGGCAGTATAGGAAAAGGACTTTACTAATTTTTTCTTATTTTTTTTATTTATTTTTTTCTAAGAAGAAATTGCACTCTTGCTTAATTGATCGGCATGCTTGTTCTCCTCTCTTGGAATGTGCACATACTTCATCGAGATTCCGTTCGTCAATGCATCGATCTTCGCCTTCAGTTGCTTCAGCTTCGGATCCTTTACTTTATACTCGCCGTTCAACTGCCTTATAATTAATTGGCTGTCCGCCCTTAATTCGATTTTATCTGGCTTGTATTCCTTTATTGCAACCTCAAGCGCCTTGATCACTGCACTATACTCAGCAATATTATTCGTCCCGTTGCCAATTGCCTCAGAACCCTTAATCTCCACTTTGCCACTGACATGAATGACATACCCGATTCCCATCGGACCAGGATTCCCGGAACAGGCGCCATCCGTGTAGATAATAAACATGATAAGAAATACAAGTAAGAGTTTAATAATTTTCTTGATTGTCGCTAGGGTGAAAAAGCTCGTTGAATTCAGCAACAACCCGTTTCCTGAATTTGTAGGTATTGGCAAATTCCGCATATGCAAGCCAACCTTCCAGACTTTGAACGACTTCCTTTCTGCTCATTTCTCCCTTATCATATTTCCGCTTGAATCTCTCAAGGCGTTTCCATATCCTTTTTGCATTGCTTTTCTTCAAAAGCCTGTGTTTATAGAAAATCCGAAAACCAAGAAAGGTTACCCCTCTTCGTAATGAAATTATCCTTGATTTTTCCGAGAAGAATAGTATGATCAATGTTTTCAAAATAATGCATTATGTCAGCTTTCAATACATAGCCAAATTTGACACACTCTCTCTCTCTCTATGGTTTTTTTATGGTTAAAAGTGGTTTGTGCTAAAAAGTGTTCAAATCTCTTTATTGCCCCATGAGTTCCCTTGCCTTTCCTGTTGGCAAACGAATCAAAAATGAAACTATCGCCCAGAATAGGCGAAATGACATTACACAAAGCATGATGGGTGACTCGGTCTCTGAAATCAGAAGCGCCTATTTTTCTTGTCTTTGGGTCTTTGACTATGAACGTCGTGATCGGTCTTGGCTGATAAGTAAATGTTTGAAGTTCAAATTGTAAAACAAAGAGGTTTTGCTTCAAGTCTGCTTCAAATTCCATTACATAATCCTTCAATGTCTTTCCTTTTCTTGCATTCGTGAAAGCAAGCTCAAGATTTTCGTATGAACACAATTTGGAATACAAATGCCGGTAAGATTTCATATTGTTCATAGAATAAAAAGAAAATTAAACTAGA
>JBDRPL010000008.1:0-7895 GCA_043827025.1 Microcaldota archaeon
GTATGATTCTGGAAAAACTATTTATAAGCAGCCAGTATTCTAATCACGGTGATATGATGGACAAAACAGTTTTGACAGTGGGCTTGGTAATCTTTCTTCTGGCTTGCGCTGGGGTGGCTTTTGCAGCCTCCGAAAACAAAGGCGGGGCAATGAACTGGAAAATCATCGGTCCCCGGGATTGGCAAGAGCATGGCGTTAGAGCTGGTTTTGTCAGGGGGGATTCTGATTCACAGTTCAACTCGACTGAAATGCAACAGTTCATGCAAGCCATCAAGGCGGGGGACTATGCGACAGCGAAATCACTGCACGACCAATTTGGCGTTGGAGGCAAACGATTCGATCTAATGAACGAAACCAGCTTTGCGGCCCTATCTGAAAAATTGAATGCAATGAAACAGGGAAATCATACGGATCTGAAGCCAATGCCCAATGGTTTTCGCCTTACATCCAGGCCCATGAAGTGTGGCTTCAGGAATTCCGCCCATGAAATGGGAAGGGACTGCCAACAGGCTATAAATTAATCTTTTTTTATTTTTTCCAAGCTTCGGGTCTTTTGGGTAAAATTTGGGTAAATTCTTATAAACCTGCCCGTGTTTTAAAACTTAAATGCTTATGCTGTTTACTCTAAATGATTCCAACTACAATGGATTTCACGGTGCACTATGGATTCAAAATCACGTTTATTATACTGGCTTCTGGATGCATCCAGAGGTGGACCTACGAGGCTGAGAATAATAAAATCATTAGCTCTCAAGCCAGTCAATATGCGTCAGCTTGCATTGTCATTAAACCTGGATTACAAAACAGTGCAGGGCCATATCGAGCTTTTGCTTGAGAATGGCATAGTCTATCAATTGAAACCAGGATATGGCGCTCCTTATTTCATAAGTCCTGAATGGGAGATTAATGATTATTTTAAGGAACTGACAGGTGAAGATAATGGTAAAAAATAAATTGGTAAAGAAAAACGGGAAAAAGAAAGATTATTCTTTGATTGCAGCATCAGGTACTGTAGCAATAATTTTTATTGCAATAACCTTGTTTGTGCTGCTCAATAGTCTTGTCAGGTTTGATCGTCATGAATTCTTTGATCCACCAACCATATTCTTGATTGGCACTCTGTTGTCATTCCTTGCATTCATACTTTCGATTTATTTAATCTTCATTTACCTAAAAGATTATCTTGAATTGAGAAGCAAATTTACCCTTGGGATATTGTTCATGATTGTTGCATTCATGCTTTTTTCATTGACTTCAATGCCACCTATCCACAATCTTTTTGGAGTCTATGGAAGGCCAGGAATGTTCACCATGGTGCTGCCATCTTTATTTGCGACTCTTTCATTGGCCATACTCGCATGGATGAGTTCCAAGTAAATACGGCGTAATTTGGGGGATAATTCGGCAAATCCTTTTATAAATGCACCTTCATTTAATGGTGTTTGCATTTGGTGCTATCGTATATGGTGGAAAATATTTTGGTTATCGAAAACGTTACGAAAGAGTATAGCGACGGCCAAACCAAATTCCAGGCATTGAAGAATGCAAACCTAAAGATAAAAAAAGGGGAGTTTGTTTCAATAATCGGGCCTTCAGGAAGCGGAAAGAGCACTTTACTCCATATGCTGGGTTGTTTAGACAAGCCAACTTTTGGAGAGGTTTACCTTGATGGGGTTCCACTATCAAAAATGAACGATGATTCGCTGGCAGAGGCGCGGAACAGCAAGATCGGTTTCGTTTTCCAGGCATTCAACCTCAGCCCGACTCTCACAGTGTTCAAGAATGTTGCTTTGCCATTGATGATAAGCGGGGCTGAAGAACATTATATGTCTTCCAAGGTAGAATCACTGCTTGCTTCAGTTGGATTGGCGCAGAAGATATATAAGAAGCCGTCGCAGCTAAGTGGAGGGGAAAGGCAGAGAGTTGCAATTGCACGGGCCCTTGCAAATAATCCCAAAGTGATTCTGGCTGATGAGCCAACCGGTAATCTTGATTCGAAATCTGGTAAGGATGTGATGGGCATACTTTCGGAATTATGGGGCAAGCATGGCGTTACAGTTGTCATAGTTACTCATGAACCTCTTGTTGCCACCTATACAGAGCGGGTCATTCATATAAAGGATGGAGAAATAGAGAAGGATGTTTGGCAGAAACCGAAGATACCTAATGATCATGAAAATATAAAAATCAAAGGGGATGTAAAATGAACGTTAATAAAAATATTTTGTTTGGATTATTGGCATTGTTTTTAATAATTGGTTTTGGGAATGCAGTTTCCAGTTCAGCTACTATGCAGGTTCTAGGTTATTCCACCATTCCTGGCACAGTTTACCCTGGGACAACCGCCCAGCTTCAACTTACCCTAAGCAATGCAGGAACTGACACTGCGAAATCAATTACCATCTATTATGATCATGGGGCCAATCTTGATGGGACAGGCATGGTTAATATTGGAGATATAGGGTCAGGTAGCACTACGATTGCATCTCTTCCATTCGTAGTTCCTTCGAAAGTCAATAGCGGCATCCTGCAATTGAATCTTAATATATATTATAGCTATAATAATGGAGATAGTTCTGGAACTGCGAAGACCACTATCGCAATACCTGTTTCCCAGATTCAGGTTCTTGAAGTAAGGACTCTTTCAAATGCAACGACCTTAGCTCCTGGAGATAAATTTCTTGCCCAATTAGAGATTGTAAATACGGGAGGAATCACAAAAAATGTGATCATTCGCAGCCTTGACAATTCCTCTTTTGCAATAGATGGCACAAGCCAGTATACCGTAGGGGACGTTCAATTCAACTCAAGCAAGACAATTAGTTTAGGTTTGCGTTCATTATCTTCGACAAGTTCTGGGAATTACATGGTCCCTTTAGTGGTGCAATATCAGGATGCAGTTCAGAATACTGTTTCGCAAACAGTTTACGTGGGGCCAGTAAGTGTCACGGATGTTTCTGCAAAGCTTAATATCGGCCTGAAGCCCGAGACTCCTACTGAAGTTGGTTCGCAGACGAAATTCGAACTTGTGGTAGAAAATCGTGGGTCCACAGAATCTTCTGCAATGATAGAAATAAATCAGAGTTCAGTGTTCACTCCCATGGGGAACAGCAGAGTATATTTTGACCATCTTTTGCCAGGGGAAACTAGGACTCAGGAGCTGACGATTGGCATAGGGCCTTCTGCATCAGGAGGATATTATGTCCTTCCAGTAACAATAACAAGCGATGGAAAAACATATACTCAAAATATTGGAGTTGAAGTACGTGCCACACAGGAGATAATGGTCAGTTCACGTACTGACCCTACTACTGTTGGAGTGGGCAGCAGATCAGTAACTGTCTCGGCGCAGATCGCTAATACTGGTAATTCTCCCATAAGAAGCGTCTATGCAAAGGTGATGCCAACCACTGATTTTGAAACTGTTGGAGCAACGGATAAGTTTGTTGGCACTTTGAATGTTGATGACTTCACCACATTCCAGTTTGTGATAAATGTGCCAAACAAATTGCAGCCTGGAAACTACAATGTCCCTATACAGCTTGTGTTCAAAGACAGCACGAACACAGAACATGTCATCAATAAGGATGTTCCCATAAAAGTTTCTTCTGCAGGGGATTTTGGAGCTTCTCAAAATGCAGGAAGTGGAACAGGCATTGCGACAGGTGCAACAGTTATGCGCCGTTCTGGGGGAGTATTGTTCGGTCTTGATTGGATTCAGCTTCTGGCTATAGTTGTTGTATTGGCATTGGGTTATCAATTCGGCTACAAGAAATATTTCAAAGGAAAAAAAGGTAATCCTCAATGAAGCTCAAATATATCCTTTCCCTTGCATTGGACAACATACGCCATAGGAAGCTGAGGAGCTGGCTCACTATACTTGGTATAATCATAGGTGTTGCTTCAATAGTTAGCCTTATTTCCATAAGCATAGGTGTGAGCGACCAGATAAGCGAAAGGATGAATACCCTTGGAAGCAATATCATTCAGATAAGTGCAGGCGGTCAGCAGGCTCAAAGGTCTGGTGGCATGAGCGGTGTGCGCATTCCAACAGGAGGGTTTGGAGGTTCCGGCGGAGGTGCTCCTGATGCGAGATTCGGAAAAACCAGCACTCAGAGCAATCCTATAATCACCTTCAGGGAGGCGGATGATTTGAGGGTTGTGCCAGGAGTCTACAAATTGGATGCACGATTGCAGAACCGTGAGTCCGTATCATATATTGACAAAAATACTTCATTGACAGTCACCGGAACAGAGCCGGAATCATTCAAAGATTCTGTTGGTGTTGAGATGTATGATGGCCGTTACCTTAGTACAAGCGATCAGTTTTCAGTAGTTCTTGGATTCAATGTTGCAAATGCGACTTTCAATGATCTGGACATGTTGAATAAGCAGATAAAAATAGGCAAAATTCCATTTCGTGTTGTGGGCATCCTCAAACAATCAGGAGGCATGAGCGGAGCAGATGGCTCAATTTTCATCCCTCAGGAAACTGCAAAAGACCTGTTCAACCAAAGCGAGGAGGTGAGCCAAATAATCGTTGTTGTTTCTGAAGATCATGACACTGATACAGTGGCTGCTGCCATAGAATCAAAGCTTATAGAGCTGCATCGAGTCACTAAAGATACAGAAGATTTTCAAATCACCACTGCCACTTCCCTTCAATCAACCATTGCCAGCGTAACTGAAGTGCTTGGACTTTTGCTTGGAGGCATTGCCTCTATTTCACTTCTCGTTGGAGGAATAGGGGTTGCGAATACAATGTTTATGAGTGTGCTTGAGCAGACAAAGGACATCGGAGTGTTGAAATCAATTGGTGTGAAGAATCTGGATGTTGTTTTGCTGTTCTTGTTCGAGGCAGGCATAATTGGATTCGTTGGAGGCCTGTTTGGCGTATTGTTAAGTTTTGGCACTTCGTTTGCCCTGGGATCATTTGGTGTTCCTACTAGTTTGACGCCTGCTTTATTGATAGGCGCCTTGCTATTCTCAGTGGTGATCGGAGTTGTAGCTGGTGTTGCGCCAGCAAGAAATGCCGCAAGGATTCCTCCTATAGAGGCTCTGAAATATGAATAAAGTGAAATGAAACACTCATTTACATACTGTTTGTAAAACAATAATGTTATGGCATCGGCATCACCGATGCACCTATATACAAGAGAAGGGGATATGCGGAGGGAGCTCATTGGTGCAGGAAGTTTTGCCACCTGTGCAATACTTTCAACTTCTCTTCTGACAGATTTGGCTCCGCAGGTGGGATTGGATGCAATGGGTGCTTTGGTTAAACATGAAATTGGTCATTTGCTTATGGAGAAAGAAGGCCACTGCACGGATGACAAATGCGTGATGCAAGCCAATAACCAGAGCCTAGAGCGCTTCCTTGAACTTTCTAGTAGAAAACTGAAGTTCTGCAGATCCTGCCAAGTGGCGATATGCCATAGTATATCCCTGTTAGAAGACGGGTGTTTGGGAAAAATAAATTCAGATATCTGCAGTCATCTTGTGGACTAGTTTCTTTTCACAAATATTCCTTCAGTTCATAGGCTAAATACAATCTCGAAACTATCACGCTGACGAATATTGATCCGAATATTATGAAATCCAGGTTCACTATAGGGGTGATGAATGTGTCTATGGTGAACAGCACTGCAACTATTATTATCAAAGAGAAGAATGCATACGCCGTCGAAACAGCAAAGTTCAATTGGTTCCCCTTTGTGTCAAGGAACTTGGTTGTCAGCTTGCTCAGGTAAATCGAAACAAGCATAAGAAGTATCAACCCTATGGTATTCTCTTTCATACTGTCTTCCTTTCCGAATGCTCCCATGAATAATAGCCCTATGGAAATTGCAAGCAGGATGGCGATTATTAAATATCGTTTCATGCTCTAGAGTCGAATATTAAGTCTATAAATTTTTCCCTATCAATCTATTTATGAAAAATGGCATTTCTGTCCAGCATTTCATTCCCTATGCTCCTGAAGTCGAGCTTGTTGAAAGGAAAGGAGTAGGGCATCCTGACACCCTTATCGAAGGCATAGTAGAAGAGATCTCCCGGAATCTTTGCAGGCATTATCTGGATAATTTTGGAAGCATACTCCATCATAACGTCGACAAGGCGCAGATAATCGCAGGTTGCGTTTATAAAAACAGATTCACGAAGCCAATTCGAATAATTCTTGGTGGACGGGCAACCGACAGTGCGAATGGAAAGAAGGTTCCGATAGAATGGATCGCAAAAGAAGCGACTCGAGATTACCTTGCAAAGATCGTCCCTCTTCTTGAACCCAATAATTTCAGTGTTGAATGTTACATCTCCCCTTCTTCATCCGACCTTGTCAATTTGTTCATGAGGAACCAGCGGATGCCTCTTTCAAACGATACGTCTATAGGAACTGCCTATTTTCCATATTCAGAACTCGATTTGCTTGTTTTATCTGTTGAAAAGTACTTAAATGGCGAGTACAGGCAGAAGAACGTATTTGTCGGATCGGACATAAAAGTCATGGGCTCTAGAAATAAGGACAAGATCGATCTGATCCTATCTGTTGCATTTATCTCGAAATTTGTAAGTTCAACGGAAGCATATCTTGGCTACAAACGAGGTTTATCCGAATCAGTTTCCAGATTTTCAAGAAAATTCACAAAGAAACGAGTGACTGTTTCAATAAATACGGCGGATGATCCTAAACGAGATTCCATATACATAACCCATACAGGAACAAGTGCAGAGATGGGTGATGATGGCATGGTTGGCCGTGGAAACAGGATCAATGGCCTTATAACTCCCGGAAAGCCTATGAACATGGAGGCGATTGCCGGGAAGAATCCTGTTAACCATGTTGGCAAGCTGTATAATGTGCTTGCATTTGAAATTGCAAAACAGATTGCAGATGAATTGGATGCATATGCAGAAGTATATCTTCTTTCTTCCATAGGAATGCCAATAGATGCCCCAAAGATGGCATACGCAAGGGTTTCTAGAAAAAACATTGAAAAGAAAACCCAATACATACTTTCAAAGAATCTTGAAGATATCCGGGAGTTGACTGAGAAGATGGTGAAGGGTAAAATCACTTTGTTTTAGCTCTATATTTTTTAACAACGTTTGTTCCATTATATTCTTGATTTCATGTCTTCCGCTGTCAAACAGGTCCATTATCTTGGCAAAGGCACTTATCTTCAGGCCCGGCAAAAGGCAGCAGACTATGGACTGAAACTTGCAGGCCATTTGCTTCTCGACAGTCTTTTGGCCCCAAGAACCCTGTGGCCTGATTTTGGGAAGATTCAGGTCTGGACGAATGAATTCCTTGTTTTTCCCGCAATCGGCCGGATGTTTGAAAAAGATGTGGATGTTGTTGATCATTACTCGCGCGATAAAAGGGTATGGCTCTTGCCCAGGGAATATGTCCCGCAAGAAGCAATTGGAATCCCAAGGGCAGCTTTGCTAATCGATCCTGTAGAAGTGGAAATAAATAGTAGATTAGTTGTGGTTCATCCTGTATCTATCAAGATACTTTTTGGTTTTCAGCAAGAACCAAGTTTCGTTGGAAAGGCAGATCCAGATATAGGGTTGCCATTAGTAGGAGCGTGTTCACAAACTGAGCTAAGATTTCTATACAGGATAAGCGAAACAGGGGTCAGGCCTCTGGTTCTGGTTGCAGAAGGGCTTGGTTTGGCGACTTACAATATTGAGGCGGCCTTTTCATCACAATCAAGAATATGCGAAATCGCAGCAATCGAGCCTGGCGGATAAGGACAGATATTTAAACCTCTGCCACTATTACTTTTACCATGGAACTCGACATGAATGATATCAAGAAGAAAACAAAGAATGTTGACACTATTCGATTCGAGCAGTCATCCAGCCTTATATCAATTAACAAATCCTATACGGAT
>JBDRPL010000009.1:0-81603 GCA_043827025.1 Microcaldota archaeon
TTCAGTATCATGTACGTATCCTGCGATTACTAGCTTCCATCGTTTTTTATCCTTAGCCTTGACCTTTGCATAAAATCTCTTGAATGCCTCAATTGCAATCCCGAATCTTTTTTCAGGAACAATTCTCGAGGGGTAGAGGAACAATATGTCGTATGATTCGCATTCATACTCTTTCGGATCAATACCAGGATGAATCACTTCAGCATCTTTTCTATGAAGATATTTCCTTACTCTTTCATTTGTCACTTCTGAATTAGTGCAAATTGCCTCTATCTTAGGAACTGTCCTGAATTCTGCGAATCTATATGCTTGAATCAGGCCCCAATTTATTGGCCGTTTCCATATCGGCAGTTTTGCCATTCGCCATGAATACAAATCAAAAGCTTCGCGATTCGGCGAGTGGCAGAACCAGCACACCCTTTCGTTTCTGTTCCGTATCCATTCTGATGGAGTACCGTGTGCATTTATCACATCGTAATCATCCTTTATCTTGAAATCAAAATACCTGAACCCTGCCCCTATTGCATTGTATCTTCTTTCATCTCCCTTTAGGAAGAAGAAAGGCAATTCAAAGTTGCTTTTAGAGATGTGTTTTATCTCAAATTCCTTGAATTCGGAAAAAGTCTGTTTTGGATCATAGACTATAGAGTAGATTATCGGATTGAATTCCTTCGCAATCTCCAGCACAACGCGTTCCACACCTCCTTTTTGGTGGAGGAATGGATGGGCAATGACAAGGTCCATGATGTGTTTATCGAAGGTTAGCTTTTAATTTATTGGTTTCAAATACTTCCCATGCACAAACATAAGAAAAAGGCAGAGAAAGAGAAACAAGTCAAAAAGAAACAAGTCAAAAAAGATTCAAAACCTGATTTCCTGCCTTTCCTTCTTGATCCAAAAGTTGCGCTTTCAATCACTGTTGGCGCCTATTTTGCAATAGTGCTTCTTACCTATGTCCAATCCTATTTTCCAGCAGGCATTGACACATCCACACATCTGTTTCAGATCTGGCTTTTCCAAACAGAAGGCTTCACTGCCTGGAATCCGTGGTGGTATGCAGGCAATCCATTGTTGGATCAATATCCTCCGTTGACCCATTTCGTTCCATCTTTGCTTTCGGGCATAATTGGTGTTGAAACCTCTTACAAACTCTTTTTTGCCATCGCCCTTTTGGCACTTCCAATATCATTCTTCCTGCTTCTTCAGGAATTCAAATTATCAGAAGCCCAGAGATCTGTGGCACTTTACTTTTTTTCATTTTCCTCCATCCTGGTGCATTATTTCCAAGGGGGCGTATTCTCAGAGCTTGCTTCAATCCCATTCGTCATACTTTTCTTTAAGTATTTCGTGCGCTACCTTAATGATGGAAAGATGCGTTCAGCAACACTTTCTTCAATATTCATGGCATTGACTGCACTTTCCCATCTCTTCAATCCAGTTATTGCAGGCCTTATCGCAGCAATATTCGTATTCTGTTTCTCTATGAGTATTACAGGCATAAAGCGCCTGATAACTGTTGGCCTTTTATCATTGCTTCTGGTCGCATTCTTTTGGGTGCCTCTTGCAAGAAATTATCATTTCAATACCACTTCCCCTGATTTTGCCCCTTTGAAGTTCGCTCAGATACTTGTTGAAATGGTTTTCCGTATTTTCAGCTACTTTAACATCCTGTCATTCGTGCTACTGGTATTGCTCGGGATCGTGTTTATCCTCGGTTCCTATTATCTAACAAGGGATTTCTTTGTGAAACATAACAAAAAAACCAGGCAATCCGACCTTAGACTCCCATTATTTTTCGTCCTTATAATCCTTATTCCTGTTCTTCTTGCATGGGCGCTTCCAAGCCCTTATAGCAGTGATTTCAAGAATAAGACCCCTCCTCTTTATCCAATATTTTTTGGAATAGTAATTGCAGGTTTTGTGGGCCACAACAGAAAATTTGATTTCATAATCGGCTTGCTTATTTTCGGCATGTTCTTTTCATTTGTCATGCATCCTATCCCACAAATCTCAAATCAAGTGGCTGACTTTTCGAAATGGTCAGCGAGTTTCATTGACCATAGAGCATTGTTCCTTCCGCAAGGCTATGAGTTCCTGCCACCAGGTGCAACCTCTTCCAACTCCAACGAATATCTATATTCGGTCTACCTTCTTCCTTCATACGACCAGAAAGAGGTCTATAATGGTTGGTTTGGGGAACTTGCACCTCATCTTGAAAAAGATGATAGGATAAACTTTTATTGCACTTCACCCAAGAGCTTTGGCCAGATGTTTTCCGAGATTTCACTTTTTGGAGATACCATTCGCGGAAGCTTTGCATCCTGCCAGATAGAAGCATCTAAAGAAGAGTTCTGCAGTGTTTTACAGGAGGCTTCAGTTGATACCATTTTCGTCAATTCCCGTTTCTTAGACGTAGTTGATTACGTTGAACATTCTCCTTGTATTCAGAAGCTTGGCGAACTGGATTTCCTCTATGCCTATAAAATCAAAGATACAAAGCCTTATGTTGACAATGATTTTGCATATGTTAAACAGGCTGGAAAGATTTCAGTTTCAATTGTAGGGCCTTATGATGGCAACCTGACAGTCAGAGAGAGCTATTACCCGTATTGGACAGCATCCATATGGCCTGCAAACATCAGTATTGGTCAGACGAAGGACGGTTTCATATCTGTTCCAGTGCTGGTTTCAAAAGGAACCTATGAGTTGAATCTCACTTATTCCCCGCCACGGTTTGGGAACATGTATCTCTTGATTTCAATCATTGCATGGGCAGTTGCATTATTACTGGTATTTCCACAGTTTTCTGCCAGATTTGCCAATATTTATAAACATCGCCGCTGATATTTCTTCATGGCACCAAAGAAAAAGGCGAAGAAATCCAAGAAAATGCCTAAGAAGCAACCAAAATCCACAGGAAAGGTGTTTCCAGTTGGGGATTTGGATCTCACTATGGAAAATGCAGAACTGTCAGAAGAGGCAGAACTCTTGCGCGAAGAGGAAGAATGCTCTCCTTGCGATGACAAACCCAACAGCTGCATGGTTCTGATTGCATTGTTGTTTGTTTTAGGGACCGTTGCACTTGTGACAGTGTTCCCTCTTGACAATATGATTTCATGGATTTATCTGATAGTGTTTTGGGCAGTGATGCTTTTGATTGCATATTCAAAGTGCAAGTCAAAGGCTTGTTGTTCCAAATAGTCGAGAAAAAGAACAAAATTTCATAAATTTTGTCTGCTTGGAAATTTAGAATTTCCAACAAGGACAAAAGTATTTAAATGTTGTTTCCGTTATAAAAACGTAATTCAAAATAATTCAAACAGTTCTTTTTCGTATTGGAAATCTGATGGTTTCCAATTCGCACAAAATTTGTGAAATTTTGTGCCCTTGGGAGGGGGAAATTGATTGTTTATTCAGTTCAATTAGGTTAAATCAAGGTGGGGGGATAAATATGCAAGAAAGCCAAGCTGTCAAATTCATGAAATTGGGCTATACAGCGGCCAAAACAGGAGTAGACTTTGAGGAATTGATTAAATTAGTCAACTTTCACTCATAAATCTCCTTTTATTTTACAATCCAATTTTCTCGTTTTCTTTTATCTGTGGATCATTACTATGTTTCCCCCATTCGCTTTTTGCAATTCTTTTGTAGCTATCTTCACCAGAGAGTTCTCGGATCCTCCACCGCTGTAAACGATTTCTCTTTCCATAACTCGCTGATCTATCAGGAAAGTTGCATTGTATCCAAAAGAGGGTGTTCCTCCGCAAGGATAACCTGTCATTTCAAGTATCTCTTTCGGTGTTGCTGTTCTTGGCCTTTCGATTTTCAGGACTTCAGCGACTTTCGAAGTGCTGGCTCTATCTTCGCCTTTTACAATTGCCATAATAAGCTTTCCATTCGAATCAATCATGCAGATATTTTTGACAAAGTCTTCTGCCCTGGCATTTACTGCAATTGCAGCTTCTTCCACAGAATGGCAGGATTGCTGAAAAACAAGATGGTCTGCTTTAATGCTGTTTTCTCGAATGTATTTCTTCAGTTTCTCTTCGAAGTCATTCATGGGTTATGCAGGCCTTTTTTCACTTTCCTTTAGTTGCCCATATTCTTTTTTGCTTATTTCGATAGGCATGCCTATGTATCCGCATTTGGTGCAGGTTATTTTGGTTTCTATTGAAAAAGAACCCATCTCAGAAAGTTTGTCATCTTCAAAATCCTGTTCGCCAACTATGTGCTTGCATTTCGGGCAAATGATTAGGTCATTTTCGTTCTCTTCTTTGCCTTCTTCTGCCTCTTTTTTCCTTTTTGCGGCTTCCTTGTCTTCGTATTCATCCATCTTTTTCACTGCATCGTTTATCTCTTCCTCTTCAGTAGTCATGGTATCAACAACTCTATTTTATTTTATATCTCTTTCGTTTATTCTCTTGCAATTTGTTTAAACACAAGAAACAAGAGCTTTAGCGTAAAATTTCCTTTTAGGTCTCTTGAAAAAGCACTAGGCAGTGACCTTGTGGTCACTTCTAGTCTTTTTTCTATTAAGAAAAAAGCGCTAGGGGAGAGATTTGAACTCTCGAACGGTTACCCGCAGCAGGTGTCCAAACTTTTAGGAAATTATTAACTTCCATCAAAGGTTTTTTGGGTACCAAAGCCTTTTTTTACAAAAAAGGCTTTGTTAGCAACCTGCCGCCCTACCGGACTAGGCGACCCCAGCACAAACACTAATCGTTGTTTGTAGCCTAAGAAAAGGGATAAACAATTTAATAAATTAACTATTGAAGTTTGCCCCAGCCGGAAAGTTTCCATCTCTGACCTATTTTCCTGCTGATTGCAATCTTGTAATTGCTTTCTATGACTATCGGTTTCTTGAGTTTTATCTGGTAAGTTCCCTTGTGAATCTTCATGACAATTCCAACAGAAGTTGCAGTCTGTGCATTTACAACAACTGGCTCGCCTTCTTTCAAAGGAAGTTCCTGACTACCCTTTCTTTTCAGGACTTCGTATTTTATCCTGAATTCCTCCAAGGCATCAGGCAGTTCATTAACATGGCCTACAACTGCGCCTACAAGTATATCTGTTTTTGTTATCGCCGGGTCAAGGTCGGTTCCTATTGCTATCAGCCCGCCTGGCTTTGCCTCAGTGAGTTTTTCATTCTCTTCCCTAAGTGAATTTATGGTGAATTTCAATGGCTGAACCTTTCCACCTTCTTTCATGGCAATGCCTGGCTTTAATTCCACCTTATCACCAATCTTAAGAACGCCTTGTATTATCGAACCTCCAATAACACCACCTTTCAACTCTTTTATAGGAGTTCCTGGCTTGTTAATATCAAAGGATCTTGAGATGTGCATTCTTATCTTCGCCTTTTCATCTCTTTGCGGTGTTTTGATTGTTTCCTCGATCATCTTAATGAGTTCAGGTAGATTTATGCCGTAATTCGCAGCAACAGGCACTATGGGTGCATTTTCCGCAACTGAGCCCTTAAGGAATTCCTTTATCTGCTTGTAATTCTCAAGCGCCTTTTCCTTGGTTGCAAGATCTATCTTTGTCTGAACAACAATTATGTTTTTTATGCCTATTGAATTCAGGACCATCAGGTGTTCTGCAGTTTGTGGCTGAGGACATTCCTCATTGGCAGCTATCAGGAAAAGCGCGCCGTCAAGTATGCTTGAGGCTGAGATCACAGTTGTCATCAGTGTTTCATGGCCAGGGGCATCAACAAAAGATATCCTTCTGCTGAATTCATAGCCTGGCTCTTTTTTCAATGAGTATTTGCCTGTTTCCTTGTTATGATAAATTTCAGCGTTTGCATAGCCTAGTCTTATGGATATTCCTCTCTTAATTTCTTCGCTATGGGTGTCAGTCCATTTACCTGTAAGGGCTTTTGTAAGAGTGGTTTTGCCATGGTCAACATGGCCAAGTAAACCTATGTTTATTTCAGCCTGCAACTAAAATCAGCTCTTTTTCTCCTGTTTTGGGAACAGTTGGTCAAGAGGTGCTGTGCCTGCCGCGGTTACTACGCAGTTTATCTGCATCATATCCGAGGAATATGTGTTTCCATGCACCATCTTTCTTCGTCTTTCGCCATTTCTTTTTGTGTGGAATCCCACGCCTTTTGTAAGAAGGATCTGTCTTTTGGTGGCCCCCCCTACATCTTTTCTCATTGGGAATCCGCTCGTGTCGCTTCCGCCGCTAAGCTTGAATTTGTAGCCTGCTGCTCCAAACATTCCACCATCGATCTCCTCGCCGAGTTTCTTTCCGATTACGGTCGACTCTTGTTCGGGAGTCATGTCTTTCTGATAGCTTTTTCCTGTTTTTGTGTCAGATACGACTAATTTCATGAATACACCTCATAATTTGTAAATAGAAGTGTATGGTTAAATTAAAAAAGCTTGTGAGGGGGATTGAAATCAGGTTTTTATTTGCTTCTGACGATTATGTCTTCATAAAGAACTCGACAACAATACAGATACAGAAGGGAAACGCGATAACCTGAAGCTCGGACTGCAGATCCTGGCAGTACTTTTGGTGCTTATGCTAGCATTTTTCCTAATCTCGCCAATCATTTCCTTGTTGCTTATATTTGCTTCTGCCATTTGTTCATTGGCAGTGATGATACTGGCAACCATAGAGGTTGTCAAATCGAAAAAATCTGATGATTCCAAGGCCCTTTGGATACTTGGAATCTGGTTGTTGCTAGGTCTGTTAGGAGTAATACTTTATTATTTCATAGGAAGGGAAAAGAAACAATAAAATTATTTCTACCTTTTTTGAGTATACCCTATACCTATAACAAACTCATCACAATATCTTGACAAGTATGCGGACCTTGGCTCCAAGTTCTTGCAGTTGGGTTTGTTCAGGCTCACCAATTTTTTTATTATCTTCCTTATATCAGCTACTGTTTCTTTTATTTTTGTCACGTTACGGGCGAGTCCAAGAGTATTTTCCTTATCCGCTATCTCTAGGAACTTTTTGATGCCCATGTTGATACCTGAGACTGGCTGTTTTAGTTCTAGGTTCCTAAATACCCACCCTGGTTTCATCTGCGAGCTGAAATGGTTCATAAAGTTGAATTTTCTATCTTTCAGTTGGACGAAATTTCCGTTGAAATAGTAATAACTATCCATTGTGTCCGGCATCTTATCTCTTCTCAAGCTCAAGTATCTTTGTCTCTAATTTCTCCTTTGCTTTTTCATTTATTTTCGGGTTGTTCTTGAAGAATGTCCTGAAGAATTCTTTCAATAGTGAGATGGTTTTCTTTTTGTCTGCATCATATGCGAGTTTCAGGAGCTCCTTGGATTTTGCATCATTCAGGAACATGTACCCTATTGCAAGGAAGAAGTATGTTTCAGCATCCTTCTTTATCTTTTCAGCTTCCTCGAATTTTTGCACTGCTTCATTCACTTCGAATGTTTCCATGTATGCCATGCCGTCTGCCTTGAAATATTCAGGTTTTTTCTTTATGGAAACGGCGTGTTCAAAACATTCATGCGCATATGGATAATTATCCAGTTTAAGTGAGATTATGCCCCTAAGATACCATAACTCGTCATTTTTATACTGGCTTTTAAGTAGCGAATCTATTATTTTGGCTGCTTCCCTGTGTTTGCCTTGTGAAAGTAGTTTTTTTGCATTTTCCAGTTCGCTCATGTTGATATCTTGTTACTCTAGCCTTAAATAATTTTGCCATAGAGAACTCATTATGAAGAAAGTAGTACTTGATACGAATTTCCTTCTTGCGCCTTACCAGTTTAAGATAGACATATTCACCCAGCTTCGGGATATGATACCTACAAATTACGAGTTGTATGTGTCCAAGAGGATATTGCACGAAATAACCAGGTTGTCACAGAGCACAGGAAGGCATGCCTCAGCTGCGCGATTCGCTCTCAAACTTATTGCAGTAAACAAGGTGAAAGTAATTGATTCGGATGAATTTGCAGATGATTGGATTGTCAAGTATGCGGAAGAAGACGAAGATGTCATTGTCTGCACGAACGATATATTTCTAAAGAACAGAGTCAAGGCGCGTAAGAGAAAAGTCGTTGGAATGAGGACAAAGGCGAGACTTGCTTTTCTTTGATGCCAATTCTTTTTTATATCTTAACTTAGTTATCTTTTCATGCCTAACCACCCTATCCTTCTTTACCGCGGAGGCGAGTTCGATGCGAACTTCTATCACTATTCAAATCTTGACATAGACAACGGAATACTTTTGGTAGATGGAAACAAAAAGACATTGTTCATCTCGAAGATGAACGAAACCTTCGCAAAGAAATGGTTCGATGGAAAAGTAGTTGTTTACAAGGAAACTAAGGAACTAGCTAAACACATCAAATCCAAGAAATTGTTTTTCGATTCCAAATCTATGACTGTAAGAATCCACAAGCGTCTCTCTAAATTATTCAAACTGGAAGATGCTTCCGAGCAGCTTGCATTGGCGCGAGTGAAAAAAACAAGCGATGAGGTTTCAAAAATAAGAAGAGCAGTTTCACTGTCAAAGAAAATATTTGGCGAACTCGATTTTTCGAACTTCAAAACAGAAAGCGATGTTCGTAAATTCCTTCTCGTGCGAACCCTGGAGTTGGGATTGGAGCCCGCATTTCAGCCGATAGTTGCATCTGGAAGAAATGCCTCCATGCCTCATTATTCCGAGTTCAATTCAAAACTTTCTGATTTGGTGCTAGTGGATTATGGAGTAAGATACAAACACTACAATGCGGATTTGACAAGATGTTTTTTCTTGAAAAAAGACAATAAAAAGGAACAGGCATATGAATCAGTAAAGCAAGTCTTCAACGAGCTTGTTGATAATTTCCAGAACTTCAAAACAGCAAAGCAGTTTGCAGAATTTGGCGCCAAACAAATGAAAAAACAGGGACTGCCTGAAATGATTCATTCATTTGGCCATGGCATTGGATTAGATGTGCATGAGAAGCCAAGGCTAAGCGTTTTTTCAAAGGACAAACTCTTGCCAAAGACTGCAATGGCAATCGAGCCTGCTGCTTACTTCAAGGATTTTGGAGTTAGATATGAAGAAACTGTTTATTTTGATGGGAAGAAAGCAAGAATATTGTAGTGCTTAATAAATTATCACTTCTAATTTTTCGATTTGATCAAAGTGTTTCTTGTTTCTCGTAATTATCTTAGATATTCCGTTGCTCAGGCAAGCTGCGGCAATAAGATAATCAGGTTCATCTATCAGGATGCCTTTCTTTCGTAAATTGGCGTATAGTTCAGCTGCTCTTTTTGAAACTTCAAAGTCTATGTCTAACACATATAGATTTGAAACAATTGCTTCCAATGCGCTGAAATGTTTTTCTCTATTATGGGGTAAAAGATAGATCCCTCTCAAAACTTCGTAAACATTTATTGTAGTAGTATAGAATGCATTCTCTTTCTTCAATTGCTCTATGATGGCTATTGCTTTCTGTTCGCCTTTCAGAATGTCAATCAAGACAGCTGTATCCAGCAGAACCTTCATTGCGTGTCAGCTCTCCACTTTTGTTTCCTTGCCTTATTTGTTTCTTCCTCGATAAATTTAAGGTCATCTTTGTAGTTCGCAAGAAGGCCGTAGCATTTGCTTATGTCTTTTTCTTCAACAAGGCTTCTGATAATATCTGAGAAGCTTTCATCGTCCTTCTTAAGCCTCTTCAATAGAGTGTAAACATCTTCGGTTATGGATATGTTGATACTGCCCATACTCATATATGTACATGGATTAATTTATAATGCTTTGTATGAGCTATTTCCTCTCCCCATATTCCTTCAAGAACGCACTGTACTCTTTCAGCATATCTTCTGTCAAAGATGGCCTTCTTGTCTTTATTATCGCGGCAATGTTATCGGTGGTCATCTTTACCTTCTTTCCAGCTATCTTCTGCCTAAGAATATCCATCTTCACCTGCTGGCAGATTGAATAAATGTCTGCACCTGTGAACCCAAGTGTCATTTTTCCAAGTTTCTTAAGATCAAGCCCGTCTGAAATATCTCCAAGATATAACTTGAACATCTCTGCCCTTCCTCTTTCATTTGGAGGTGGGATGTAGAATATCTTATCAAATCTTCCTGGTCTCAGAATCGCAGTATCAAGTGCACCAGGCCTATTGGTAGTCCCGACAACAACGACTCCCTTCAATTCGTTTATACCATCCATCTCTGTCAAAAATTGCCCTGTTACTTCAGAAGCCATGGTGCCCCGTGACGGTGCAATACTTTCAATTTCATCAACAAATATTATTGCAGGGGTATTCTCACGCGCACGGTTGAACGTTTCTTTTATTATTGAGACGGCCTGGCTATAACCTCGTTTCACAATTTCTGCTCCGGTGAGCACCTGGAAAGATGCCTTTAATTCTCCTGATGCTGCCTTTACAATAAGGGTCTTACCTGTTCCTGGCGGACCGAAAAGCAGAATTCCTTTTGCAGGCTTTATTTTCATTTTTTTCATTTCTTCTTCATGCAATAAAGGGAATTCAATTGTTTCAAGGAATGCCTGTTTTACCCGATCCAACCCAATGACCTCTTCCCATTTTACAATCTCTTTCTTTTCTGTTTCTTTGGCCCCTATTCTCCTTTCGAAATCTGTCCTGAATTGCTTGAAGTTGTCAAGGCTTGCAATGCTTGTACTTGGCTTCACTTTGCTGATTATATCAATCACATGCTCTGTTTTCAATGGCACTACGACTCCTTTCTTCATAGCTTCCTTTGCAGCAAGTTTCACAGCCTCATTTATTATATTTTTTATGTCTGCACCGGAGAATCTCTCTGTTTTTTCTGCGAATTTTTTGTAGTCTATCTTGTCCTCAATAGGCAGGTTCTTGAGGTGGACTCTGAATATCGCTTCCCTTGTTTTCTTGTCAGGAAGAGACATATATATTATCTTATCAAGCCTTCCAGGCCTTAGCAATGCCTCGTCAATCTGGTCAGGCACATTCGTGGCGCCTATGAGTATAACTGGCTTCTTGGATTTTATTCCTCCATCTATCTGCTGGAGCAGAATGCTGAGCACTCTCTGTGCCACATCATCATTTTGCAGGCTCCTTTTCTTCCCTATGCTATCGATCTCATCGAAAAACAATATGGACGGTGCATTCTTTCTGGCGATTTCGAAGACTTCGCTTACATTCCTTTCAGATTCGCCGTGCCATTGGCTCATGATATCGGATGCCTTCACATAATAGAAACCATATTTCAGTTCCTTTGCCAATGCCCGCATGAGCATGGTTTTACCTGTTCCAGGAGGACCGAACAAAAGAATGCCTGATGGTGCCTTCATCCCATAAGTATATGCAAGTTCTTTCTTTTCCAGAGGGACAACTATGGATTCCTTTAATTCATCCTTTACATCATCATAGCCCCCTACGTCTTTCATGGAGACTTCGCTGGAGCCAAGGCCCATGTCCTGCAAGCCGAACTTCCCGAATTTTTTCATCTTTTCAGTGCGGTTTATCTCTTCTTCCTTGCTTATCTTCACTTCGAATTGTTCGAGTATTGCTATTAAAATTACTGAAGATGCAACCATTCCTACGAATTCCATGTGGAATTCGGTTGAGGTCAGAGTGGCTATAAAATAATAAATTGGGATTATAAGCAAATATGCTAAACTCGCAATGCTTTGTGACCTTCTGTTTCTCATTGTTCCTGAAAGGGAGCTGACGAGGTAAAGTACAACTGCCCACCCTAGTATCTGGATAATCCCAGTATCAGAGAATAGGACAAGCCAGACATTGCTGAATGTTTTTCCCATTGCATTGTCTAATTCGCTCACAGCCTCCCAGGTGGCAAGTCCTGCAAGCGAACTCAACCCTGTTGGAATGATTTGTACAATTTCCGTAGGGCCCTTGGAAATCATCAGGTCTTGACTTGCAGGCTGATACAACGCTATGTTCACTGGAAGGTATGCGCTATTTTCCATGAGCCATATGGAGGAAAAGAGGAGGATGAGAAATACAGATGCGCTTGCAATACCAAGGCTTTTCTTTGATCCGAAATGAAATGCAGCAATAAGCATTCCGAATATGGTAAACCATCCGAAGAACGAACCAAAAGGTGTGCCATGGAATGCAAATGGCGATAGTATCAGTATCTGCAGGGCTGAAATTATTGCCCATTGGGTGAACATCTGGAAAAAGGTAAGTGATATCAATAATGTAAAGAGCCATGCAAGGGGGGCGGATTGGTATGCAACTGCAGGGAATGCCAAGACCATTCCAAGGCCTGTGCCTGCCCATGGGACTTTATATGCCACGGCCCCGCAGATTATGGCAAGAATTATATTTAGTGGATTTGGGTAGAATGTAAAAGTGTTGAACAAAAACAGTGTTCCTAGAAATACAAGCATTGAGTTCCAGAACTCTTCATTATCTTGTATCATTTTTAGGTATGCCCGGACTTTTTGATGTGCCAAGGAGGTTTGCTGAGTTGCCATTGGAACTATTTTACCTTTTATGTTTTTTAATCTTCCCTGCCAGACTTTTCCGGTGATTATGCAGATACTAAGAAATTTTTAGTTTCAGGAATTGCAGTGTCTAAGCTGGGCGAATGAAAAAATATAAAAAAAAACAAAAAACAAATAAAACTGTTTTTTCTTTTTTTATCTACAAGCCAATTTCGTATATTCCTCAGAATATTTTCCAGCAGTAGGCGTGCCTGTGCTTCCAAGTACAAATCTCGTAAAGAAGACTTTTGATGCACCGTTTCTCAAAGCTCCAAGGAATGAAGGTGCCATATCTGCCTTTTCCTTGTATTCAGCCTCGGTTATCCATATTGGTTTGCTGATGTTGACAGCATTAAGCTGTTCCTTCCATTTTTTAGTATTTAGGTTGGTGACATCCCCACTTTTTACATAGTGCATGTTGGTTATGTCTATATAATCTCCAAGTCCTTTTTGGTATTCTACTTTCCAGTATAGCAAAAACGTAGTTGTGGTTCCTGCTGCGCCACCTTGTACTATCTTGCAGTCTTCGCAAGTCTCTTTGATTGCCCCATAGCTTGCCTTTACGACATCCAGATAATCCTGCTGGTCTCCTTTGAAGAAGTTCAGGGTACTTGATTCCAATTCAGGTTCATTTATTATTTCCCAATATTTTATCGGGTATTTCAAGCCAGGCATATCATTGATACCATCTCCATCATATCTTTCAACCAGCTTGGTCAGGAACTTCGTATAATCTGCCATGCTATATGGTTTACATCTCATGGCAGGTATTCCCTTGTTGGTTCCACTTGGATAGAATTCATCCTCCTTTCCTACACTACAATCCTTTGAGTATTTCTTCTGGTCCCAGTCTGCAAATGGCCAGATTGTTGCGAGTATTGTTACGTTATTTTTCTGGGCGGCAATGGCATATTCATCAGTTCTGCTGAAATCGTATTTCTCTGCCTCAGTTGGCTGGACGAACCCCCAGACAAATGGGCCAGGGTGTGGTCTTACCCAGCTTGCACCTATTGTATTTACTGTTGACATTTCTTCAGGAGTTCCGACAAGGAATCCAATACAGTTTCCCTCTATTTCTGGAGGTATGGACAACTTTTCGGTTTTTGCTGGTTCCACTACGGTGGTTTCCTCCTTTGGAGGCTCTACGACAGGAAGTTCCTGTGTTTTATTTTCAACGGGTATAATCGGAATCTGATCAATCGGTTTTTTTTCTGGTTCGATTACTGTCACCTTTTCCTGTTCTACCACGATCTTTACGTTCACTTCTTCAGGTGCTTCCTGCTTTTTAGCAGTACTCTGTGTGCATCCGAAAACCAGCATCAATATCAAGATAGCAGCCATCAGCCTTTTCATATTTTCACCTTTTCTTTATCTTTATTCGATCTTTATTTCCACGCTTGGATTTATCTTTCTCCATTCTCCCATGTAGTTCTCCCACAACGCCCTTATGGTCGAATCATATACCAAATTGTATTTTGATGCGACCTCTTTTGGCCTGTCGATTTCTATAAGAGGAAACCGCCTCATGAAGGAGATCTCGTCACGGAAGGGATTTCTTTCAATGACATATAGTCTTTTCTTTTCTCTTTTCTTGTCCTCACACCATTGGATTACTTTTTCAATTTCGTCCTTGGTTGTCATATTGTCATTTCACATGGGTTGTTTAAAATGTTGCCTTTTTTGTTAGCCTAAATGCAGCACGTTCGTCTTTTGTCGTCATTTTCTTCCAGTCCAAGTGACAATTAAAAAGCTTTTGGTGGCATATTATTTTTATGTTGGCTGAAGAGATTTTATCGCAGATAGATGTATTGCCAGTTAAAGAACTTTTACCTCATGAAGAAACGATATCTCTTAATCTGAAGAAGCTCAAGGAAGCAATGCTTAACATAGGCCATCTTGTAGATCCTGTTGTCATAGACAAAAAGACGAAACTGGTTCTCGACGGTCACCACAGAAGAAAGGTCCTTGACCTCATTGAATGTCCTAATGTCACCTGCCAGACTGTTGACTATATGAGTGACAAAATAACTGTTGGTTCGTGGTATCCTATATTTGACAATAAAAGTATTCGGGACGTCATTGCGACTCCGAATTTGAAATCAGAAGAGGTTGATTTTGAGGCTGGCCTCAATGCAGTGAATAAACTCCAGGCAGCATTTCTGATGTACCAGAATATTGATGGAAAGAAAAAAGCTTATTTGTTGAATCCTGGACATTATAAACTGAGAGAGATGATCGAAGAGCAGAACTTCGTATTCTCTACTATAAATGGTTCTATTAACTGGAGGTATATTTCAGACGATCTTGCAAGCAACTACCTTGAGACTGGGAGTACTGTGCTTTACAGGAGAATCTATTCAAAAGCAGAGATTGTGAAGATGGCACAGGACCACACCCCTTTTCCTCCGAAATCCACCCGGCATTGCATTCCTGACAGGATTATCAGATTAAATATGAAATTAGGATGGTTGCACGAGGATAAGGACGAGGCATTCAACTATCTGAAGTCAATGCTTGAAAAGCGCCTTTATGAAGGCAATGTAAGAAGGTATTCCGAGCCTGTGATTGTAATTTATTAATTTTATTCGATTATTGCACTGTTGGTTCTACATGATCAAAAATCTCCTAAGGCAGACTTCAGTCATATTTTTGCTTGCGCTGGTTTTTGCATTTGTATCTCCTGGTTTTTCAACCACTGTAGATGATTATCTAACCCCATTGCTCATAGTTGCAATGACCTTTTCTATTGTAGAAGTAAAATTCGATCTCCATACTTTCATAAAGGGAAAGGCATACCTCGCAAGGGCGTTTTTCTTTAATTATGTGGTCTGCACTGGAGTCACCCTTTTGCTTACCTACTTGCTAATTCAGGATCCTGACACTTTCAAGGGCATGGTGCTTTTTGCCTCAATTCCTTCTGCAGTTGGCGTTCTCTCCTACTCGAAAATCCTGAAAGGCAATGGCGAATATGTCTTGAATGGGCAGATAATCCTCTATCTTGCCTCGCTTGTCTTGATGCCTTTAATAGTTTATTCCATATTGGGAACCTCAGTAGATACCTCAAAGCTTGTGGAAAGCCTTTTTCTTATGATTCTCCTTCCTCTTATTTTCTCTAGAATCGTAAGGAGGATGAACATCAAGAATCTTGCAGAATATGAAAAGATAATAATAAACATAGCATTCTTTTTCGTTTTCTATGCAGTACTTGGGCCGAACATGGACAAACTTGTTTTGAGTTCATTGACAATCGCTCTTTTCATGGTTTTCTTTTTCAGGAAGTTCATTGTGGGTACAATTGTCTTCTTTGCAGACAGATACTTAAAAGTGCCAAAGGATATCGCAGTTGACGATGTTCTTTTCTCTACGTATAAGAACGAAGGGCTTGCAGTTGCGCTTGCAATGGCTCTTGCAGGCCCAGTTGCAGTATTTCCAGGGGCTATAGTCACCATAGTTTCCGTATTCCTTTTCATTTATCTTGAGCAGATGTTTAAGATGTATTAGTTGGCAGGGATTATGTCACCAGAGTTTACAGCACCTATTTATTTTTTTTGTTTCATATTATTGGATGGTGAAATTATGGTTTTATTAGGTCCAGGTCCGGTTCCTGTGCTACCCGAGATAAGCAATGCACAGACAAAGGAAATGATAACTCACAGAAGCAAGGAATTCACAGCACTTTATTCTGACCTTTGCACCAGATTAAGAGGTTATTTTGGCGCTGAGGAATCGTATGTCATCACAGGTTCAGGAGCTCTTGGCCTTGAAGCACTGTTTGCTAATTTGACATTCAAGGATAAAGAAATAATCTGTTTTGCAAATGGGGAGTTTGGAGATAAATTGGTTGAGACTGCGAATGTCTATACTGATTTTCGGGGATTCAATATAGGAGGGGTATTGCCTGAGGGAGGCATTGGCTGGAATCTTGAAAGGGCAAAAGCCCAGATTGACATTTCAAAGGCACAAGTCCTGGGAATGGTCTATAATGAGACTGGTTATGGCGTACGCAATCACATCAAGGAAATATGCAAGTATGCAAAATCAAAAGGAATGATTACAATCATAGATGGTATTTCAGCATGGCCTGGAACTGAATTCAACATGAAGGAATTCCATGTGGATGGTTTTGTTACAGGGAGCCAGAAAGGCATCGGAGCGCCTCCTGGCATGGCCATGATTGGCCTGAGCAAAGAAGCTGTTAACATTTTTAGCAAAAGGAAAAGCATTCCTAGTTATTATCTTGACCTAAGAAGGCACAAGAAAAGATATGAAAAAGATCAGCAGACTCCAAATACACCTGCAATAAGTTTGTTTTGGGCATTGCAGAAGGCATTTGATATTCTTGATCGAGGCGGGGGGTTGCCAGCTTGCGTTAAACGTCATGCAGATGCAGCATCTCATGTTCGTTCGCGATTGACAAAGATGGGCTTTAGGTTGGTTGCAGAAAAAGGATTTGAATCCAATACAGTAACAGGTTTTGTTTGCGAAAGCCCAGAGCAGGCAAAGATGATAAAAGATAGATTAGACAAGGAGTTCCAGATAAAGATTGTTGGCTGTAGAGGCTATTTCCTAAACAATGGACTAAGGATAGCTCACATGGGCAACTTCCAGATGAAATGGCTTGATGATTGTCTGGATGGGATTGAGAAGATCATAAAAAAAGAATAAAGTTAAGCAGGCCGTCTTGTTTTTCCTGTCTTAACTGGAGTAGTTGCCTTAGGTTGTTCAAAGCTACCGGTAGCTGCTGGTAAACAGGCATCTCTTACTTGTCGAATGTATGTAGTTACCCTCTCTTGAGGCGTTTTTAATCCTGCAATCTTTTCTTCTCCAGCCCTTCTTACAGCATCGCTCAAATCCCTTCTTTCAAGCAGTTTAGCAACAACACCAATACTTCCATTATGCTCATATGATTCTATGCTCCTAAGCAATGCCGGTTCTATTGCTTCTGTTAGTTGTGTAACTCCTTGTGATTGAACGTAATAATCAGCTAATGCATTCAACTTCTAGCTTCTAGCAAGCGCATCCAATGCATCTACAAAATCTTCTTTGGTAACGTTATTCACTCCAGTTGTCATACATATCTCCACTCAAGAATATTAGACCTAACTGTTTTTAAATGTCGTGTTAACATATGTTAAATACTGATTTATTAATGATCCCTACCATAACGAATGTATAAAAATATCATCTGTTTATCAACATTGAATTTTTTGGTGGTTTTATGGTAGAACTGACGTATAAAGAAGACAATTACAAATCAGGCAGCGGTAAGGTCCTTTTGCAGACTTTGTATATAAAAAACAAAGGCAAGGTCATATGTGAATTATCTGGAAGAACAATTGGTGGCCTGCAGCAAATGAAGAAGTCTGATCCTAAGAATTATGAATCTACAATCAAGAGATATCTTGGGGAAGTCGTTAGGGGCTTGCCAAAAGAGGAAGCGGATGCAGTTATGAAGGAAGTTACTGAAAAGCTGAATTCATATAAGGATCTAATGTAAGGATTCTAGTTATGCGAATGCTCTTGGCATAGCAAAAAAATTAAAGGAGATGGTGAAACTATGGGATGTGCAAAATGTGGTGCAAGCTCTATAAAGTCGACAGCTACGTGTTCTAAATGCAATGCAGGTTTTGGCCTTTGCCAGAATTGCATAAACAGTTGGAAAACATATGCCTGTCCTAGTTGCAAGACAACCTTTGCAAGCTGGAAAGGCATATAACCTTTTCTTTTTTTATCGAAACACAATTGTTTTAAATTCTTATTTCTTTATCTTATGCTATACTTTTAGGTTGATTTCTATGGGAATAAAAATAAATCACGATGGTTGTATCCTATGTGTTGGATGTTCCTCAGTATGTCCTGCAGGGGCAATTGAAGTCGTAGGTACAAGGATGAAGGTTGACAACAGCAAGTGTATAAATTGTTCAATATGTGTAAAGGGCTGTCCTGCAAATGTTATCCATATGGATAAGGGACTCAAGACTTCTGAGGATTAGTCCCTATTTATCAAGGTGAAATTTATGGATTATGATCATGACATGATTATCATTGGCGGCGGGCCATCTGGCTCAACATTGGCAAGGATTGCAGCAGGTGCAGGCCTTGATGTGTTAGTGGTGGACAAGAGGAAGCAGATTGGAGTTCCAGTCAGATGTGGTGAGGGTCTTGGGGAGCGAGAAGTGGTGGCAGAAGGCCTTGATCTTCCGAAGCAATGTATTTCAACAGACATTCACGGTGCAAAAGTAGTTGCGCCTAATGGCAAGTCTATAGTGTGGAAAGATGAACAGACAACTGGCTGGGTTCTTGAGAGAAAGGTGTTTGACCAATGGCTTTCAGAACTGGCAGTCAAAAAGGGAGCACAGTTTTTGACTTACACTCGAGCATCCGACATTCTAAAGGATGAGAAAGGAAAGCCATGCGGTGCAGTTTTGTCCAATGGCGGACGCGAACCTTACGAAGTAAGGGCACCATTGATTGTTTCTGCTGAAGGAATGGAAGCAATGATGGCAAGGAAGATGGGCTTCAAAACAGTTCATCAGTTGTATGACGTTGACACTTGTTATCAGTATGAGATGCAGGAATATGATCATGAGAATTTGATTGAATTATATTTTGGTAACCAAATCGCACCAAGAGGCTATGTCTGGATTTTTCCAAAGGCAAACAAGAAAGCTAATGTTGGAATCGGAGTTGGTGGCCTTGTCACAAACGGAGATAAGCTTGGCGGAGTAAAAGGCGCAGCACCAAAGCCTTTGCTTGATGACTTTATTGAAAAGAATGATCAATTGAAGAAGGCAAGCAGACTTTGTAATTTTGGAGGGGTAATCTCAGTTGGTGCACCGTTGAGCGAGTTCGTTAGTGATAATTGCATGGCAATTGGAACAGCAGCAAAACAAGTCGATCCGATCCATGGAGGTGGAATCGCACTTGCAATGGAATCTGGGGTATTAGCTGCTGACACAATATTGAAAGCGTTTGAGAAGAAAGATTTTTCTAAGAATGCGCTTATGCCTTACCAGAACAACTGGAATTCAGGTCCAGGAAAAAAATGCGCCAAACGTCTATTGCTGAGAAAGGTAATGGAAAAGGTTAGTGATGATGATCTGAACTACATCTTCAACACAATTACGCCTAAAGACTTGGATGATACAATGGTGGGAAAGTTCGCAGGCCCGGTTGCAAAGGTCTTGGCAGGAAGACCAGGATTGTTGAAGATATTGGGTGCGTTGATAAGCTGATTGGATTACTGGAAATTTCTCCTATCCTATAATTTCAGTTATCCCAAGCCCGTCATTGCCATGTTTCAAATAGGCGTCTCCAAGCTCACCAACAATTGAACTTAGGCGATTATGGCCAAATATATCAAGCGCAATTTCGAATACCTGCGTTCCAATTTCTCTTTGTTTGCCTATTGCATAAAAGGCCAAAGCCATTTGCATATCTTTTCCACGAACTCCAAGTCCTTTTCCTTCAAGCCGTTTGTATGTCCATCTGAAAAGTATACTAAGTTCTGCAGGAGTCATTCGTCGGCGTAGCGCAGTAAGTTCTTCTGAAGCATTTTGAATCTCAGCCCAAGGGGGGCACCCCCTTAGTCCGAGACCGCCCAAACCCCCCGCAGGGCTGAATTCCATCCGGTCTACGACCGGTGGTCACCTGAGAAATGCCAAATTACTTATTCCTAAATAGAAAAAATCACACCAGTAGCCGGCGTGCCGCAGAGCGGCACACGGACCTTCACGAAAGGGGGCTACTGGATGTGAACATATGCAATATGTTAGCTATAGCTCTAGAAGAGGAAGACACCTGCTGCACATTTGCTTTAAGGTAAAGTATTGCCACAATATATTTGACGACAAGAACATTCAAAAACGTTGTGAGGGCATTTTCAGGCAAGTGGAATCTCAAGAGAATAAATTTACCATTGAAGAACGGGGGTTTGACAGAAATCATGTTCATTTTCTGGTTGAGCTGAGTCCAGATGCAAGTGAATCTTATTTTGCAAAGAAATTGAAAGGGACCTCTGCAAAATTTCTGCTTAGAGAATTTCCCTATCTGAAAAAGCAGTATTTCTGGGGTAGTGGACTATGGAATCCAGGTTATTTTTGTGATTCTGTTGGAGACTCTACCTATGACAGGGCAAAAGACTATATAAAAAATCAAGGTCTTCCTAGAGGCCAAACAACAATAAGCGGATTCTTCAATTAGGCGCTCAGGGATAGAAAACCACCAGTCTCTGACTGGTGGTCCTGAGCGCTAGTTAAGTATTTATTTTTCGGTTCGGATTTCGGTTTGGGAAGTGATATTTTTTCAGTAGGTATCAGTGTCCTTCCAATTACCTTTGTTTTTTGCATACTATTAAGGTGTTAAAAACTATTTAAAAATGTACCTTATGATTCCAAGACTTCTAAACAAGCTTTTTTAATCTGCCTTTCGATGTATCAACATGAAAGATGCTCCAGCTAAATCGTCAAGGGAAAGGCAGTTTAATATGATAACTGCAGCGATCCTTGTTTTGTTCCTGCTTTTTGTAGTGGGCTCGGCCATATGGGGTTATCTTGACTTCCTTTTCCTTGCACTTTTCCTTTTCGTGCTTCTCAATCCTGTTTATAAATTCCTAAGAAGCAAGGGGCTTGGTAAGACCACTTCAGGTTTAGGCGCAATGTTAATAGGTTTCCTTGTCGTAGGCATTCCAGTTCTCATAGTTTCTGATCTGCTGGTGAAACAGACCCTGGGCATCATGGCAGAGGCCAAGCTATTTGATCAGAATACTCTTTCCCAAGGAGTTTCAGCATTGAATAACAACCTTAATTCATTAGATGGTATGTTCCCAGAATTGAACCTAAAATCCATAATCATAGATGGAGTTGGCAAAGCAGTCTCTGGTTTTGTAAATTTCATGACTTCACTTGTCATAAATTCCATTAAAAACATAGGTACTTTTGCTTTAGGTGCGCTGGTCACTGTTTTCACATTATTCTATCTATTGGTTGAGCAGGATATTTTTGCAAAGAACCTGAAAGAGTTATTTCCATTCAACCAGAAAAACACTAACATTTTATTCAATGAATTCAAGAAAATATTGTATTCCGCATTATTATGTACTGGTTTGGTTGCAGTGCTTCAGGCAGTTCCACTTACCCTGGTTTTCATGTATTACGGAGTCCAAGGCTCTGTTTTCTGGGGATTCGCTGCATTGGTATTGGCATGCGTGCCTTTTGTAGGCATACCCTTTGTTTGGATACCTATTGCCGCAGCGGAGGCCCTGACTGGAAACCCTGGCGCAGCAATCGGAATTACAATAGCAGGTGTATTGCTTGCACTCTTGGAATACATAAGGCCTGCGCTTCAGAAAAAAGTAGGCAAGATCCATCCGCTGATAACAATAATTGGTTTGATAATCGGCCTTGCCAATTTCGGGATTCTCGGTCTTCTTATGGGTCCGATTTTGCTGAGCTTTTCGCTCCTGACCATAAAGATGTTCAAAGAGGAATATGTTTAACCTTTAATTATGCTCATGCCAAAATCCCTGATCGGATGATGAAATAGATTCCAAACCCGAAGAATATCAGGCATACGAGGAGTTTTCCGTATTTTTTAACTGCTCTGTTTAGTCTGTCAAGGAATGGCTTTGATTTTTCAGGCATGAATGTAAATGCGACAAGCGGAAGAAGCGCTGGCATTATGAACAACATGTCTGCAAATGCAATAAGAACAAGTTTGTAAATGTTAGAAATGTCTGCAGCTGCAATTTCCTTGGCTGCTGTGAAATTAAGAAAAACAGCATCTATATTCGTTCCATTGACCATTACTCCAAGCAGGAAAAGCTTTAGCATTGCCGATTTTGATTCGCCTTTGACATTAACGTTGCCTTCCTTTGAAAATAGGCTGTAAAAACCGAAGACCATCATCAGCGAACCTATCAAAAAGTCTGCCATTTGCGGATTCTGGAATTGGATCACTCCGTAGTTTCCTGAGCTGACAACAAAGCCTGCCAGCGCAAGAAGTATTGCAATGACTAATCCGCCAAGAATGAATGCAATTATATTCGCTTTTTTTTCGGGGTTGCGCGCGAGCAGATATATGCTTATTGCAAGTATGCCTGGCGAAGCCATTGATGCAATTCCCAGCAAAAGGACGCTTATGAATAATTCAAGCATAGTTACTTCTTCGCCTTTCCTTTGCCTTTCAGTAAGGTCTTCTCATAGGATTGAATGAGTTTTTCGATTGTCTTTGATTCTTCTTTCAAAGCCCTTCCGACTCCTTCCAACATCTCTGGATTAATTTTCTGTGGATCCATTCCGGCAAGCGGTGATTGTTTTCCTGCAGCTGCTGCGCCTGGATCTGTAACTTCTTGTTTCACAGCCATCGCTGCCCCGAGAATCTTCATGAATGAGCTCATTACCTGCTGTTTCAATGGCTCAGGCAATGCATTAAGCGCACCCTGGCCATTAGCCTCTTTGTCAGAAGCTTCAGCTATGAACTTTGCAAATTCCTTAGGCCTTTTCTTCTGTATTTTTGCTATGTCCAAGATCATTTCGCCTATGTCTTCGACAATAGCATTCAGGTCGTTCAGTATGACGATTGATATGGGTTCCGTATCTTCCAAATAATCTTCATTTGATCTTTTTGCCCTTGGCATATTACCACCGGAAGTATTGCTTCGCTAAGATTTATATTGTTTCTTCACCATATTCTTGCAGGTGTTTTCGTGTTTTCAGAAGAAGAAAAAAAGATACTAGAGCAATTCATGACCAACATGGACAAATCCATTTTTGTATTGAAGAATCTGCCTGAAGTAGTTAAGGGCGCCCTATTTGCAAGATATTCAAGAAGTTCAAAATCCCTTCGCGAAGTCCTTCTTCGTGAATTCATCCAGATGCCTGAATCTGGATTTAAGGATATTGTTAATTATTCAAAGGGTTCAGGCCATGATGAAGTGGTTGCAATAAAGAAGGCAGAGGAGTTCTATGATCGCGTTTTAGTTGGCTATGGTGATGATTCTGTTGCTGAATTGGCTGGAGTTCACATCGCAATAGAAGACGTCTCAAATATTGCAGTGAAATTCATCCAGGATGCCAGGATTGGCATCTGTCCGCTTGAGAAATCAACAAGATATGTTTATTTTGATGAAAAAGATAAGAATGGAAAATGGCTCTATGTTGAGGAACCCGGGATAATGCAATCTGAATTCGCAGACGACTATATAATGACTTGTAATCGCCTTTTCGAAACCTATTCCAAACTCAAACCTCAGGTTTCCAAATATGTGGAAGAAAAGTATCCGCAGGGAGAAGAATCTGAACGTGCATATAAGAGCACTATACGGGCAAAGACCTGCGACCTGTTGCGAGGATTGCTTCCTGCTTCAACAAAGACCAACATGGGCGCTTTTGGAAATGGAAGGGCATTTGAATATCTTCTGACAAGAATGTATGCCTCTGATTTGGAGGAAGTTAGAAGTGCAGCATCTTCTATTTATGAAGAGCTTAGGAAAGTTATGCCTTCTTTTGTGAAACGTTCTGGCAGTGAGCAGGGCAAAGTCATTCAGGAATATTGGAAAGGCATAAGGCAGAAGATGGTTGATGAAGGCACAGGTTTCCAATTGCCCTCAACAGCAAACCTGCCTGTTAAATTGGTTGATTATGACAAAAATGCATTGAACAAGTTGGTTGCGTTTGCATTATTTGAATATACGCGATTGCCTGTTGAATCGATTTTGCACGAGGTTTCATCAATGCCTGACGATTACAAACTAAAAATATTTTCGATGTATGTCGGTGACAGGAAGAATCGGAGGACAAAGCCAGGAAGGGCATTTGAAAATGTCTATTATACATTTGACATCTGCGCGAATTTCGGCTGCTTTAGGGACATACATCGTCACCGCATTCTGACTCAACAGCGCCAGTTTCTTACAACTGCGCATGGCTACACAACTCCGAAAGAATTGAGTGAGGGTGGTTTTGAGCCGGAGTTTAAGGATGCGATGAAACTGGCTGATGAAACTTACAAGAAAATCGTTGTGAAGATGCCAGAGGAAGCGCAGTATATTGTTCCATTTGCCTACAATCTCAGATGGTACATGACGCTTAATCTGAGGGAAGCGTATCATTTCTGTGAATTGCGTTCAACACCTCAAGGGCATGTTGATTATCGAAGAGTAGCGCAACAGATGTATCAGGAAATAAAGAAAGTGCATCCATTTGTTGAAATGCAGGTTGACATGAAGGAATATGGATTAGAGCGCCTAGAGGCTGAGAAATGGATAGACAAAAGATTGGAAGAAGTAAAGAAAAAATACAGCAACTAGGAACCACTATTCTTGAAAGACTGCATTTCCTCAGCCAAATGTATTAATTCCTTTGCCCTGTTTCCAACTTCACCCTTTACCCTTGCTATTTCTCCAACTATTCCTGCCTCTCCATTAAGTGCAAGTACTTCAACAGCAGCCAATTGTAGCGGGACAGTCAATTTGTCGCGTTCCATTTCTCCAAGTGCTATGCATTTGAGGACTTGACCCTCTTTTCTTTGGTTATTTTCACGTATCAGTCTTTTTGTCATTAGGCCTACCATAACTCTGTGGTAAGCGTCTTTTGCATCACTATGAAGGGGTTCATTTCCAAAGGACGAATCTGCAATCTGTCTTAACAAATGGTGCGCTTCAAGCCTTTCGAGTTTACTTAATGCATTTGAATTTCCTCTTCCAGCTTCCACGAAAAGCCGTGACCTGTTTTGGCCATCGGTTTCTCTGGAGGGTTCTTTTGCCATTGAAGCAATTTTCCTTAGGCGTGCAAGAGTAGTACTCCCCCCTATTACTCGGCATTCAGGTTCAGTAAGCGGAATAGTTGCAACAAGCCCTAATCTTGTGCTTTGCGGTCCTCCGCTTCCATCTCTGCAGGACAGGAATCTTCCACCTGCTCCATGTGTTCCTTTTTGTGCGAAACTGGCCATTCCATATTTACAAATTTATTTCTATTTAAACATTTGTCACAGAATTATTCCAAAAAGAATATACTCAGAACATTTCCCCAAGTAAATAAATGCTTCCGCAAACCAGTATCATATCTTTTTTCTTAGCTTTCTTCTTTGCCTCTTTCAATGCCTTTTTGCAGTCTTCGATTGCAATTGCCTCAGTGTAGTTCTTTGCCAACTTCAAGACATTTTTCACCCTTTCACATCTTTCTGTTTTTATCTGCGTACAGATGAACAAGTCTGCCTGTGGAGCAAGAAGATGCACCATCTCCTGCCAATTCTTGTCTTTCATCACTCCGAAAACAATGATGAGTTTGTCATAGTTGAATATATGTAAATTGCCAATCAGTTCTCCGATTCCATTCGGGTTGTGCGCGCCATCTATCACAAGAAGCGGGTTCTTTCCGATTATCTCGAGCCGTCCGGAGTTCTTGGTTGCGAGAAGCCCTTTTCTTATAGCCTCTTCACTTACTCCCAATTCTTCAGCAGCTATTACTGCAAGCGATGCATTCTTTGTCTGGTGCCTGCCAAGTAATTTAATTTCAAGATTGTCATGGAATTCATGACCAACGAATTCAAATAGCCCATGCTTGTTGTTGTACTCCTTGGTTTTGATATAGAAATCTTCATTGAAAATCTTCAATGGAATTCCAAGCTTTGTCGCATTCTCCTTTATGACATCCAAACCTCTTCCTTTTGTACCAGTTATGCATAGGCCCTTCTTCATTATGCCTGTTTTTTCGTAAGCTATTTCGTCTATTGTTTTACCAAGCCTGTTTGTATGGTCTAATTCTATATTAGTAATTATAGAAATGGCTTCCTGCGCTACATTCGTTGCATCCTGCCTTCCGCCTAATCCTATCTCCATGACTGCAAAGTCGCATTTTTCATCTGAAAAATATTTATACGCAACTGCAGTCAATGCTTCGAATAGGGTTATGTTGTTCTTGTTTTTCTTGGCATATGCGAGTACTTCGCTCTCGTATTTGCTAAATGTTTTGTCACTAATTTCTTTTCCATTGATACGGATGCGTTCGTTGTACTTTTTAAGATGCGGTGAAAAATAGCTGCCAACCTTATAGCCCTCTTCCTTCAAGATGGAAGCAAGATAGGCTGTAACAGAGCCTTTGCCATTGGTTCCTGTGATAAGAATTACCTTGTAATCCTCTTGCGGGTTTCCCCAAAGCTTGAGAAGTTTCTCTATCCTGGACAAACCCAGTTTCATATCCTGCTTCAATGCTTTCTCGAGTTTTTTCATTCAAACACATTTCAGTTTATCTTTTTTTATTTCTGTCTGCAGCTTTCATAGTATTCGCCAAAAGCATTGCAACTGTCAATGGCCCTACTCCTCCAGGAACTGGTGAGCAATTTGCTTTTTTAATGACTTCATCAAAGACGACATCTCCAACTACTTTTTCTTTGCCATCAACCATTACTCTTGTGGTGCCGATATCAATCACAGTGGCTCCTTCCTTCACCATTTTTCCAGTTATGAGTTTTGGTGATCCGGCTGCTGCAAGAATTACGTCTGCATTGGTTGTGTGCTCCGCCAAGTTTCGAGTTTTGGAATGGCACAGGGTGACAGTCGCATTCTTATGAAGCAGCATCATCGCCAGTGGTTTTCCAACAGTATTTCCCCGTCCAATCACAACTGCTTTTTTGCCTTCAAGCTCAATTTTATAGAATTCAAGCATTTTCATTACTCCAAGAGGAGTGGCTGGCCAGAACGTCTCACCATCAACTATGTTCTGCATTACTTTCCCCATATTTATCGAAGTGTATCCATCAACATCTTTTTTTGGGTCAATCGTCTCGATTACCATGTTCGTGTCAATGTGCTTTGGAATTGGAGTCTGTACAATGAATCCATCAATTTTTCTGTCATTGTTCAGTTTTTTGACCTCTTCAAGCAGCTTGTTTTCAGAAATAGATCCAGGGAACTTGTAAACCTCAGCTTTCACTCCAATCTCAGCAGCCTTCTCGCATTTCTTTCTAACATAAACTTGCGATGGCTTGTCCTCACCTATCACAACTATCCCCAGGACGGGTGCCAAGCCTTTTTCCTTTATCTTTTTTTCCAATTCTTCAGTTATCTTCCCTGCAACTTCTTTTCCAGAAAGCGTTTTGTACATGTGGAAAACAATATCGTGAAACAAATAAAAACCATCAGGATTCCTTTTTTTGGTAGTTACCGAACGAGCGTTGCTAATAAACCCCTAGGTTTTGCCTACTTTCTGAGCAACCTTCAGACTTTATGAGCAAACGGGACTATTTTAGGAACGTTTACCGAACAGTAAGCTTTATAAATCTGTTTTTTGAAAAGGTATCAGGCGTTTTTATGAATTGTCGAAACATCATGTTGGTTCTTCTGGGATTGTTATTGGTTAGTGGGTTTGGATTTTCAGCTACTATTTTTGTTAATGGCACAGATACCCAAGCTCCCAATTGTGGTGGTTTTGATAGCCGGGGTTATGCAAATTATACTACAATCAGTGATGCCATAAGTTTTGCATCTGCAGGAGACCAGATAATTATATGTAAAAAAGATGGAGGGTATTTTGAAAACATCGTTGTTAACAAGTCTTTGAATATCACTACTCCAAACAATGGTTCTGCAGCAACACTTTATGCTCTTAATACAAAATTGCCAGCCATAAACATAACAGCTAACTGGACAAACATATCATTTTTACATATCTCTGGTGCAGGTGTGAATGAGGTGGTAGGTGCTCCACCCGCTGGAATTCGCATAAATGCATCCCACATAAACATTTCAAACGTAAATATCTCCAATTGTACTTATGGTGTTTATCTTGATGTTACTTTGGAGCATGTTGAATTTAGGGACAGTACCAGACCGCTCTATAATTATTTCTATAACAATAGGGTCTATAATAATTCTATAGGGTTTTATCTGGCAGGCAATGGTACTTTTGTGAATAACACAGTTTTTGATAACTGGTTATATGGATTTTATATAAATGGAACTGCGAGCTATTCAACGTTCATAAATAATACGGGATATAATTACACTGAAGCCGGAAATACCTCCGGCCAATTGGCTGGTTTCCAGGTGGAAGGGGCAAGCTACCTTAATTTTACCAACAATACGGCATACAATAACAATGTCGGATTTAACATAAGTACTTCGAATTATCTTAACCTTTCGAACAATACAGGTTACAACAACACTTATTATAATTTCGGATTCAGTGGAAGCAGTGCAAACCTAAGCCACAACAATGTGACTAACATCTCAAGGGGTGTTGGGTATCAATTCGACACTCGTTCCAATGTATCCTTTGCACAGAATAATTATGTATGGAACAGGACTGCAATTGGAATAGATATAAACATCAGTGGAGGAAGCGCAGTTACTACCTATTTCAATTCAATTTTCAATAATTTAACAACTACAAACGGCTCCATATTCTTTGATGCTGCTAAGGAGCTTCAAATCGTTGTATTCAGCCCTTCAAGCAGTGGGGCACTTCAAGACACTACTTGTGCAGATTCTGCTTCCCGTAACAACTGTACCAGGGTTACATATTACAATAAAGATTATGTGAATTTGACTGCTAATTCAGTAGCTCCATCGATACTCCTTGGTTTGTATTATAATACAAGCACTGATGCTACAACAAGTGATCTTGCAATTGGAAGGATCGGGTTGTACATCACAAGTGGAAGTGCATGGGAGCATCTTGGTGTTGATACATTAGATACTAGCAGAGGTACTGTGAGGAAAGTGTTGACTTCTCCAGAGGTAAACACTTCATCAATGACGTATGGAATTTCCAACTTAATTCTTCTTTCGACGTCTTGGGTATCCAGTCCTTCGACTACAAGCACCAAGTCATTCACTCTTTCAAAGGAATTCGACTGTAATACTGGGAAACTGACTGTTGAGACTGGCGGTGTTTCATATGTTGATGTCAGTTTGGTTGAAACTTCTCCAATTTATGTTCTTATAAGTATGGAAACTACGACGGCAGATGGAGTGGAATTTACCATTACACAGAGCGGAACTTATAAGCTTCTGGCTGCTAGGTCAGGATACTATTCAGAACAGATAGTAGACATGGATCTGACTTTGTGTTCCGAACCAACTCCTCAGACAACTCCAGAATGCACAACTGATTCAGATTGCCTTAATTCAGAAACATGCATTGGTGGAAGCTGTGCAGCAGTAACTGGAGTATGCGGTTATGCTTCAGACCACGAATGGGTGGCATATGATTGTTGCATGGATTCAGATTGTTTGTCAGGTTACTCATGTGTCTCCCATGAATGTGTTTCAGTTGTTTCAGAACTGGAACAGCAGGCTCGTGAAGCACTTGAAAATGCAAATGCCAAGATCGCCATGGCAAAGGCAGAAGGAAAGGATGTTTCAGGAGCAGAGGCCAAATACATGGAGGCAGAACTCCTGTTCCAGGGTAATGATTACGAATCTGCAGTTTCAGTTTCAACACTTTCCGTGTCTTTGATAAAGGATAAACCAAAGGCAAGTAGTGTGCCTCCGAAGACAACTACTACAACGACAACGCCAACAACACCTGCAAATCAGGAACTTCCTAAGCAGGATATGGGGGGCCTTATTTTGATGTTAGGTGCAGGTGTAGTCTTATTAGTTGTTCTTGTTGGGGCTTACTTTGTGATGAAGGGAAAGAAAAAGTAATCCCTTATTTTTTATCATTTTTTCTTTTCATCTCTTTTTTCCATCCTTCGTTGTTGTTTTCACTTTTTTTGTCTTTTTTCATAGGCATATTTATAAATATAGTTCTCGTAGTTTTTTTAGGTGAATATATGGTAAAAAAATTAGTCAAGAGAGGGGATTCCTTCAAAGAGGCAAAGCTCAGAGCTTCCCTTAATCGTGCAGGCGTCCTTCCAAAACAATCTGGAGAAATCGTGGTATTGGTCAAAAAATATGTTGCAAAGGAAAGCAGGCCAACGACCTTGGGTGTAAGAAAGATTGTCGAAGTTTATCTAAAGAAAGAGAATCCAAAAGCCCACAAGAAGTACCACGTACATAAAAAATAAAAAATAATTTTTTTTCTTGTTTTTTTATTTTTTTGTATCCTAATTTTCAGTCAATGACATTTATCTGGATTGATTTGGTTATGTCCATTGACATGGGTACATCAAGGATTGCCTTAAGGCGCCATATGACTGGTGTTGCACTTGGTGTGCCAATTCTTCCAGCCATGAATGAACCTGCTCCACCCATGCCCGGTATTGCTGCGGGTGGGGATATATTCAGTTTTGGAACTGCTATTTCAAATGGGTATTTTTTGCTGGTATACTCCCTTTCTTTGTCAAGTGTGAGTGCAAATGAATAAAGCACTTCAGTATCTGTTGTTGTTGTCGGGGTTTGCCCTGGTTTGATTTCAACTCTTTTTACTTGCCTCTCAGCACGTATCTCTACCCTGAGTTCATTTGCCTTTTTTGGCTTTGGCAAATCAAGCACAACTTCTCCCTTTATTTTACTCCCTTTTTTTACATTGGGGTCCTTGATAGTTATGCCTATCTTTCCTTCTCCGAAACCTAAAAAACCAAACATCATATCATCACAAAGCTAATTCGAAAAGAAGATTAATTAATGTTTACTCCTGGGATTTGGCTCATTTGAGTCTTATTGCCTCGAGATTTGCCATTGCCCTTCCTTCCTTGCCAAGCATCATCTGTGCTCCTCTTGCAAGTTCGTCTGTCTTTCCCCAGTCTCCATGCATTGTAATGACTCTTTCTGGGCTTGGCCTTATATTTTTTATATACGCCATTAGCTGGGCTCTGTCTGAGTGGCCTGAGAATCCTTCTGCAGTTTCTATTTGCATATTTATGTTGAGTATTTTTAGTCTGCCGTCATCCCCTGTTATTGGTATTTCTTTCAAGCCCCTTTGGATCTTACTTCCAAGCGAGAGCGCGCCCTGATATCCCACAAACACCAGTGTGTTCTTTGGGTCATCTGCCATGAGCTTGAGGTATTCATAAGAAGGGCCACCATTAAGCATTCCTGAGGGCGCCAATATGATTGCAGGTTCTCCATTCGTTATTAATTCTTTTTCAACGCCTTTCGCAACCTTTATCATTGGAGATTCAAATGGGCTGTTATTCGAAAGTATCCTTCTTTGGAGCTGTTCTCTAAGATACTCTGGGTATGCAGTGTGTATAGCAGATGCCTCAAGCACCATTCCGTCAATATATAATGGTATATTGAAATTTGGGTTCATTCTGTAATACTCTTCAAGCACAAGCATGATTTCCTGGCTTCTTCCTACTGAAAATACTGGGATAAGGACCTTTCCTTTTCTGTCAATTGTCTGTTGGATTAGATCTGTTAATTTCTTCTCAGCTTCAACTCTTTTAGCCCCTATGTCATTTCTTCCTCCATAAGTACTTTCCACCATTAAGGTTTCTACTCTTGGGAAGTGGGTGTTTGCAGGTTCGAATAATTTTGTGAAGCCGAATTTTATGTCTCCAGAATATACTAAGTTGTGCGCACCTTCTCCTATGTGAAGGTGTACGCTTGCGCTTCCTAAAATATGACCTGCATTATAGAATGTCATTTTTATTTCAGGGGTTATATCCACAACTTCGTTATATGGGACAGTTATCATGTGTTTGAGTTCTTTTTGTATGTCCTTCTTGGAATATGGCGGGTCTACGCCAAATGCTCTTTTTGTGAGGTTGACATAGTCTTGCTGAAGCAGTATTGTAAGGTCTCTTGTCGGTGGAGTGCAATAAACTGGCCCGTCATACCCGTATGCATAAAGGTAAGGTACGAAACCCGAGTGGTCTGTGTGGGCATGGCTTAGTACAACTGCATCCAATTCCTCAACAGAGAAACCCATCATATTAAGGTAAGGATATGCTTTAGTTGGATCGCCTGTTGAAGTATTGACTCCGCAATCAAGTAGTATTTTGCTGTTAGGGGTCTGGACAAGTACGCAGGACCTTCCGATTTCTCTGAATGCGCCTAGCGATACTATTCTTATCCAGTCGCTTGTAGGCGGGGGTTGGCATATCTTCTTGCCGAGAGACACCAGGAATTTCTTTCTTTCAGCTGCCTCTGCTATCAAGCTCTTTCTTATCCCATCTATTGTTGAAGATGGCATTGTTGGTGCCCTTTTTGCAATAGGGGTCCAGTTCGTCTGCATCATCATCTCTTTAAGTATTGAGCCGCCCTTTCCTATTACTAATCCTGGCTTAACTGCCTCTATGAACACTTCAGAAAATTCAGGGTTGAATCTTATGTCTTTCAACTCTGCTTCTTTTGGGATTATGCTCTCGATTATCTTTTTTGCGGATTCAGGTTCCATGAGAGCTGAAGGGTCTACTCTAATACTGACCTTCTTCTTCAATGTTCCTGCAATCTCTTTTATGAGCTGGTCATTCTTGTAGAACTCTTTTATGTTTCTTATGTAAATCACAGTTTCAAGTCCTTCTGGCTCGACTTTTGTGATTTCACATGTCTTTGGCATTATTGCATGTACTGCTTTTTCAATGTCTTTATAGTGCACTTTTACACCTCGAATTTTATCTATGGTTTTATGGATAATATGTTCGCTTTATTTTAATGTAAAAAATTAAATAAGAAAAATCAATAACTGAAATCTATTTAGATTCTAAGTTTATTTTGCCATGATTTAATCAGGATTCAATTATTTTTTTGACATCCTCCTTCCTCATCCTCTGAAATCCGTTCTTGTCTATTACGACCAAATCTACTCTTTCACCGCTTGCAGCATCTCTTTTCATTGCAGATGTGACTGCCTTTGCAGCTATAAGCAGATTCTCATGTACTGTGGCATTGTCGGTGTAAAGGTCTTCAATGACACCGTATGCAATTGGCGAACCGCTGCCTGTGGATGTCAACTTCTCTTCAGTGACTCCTCCGAGCATATCAATACTATATAATCTTGGTTTGCTGTCATATCCGCCAAGGAGTATCTGCACCCAAAAGGGGTAATATTTATGCCCTGCCAGTATGTTTGCAAGTAATGTAGCTGCTGCCTGTATTGATGCTTTTTTACTGTGTTTCAATTCATATAATTTCAATTCTGCAGACATCCACCTTATGAGTGTTTGTGCATCTCCCACGCTTCCTGCGATAGTCATGCCTATGTGCTTGTCTATTGGATATATCTTATCAATATCCTTGCTTGCGATCAAGTATCCCATCGTGGCACGTCTGTCCGATGCCAGGACTACGCTGTCCTTTCCGACTAATCCGACAGTTGTTGTACCGGTTTTGATGATCCTCTCGTTTTTCATGCTTTCTTTTTGGTCATCCATTTTAAATCATCTCGGGAGAATAAGTTATTATTAACTTAGACACTAATCTTTTTAAAGCTGAGTCTCCTCTGTTTTTAATAATCTTACCTTAGAAACCTAGGTATGCATAGCCAGGACATTTCAGAAGTCATGAAGCAACTTTTCTCAGCTGGTGATGGTCTTTCTTCAGAAGAAGCACAAAAAAGACTTGAAAAATATGGGAAGAATGAGCTGGGTGATTCATACAAGCGGACTGCATGGGGCATACTCACAAGCCAGTTCAAGAATTTTCTTTTTTTCCTGCTCATTGCAGCAGTAATAATTTCCCTTGCCATAGGGCATACTATTGATGCAATTGCAATTTCTGTTGCTATACTTCTTTCAGTTGGTTTTGGATTTTTCCTTGAATATCGTGCTGACAAGAGCCTTGAAGCCCTGAAGTCAATTGCAGAATCAGAGGTTGTGGTCAAGCGTGATGGGGCCAATAAATTAGTTTCATCTTTGGAACTTGTTCCCGGTGACATTGTTTATCTGACTGAGGGTTCGAAAATATCTGCTGATGCAAGGCTTTTGAGCGCCCTTGAACTGGAAGTCAATGAAGCTTACCTCACAGGTGAATCAAGGGCAATACGAAAGGCAGTGGATGTGCTTCAGGAGAACACCATTCTGGCAGAAAGGAAGAACATGGTGTATTCGGGGAGTTTCGTCACAAAAGGCGAAGGCAGTGCCATAGTTGTTGCAACGGGGAATCTTACAGAACTAGGAAAGATATCTTCTGCGCTTGCCAAGGTTGAAAGTGGCGAGACTGTTCTCCAGCGATCTCTTAATGACCTTGGAAAAAAAGTCTCCATAGCTTCCATATTAATAATCATTCTCCTTTTCGCAGTGGGTTTGCTTCAGCAAAAGAATCCTGTTGATCTATTCGTACTTTCTGTCTCGCTCGCAGTCGCAGCTGTGCCTGAGGGCCTTATAACCGTATTGACAATAATTCTTGCCCTTGGCGTAAGAAGAATGGCTGAGCATAATGCCCTTGTGCGTAACATCCAATCTGTAGAGACGCTTGGAACATCCACAGTGCTTGTTGTGGACAAGACAGGAACACTAACTCTTGGAAAGATGAAACTCACTACAATATTCACAGACAATTCTTTTTATGGGACAAAAGATGTTCCCAAGAAAAACAAATCTATCTTCTATTCAATTCTCTGTACCTATGCAAAGGTGACTGATAAGGGGTTTTTCGGAGACGAAATGGACAAATCTATATTAGAATCAGGGGAATCGCTTGGATTTGACGTGAGGGAAATCAAGGATTCCAACCAGCCCATAGAAGCGTATCCATTTGATAATGAGAAAAAAAGAATGAAGATGTTGTTCAACATAAGCGGCAAGGAAGTCATGATCATGAAGGGCGCGCCTGAAAGAATCATTTCTTTGTGCCACAAGGCGGATGTGAATGGAAAGATAGTTGATTTTGATAAGAAGGAGCTTGATGATGAATTGCTTAAATTTACCTCTGATGGCCTGAGGGTGCTTGCCTTGGCCTATAGAAAAAACAATAGCAAAGACATTATTTTTTTGGCATTGCTCGGATTCCAGGATCCTCCACGGAAGAATGTGCTTGAGACGCTCAATGAAGCAAAATCCCAGGGATTGAGGATAATCATGCTTACTGGGGATAATCTGGAGACTGCCATTTCAATAGGCAAGCAGGTTTGCCTTGTTACAGATGAGTCCCAGGCAGTGCTGTGGAAGAGTCTTGAGCAGCTTGATGATAAACAGCTTAAGCAGAAACTTTCAAATATTTCCATAATTGCAAGGTCAACCTCGCTTAGTAAACTTAGGATAGTTGAGATGCTCATACAGATGGGTGAGATAGTTGCAGTTACAGGGGATGGTGTAAATGATGCGCCTGCATTGAAAAAAGCTCATGTAGGGGTTGTTATGGGCTCAGGAACCGATGTCAGCAAGGAAGCTGGCAAATTGATTTTAATGGATGATGACCTCTCTACGTTGATTGCTGCCATTCGCTACGGGCGAACAGTATTCAGCAACATAATAAGTTTCATAAGATTTCAGTTCACCACAAATGTGTCGACCCTGCTCTTGTTCATTACTACCTTTTTCGCAGGTATTCCTTCGTTGCTTACTCCGGTCCAGATACTTTTCATTAACATAATCATGGATGGCCCGCCTGCGCTTGCACTTGGTTTTGAGGATTCTGCAAATACTAACAAGGTCCATCGAAAGATCTTTTCTAAGAATGTCCTCTGTTCCATTGCAGTATCAGCAGTTTTCATGGTGCTTGTGACGTTGTATATTTTTTCATCATTTGATCCTCAGAAAGTCCTTACGGGCACGTTTGTTGTTTTTGTTCTGATGCAGCTCTTCAATTCATTGAACTGTCGTTCTCTTTCTAACTCGTTTTTCTACAAGCCACAGAACAACAAGTACATCTTCGGCACATTCTTTGCAATGCTTGCAATACTTTACCTCATTGTAGAGCTTCCTTTCTTTGAGACATACATGGGCACAACAGGCCTTTCTCCGAACGAATGGATTTATCTCTTGGCAATAAGTGCATCAGTGCTTGTTCTCGAAGAGGTGAAGAAGAGAGTTTTCAAAAGGTATTTTTTGCAGGAGGAGTAATGGTTGCTCCGAAAAGATATTCATTGTAATTCAAACCGCCAGGTGGGCAGAATATATTTTCCTCGCAATTTTCTTCATCCATAACTACTTCGTATCTATTTGCCAAAAGCAGTGCTCTGATTGATTCTGGGCTAACCAGGGAATCCATGGCTATGAATAGAATTCCATCTTTTGTAAGCAATTCTGGAAAAACATTCTTGAACGGCAGTTCGATTAACATCATTTTCATGCCTTCAAGTATTGGATAAAGCGGTTGGCTTTCAATACATTTTGGATCAATCCCGAATCTGCTGGTGATTATTTCCATAATCGGAGATCTTAGCTCTTCGAACATTTCTTTTTCAGGCTCAGTTTTGCCAGAGGCAATCCTTTTTTCCTTAGTGTGCTTTATGGTTTCAAGTAAGTCTATAGGAGGGCTTGGATTAAAGAGAGTTATTATATTGAATTTTCCCAGAAAGTGTCCCATTTCCGGGGAACAAGTTAAAAGTTCAAGAGGCCTGAGGAATGTTGCATAAATTTCAGCGCCTTTCAGCCCGACATATCTTTTTTCCGCTTTCCCATAGGAATCTATACCGATGAGTCTTATCCTTCTTGGTGAAAGCATTCCTCTTAGCCCATCAATTGCAAATTTCAGCGCCACTGCTGTTCCAATTCCAACTGATCCAGAACCGTCTGCGCATCTGAAGTCCAATATGCGTATGATTTCTTTTCTGCCTAATCTTTCTTCCACAATTGGGTGTGCCAAAAATCTTTGCATTGTCTTGAATGCCTTTTCCTGGCGTTGTTGGGCGAATTGCATTGTGTTTAATGATGTTCCAAAAAGTTTATATTTTTGACATAATCAAGTAAATCGGATAAAAAGAGAAGATTTGGGGTCATAGGGATTCGAACCCTAATATGCAGATAACGGCTCTTGTTTGCCTGTTTGTTTCCAAACAGGCTAGATCTGGAGTCTGCCGTGTTACCTGGTTGTGCGCTTCTGTGCACAAATTTGAACGCAGTTCAAGCTTTGCACCATGACCCCGAAGCCATGAATTCTCGTCATCTGATCGAGAGCATCTATTTTTAGGAGGCGACGATTTTAAATTCCTATTCCTTATGTATGAAAACTATCCAGATCCAGCCAATCCCAAGAACAGCGATCAGATAAATTCCAATCCCTGAAATCACATCCCTGAATCCTACACGTCCGCATTTATGATCTTTTATTCTGGTTCCATTCTCGCATTTCAAATCAACACACTTGTTGTTTTCACATCCCTGTGTTTCACTGCAATCTGCTCCAACCATGCATTCGTAATCTACGCACATGTGGTTCTGCGGGTACTGGGCATACTTGCATAATATACTTTCACACATCTTTTCGAAGCACCTCTGGCTTGCTAGGCATTGGTTGTCAGAACAGCATTCATATTTTATGCACTGATGGTCCAAGATATGTTCGCACGGTTCGCACATGAATGGAATGCATTTATTCCCTAAGCATTTGCTTTCTTCAGAACAATCCGAGTTTTCTGCGCATTCGTATTTCGTGCATTTGTTTTGGTCGCAGTATTGCCCGCTCTTGCAATCTTCCTTCGAGCAACATTCATATTGAATGCAGGTGTGGTTTTGGACATGTCCGCAGCTGCAGTCTAGATCAATGCAGAAATTGCTACTGCATTTCTGGCCGGCTCCGCAGTCAGCATCAGCACAGCACTCATAAGGTACAAACACATGGTCTACGAAATGGCCGCATTCATTGTTTGTTTGTATTGGTTTGCATTTAGTGGTACACCCGCTTATGCTGCAATACTCGTCGCTTCCGCAATTTGCATCAGTGTAGCATTCATGGCTGGACTTTCTGGTAACTTGTACGTTGTCATTACGGTCCATACAGTACCAGCCTTCGTTGTTTGTACCTCTTCCCTCGACAAATACATATGCGCACTGCTTGAACATCAATATATTGCTCCCAGTGGGTGCAGGGAATCTTCCAGTGAGGCTTACCTGCATTTCTTCGTTCGGCCCAAGGGTTTTTTCTAATTCTTTCATTCCGAAAATCCCAACATCTTCAATGTAATGCGCCATCTTGGTGACTGTGATTGTCTCGTCGCCTGTGTTTTGGATATAAACTCTTGACAAGTATGTTCCTTCTTCGACACAGCATCCGTTGCAGTCAAAATCAGAATCCATTTCCATAGTAACTGTGCTGAAAGAAAAGGTCAGCACTAACAATACTAGAAGCAGTCTTTTCATTCTAACTCACTCAGTTTATTTTTTATGCCTGAGATGGAAAGTATCTCATTTGTATCATAGGAATACGTCCTGAAGTCATCCTTTGTAAAAAGCCAGTAAACATCTGTCATTACATTTCCATTTCCCATTCCGTCAAAATTTCCATCCTGAGGTTCTACTATATAAATATCCTCAGGATTCTCCTTTCCTTTTTGACCTATGCCCGTTTCCATATGGTAAGTCCCGCCGATTTTTGTGACATATCCTCCGATGGAATAGAAGTTACACGGGCACTGGACATATGTGTCCATGTCTACCTTGACTCTTATTTCTGATTCCCTGCAGCTCGACTGCAAATTCTTGTATTCAGTTCTCAGCCATGCTGCCATGTAAAGCGCAAAATCATCACAGTCACCCTGCTTGGAAAGCCAGAATGTGTTTAAATCGAATATTCTCTGTCCGTCTGCAAAGTTTGAGGTTGTTTGGTCGTCTACCCATACGAATCCAAGGCATTTTGTCATGTCTCTTCCCATTTTGTTTGCGTCTATAATGCAATTTTTAGCCGGATTTCCACAATAGCTGTGGATTTTATTTTCCTGTTCTTTAGATATCAGACTGTTGGAGCTTACGAAGTTTTCAAGGTTGTCCAGGTTGTATATGATGTTTTCCACTTCTTTTTTTGTGGTTAATAATTCTTCTGCCTTTAATTTCAGGAGCGCATTGTTCTCCATGACTTTGTCCTGAAGGGCATCAGCCCTTTCAACTTCGCTTTCAAGACGAGCCTGCAGGTCTGAATTGTCTGTTTCCTTGGCTTGCAGTTCGTCTTTGCAGACACCGAGCTCCTTTTGTTGCTCTCTTCTGAGGTTTGTTTCTTGTTTTGTGTTGTTCCCCTGCACTAAGTACATGTTCATATATTTTTCTTTTTCATCACTTTCTTTTGCATATAATGAGAAATGTCTTTCATTTTCGATGAAAAAGTAGACTGCCAAGAGTATCACCAAAAAAGGCAAAGCCATTGAGATTATGTTTTTGACATTGATTTCCATGCTTTTATCTTTAGCTGGAAATTTAAAATCGTTTGCAAAATCAGTTTTGTCCTTTCCTTTCTAAATGAAAAACATGTATTTTTAAATTGTTATAATAAGTAAACTATTAAGGTTGAAAATAAGAAAAGATTTTTAAATATATTTAGTATAAAACGTGTTGAACAAAAATGGAAGAATTAGTACATTTGCATTTGACTGTGAATGCCCGGGTCGATCCAACCTTTGCAGAATTTTCAAAGGAAAAGGCCCAAGCATTTGTGGATGAATTAATGGGAATTACTGGCATGAAGCCTTTAGGCCCTCTAAACTGGGCCGATGCCACTGATTTGGATTTTCCAGGCCAGAGCATCGTTCAGATGATAACGACCAGTCATTCAAGTTTGCATTATTTCTCTGATACCAAGGAGATCTACTTTGATATTTACTCCTGCAAACAGTATGATTACAAAAAAGTGCTGAAGTTGCTGGATAGGACCTTCATGATCAAGGAATGGCATGGTGTATTATATAATCGGGCGAATGGCAAAGAACCAAAGGTAAAATCAGTTGGTTCCGAGAAAGTTATTATAGTTGCAAGGGAACCAAGCCTGTTTAAGTGAAAAATGGAAAAACTTATTTTTATCATGCTTCGGCAATATTAGCATCGGTGGCCTCTGCTGCCACCCCATAATTTCGGGCCGTTAAATAAGATGCATTTTCCAAATCAACAATCCTTTTTTGAATTTGAACTCTTGCCATATTTCCACCTCAAACTAGATTTGATATGCGTTAATATTAAGAATCTAATTGAACGAGACATCGGCAAAGCTTCAAGAATAGAACGTTCCAAATTATGCATTTATAATCTACTCTTTCTTTTCCTTTGTTTTCTCTGTTGTACTGTCTTTTAGTTTGGGCCTTGTTCTTAAGTATACGAGCGTAAGGGCAGCGGTTATCACAACAACTATCAGTAGTGCATAATCCAGTTTTTCATCATCAAAAATTATTCCGCGTTTCTTCTTTTTGTCAATTTCAGTGTCTGTTTTATCTGCCATTGTGCTTCCTGATGCAATTGGCGTTCCGTTCTTAGAGAACTTAAAGTCATAAACTCCTGCATTGTCTGCCATTAATATTGCTCTTCCCTTTTCATCAGTTATGATTGTTTTCTTCTCCCCATTAGGGTCTGTTATCGTGACAGTTGTTCCCTGGGATGGCTTTCCGCATTCATTCACTTGTATGTTTATGTTGTCACCAACATTTACTGTTGGAGGGATTGTTGTCTGGTATTCTGTGCAATCTTTCATATCTGTGCATTCTCCTGCCCTGCAATACTCGGTGTCTGCACAATCCTGGCTTGTGGTGCATTTGGTTTTTCCCCCATTATTCCCATTAGGGGGTGTTATCCCGCCATTGCAATTGAAATCATAATCCGTTTCATACATCCCGCCATCTGTGTATCCTGAAGCATATACGCTTATTCTGTGAGTTCCGTAATTTAGGTTCATACTTGTCTGGCCTGAGGCGTCTGTCTGGAAAGGCACTTCATCAACAGTTACATATGCGTTTTGGATAGGCCCGGTTACTGAATCTGTAACTGTGACTATAATTCCGTTTGGGCAATCATTGCTTATTTCCACTTCAATATGGCCTTTGTCCATACACGCGTGGTCATAGCATATTTTACCTGTGCCGCATTCAGTATCAGAGCAGCAGGTATATGTGGTCCATGCATGATGTTCTATCTTTCCGCATGTGCCATGTGTTTCGACTTCCCTGCATTTTGAATAGCATGAGGTTCCGGCATTATAACAGTATTCATTGTCCTTGCAGTCATCATTTGTTTCGCATTCGTAGCTTGTCTTGGAAGCCAGCTTGAATATTTTAGGTTCGCATTCGATCATTTCGTAAGGAGTTCCCTGATTGTTTTCAAAATAAACGCAAACATCATATTCCAAATTGTATTCCTTTGTTTCTGGCAATTCCCCTGAGATCTCAAAGGCGTCATTTTCCAGCATGTTTATTCTGGTCCCTGTTGCATCAGTGTAATTTCCAAATAGCATCCCATCCTTTGTTTTCAGCTCGATTTTCTTTACCTTTATTTCATTGTATGGGTTATTGTTAGTCACCTCTGCAATTCCAAGGTATGTGCTTTCCGAGAAGCAGCATCCGTCTTGGCATCTGAAGTGGACGTTAGTTTCAATTCTATCGCTCGGATTATATGTGCACTCTACTTCTGAGTCATAGAGATGCACACTTTTCGTTCCGCTGCAATCCCATTGCGTATTCCCTGGAGTCCCTCCGATTTCCTCGTACTGGGCACATATAAAATAATATGCGTCATTCTCATTTGGGAGTAATCCGCTTACTAAGTATGTTCCTGAAAGACCAACTGAGATATGCTGTCCATTTAGGTCAGTCCATGTTCCGAAAACCTGGTTGTTTGACATCAGCCTGAGTTCTATGGCATATATATTTATTGCAGCGTTGTGGTCATTTACTATTTCCACATTTGCAGAATATGTCTGGCCTTTTGTGCAGCAGCTTCCGCAGTTGAATGCTGCAGTTCCATCAATTGCAAACAGTGTTCCAATGACCAATAGTAACAAAACGAGCTTTTTCATGCTAAACTATCTATTATTCCTCTTTTATTTCTTTCTGTGGCGGAGATAAGTTGCATTTATAATACTTTTGTGGAATATATTTACTAATGCCAATCCCAGGACCAAGAGGTTCGCCGGGCCATCTGTAGCCTGCAGCGGAATGTCAGGACAAAGAACTTTATAGAAAAATAGGCCGGATAAGAAGGGAAATGACCCGCGAACGGCAGAGAGGAAATCAAAACTGGAAAGCATTGGTAATTGCTTAGTTTTTTTAGCCTATCTGACCAAATCCTAGTCTATGTCGTCCAACCTTATCAAATTTGCAGAGGAGAACAAAACTGTTTTATGTTTCGGTGTTGATCCTGTAAAGGAGAAGATGCCGTCTGGCGTTTCAATCTCGAACTTTTTCGGTTCAATGATTGACACGCTTCTCAACGAGCACCAGATTGCTTCCATAAAGCCTAACTATGCTTTCTTTGCTCAGTATGGGTTTGATGGCCTGAAAGAGCTAAAGCATTTGCTTGACAAATACAAAAACAAAACACATATCATACTTGATGCAAAACGCGGAGACATTGGAAACACAGGCAAGGCCTATGCAAAGGAAATATTCGATTTCTGGGGTGCAGATGCTGTTACCATTTCGCCTTACATGGGATTTGATTCAGTCGAGCCCTTCCTGAGGGAAGGAAAAACAGTTTACATGCTCTGTAAAACATCAAACAAGGGTTCGAATGATTTTCAGGAAATAGCTGATTCAAAAGGAGAAAAACTATACACGCACGTAGCAAAAAAGGCAGTTGAATGGAAAACTGGTTTGGTTGTTGGAGCAACAAGTGATTCCATCGATTCAATTATAAATATTACAAAAGGACAAATTCCATTCCTGATTCCAGGAGTTGGAACACAAGGTGGGGATTTGGAAATGGTTCTCAATGCCATTAAAGCAAATCCAATGATACACAGGATAAATTCTTCTTCTGGAATCTCTTATGCCTATCAAAAAACAGGAGAAAAGCCTGAAGTTTCGGCATTGAATGAGGCAAAGAAGCTCAATTCCCTGATTGGCAGATTATTCTAATTTTTCATTTGTCCCTTCACTTTTATTCATCTCTTCAATTTCTTCCTGGTTTTTGCCTTCCACTTTTTTCTTTTCATCCTTTTTTTCTTCGCGTTTCAAATACTCAGGCATTTCCTTTTCCTTTGCCCTATTCTCTGCAAGCCTCATGAGCACCCAGCTTGCAACGCCAATAACTGCGAATACTATCATCAGAGTCACAAGAAGGCTTTTTGTCCAGTCCGTTATGATTATCTGGAACTTTGCAACCATTGCCTTATTTTCCGATGTCTGAGAGATATCTGAGAAAAAGTTCGGGAAAATCGCGCCAAATATGATTGGGATTATAAGCCAAAGCACCGCCATGCTGACAACATACATTATGGAATTGTTCCTAAAGCTGCGGAATATGTCTGTGAATGTAAGTGCAATATTCCTGTTCTTAAGATAAAGCAAAAATGAGGCAATTGCTATAAGTATGATTATTGCAGGGAACACAATGTTTTTCATTTGGTTAAGTCCTATCTGCTCGCCTATTGTTCCGAACTGCGAATCCAACATTTTATCAAAATCGTCAGAATTTTGTTGTGGTACATTTACAAATTCCTTGATCTCTTTCTTGAGCTCAACAAGCTTGTCCGGGAGTATGGCTCCGGTGACTGCAAGAAATATCAGCAGAAATGCAACTAAAAAGGCCAGCCCTGCAAGCTTTCCCAAAACAAAATCCTTTATTCCCATAATAAAAACCTGATTTTCATACTTGTGCACTTAAACCTGTATTCCAATGAATTTCAATACTATCAATATCAATAAACCCGGTATTCCGCCTATTGCTGCAACAATTACAGTGACTGCAGTTATAGGAAGTATCCCGAAGAAATAGCACAGAAAGAGCCCTACGATTGAAATCACAGTTTGTATTAATAGTTTGGCAATGCTCTTCAATACTTTGAAAAGCACGAAGCTCAATACCACTGCAAGCCCAGTATATCCAAGAATTCCAATGACATCCATGCTTTTGATTCGAATCGCAAGTATTAAAATAGTTCTGTCTGAATCTATTCTAGAATTTCAGAGGTGGTAGAGTGGTAACATTAGCTTTGTCTTTAGCATTTGCAATTGGCATCATTACCCTGTTGTATGCAGGATGGCTTACAAGGGGAGTGATGCAGGCAAAGAGCGGAGACGCAAAGATGCAGCAGATATCCAAAGCAATACAGGAGGGCGCTAATGCTTTCTTGATGAGGCAATACAAAACATTGTTGCCCCTTGTCGTGGTTCTGCTTGCAATAATTGGATATTTCATAAGTTTCAATACAGGAATTGCATTTCTTGCAGGAGTATTATCTTCTGCTTTGGCAGGATATGTCGGCATGCAGGTTTCTGTTCGTGCAAATGTAAGAGTGGCTCAAGCAGCCAGTTCTGGCCTGGATCAGGCACTGAGCCTTGCATTCAGAGGCGGTTCTGTAACTGGAATGGCATTGACGGGTCTTGGATTAGTTGGCCTTTCTGCTCTTTACTTTGCATTTGGTGCAGATCAGGCAGCACTTGTTCCCTTGATTGGATATGGGTTCGGTGCATCTTTGATTTCACTGTTCGCAAGGGTTGGCGGCGGAATCTACACAAAAGCAGCAGATGTTGGTGCTGACCTTGTTGGTAAAGTTGAGAAGGGAATACCTGAAGATGACCCAAGGAATCCTGCAGTGATTGCAGACAACGTTGGAGACAATGTTGGTGATTGCGCAGGCATGGCAGCAGATGTGTTTGAATCATTTGTTGTCACCATAATCGCAGCAATGCTTCTTGGCGGTGCGCTGGTTAACAATATGGAGATTCCACTTGCAATAGGTGCATTGGGAGTTCTCGCAAGCATAATTGGCTCGTTATTTGTCAGATTGGGAAAGAGCAAGAAAATCATGGGCGCATTTTACATGGGTATTGGCGTAAGCGCAGTGTTCCTGTTGATCTTGTCATATGCATACTTGAATTACATAGGGGACGTTTCATTGTTTCCTGTAATCATAGTGGGTGCATTGGTGACTGGAATAATGTTTTATGTAACTGAATACTACACAGGAAAGGAATACGGGCCAGTGCAGCAGGTCGCAGCAGCATCAAAAACAGGTGCTGGAACAAATATCATACAAGGTCTTGCAATTGGAATGCAGTCTACTGTAATTCCAGTATTATTAATTGTAATTGCAATTGCCATTTCGTACACAGTAGGTGGATTGTTTGGAATAGCAGTTGCTGCAGCAGCAATGCTTTCATTGTCTGGCATAGTGATTGCAGTTGACTCATATGGTCCAATCACTGATAATGCAGGTGGAATAGCTGAGATGAGCGGATTGCCTCCAAATGTGAGGAAAATAACTGATGAGCTGGATTCTGTTGGAAACACAACAAAGGCAACGACAAAAGGTTTTGCCATAGTTGGTGCAGCACTTGGCGCACTTGCGCTTTTCGCTGCTTTCAGCGAAGCCACGGGCTTGACAGTGATTAATCTGTTGATGCCACAGGTTACTATAGGTCTGTTCATCGGAGCAGCGCTTCCATTCATCTTCTCCAGCCTTTTGATGACTGCTGTTGGTAAAGCAGCATTTGAGATTGTTGAAGAGGTAAGGAGACAGTTCCGTGAGATAAAGGGATTGATGGAAGGCACTGGAAAAGCTGACTATGCAAGATGCGTTGACATTTCGACAAAAACAGCTTTGAAAGAACTTGTTGTTCCTGGAATCATCGCAGTCTTCACTCCATTGGTTGTTGGCCTTCTGTTCGGTGCAGAGGCTCTTGCAGGCCTATTGGCAGGGGTTATTGCATCTGGTCTGCTCATGGCATTGTTCATGTGCAACGCAGGCGCAGCCTGGGACAATGGAAAGAAATACGTTGAAGATGGCAACTTCGGTGGCAAGGGAAGCGATGCTCACAAGGCAGCAGTTGTTGGTGACACAGTTGGGGATCCATTGAAGGATACGGCCGGTCCAGCATTGAATGCTTTGATTAAAGTAGTAAATACGGTTTCACTTGTGTTTGCTTCTTTGATATTGGCGTATGGGATACATCTGATTTAGGTCTTGGGTCTAGCGTCCTGAGTTTCGAATCCTTATTTTTTATTTTTCTTTTCTTATTAGGCGCTATCACATCTATTTTTAATGACAGCCCAAGGGGGATGCCCACTCATCGTGAACGAAGTTCACGAGTGTGCCCGTGACCGTGTGTTAAGTTGTCCTGAAAAGGATGCGACTGTAGGGGGATCCAAGCAACAAAAGCAAAGCCTCCAAAATTAAGAAGCTGATTAAACTGGCGCGTGCTAAGAAATAGTTTCTATTCCATACGGATTCCGTATTTTCGTCTCATAGAGCAGCCTTTATATGCTCTGCTACTCAGAAGAGCACTCGGCGAGATGATCTATTCTCCGATAAAACGGCGTTCCGTTTTATGGATCATAAATCGATGCGTCGATTTATCGGTCGTGCCAAATTTGGCATAGTCGTGCTAAACAGGAGTAAGATCTCTGATCTAATATAAATGCAGGGGGCAGGAAATTCCGTTTCCAGTTCCCGGTTTTCGGTTTTGGAAACTTTTGAACCTGCGGACTCACTAAGAGACTGGATGTCTTATTGCTTTTTAGCAACCGTGTTTTTGGGCTGCCTTTTTCCTAAAAAGGCAGACTTAAGTCCAGCGCGTTTGACCGAGCTCTGCCACCCCTGCGAACGAAGTGAGCAGGGGGCATTGACCAATAGGCCAATCCAACCCCTGCATGCAGAAGATAAAAATACCTACGAACAATTAATAAAAGATGTACAATCCGGTTTCAATTGCGTTTTTGCAAACATTTAAGTCTATTATCATATATGTTTAATTATGGTATTAATTTATGCAGATGCGTTATCGAAAAGAAAGGCATGGTTTTCAAAAGCCAAATGTACTTGGCATCCCAGGCCATGTCTTCGGCAGGCATTGGCACCAGAGGAGAGGCGCTAAGGTTCCATCTGATAATGCTGAGATGAGAGACGAAGTTCATATCCGATGGCCCACTGCCATAGAAGTAAAAATGCATCTTTTTCCTGGTAGATGCCCCTTCATCTTGCCTAATGATGATCATTGGGGTGTAACTCGTACAAAACTTGATGAAATTGAAATGGCTCAGCAGTTTCCAATCTCGGTTCACTGCAGAACTCTTGTGTCTCAAGTAATCATGCCGGTTATCCTTTACTGGGGTTGCGGCAGGGGAACTGCGGTTCGAACTTTGGCAGAAGATCCTGAAATCAAGGGAAGAGCCCTTATTTTTGGCTATGGTGACCTTTAGTACTCCGAATGGAATGAAATTCAAGGAGTCAAATTCCTCTTCTTTGTCAAAGAACATCTTGCAGAATACTTCAGAAGGATGAAATTACGTATAGATTTTATTTTCAGTAATTGTGCAGTGGATTATCTGCATGGACAGGTTTTAATAGATCATTTGACGGATTTGGCCTCGGTGATGTCTCCGGGCGGAGTTCTTCTTTTTCCAGGAATGTGTAATCGACCTGAAATGACCAGGCTTATGGATTTATTTGATGAACTGGGTCCATACCCCGCTGCTTGCAGTGAAATCCAGTTCATCAAAGCTGTGACCGAATGGGGCATACCCTATCAGCTTGCTGTGGGGTCCCTTCGGTCACATTGATTTGAGATTAGAACAATCGATTATGAACATGGCGGTCTTTCTCTTCCATCTGCATATGTCCTTACCAAAAAGCCAGAAACTGGAAACCCATGATCCAAGACGCTGGACTCTAGACTGGAGACTAATACAAATATCCCCACATGGCCAGCCTGTCGCTGTCTTCTGCCCACTTGGCGCCTATGTCTGTCCTGTAGAACATGTTTGGTATAATTATGTTCTTTATCCTGTTGTAGACCAGCCTTCTTGTTTCCTCCATGGTGGTTCCGGAAGCTGTTATTATGAGTGAATAGCCGCAGTTGCCTGCAAGCCTCCAATCATTCTCAACCAGTTTCACATCTCCAAGGTGGACTCCGTCCATATTGGATTTCTTGAAGATTATGGATGCATCTTCTGAATATCTTTTGAAGGATTCAGGGTCATTGAAAGGGAATGGAGGCACTGCAATCACAACTCCTATCTCAAAAGCCCTTTTAGTCCTTAATTCTGGCTTCTCTTTTTTGGCCATGCCGTAGAGGAACGTGCCCCATTCATTCAGTACGCCTTCCATGACAATGCTTATGTGGGGATAGCCGAATCTGCTTGTGAATTCAAGAGGATATATTCCTCGTGAGTTGGCGATGCAATTTATGTCTATGTATCCAACGTAGCCGCATGCTGCCAGTTTCTCTTTCATCTTTAGTAGTGTCGCATCAAACAGCGGGCTTCTGTTGGTGAAGAACATCGAAGTGCCCATCTCCCCAGTACTTGGTCCTATGTCCCCGGGAAACATTCTTTTGTGTTCGAAATTTATGTTTATTGGGTAAAGGAACTCCTCGCCATTGAAGAATGCTCCCACTGCAACTTCGACACCAGAGATGTGTTTCTGTATCTGGAATTCCTTTATTTTTTTGCCCCAGTTTTTCTTGTACCTTTCAAGCATCTCTACGATGTCTTTTCCATCATCTTCCTGTCCGACAAACAGAAGTTCCTTTTCGTTCTGCGCTATTCCGCTTGGCTTTAACACATACCTATCAGGAGTCTTTACAATGAATTCCACTGCATCGTCAAAATTGGTGAAATTCCATCTTGGGATTATGTTTATGCCAACTGATTTCATCTCGGATTGGCCAAATTCCCTGTCCATCTCCAGTTTGTCAGTATAAACGCTTCCTCCAACTACAGGTTTCCCTGATTTTCTTAGTTTCTCTGCATCTTCGCCAAATCCAAAATCATCGAATACAATCAGGTCTGCCCAGTCCACATGTTCCTTCCAGTTGTCAACTTTATCTACAAATCCATCGCAAACATCTTTCTGGTCTTCTTCTTTAATGTAATATTTTACCTCATGGCCTTCTTTTTTGATGGCCCAAGCCATATCGCCTATAAGCGCATCAATTGAAACAAACAGTATTTTCAATGTTTTTTTATGATTGTTGCCATTCATATCTATATTGGGGGACAAATATTTATTTGCATTTTGGTATTTTTGCAGATGTATCCATTTTTTTACAACAATCCACAAAAATAAGCTTTTTATATGCTCCTATTGTAGTTTATACAAATGGATCAGCTCAAAGGCATTGCTTTGCGCAATTACAATGGTGATAAGCGCGAAGGTTCTCGGCACGCATACATTTTGAATGAGCTTAGAAAAAGAGGCTGCAAGCCTATTGTGGATTCCCATATGAACATTTGGGTGGAAAAAGGGAAAGGCAGGCCAGTTGCCTTGTTTTCTTCGCACATGGATATTGATCCAAAGATAAAAAAGCCGGTTTTCAAGGAAATTAATAAAAAGGGCCGCAAATCTGTTTTTGGAGTTTTGGATAATTGTATAGGTTGCCACATCAATCTTGTTCTTGCAAGCAAAAAGCCGAAAAAAGGCACAGCGATTTACGTTTTTACAGCTTCTGAGGAAGTCAAATGGAATTGCCCGAGAATTTTCTCCCGCAGTGCCAAGGAAGTGGTTACTGAGCTTAAGCGCAGGAATATAGAACCAGATTTTTGCATTGCCATTGACGTTACTTATCCTAGGCAGATACGGGTCCACAAAGGTCAGGACCTAAACAAGAACTATAAAAAATTTTTTGATATTTCAGACAAGACTCACTGCTATGTTGATTGCTATGCCAACCAGGTTTCAAGAAAGCTTGGGAAGTCTCTTGTCAGAAAATTCAATGACTCAAAAGTCAAGTTCCGCAATCTTCATGGCCATGATGAATCTTATGTCTATGGTAGGATTGCGCCTTCATTTGGTTTCGGGCCGGTTGTTTACGGTGCATTCGACAAGCCGAAACAGCTGATGCCCCTGTCGCACATGAAGAGCGCAATACGTTTTTTGCGAAAGTTTTAAATAACATTGTATTTAATGTTATTTTATGTACAAACTTCAAGGGCCAAGAAGATTACCCAAGTCGCACATTATGTGTGTTATCCGGGATCATCCCCCACGACCTGAAGATATAATGGGCAGATCTCATTTGCAGGTATCAAAGGGTACTGGAATTTCCAGAGACTATGCGAATCAATTTAATTCTATTTTCAGTGCACTGCTGATCTTTATTCGGTTTAAGTCGCTAGGTCGGGATCCAAACTTTGCAATTAATAAAATCAGGCAATTCATATCAAAGACTGTGCACTATCAGGTTTTTCTGAAAAGTAAGTTAGCTCTTTATGCCAATACGCCTTCTGGAGCGGCAATGGATGCGGATTCGACATTGAGGACATTATGTTCTCCCAAACAAAAAATAAAAATGCTTGACCATCTTGTTGATTCCTTACATACTACTGGATCAGAAAGTTCTCTTGACATTATCCGTATTCTTGATGTTGTTTTAGAGGCGTTTTCATTGATTTACTCTCGAAAAGAGGGTGCCAAGATTTTGAAACAGATTGCTGACACAAGGGATGACTTGGCTGCATCTTTAAAATGACTTCATTCAATTTCCTGCGCTAGTCGTCACCCATGAATTTCAATGGCTTGTTCTTTTTGTGCTTCAGCGCCTTTTTGATGACCTTGGAGAATACCCAGACGAGGAAGATTACAAACACCACGAGTATTCCTATTATCGTTTCTCCTGAAACCTGAAGCAGAACTCCCAGGTTCGTGATAGTATTGTAGGCCATATGCACTATTATTGCAGGTATGACTGCAAAAGGAAGGTACTTGTCATCATTTGGATCTTTGTTCTTTCGTATAAGGCCCACGATTCCACCCGTTATTCCAGTGAAAACCCCGTGGAGCAAACCGCTTCCGAATATCCTCAAACCCACCAGGCTAAGCCATGGCACAAGCCCGATTTCAAATGGAGAATAAAATGTATAATATCCCCAGTTTTCCATAAAAGAGAATCCCACACCTATGATAAAACCATAAAGTATGCCATCCATCATGTCATCCATTTCGTGATGGAAAGACATCACAATAACTCCGCTTCCCTTGATTATTTCTTCTATCACTGGGCCTGCGATTGAGATCACTATTGCTCCTGCAATGACTGTTCCGAAAACAGCTGTTAATTCTGTTTCAGCGAAATCATTTGCAAAAGCTGAGATGAATGTTGCGATACAACCTAGGAGGAATAATGTAGGCACGAATCTCAAAGGCTCTCTTTCCCTTGAATCAATTATCCACATTATGACTGCGTATGCAAAAGAAAATGCAAGAGCGATTGCGCCGGCAGCAACAAAAGTGAAGATCACCTCTCTTGTGTTTGGCAGGTCTATTGAAATCATATAGACATAAATTCCTATGAACGCAAGCCCAATTATCCAGAAATAAATTGAAACAAGGAATGAAGTGATTTTTTGGGAGAAGGTCATTCCAGGCCTGAAAGGGCGGAACAATGTTTTTGATGCATACTCTCCCTTATACGCCTCGACATTCTTTTGCCTTTTTGAGTAGCGGTACATCAAGTATGCCCCTCCTATGACAAAGAGGAGCATTATGAATATGAAAACTGTGTCAACGATATAGATATCTTCCATAATACATCATCCATACATGGACCCAGTAGGCTTCTTGGAGATTATCTTGGATTTTATCATCTTGTTTTTCATCTGTTTTTCCATGTCTTTGGCTTCTGTTTGAAGCTCTTTTATGTCAATTTTTATGTTCAGTATTTTTGATAGCGCTAATATGGCATTTGCAGCTGCCTTTGGATCCAATTCGTCCTGGGATGATTCTGCAAGTATTGAAAGTACTGGAAATTTCAGGACTGTTCCCATTGTAAGAAGAGTTCCTGCGACTCCTGTGGTTGCACCTTCTTTTATTGAGTTGGCTATCTTTTTCTTTTCCAGTTCCTTGACCTTGCCTAGGTCTGTGGATATTGCATATATCTTGTCCTCACCTTCATGCATGCATATGCCTCCAAGTGTGATTGCTTCCTTGGCTTTTATGGACGTCATGTATTCGTATATCTTTTGGGCAAGTTCCATTGAGGTTGCAACTGGTATGGACATTTCTGAAAGTATGACTACTAGGTTGTATTGTTCTGAATAATGTATTCTTGCTGCTGGGAGTGGAACATAATCATGGATGGCTGCGAGTGGTGCAAAGCTTTCGCTTGTTATATAGCCTACGAACTCAAGCTTCAGACTGTCGATTATCTGGCTTGCTGCCACGCTTCCGACAAGGCCTGTGCCTGGAAAACCGATAATAACAGTAGGATTCTTCGTCTTTATGTCTTTTATTTTGTGGATTTCGACCATGGAGGTATAAATGAAGCCAAAGTTTATATATTATTTGAATCTATCTTATACTATTGAGGTAATGTCATGTCTTGGAAATCACAAAGCGTATCAATGCCAATGACTTCAGCAGGTATTGTAGGCATCGCAGCAAATGAACAGCTTGCAGGCATACAGATAGATCCGAGGGTTGTAATCCTGGCAACACTTGTTTTTGTAGGAGTCGTAAAAATAGCAAGCATGCTTGTGATGGGATGAATTTTTACTAATCCTTTATTTGGTCCCACATAAACTCGAAGAATTTTTTATATCCATCAGCCAGTTTTCTGCCTTTCATCACGAATTGAATCGGCTCTTCGTCTAATTGGCCTGGCCCGATACCTACAAATGTAACTACTCGGTCGCCAAATATGTCAACTGCAGTCTGGCTCGAATATTTTTTCGGAAAGAATTTGTACGGTTTGTCGACCAGTTTCAATATCTCTGGTTTCTGCTCCTTTACTTCGTAATCGAAAATGTGCCTGAACTCAATTCCTCTTTTTTTCCGCTCCTGGTCGAACTTAACCAGAAAATGCTTGAGTCTTGGGTCAAGCCAGAATGCCTTTGCCCCTATGAAATAAACAGTCTCGCCAGTGTCAAGTATGTCCTGCAAATACTGCTTGAAACCATTGATTCCTTTATAGACATAAGCCGTTTCGTCTTCTTCATACCTATTGAATTTCTTTTCCAAATCCGGCAGTATCTCATTTAGCTTCTTTTCCTTTTCCTGTATCAAATCCAATAGCCGAGAAGGGTGAATGGCGTGATACTCTTTTCGGTTGTGAATAAATGTTTCAGATATTAGCCCTTTTTCCAGCAGTTTGGCAAGCACATCATAGATATTTCTTCTATGGACTTTTGATTTGGTCGCCATTTGCTCTATTGAAGAGCTTCCCAATGACAGGAGTGATTCATAGACCTTGGATTCATTTTGGCCAAGACCGAGTTCTTCTAATATTTTCTCATACATGTTTCTCACAACAATGCAATAAGTTCTTCCTTCGAAAGGCCCATGACTCTCAGAATTTGCAAAAGGGTTCCTTTTTTGAGTTCCTTATGCTGAGGGATAACGAGAAGTACAGATTCCTTTTTTAGAATAAGGTGGCTGCCTTTTTGCCTGGTTATTGCAAAACCGATTTTTACTGCCACTTTGGTAAGTTCTGCACCGCTTATAACTGGCAGTTTCATATCTTCACGAAGAGAATGCGGATGGTTCTACGACAGTAATGTTCTTTAGGATTGATCGAAGCTTGGAACCTTCTATCTCTTCCATGTATACCTCTGCAGCTTCCTTTATGTTGGCGAATGCTTCCTCTTTTGTTTCTCCTTGTGAGATGCAACCTGGAAGTTCAGGAACATATACGGTATATCCGCCTTCTTCTTGTTTTTCCAAGACTACATGGTATTTCATATTATTCATTATATTCCACCTTGTTTTTATTCTTACTGTTTTTCTTATGGTGATAAATGCCACCAACATTATTTAAGTATTCCATATGTCATAATAAAAATCAAAAGGTGTTTTTATATGAAAACAAGAAATCGTATAACAAAGATTGCAACTGCGACTGTAGCAGCAATAACAATCGCAGCATTATGTTTTCCATTCAAGGCAAAAGCTGACGAGCTCTCGTTAACTCGAGGAACTGCAGCACAACTTTTTTATCAAACTAACAGAGAACAAAGACAGAAAGTAGGAATAGGATTTGATTCGACTTTCAGTTTAAGGGATTTTTCACTTGGTTTAGGTACTTCTGTTGTTTCTGAACTTGGAAAAGGTAACACTTCGCTTGAACGGGCAGGTCTTTCATTCGGTTTTCCGCTTCCTTTTGGTCTGAGTGCAACAACCTATGCTCAGATATATCAGTTCTTAGGTGGACAACGTGCATTTGGCGGAGTGCTTCATTTGCCCTTAGGACAAGTGACTTTGCAAGCTGGTGGAGAAAGAGATGTTGCAGGTGCAACCCCTGTTTTTGCAGGCGCGGATTTTCCCATTGGACCAGTTCTTATTTCACCAACAGCAATAGCTCCAATGGTTGATGGACAAGATTATCCTAACCTAGGAGGAACAGTAAAACTAACCTGGAAAACAAAAGTAGCAAATTTCTTCCTGCAGGTTTTTGGAATGACAAATCCAGAGAAGAAAGAGCTTTTGGCAGGAAATGTGCAGGCAGGAGTGGAAATTCCAATCAACTAATCAATCTCTGGCCTCTAAAACAAGTATCTTATTTCTTTTTGCCCCGCTTAATTTAAGCGCCTTAATCAATTCAGACAATTCAGTTATTGGAACCAATTTGTCTCCTGCTTTGACTTTGAAATCTATCCCCTTTTCAGGGTAAGGCAAATCGATTATCATTCCATTTCCGAATTTTTGCTTCGGAAGCGAGTCAAGTTCTTTGATTGCCTTATACAACTTTCTGTTTAGTATTCTTTCAACAAACTCCTTTCCGCTTGTTTTTCTCAGAAGCATCAATGCCTCGTCATCCCCAAGTCCTAGGAATTCTTCCGCATTTATGTCCTTGTTTTCAATTGCCATTTCAACAGCTTTGCGGAACATTGCAGCCGCTATCCTGGTCGTCTTATGCAGATAAACGGTAGAGAACATCATGAATCTTGCAATCAGCAATGTCTCGGCAGCTTCCAGCCCCCTTTCTTCAATACAAAGTTCGCCGTTTTCAATACAGAGCGTGTGGGTGAGCCTGTCAGTATCAATTATTCCATAGGCAACTCCTGTATTGTGGGCGTCCCTTGTCAAATAATCCATCCTGTCAGCACCAAGGTCTGATGTAACTATTTCACCTTTCTTGCTTTCACCTATTCTCCATATTTCTTTTGCAGAATGATTTTCATTTAATATGTCTGCTATTTCTTCTTTACAAACTTTTTGTTCTCCGATTTTTTCATGATCTCCAAGGTATGTTTTCAATATTTTTTCAGAATCATGTGAGAATGCAAGATGGCCGATGTCATGCAGTAATGCATAGAGCCTCAGCTCTTGTTTTTCTTCATTGCCTATCTGAAGCTTGTCTGCTATCTGTGAAGTCAGATGCATTGTGCCGAGCGCATGGGCAAATCTCGTATGTGTTGCTCCTGGATAAACAAGGTAGGTGAGTGCCATCTGTTTTATCCTATGTAGCCTTTGGAATTCTGCAGTATCTATCAATCGCTTTTCTGTTTCTGAAAAAGAAATAGTCCCGTAAATTTCATCTTTGATTATCATGCTCTCGCCAAACTATACCAAACTAAACATTCCCTTCTTCTTTTCTATTACTTCCCCCTCTTCGCCAAGGAACCTTAAAATCACTGTGACAGCATCAGCTTCAAGATTGCACCTCTTTCCAATTCCAACAGCATCACAATCTCCTTCTCCAAGTGCCTTCTTTATCGCATTTGAGGTTTTTTCATAATATGTTTTAGTGGCAGCGTAGAATTTCTGGTCAAATCCTTTGACTGCGAGTATACTAGATTTTTCACTCTTCATTTTCTGCGAGAACGCATATGCTTGGTTGCTGTCTGTTAGTATGAGGTAGCCTTTTTTTTTGAGTTCCAATACGAAATCCCCTGGCATCTCTGATTTTCTTTCTCCTTGTACAACAGGTTTTACTAGGGGTCCGTTTGTTTGTTGGCCTTTCACAAAATTGAAGATGTTGTCAGTTATATTATATACTCCATCAGGATATTTCTTGTTTTGGTAGACTGTTATGAGTTTCTTTGACAACAGTCCTGAAAGCGTCTTTCTTTCTGTGTCATTGAGCGTCTTGTCTATCTTTGGAGGGACCCTGTCTTCGAACTTAAATGCAAGCAACTTCAATACTAATGTCTTTTCCTCATGGTTGAGAAGTACATCGCCTGTTTTTTGCTTTACTACTTCCACATTTCCAAGCCTTTTGCTTAGCAGATAAAACCCGTCCTTAAGTTTGAAAAATTCAACATCAGATCCAAGTTCATCTGGCAGTTCCAAGTAGTATTTGTTTTCTCTTTTCAGAACTCGGGTTTCCATGTGATATCTAGTATTCGTTGATAATTTTTAATACTATCTCTGGCCAAAGCTTTCGTTTAAAAAAAATAAAAAAAGATATGCTTATCCGGAGAGTCCTGGCATATCTCCTTCACAGCTGAGCATTATTGCTTCCTGAGTATCAGGATCATCATAGCCCTCCATCATCATGATGAGTTCTATGCCGAATATAGTTGTCTTTTTGTTTTCTGCATCTCCTCCCCTCATCATATTTATCACGGGGTTTGGAAGTGTGCATTTCTTGTATTTTCCAGCATATGCTTTTTGGTCTTCCATCTGTATGTTGTCAGCAGGGCCATATTGTACCTTGACCATGCATCCGTCACCTGATGGGCCTTCTATAGTGAAGTCCAACCCCTTATCTGGTTCTGTGACCTTTGCCTTTGAACAGGCAAGTAAATTCTCATAGATGCAGTAATTTGCATTGATGTCGTTATCTGTTGTTGGCGGAACTGTTTTTTCATAGATCTTGCCGCAATCCGCGTATGTGGGTGCAGTTGTCACCGGCGTTGTCGTTACTGGGGGTGTTGTTTGTGTGCCATCTGTAGTGGTTGTTGTTTCCGTTGTTGCAGGTGCATTTTGATCTATTGTGCTTGTGCTGGTACAGCCGCTGAGCATCAGCATCGCAATTATTAATCCTATCAAAAGGACCGACTTATTTTTTTGAAATTCCATTTTATCCCCTCCTTTCATTATTTTTTGTGTAGGTATTCCTTCACCATTTCTTTTATACCTTCGGGTGTCTTCCTTGGCTTGAACTTCAGTTCTTTCTTTGCCTTTGCGCAGTTAAAAAACCTGTCGTTGGCAAGTATGTTCAGGTGCTCGGAAGTAAGGAATTGTTTTTTATTCATCAGCTTTTTTATCATGCCTTGTAATAGGAAAAGCGCTTTGGCGATTGCCACACTTGTTTTTTTCGGCTCCATCCTGATTCTCAGAGCTTTGCAAACCGCCTCATGTGTTTCTATTTGAGTTATCGGGTCAGCGCAAACAACATAAACTCCTGGTTTTGCATTTACTGAGTTTGCGATTGCTCGTGCAACATCGTCCACATGCACAAACGGAAGATGGTTCTTTCCATCTCCAATTATTGGCATCCTGCTCTTTGAAATATATTCAATCATCTTGAAATAATCTTCGAAACCAGGACCATATATCGTTCCAATCCTAAGCACCACATTTCCCTTGCCTTCCAAAACTTCCTGCTCGCTTGCATATTTGCTCTTTGCATATTCGCTGTCAGGTCTGCATCTTGTTTGTTCATTAGCAGGGAGTTCCGCAAGTTTTTTGCCATAGACTGATATGGAACCTGCATAGATTATCCGTGTTTTTTTCGGGTCAATGGAATCACAAATCCTTTTCGTCAATCCGTAATTCGCATGCCACAATTCTTTCTTGTCATTGAATTTCATGGAGCCTGCAAGATGTATCACTGCATTTGCGCCTTTGAAAGTCTGTTTCAAATCAAGATTCGAATCGCGAAGATTAACAGGAATGGCATTTGGAATCAACTTTAAGACTGTCTTTCCAAGCCTTCCCTTAGCGCCTGTTATGTATATCTTCAGGTTCTGTTTAGGTTTCAATATACTCACTTTCAATTAGAATTAGAAAAAGGAAAGAATAAAGGGATTTCTATTGTCAGTTGAGTCCTGGGTATAACTTTTTATCAATCGGATTGCATTTTTTGCCCAACTCGTCAAGGCCTTCCACTGCCCCTACGTTTACAATGCACATCTTGCCTAATTCATTGACCACAGGCATGCATTTCTTTCCCCATTCGTCAACGCCATCTACTTGGCCTGGGTTTACAGTGCATTTCTTGCCTGTGAGGATATCGATAGTCATCAATTTCTTTGATGCTGGCTGTACTGTTATTTTCGTGTCCCCTACAACTGGCGTGACTTTCTTGGCAATAGTCGCCTTCCCAGAAGCAGATTCTCCTTGGATACATCCTGCAAGCAGTATTGCCATTGCCAAAAGTCCGATTATCAATAGTTTGGTGTTCATAATTATCTATTGATCCGGGCATGTTTTTATTGGTTTGGGTTATTGCGAATGGCATGGCGCAGGCAATTGGCATAATCGACAAAAAAGATTCAAAGCCAGTAATCAATAAGCTGAAAGCCATTGGATTTGATTAATCGAATAGCAGAACGAGTGAAAAAAGACGCGTATTTATAAACCTACAATTCCATATTTTCACCAATGATCGGTGATACGTGATGGTAAGCCAGAAAACACTTATTTATGGTTCTGTTGCAATTGGCGTGCTGGGTTTTTTCCTTAGCCTCATAAATGCTTCAGGCCCTAGTACAAACCCTCTTTTAGGGATGATAGGCGCAATATTTGCAGGGATGGGCGCGCTTTTTGCGGTAATTTTTGTAAAGTTTGGTTACATTGTGATACCTGCAATCACGAAAAGGACCGGCACTGTGGTTCAGTTTGAGAATTCCTATGAGATACCTCCTTCAGAGGATGTGGTTGTGAAGAATGTTAATGGTGCATATTATGCCTCAGCATTCCTTAGCCTGGAGATATTTGAATCCGCCTCGGAAAAGTCCAATGAGCAGAATATCGCATACAATGAGTTTTTCGAAAGGGCAATTTCGAACCTGAAATATGTCACAAAAATCTCATACTTAGTGTATGTCGAAGATATCACAGAAGAAAGGAAAAGAATAGATACTAGGAGAGCAGAAGCCCAGCTTAGGCTCCAAAGAGAGAGGGAAAAGGGCGAACAGGACGTATTGAGGATCGACAAGTTTGAGAAAGAGATTTCGATGTTTGATGGCCAGCTTGACAAACTCATACGCGGTGAAAAGCCTATTGGTGTAATTGCAACAGCAATGACCTGCGCAGTTGGAGTTAGCAAGGATGCTGCAATTGCAAATGTGAAGGCGCAGGCCAATGAACTTACGACTCTATTGTCAAATGCACTTAATGTGAAAGTGGAGCAGCTTACTGGAGACCAGATGCTGAAATGCTTTGAATGGGAATCTTTCTTCCCTGCGAAACCGCAGGATTTACAGGATAACTTGGTGTAAGATATGTTGGGCGGAAAATTGCATCTAAGCAAAATCAAGAACGTGGATCTTGCAAGGAGGAATCTTCTTGTGCATCCTCCTGAGCCCCCTATAGAGATAGTGTTTCCCGACCCGCTCAATTCCGTTTATGTGGGAAGAACAAAGATATTTAATGTTCCTTTTTACTGGTCCTATGAAAATGTTGCAAATCCGCACATTGCAGTGGTAGGTATCTCAGGTTCAGGTAAAAGTTATTTCATAAAAACCTTTCTTCTTAGGTCATCCTACGTATGGAATGCGAACGCACTTATAATCGATTGGGCTGGGGAGTATAAGGACTGGGTAAGGCAGACTGGCGGGAAAATCATCTCTCTGGGAAAAGGCTCGTTTCTCAACCTTCTTGATCTTGGAGGCATGAAGCCGTATAATAGGATAAAACAGATAATGAGGACCCTTGGTATACTTACAGATATTGATCAATATCCTGAGCAAAAAAGGCTGACAGAACAGGCTTTGGAAAAAGCATACATAAAGGCAAAATACAAGATGGATCGGAATGACCAGAAGGATGAGCTGGGAAAAGGCCTTACGCCCCCGACTTTAAGAGACGTTGTCAATGAACTGAAGGAGCAGGCGACTCTGGGCACATATGAATTCCCTGCTGAACTCGAGAATGCTATTTACAGATTAAAACAATTCACTAGAAGCGGAGAGGATTTCTTTGCGCAGCAGAGCACAGTTTCGCTTGATGAAATAACTACTTCCGGCCTTGTTGATCTTGATTTGTCTGGTTTGCCTGATGAAACCTTTAGGGCATTAGGCGCACTTACTATCCTACAGTTCCTTAAGGAGAAGATGAGGCTGACAGGATGGGAATCCAAAAAAGGAGTGAAATTTATAATCGTGCTTGATGAGGCTTGGAAAATAGCTGGTGATGAGAAGAGTGATGCAGTCATGATAATAAGAGAGGGCCGTAAATATAATTTCTGCATGATAGTGGCATCCCAAAATCCTACAGACATCAATGAGGCCATTTTTTCCAACGTTGGAACAACATTCATCTTGAAGATAAAGTTCGATAAGTATCTGGATTATTTACAATCTACATTAAACTTCAGCAATTATATGCGAAATGCAATCTCGAAATTCGGTGTAGGGGAATGTGCAGTCAATATGGCCTTTACTACGCCCACCCAATATCCCCCAACATTCCTGATCAGTAAAATCGAAGGTGAAGAGCCTGCAGAGGAATATTTCCTTGACTTAGAACTGGCACTTACTCCTGAGCAGAAGAAAAAGATGGAATTCAATACGAGGGTGGCATTCCTTAAGAAAGAGCTTACAAGGAAACTCGTGCAATATGGTTTGAATCTTGACAAGGTCAAAGAAACGATTTCTGCATTTGAGAAGGAGAAACGGCACCTAGGAGTAGTTAAATTTGTCATTATGCTTGAGAGGTATGGTATAGCAAGGCAAAACATCTCAAAGCTTCTGAAGGAATCAGGGCTTGACGATCGTGTAATAATCAGTATTTTTGCAAAAGCCAGAAGCGGAGGTGTCTGAATTGACAAACAGCATAAAGATGCTCAAGGATGATTTCAGGAGACGGCTAAGAGCATATGGTCTTTCAGAAGAAAGGATGGAAGAGGCATCAAGGCTTTTTGAAAGGAACAATAGCCATGTGGATGTAATTTCATTTGTTCTCATGCTTGAGCGATTTGGAGTTTCAAGACGAGACATCCGCGATTTTCTCAAGGAAGCGGGCATAGATGACATCACACTTATAAATGTCTTTGGAAAAGTAGACATCAAGAAAAGCGATTTTTCCAGCAGTGGCATAACTCAGGTAGTCCTGGAGGATTGAACATGAAAGTCTGCATCATATGCGAAAAAGAAGTAAAAGGCTCGAATTCAGGGGCGAAGAAGGTAAAGATAGATGTGGTCATCAAAGCCATCAGGTCTATGAAGTCTTTTTTGAAGGTGGCAAAGAACAATGGACTGTATGTGTGCAAGAAAGATTTTGAGTCTTACAGGAAGAAAAGGGAGAAATTTGAAAGAGATATGGTGCTTGTTTCAGCCATTGCCGCGATAGTTGTATTAGTATTGATAGGAATCCCGCTTCTTTCAGGGCGACTCAATCTTCTTGATGTGTTTGCCTCTCTGTTCCTGGGGGTGCTTTTGCTTGCCTTTGGAGTTATCTTTAGATACACGCCTGCAATAGAAGGCGCAGGAAAAATCAAGGGTGTTTGACATGGTTGACCAGAAAAGAATGGGGGAACCTTCAGTAGGCGGGTTCAAGATAAAAGGCGTGGTGCTGAAAAAATCTTTGAGTAACGTGGCCGAGATTTTGAGGACAGTTTCATTTTTGGAAGTTGCTCTTGGAACAGACAAGGTGAATGCAGCTTATGTAGAAAGTAAGGATATCAACAACAATCCTTATCTTTTTTCGATAATCCAGATAAGTAAGAATGAAGTTGAAGTTATATATTCCATTACTCCTGAAATTTCTCCTGCTAAAAGAAAGATGGATGTGATAAGGTATTTCCTGAATATCCTCAGCCTTGTGGGCGAATATTATTCAGTGGACAATAAAGTAGTCTATCAGCTCATCGAAGAATCGCTCACTTCAATTGCAGAATCTGTGACTCTTGATTATTCTAAGCTTTATACCTCTTATGACAGCCTTAAGGCAGAGGCTGATACTCTCAGGAAGAAAAATGAGAGGATGAAGGATGAGATTCAGGCGCTGAACAATAGGAATTTTGAGCTCAAATCGAAAAATGATGAACTTTCGCTTGTGGTTAATGAATTTGAGGGGCTTTCAGATGAGGCGATTATGGCAAGGCTTCAGAATTGGGTGCTAGAGCATGATGGTGAAGTGAATGTATATGAGTTCGCAAAGGTGAACAAGGTAATCGAGACAAGGGTAGAATCAGCACTGAACAAGCTCGTGAGCGAAGGTTACCTGGAGCTCCTGAAATAAACTAGAAGGATTGCTATGGTGGATGTTACAAAACTCAGGATTTCAAAGAAATCGTACAGGTTCGAGGTAAAGAAGAAATTCGAAAATGCCCAAATCTACAAGCCAGTCAAACGCAGCCTAGGCGAGCAGTTGAAGAATTCACTTTCAAAGATGTTCAAGCCAAAGCCAAAGCCCAAAGCAGTAGTAGGTTTTATTACTCCACCCAGTGCCCATCATGGATTCAATTTCAAGCTTCTTTTTGGAGCAATAATCATTGCTTTCATTTTAGTATATGCCGGCTTTGCATTTTATGTCCAGACAATCTCCTCTTTCAACGAGCCTGTTAAAGTCATTGTAAGGGGTTATTTTGATAGTTCCATTGTTGACAAGGGAATCATAACTGCAGGAGATAGGACTAATAGCAAAAACATAGGCTATGTCCGCCTTGACCATAAGTCCTCTAATATTGATAGTTATAGTGTTAACATCTCCGTTTATGATCAGTATCTGCCATCTGAGATATTCGTACTTGACAGTGCAAGATATCAGGCAGATTCGTTTGATGAATTCTTTTTTGACCTTAAGAATGATCTCTATTCTATGGGGATGCATGTGACCAAGATTTCGATAAAAGACCTCCATTCCATGCCTGCAGGCGCCATGATCATCGTACCTTCAGGCCAGATACCAGAGGAGTTCCTTGGGGATTCAGGGCTTCTCAAAAGCCTTACTTCAAAAGGCTCAGTCATAATTTATATTGGAAACAACTTTGACCAAATGTTACGCACCTCTTCAGATGGCCAGGGCGTTGTTGTCAAGACTCCTGATGCCCTAAAAACAAACTCCGTAGGATTCACTGCCTCAAGGCCGACATGTTCTGGTCTTGGGCTATATGATTCATTATATGATGTCAGAGGTTCATCTTCTCTTTATGGTTGTGTGAGCCTGATCAAATATGGCCAGGGTAACATATTATTCCTTCCTCAAACCCTTGATTCAGGATGGATCTCTAATGGAAGCCCTGACCCAGCTCTTGCATCAAAAGACATATCCAAGATAATTTATGATGCTGCATGGCTGAAACCCTCTATTGAAAACAAATATTATTATTTCAACAAATCAGAAGATGGTATTACTGATTTTTTCACCAATACTTTTGATGGTGATGATAAATATGTCCGCTTTGAGATACGAAGCTATTCAAGCAACATAATGTTCCTTGATGTGCGTACACTTCACCTTGCTAAGAATGTAAATGGGGATCTGACAACTGAAGGGGGATATATTGTTTCAGTAGAACAAACAGATTCCAGAATCAGGATGCATGCCGACCTCAAGGATCCAAAGCCTGAAGAGAAACAACTCTATTTTGTTATCACAAAGAATGGTGAATTTGTTGGTGAAAGGACTCCATTTTCAAGAGGTCCTGTAAGTACGATAACTCCTGTTTCAGGAGATGTTTCAGTTGCCCTTGATTCCGGGGAATATATTGCAGAGCTTGTGGATGACGAAAGTTATGTGTATGCGAAATCTTACCTCAAGGTCGTTTTTCTAGATATAGCGTACACAGGTACAAACAACCTGCGGACAATAGCTGGTTTCTCCATTAAGAAAGATGGAAAGCCTTTCAAGGTGACAAGCGAGTTCAAGGTGAGTGCTGACAATGGAAAATTCGGCACATACACCTTTAAGGATGTTTCTGATGTGGAAGTTGATGTTTCCAAATATGTTCCTGACGGCCTTCCGAGTGGGGAGCATATATTTACATTTACCATAGGTAATGTGAAAAAAGATGTCACTGCCCAGACCTTCGGAAGCGCGTGCGTTGGCATATTCTGCAAGGCGGAATTCATAATTGTTGTTGTTTTGGCAGTAGGAATATTCATTCTTGGATATTACTTTGCAAAGAAAGACAAGCCAATATATCAGATAGATATACCTGATTTCCCTCCTATTATCAGGAGCAAAGTTCCTCTTAGGACTTCAGAAGTGCTTGAGCTTTTCAATAAGGTCAATGAGGATTACAAATGGAACCACAGCCCGCTTACGATTACTGAGTTCAAGGAAAGTTTCAAGACTATCTACCATGGAGGCATGTCATTGAATATAACTGATTTCAATGCAGAATATGTTCTTGATTCGCTTATTTCAAGAGGCCTCGTGAAGGAATGCCTTGATTATTATGCACCTTCTTCATGGGAACTGGCTTCTAAGAAAACAACTGTTTATCTTGCTATATTCAGGAAGATAAGGGATATTTGTGTTAATAATGCTGTTCCTTTCACCCGGATGGGTGAAGTGAAGTCCTGCGACACAAAAATTACTACGGTAGGCCAGGAAATGCTTGTCCATATCTGGTCCGAAAGCGGAGGCAGTTTACCTGCATTCTTTAAGAATCTCCTGAAGTCATCAAGGGATGGCATAAATCTTGTCATTTTCAAAGACATTGTCTCAAAAGAAGCGTTTTATTCATATCTGCTTTCGCCAAACCCGCCTATTCTTCTTGTGAAAATGGCTGTTGAGAACGGATCTATACAGTTGATGACTGTTGATGAGTTTGAGAAGATGGTCAAGGACTTGAAGTTCGTCTAGATATTAATTTTCAAAGAAAGAGGATATAAAAAAATTAATTTATTTCTTCCACTTAATCAATTGTTCAAGCCTTTCCTTGTCAAGGAAATCCATTTCGTTGTTGCACTTCGTGCATTTGAAGCTGGATTCACTTGCGCTTTCGAATGGTGTGATGCTTTCCATTCCGCAGTCGGTGCAGAAATAGTGGTCTCCGCTTTCAAGGTATTCCTTATGTTTGCTTTCAATGCTTCCAACGACCCAGTTTTTTATTCTTGCCCTGTTCAATTTCCAGCTGTAAGAATACCATCCAGTTTCACTGTCCTTATCTCTGAAATAACTTACCAATCCTGTGCTATGCAATTTGTTTAATGTTGCACGAACGTCGCTTATTTTTATCTTCAGTTTCTTTGCAATATCATCGTCACTTGGATGTCCTTTGAAATTCCTAACTATTTCCAATGAGTTTTCTCCTGCAAGATCTATGAGCAATTGTCTGGCATATGCATCCTGCAAAACTACGTTCAATCTATCTATTTCCATCAGCTCGAGCTTGTCCCTCTCCCTTTGCAATGTCCTTTCATCCGGCATTTTTGGAGGTTCTGGCTTCTTAAGAATCGCCTTTCCTTTTACAAGCTTCAGGTTTTTTGATGTTTTAGCCTTGATCTTTACAGCCTTTACGATTTTGATAACGTTTTTCTTTGCTGGTTTTGCCTTTAGCTTTGTTTTAATTGCCCTTACTTTCGCCACGCTCTTTCCAGTTGCCTTTTTGCTTGTTTTTTGTTTTGATTTGGATTTAGATTTAATAGCCAATTTACTCACCTTGCATTCATAATTACGCAATTTTCATATTTAAACCTTTGTATTCACGCCGGAGAAAATGGTCTAAAAACACAGTTTTTTATGAAAAACAACGGTTTGAGCTGTTTGTTATAAACGGAGGTTTATAATTCCCTATTTCTATTTCTTGTTCTTGGCCAAAACCCAGAACTGTTTTTCTCCACCTAGTTTGAGTATTTTGCTCCACATTATCTCAAAACCAGCATCTTCAATGAGTTTGGATGTCTTTTTGGGACTGTAAAAACTCCAAAACATTGGCACTCCTAGGTAATCCTTTTCATATCCCTCCCATCCGTTTGCGTCAATTCCAGAAGCATTGATGAATATAATCGCATTAGGTTTGAGGATCTTGTGGAGTTTTTTATATATCCTCTCATGTTTTTTACGAGGTATGTGGATCAAAGCATAGAAAGAAACTGCTCCGTCGAAAGAATTCAGCCTGAATCTCATCTTTGTTGCATCCATTCTTATAAATTTGGCCTTTGGAACATTTTTTTTGGCAAGTTTGATCATGCCATGTGCAAAATCTATGCCCACTACGCAATATCCCTTCTCAATAAGAAACTTGGCTATTGGAATGCCTGCACCACAACCCAGATCAAGAACCTTGCCCTTTGGAAGTTGTTTTGAGAATTTAGCTAACAGAGCATTGTTTTTGTATCTGCCTCGCTGTTCATGATATATTTTAGCAATTTTCGTATATCCTTTACGAACAAGTTCAGATTTTGGTTTTGACATAGTTTTCGATTGTATGTATAAGGGCCATCTTTTAATAATCTTTCAAACCATCTTTTTTCATGCCAATCGAGTCTGATGTCTTTGATTCTGTTTACGAGCCTGCGGAAGACACCTACTTGCTGGAGAAACATGCAAGGAATCTCAAAGGCAGAGTCCTTGAAATTGGGTGCGGTTCAGGCTATGTTGCAATCTCGAATGCGAAAAACAATCCTGATAATGAAGTGATCGGCGTTGACATCAATAAGGAAGCAGTTAGAAATGCCATTCATAATGCCAAGAAAAACAACGTAATGAATGCCCATTTCTTCTACAGTAATCTCTTTTCAAAAGTGAAAGGTAAGTTCGATGCCATATTCTTCAACCCCCCGTACCTGCCGACTGAAAAAAGTGATAAGGTCAAGGGCGAACTGAATAAGGCGTTTGACGGGGGAAAGGACGGCCGGCTAGTTTTAGACAGATTCCTATCCAAGTTCGATAAGTATTTGAAGAAAGACGGCACTCTATTGCTAGTACAAAGCTCTCTAAATAATAAAGACAAGTCAATCCAAATTCTGTCAAAAAAAGGCTTTAAGGCCGATGTCATCGACCAGCAAAGCTTCTTTTTTGAGACATTGTTTGTCTTAAGGTCGGAAAAAAAATCCAGTCATTAGAACTATGCCCATATTCTACGTTGATGGCTCAGAATCTTTTGGACTTCCTCAGTTAATTCTCGTTGTACTCCTGAATTTGGATCACACACTATTCTTCGAAGTGCCGCTAGTTCTTCTTCAGATCTAAAGGTACATACTAGCTCACTAAGAATGCCATCAGCCCTATTCGTCCCTGTCCAATATGCATGCTGAATTGCACTGCTCAAAAGGGTTAGCCTTGCATCTAATGTTTCCATTGGGTGTTCTTTTGAAAGCAAAGCAACTGCTTGTGCCATTGCTGTTAAGAGGGGATAAAGCCTATTGTTATGCCACATGCCATTATTTCTTGCAAGACGTTCTGCAGTTCTTGCAAATTCCACAGTTATGTCTGGTGCAAGCACATATCCTTTTTTCTCATCGTACTTGGTAAACATTTCTCCAGAAATAGGAAGAATGTGTTGAGTACTTAATCTTAATTTAGCAAGAACTGCTACATTTCCAATGTCTTGAGGCATTGATTCAAACCTGGGGTCTGCAAGAAGATGAACATTTCTAAGAAGTATCTGAAGTTGTGCTCTAAGAACTGCAGTTTCAAAAACATCATAGTGGCCATCATGTCTAGGATCATTCTTTCTATTATTTGTGTGGGATTGGGCAAAAGCACAATTTTGTGCTATACCTCCAAGTACCTCAAAAAATTTGTCTGAAAGTGCTAAACCAGAACTTATAAGGCCATCAAGCGCGTTTTTGAATGTTGCAGCATAGTCCTGCGTATCAATCCGAACATCAAATGGAGACGATTCTGAAGAACGTCTATCTGGTGCGATTATTTCAATTGTTGCAGGAAGTTGAGCTGGTTTCAAAAGTTGTTGTGCAAAAACTCTTTCATGAGATGGTAACTCCTCAGGTAGGTTCTTTTCTAGAACCCTTATTCGTACGCCTGTCATTTTCTCTTCGGTCCATACTCCTGAACCTTTAATTCCAATCATTGCCCCTGTTTGTCTTGCAAATTGATGCATTAAAGTTACCATAGCATATGTTGTTTAATGGTTATAATTATAAATCCCTTCTTTTCTCATTTTATAACAACTTTTTCTAATATTTATTAGGTGTCAGACGCTGTTAGCTTCATCACAGGAACTTTCGACATTATAGGAATTATCAGAAAGCCCATCAGAGGTTGTTCACGTCATCATTCGTAGTATATTATGATAAATAGAGTTTATAAAATAGCTGCCGCTACTGATTTGAAAAAATAATATAAAAAAGAAAGTTTATTCCTTCTTTCTCTCGTCTTCTATTTGGACAAGGTCTTCCATTGAAACAAGGTCATCTTCGAATCCGCCCATCTTAACGCCTTTCTTGCTTGTATTCTTTATTACGCGAACTTCGTCATACATGCCCTTTAAGCCATCTCTTATGGTCTTGAGCTCTGTTTCAATAGTAGTAATCTCTTTTTCAGCATCAAGTATGTCCTGCTCAACGAGCCTCTTCTTTCTTCTTGCCCATTCTATTTCCCTTACTTTGGCAAGCTCGTCATCGACTTTCTTGACTTCCTTTAGCCATTCTCTCTCGAGTTTTGGAGTGTAAGCCTGGGTGGATATTCGGAATTCCAAAGCTCTTTTCATTTGCCTTAAAGGCGCTATTCTGACATCTTTGGTCTTCTCTACAAACGGTTCAAGAGCTTTCTGCTCATATCTTTTGTGCCTCAATCTCTTGTTGAGCTGCTGTATCCTTTCAATCAGCTGAGCTTTCTTCTGCTCTGATTCCGTTATCTTGTCCCTAAGTTCTTTCTCTTCCATTACATCACGTAAAATAAGCGTTTTGTATCTACACTTTATTTAAGAAAAGGTATAAAAAGGTATCGTGGAGTCTATTGGCATTCGGCGTATATCTCTGCGCGTTATTTCGCTGCCAATCTTATTGGTCTTTTCATTTCGATTTCTTCTGGGCCTTTGTACATTGGATCATACGCCGCCCTATAAGCTTCTCGGTATAAGTTCTCCGAGCCCTCTTTTTTTCCTGCTTTGGCTAGTCGTATTGCATCCTTAACTAAAGTCTCTACGTGGTCTCTCTTGTTTTCCGGCAAGTATTGGGTTGTCGTAGAGTGCACTCCCAGCACAATGTCCATGCTATCTTTTGGCATTGTAAACTTCTGGGGTTTTTTAGCATAATTCGCAAGATATTGCGCTGCCCTGCCATATGATCCATCATGCCTTGCGATGTCCCCGGCTTCTTGGAGAATTTTTGGAGGGATATACACATGCCTTTTCTCCTGGTAATATTGTATTTCCCACCTTATGGCAGCTTCTGGCTCTTTTTTTGCAAGGTATTCAAACGCCTTCTTAATGATCTCAGGTTTTGTCTCTGTTTTCGCTTTCCTTTCGACGAATCCGATCATATCTTCAGTTAGTTTGAATCCCATTTGATGGCTTAGATTCCTAAGTGTCATTTCTATTGGATTTGCTTTCCTAACCTCTTCCTCAGTAAAATCCATTTTTTTTAATCTTTCTGCCATATTTATATTTCTACTTTCCAATATTTAAATATTATCTTTGAATATGTTTTATGGCTCTGGAAAAGAAAGAGGCTTACCTCAAGCAGATAATCATTTATCTCAACAAGCGTGACTTTGCCAAGGCCTTTTCGCTCGCCCAGGAATTCACCCAGAAATTTCCTGATGGCTTGATATCTCATTTTTTCCTTGCCAAATCTGCCTTTTATCTCAAGGATTATGGAGTTGCTGAATCAGAAGCAAGAAAGGCATTCAATCTATCTAACAAAGCAGATCTGGTCAGCACCGGCATTCTTCTCTCAAGCATTTTATATGCCAAGAACAAGCTGAAGGAAGGGTATGGAGTGCTAGAGTCAGTGCAGGGTTGTGTGGCAAATGTAAAAGAAGTGCAGGAACTCATGGCCATATTTTCATTGGCATTGAACAATCCGGAAAGAGCGGCAATGCATATGGGCAAACTCCTCGACATAAACAAAACATATGCAGACGATTTTATCCTTAGTCTTATGGGCTGATGCTGGAAAGTGGTTTGTTACCTGCCCAGTTAAGGTTATAAAACCAACTTCTTATAGTCATTTTCAAGAGGTGTAGATATGATAACAGGCGGAAAGATAGTTGAAATGATTGCAGAAAGGCAAAAGGATGACAAAATAGCGAACTTTGATACTCAAATAGAATTTACTGATTTTGAGGTTGATGGCGAGACAGTTACTGTTTCCTACACTTATCTGATAAATTATGATGATGGTTCAAGCTTCATAAGAATGAAAGGTAAGTTCTTTGGGAAAGAGGATAAGAAAACAGCCCAAGACCTGAAAAACAGATGGTTAAAGACCAAGAAAGTCCCCACAGACTATGTAGAACCTGTTCTTGGGTCTCTAAATGCAGAAGGCATATACAATGCAACTCTTGTATCAAGAATTGTCGGATTGCCTGCACCAATAAGGATACCAAAAATACAGTTTGATGATCCTAAGAGTGCACCTGCTAAGAAGTAACTGCACTTCCTTTAAGAAGGAAGAATATTGCAACATTTTCTTTCAATTCTTTTGTTTCATCTTTTTTGAACTCTAATGTTTCGTTTCCTATTTCCAGGTTTTCAATGTCTTCTGTGAACTTGATTTTTATTTCCTTGGTCGAAGTGAGGAGTGCGTCTTTCATCGGGTCAAAGGATTCGATATTTCTAACGACCTTGGCAATCATGCCAGTCTCCCCATGAATGCTGTTTGGCACCCTTATTAGTTTGCTTATGTCCTGGGTGACTCCGGAATCTGTTTCAACAGACTTAAGCGGAAGTTCTTTGGCAACCTCCTCTAGGCGGGGCATCAAATCCTTGACAGAATCAAGCACACTCCAGTTTCCCTGTTCTATCCCTTTGATTGCATTCGCTCGTTCATTTTCTTTTTTGAATTTTCTGGAAATGCCACTGAGTTTTTTTATGGTTTCCCTTGCAAACCTTCCCCTATATCCGTTTTCAAAAGGAGTTGGGCCGATGAGCTTTGTTATCTTGGTGCCAGGAACTTCTATTCTTTCAAAGAAGTTCTCGTAATTCATTCCTGTGCCTTGTACATAGTCTACTATCTCTTTCCTTTCATCGCTTCTCAGATCAAGGTATTCTTCTTCCCTTACATGTATGTGGTATCCCCTGTTGCCTGAAAACACAAGCATCAGATTCTTTTTCTTTATGCCGAAATCAGCAACCAGGATTTCTTCCATCAATCGTATTGCATCTTCTTTTACTGTCGGGAGCTTTTTGTATATCTCATACTTGCCTTTTGTGTGAAGGTCAAGATCAAATACAAGGTCAGCGCCCATCCAGTCTTTCTTTTCTATAGGCGTTGCATCTGGATACCTATAATATGCAGTTGAATGAGATGTGAAAAGTGGCGTATTTGACGCAAGATAGGTTCGGAATGTGTCTATGCTGTTGAAACTCAAATGGCGTGCATCTATCTTTTTCCTGTTCCCTATACCAAACTCCCTGGTTTCAGGCTTGAGTATTTCAAGGTCTGCATCTCTATAGTATTCCTTGAGCCTGTCGATTATGAAGTCATACATTTTGGCCACTCTTTTGAGATCTCCAATTCAACGGCGTACCAATTCTGCAATTTGCACAGCACAAGCCATAACTCAATATCTTGCTACATGCAGGAGTCACATAGCCCCGTTTCACCATGTGTTCCACTTGATACCTTGTTATCCTTTCATCATAATCTGGGAGATTGGAGAAAATCTGAATTATTTTTTCAACATCCATCCTTCTGTTCATTAGATAAACCCCTAGAAAGAATCTTTCCTGGTGTGAAAGATTCTCATGCTTAGATGTCCTTTCAAATATCTTCTCTATACACGGCGGATTCTCTCCTGCATCAAGCGAGAAATTCTGAGGCTCTATCTTTGGAAGGAGTTCTTTCAATTCGTTTTCAGCATCCCTTATGCTTTTTGGAGGATTGCCGACATGAGGTATCTTTTCAAGATGGCGCCTCATTGCCTCCTCCAGTATTCGGATTTCTTCCCTTGCATTTATCAGAACTTTGCCATCAACAATTTTCCTGTTTATTATCTTGTAATCAATTGATTTCGGAGCGAATTTGAGAAAGCTTGGCAGGGAAAGATAACTCTCTTTTTCAGTAGCTGTTTTGTTTATGTTGAACATTTTTTCTATTCTTTCTATGTCCTCGTCTGTCTTTATGGATGATGCCATTACCTTGGATTCAGCAACTGCGAATTTGTTTGTAAGATAGCGGTTTCGCATATATCCAAGCAGTACTCGTGCAGCAGCATAAGACGCAATCTCTTCTATTTTTTCATTCTCATGCAAATCGAACTTGGTAGCTGCCTTGCCTGAAATGTCATTCTTTATCCTTTCAACTGCCTTTGCAACTATCATCTCATTAAGCTGGATGCCCATCTTTTCTATCGCTTGTTTTGCCTCATCGGTGAAAGGGAATTTGACAGCAAAATCTAGGTTTTCCATAATTTGATTTGGTAGCCATCAAGTTAAAAAATCACCTGGGCGAACCTAGAACTTCAGCTTCACCTTCTTAGAATAGGTCTTGATTGCTGCAATGTATCCTATGTCGAATGCCAGTATACCAAACAGGTAATCCCAGTTTCCTGCAAAGACGAAAACCAATGCCCCCATCTTGAGGAATGGCCTGTAGTTTGCCAATGGCGCAAACTTTCCCATCCACTCTACCTCATCAAGCATTGCCAATATCCAAAAGAATGCGAATATGGCTGGATCAAGATAAGGCACCCCATAGATGAAAGTCGATGCAATTGCAACAAAGAAGCCAAGTACATGGCCTTTGCAATCTATCTTCATTGCAAATACTTGCGCAAACAGGGCGGCTATGAATAGTGTCGAGAAAGGAGAGTTGGATATCAAAAATCCAATCAAAAGACCGTAGGCAATTGCCAAAGGATATTTTATCTTTGATTTATGCTTTGTCTCGTCTTCTATGTGATCTACGAGTTTTACTAGAAAACCAGCAATAAGTGCAATTACAAGATATGCTATCAGCATCATGTCCATAACAGGTTATCGAACGCAATATTTAAGAAAGATTGACCTTCAGATAAACTTCTTCATTATCAATGGCAAAGCAATGGTTGCGTCGCAGTCAACTGTCACTGATTTAGCAGTTTCACTTATTTTTCCCCAGGAAACTGCTTCATTCGTTCTTGCGCCTGAGAGCGAGCCATCCCATGGTGAAGATGTTGTAACATAAACTGCGTAATCGAGTCCCCCCCGTAATATATTGACTCCGATTGTGTGGTGCTTTGATATCCCCCCACCAAGAATTATCCCACTAGTTTTATCTGCTTCAAGAACTATCTGCGCCAGTTTGTTCATGTCTTTGGTAACATCAATCCCGAATTCCTTGTCTTTTTGTTTGTGGAAATATGTCTGCAATCCTATTGCGGAATCAGTTATGCCTGGACAAAATACTGGAATCTTGTTTTTCTGTGCCCAGTATAAGAATGAAGTTTCGTCAAGCGTCTTCCCAATCTCTTCGCACAACTCACTCGGCGAAACCATCTTTCCATGAAAGTGCTCAAATATTGGCTTCATTCTCTTTTCCAGTTCAACATAGCATTTGTTTGGCACAAGTATGTTTCCAATCCGGTTTATCTCTTTCCTGTGCAATTCAGCATCATCCATAGAAAAATCGCCAAGTTGGTATGGGACGTAGGTTTTGATGAGGTCGTGGTCAATACTTCCGCCTGCAGTTATTATTACATCTACGAGTTTCTTTTTGCACATCTCTTTGAAAATTCCACGAAGGCCTGAAGCAACCATGTTTGAGGTGAATGATAAGAAGATTGTTGATTTTTCTTGCTTCATCTTTTTGATCAGGTCAATTGCCCTTGATATGTTTGTAGCCTGAAAACCAATACTCTCATAATCCGCAGGATAATCTTTGATTTCCATAGTATTAATAGGAGGTAGCAAGTATTAAAAAAAGCAATAGTTATATTCCTCCATGGGATTTTTGGAGTTGGTCATAGATCGTTTTTTCGTGCTTGTACAGGCACCTTTGGAGAGTCAGCAACTTCTTTGGGCAGCAACTCCCCTTGTAATTGCAACACTGTTCATGACTCTTTATTTTGGGAAATACAGCAAAGAAGAACTGGGTTGGAACACTGCCTTTGGAAACACCATGGTTTTTCTTTTTGTTTCCATAAACCTCATTCATTTTATGTACTATTCTACCGAAGGAGGTTCAATGGAGGTTCTTTCCCATAGTAATCTCTATTTTTCCATAACTATTGGATTAGTTATGGTTGCATTATTTTTCATGATTGTCACCTATTATCATCTGCTTCCAAAGAAAGTCGCATTCTTCCTTTTTTCAGCACCTCCTGTAAATGTCTCAGTGTATGTCCTGATGGTCATCATCTATCTCAATCTGCCTGCCGATGAAGTTACTCTTGTGGCAGGGGCAATTCTGCTAGTAATCATATTCGCAATTGTAAAGGTCATTCAAACTCTTGAACATGCTGCAAGCAAGCCTGATGGCGTTTCTCTTTCGGACATTTCACAGGAAAGCTCTCATAACTCAAATGTTCTTGCCCAGCTCAAAAAGAAGAATAAGATAATTTTGGAGAAGAAGAAACAACTTGAGCAAGAAACAAAACCCTAGTCTAGACCAACTGATTGAGTAACTTCTTGACCTTTTTTTGCCTCAACATCTAGTTATTTATATGAGTGATGTGATATCGTCATTATGGGAAAAAAGCTTGGTGCAGCCAGCCTTTCAATGGGAGTAAACGTAATCCTTCTGCTAAGCAAGATAGTAGTTGCATTCATGACGGGCAGTATTGCATTGTTTGCAGAATCAGCCCATTCTTTCTTCGACCTTTTGGCATCCATATTTGCTTATCTTGGCATAAGAAAGGCAGAAGAGCCAAGCGACCATACTCATCATTTCGGCCATGAAAAGTTCGAGAACCTATCTTCGCTTCTCCAAACCCTGCTTATTGTTGGCACGGCATTTGTCATATTGTTCGAAGCCTATCAGAAATTCGAAACGCCTTCGCCAGTCGAATCCTCGGAATTGGGGATTGTGCTGATGCTTATTTCCATTCCAGTGACTGTGATGACTTCCAAATACCTTCATAAGATCGCTCATGAAGAAGGGGGTAGTTCAGCGCTTGAGGCGGATTCGGCCCATTTTGTCACTGACACCGTAAGCTCGGTTTCTGTTCTGATAGGCCTTATCCTGGTAAAATTCGGATACGGCTTTGGAGATCCGCTTTCAGCAGTATTTGTAGGGGTGATAATGCTATATATTTCATATGAGCTCGGTGTCAAATCTTTCAGGGTGTTTATGGATTTCAGCCCTGATAAGGAAACTATGGGCAAGATACAGTTTGTTCTTGAAAAGGAGAAGAGAATAACTCGGTTCCATAAACTAAGGGCAAGAATTAGTGGCAGTAGGATACTGGTGGATGTGCATATCCATGTTCCACATGCTACAAACGTCAAGTTGGCGCACAGCATAGCCCATGACCTCGAAACCCGAATAATACGCAAAGTTCCAAGCGTGAAGGAAGTGAGCATACATATCGAGCCTGATTAAGTGTAAGGTATTTATTGCTTGTACTTGAAATGTTTACATGGCAGATTCTGATTTCTGGAAAAGAGATGCAGACAGCCTCTACTCTGGACTTCAGAGCTCTCCGTCAGGCCTAAGTTCAAGCGAAGCCAAAGCACGCCTTCAGGAATATGGCCGGAACACAATCCCGGACAAGGATAAAAGGGAATGGGTAGATGTCCTGATTGCGCAATTTATGAGCCCGCTTTTAGTAATACTTCTAATCGCTTCTGTGATTTCAGCTTATCTGGGGGATTTGTTTGATACAATAATCATAGTGGTCATAGTCATAGTCACTGTATTCCTTGGCTTCTTTCAGGAATACAAGTCTGAAAAAGTTCTCAAAGACCTGAAGAAATATATTTCCTATCATGCGGTTGTACTGCGCAATGGTGAGAAGGTCCAGGTTGATTCAAAAGAGCTTGTGCCAGGAGACATAGTATTTGTTGGTTTGGGAGACCTGGTGCCTGCTGACCTGAGAATAATAGAGACAACAGGCATACTTGCCAACGAGAGTGTTTTGACAGGTGAATCCAAGGAAGTTCAAAAAACCTATTTGCCACAGTCTGCAAAAGCAACAACTCCCCAGGACATAAAGAACGGCCTTTTTATGGGCACGACCATAGTGGATGGCTTTGCAAAAACAATTGTGGTTTCCACAGGCAAGGATACTTTTTTTGGCAAGACTGCAGTTCTTTTCAGCTCCAAAGTTCCTGAATCCGATTTCCAGATACAGATAAGGAAATTCGGCAATATGCTCTTCAAAATTATTTTAGTCATGACTGTTTTTGTTTTTCTTTCAAATTATGGTCTTGGTCACGGAGACAATAATGTTGCAACTGATTCCCTTCTTTTCGCTTTGGCATTTGCAATAGGCATAGCACCTGAGGCACTGCCTGCAATAATCACATTTGCCTTATCAAGCGGAAGCATGAAGCTTGCCAAAAAAGATGTCATTGTAAAAAAACTGGCTGCAATAGAGGATTTGGGTAACATGGATGTGCTTTGCACTGATAAGACAGGCACGCTCACAGAGGATGGCATACATGTCGAAGGCTATGTTGACCTTGACAAAAAAGACAGCCATGATGTTTTTGAGTATGCGTTGCTCTGCAATTCTGCAGTTGGCCATGTTCATTTCAAAGGCAACTTCATAGATGTTGCCATAAAGAAAAGAGGTCGTGAGCTGAAAACAGATTTGTCAAGGTTTGAAAAGTTGCAGACCATTCCATTCGATTTCAAGAGAAGGATGATGAGCCAGGTGGTGAAAGAGGGTGTGGATACTTATTTGATTTCAAAAGGCGCTCCTGAATCATTGCTTTCAGCATGTGGCAAAATCAAAATAGATTCAAAGTTATACAATAAATCCGCAAAAGAGGGATATATGAAAAACCTGTTTTCTGATTACAGCAAACAGGGCCTCACCACAATAGGTGTAGCATATAAAGACCTAGAACAAAAGAGCGCCTATTCTACAGAAGATGAAAAGGGCCTGATCTTCATAGGTTTTATTGTTCTAAGCAACCCTCCTAAGCAAGGTGTTTCGCACACTCTCGAACGGCTCAAGAAGCTGAATGTTAATCTTAAGATACTGACTGGCGATGACCCCATTGTCACAAGAAAACTATGCGAAACAGTTAACTATTCCATAAGCGGAGGCAGAGTCGTTCTTGGGAACGAGCTCGACAAAATGGATGTTTCGCAATTTTCAGAGGCAGTTGAAAAATACAATGTTTTTGCAAGGATAACTCCTGGGCAGAAGCTTGGGATTGTGGAGATGCTCAAAAAGAATGGCCATGTGGTCGGGTTCATGGGGGATGGCATAAACGACGCGCCTTCCCTTAGGACTGCGGACGTGGGAATTTCAGTTGACAATGCAGCTGATGTTGCAAAAGGCGCTTCACATATTATACTTCTCAAAAAAGGCCTTAATGTGATTTGCGAAGGGGTGGAAGATGGGAGAAAAATATTCGGAAACATAACAAAATACATTCTAAATACCATGAGCGCGAACCAGGGCAATATGATAACCATAGGTTTGTCATCCTTTTTCCTCCCATTCATTCCTATGCTGCCTACGCAAATCCTGCTCAACAATCTTCTTTCAGACCTTCCCCTTTTTACAATTGCAAGCGATAATGTGGACAAGGAGCAGCTCAGGAAGCCTCAGAAATGGAATAGGAAATTTCTATTCAAGTTCATGGTTTTCTTTGGCTTGATAAGCACCATATTCGACATTCTATTCGTATGTGTCCTTTATTTTGTGATGGGCGTCAGCATAGTTGTTTTCAGGACTGCCTGGTTTCTCCAGTCTGTTCTTTCAGAGATGCTGATAGTTTTTTCACTCAGGACACGATTTCCTTTTTTCGCAAGTTCTCCTTCAAGGCTACTAATAATGAGCTCTGTTATGGCTTCATTGATTGCATTTCTGTTGGTTTATTTCACTCCAATCGGCGAGTTTTTTCATCTTGAACCGTTGGAACCCACGATTATATTATTAATGGTTGCTGTTTTAGTAGGTTACTTTGTAGCAACTGAGCTTGGTAAAAAGATATTCTATTCAAGATTTATGGATTAGGTGATAAAATGAAATGTATGTTGTCAGTTGTTTTTGCAATTGGACTGTTCGTTTTGTCTGGCTGTATCCAGCAAGGAAAGGCACCTTCTGAAGTCGATATGTTAGGCCTTACCTATCAAGGTTTGCAGGGTGAGGATATAGTAGAGTGCAGGGACCAGGCATGTTTTGATTCTAATCTAAAGTTCTGCAATCCTTCCAGACTTGTGACAGATAATTCAATAGGCATTTATATCCAAACCATAGAAGGGATGGATAAGGAAGAGTATTGCTGGCTTGGCTTTGCCTACCCAAAGGTTGCCTTCAAGGAAATAGAAGGAAAGAGCATGCGATGCAAAGTCCCAGCGTCAAAGCTTGGAGACGTTCCAGGATATATGGACAGCGTTCCAAAGGAACAGGTGGATTCCATTTGCGAAGGTTCTTTAATTGAATTCATGAAAACGTTATCTGCTTCAGGATGATTACTTTAATTTAGGTGTTATTATGAAACGCATAAAGGAATTTTTTTTGTTAAAGGATGACAAGTTCTTCGACCTACTGACGAATCTTGCGGAGTGCGCACATTCATGTTCCTTGGAGCTGAAGCTCCTTGTGGATGATTTTGAAAAGATGGACGTGTCTCAGAGGAAGGATGTGCTGAAGAGATTATACGATTTTGAAAAGCAGGGCGATTCTTTTGTCAAATCTATCTCAGAAGCGCTTTATCATAATTTTATAACTCCCATTGACCGTGAGGATATCCATGCCCTTGCCTCTACTCTTGATACGAGCATAGATGAGATGGAGGAAGTAGGCAAGAAAATAATGTATTATCGAGTGGATTCCATTCCGCAATTGATGAAAAAACAGGCAGATCTCGTAGAACAGCAGAGCAGGGAGATAAAGTCTGCGGTGCAAAAAATCAAAAGCTCAAAGAGCATGAAGGACTTCTATCAAAAAATTTCTGATCTCGAAGATCAAGCCGATCATACCTATGAACTAGCAATGTCTGGACTGTTTGATCCAAATCAACAATTATTTGTAAGCAATCCTCTTATTGTGATAAAATTGAAGGACCTTTATGGTGAATTGGAAGATATAACGGATGTTAACCAGCATCTTGCTGCAATTATAGAAGGTATAGTCATCAAGCACATCTGATGCAGGTAATCCAATGATAGACATGGCGATTCTGGTAGGTTTTGGCATACTGCTTGCCCTTGCATTCGATTTCGGCAATGGAAAGAATGATGCTGCCAATGCAGTTTCAACTGTTGTCGCCACTAGAGTGTTGTCGCTTGAAGGTGCTGTACTGCTATCAGCATTCTTTAATCTTGTTGCAGCATTTGTCTTTTCAACTGAAGTTGCCAGCACCATGGGTAAAGGAGTGGTTGATATAAACATAATCAATGTTTATGTTGTCATAGCTGCCCTTGTTTCAGCTGTTCTTTGGATCTACGGACTGTCCTGGCTTGGGATGCCAATTTCCGCAAGCCATTCGTTGATTGGAGGGCTTATTGGCGCTGCCATAGCTGCTGCTGGCTTAGGAGTGCTTAATTTTGATGGAGTGAGCAAAATAGTCCTTTTCATCTTTCTCGCGCCTCTCCTGAGCATGGTGGCTGCATATTTCTTTTCCATATTCATGCTTTTCATACTTCGAAGAGTTCCTCCTGGCAAGGTGCAGGGTCATTTCAAGAAACTGCAGCTCATCTCTGTTTCCATTTACAGTCTTGGCCATGGTACGAATGACGCACAGAAGACCATGGGAATGATTACATTGCTATTGTTTCTTGGCGGTTATTTGGGCGACAGCTTCCATATTCCCTTTTGGGTTGTCCTTTTATCTCATTTCACCATTGCACTAGGTACTCTTGCAGGTGGCAAACAGATTGTAAAGACAATGGCCACTAAAATAACTAGACTTAGGCCATTTGATGGCTTTTGCGCCGAGACTTCTGGGGCTGCAGTTATAATTGCCTGCAGCACTTTTGGTATTCCTGTGAGTACAACACATGTGATTGCAGGTTCGATCACAGGAACAGGAGTTCTCAAACGAACTTCAGCAGTTAATTGGCTTATTGCAAAGAAGATTGTTTCGGCCTGGTTTCTTACAATTCCATTGACTGCATTTGCAGGTGCGCTTGTTTACTGGGGACTGAAACTTGCCGTTGGATTCTGATCTGTCTGCCAGAAACGTATCTTTATATTTGTAGTTATGCATTGCAAACAGATGGCTTCAATGGAAGGCCTGCGGATCCGAATGCAAGATGCCTTACCAATGATCTGATGATACTTTCTTTTTGAGAAAAAAATAGATTGCTCCGTCCGGGATTCGAACCCGGGTCGACGGAGTGAAAGTCCGATATCCTTAACCGGGCTAGACTAACGGAGCATATATGTCCCTGTCTCTAGGGAAATAAGGATAATAGTTCAGGGTGTAAACGTTTTTAATGCTTTATCCCAGTCTTAATACTTTGACCAGTCATGCCTTCGGAACATTTTTAAGCATTTAATCCGCATTAAACTTATGCAAAAAAGGACATTATGCGACGAATTGGCAGTGGAAAGAACAAGATTAGCAGAAGAAAGGACTTATTTGGCATACATACGGACAGGTTTCAATCTCGTTCTTGCAGGGCTGTTTTTTATAGGTTATTTTCAAATAGATGCTTTCTACGTAAATATTGGCTATGTTACTGTTTTGCTAGGCGTCGTGTTCATCACATATGGGTTTTATTACCATGAAAAAACAAAGGCAATTATAAATAAAATCATTGGAAAACTTCTCCATTTTAACAGAAAAGCACGATAATTTCAATTCTTTATCTCTTTTCTTATTTGTTTGTAAACCTCTTCAATAGACTTGTTCGCATCAATCTTTACCCATTTTGTCATGTATTTTTCTTCATACAATTTGAGGAAGTTCTGCCTCACTCTTTCTAGGAACTCTTTATCAGCTTCGTGCCTGTCTAGTTGTTTTTGCCTCTTTTTCCTTTCGAATGAGATTGAAGATGGAATATCAAGCAGAATTACCTTGTTCGGCTTGATGAATTGTCTA
>JBDRPL010000010.1:0-82836 GCA_043827025.1 Microcaldota archaeon
TTTTTTGGTTTTTATGCTTATTGTCTATAACACTTGCCTTGACAAGGAAGTTGCGGAAAAGATAGCTAAACATCTAATTCAAAACAAGCTTGCCGCCTGCATCAATCTAATTAAAATCGAGAAATCTATTTACGAATGGAAGGGCAAGCTGTGCGAGGAACCTGAATATCTTCTTATGATAAAAATAAAGGATTCGAATTATGCTGCAATTGAAAAGGAAATAAAGAAACTCCATTCTTATGAGACTACAGAGATAATTGCAGTGAAAGTCGAGAAAGGAATAAAAGAATATGTTGATTGGGTTGATGAGCCTTAGTCTTCTTTTTCAGAAAGCCCCTTTATGGTTCCGCTGACACCTGTCACCCTTATTCTAGGTTCTTCACACATTCCCAGAAATCCAAGAGTTTGATCCAAATGTTCGCGTTCGCACCTTATGAGGCCTTTTTCGCCATCGAACTCCATCAGTTTGAAAGCTGCCTTTGAAAAGCCGTATTCTCCAAAGAAATGAAGCGCCTGCCGGTAAAGCTCCTTTTCAAATTCATTTTTCGAAGCTTTCCATGAAGTGGTGAATGAGATGTATCTTTTTCTTAGCGAGCCTGCCTTTACCATGTAGAAGAATAACCCAGACATGGTTAAAAACCTAATCTTCTTACATTAATTTATGGAAAAGGTACTTATAATTTCAGGAAGCAAGAGTGATCAGGAAGTTGCCGACCAGGCGATAAAAGTACTTGATTCGTTTAGTGTGAGGTATAAGTGTGAAATCGCATCTGCACACAGGAATCCAGAGAAGGTTGAGAAGCTGGTCAGCGAAACTAGCGCACAAGTAATAATTGCGATCGCGGGTCTTTCAGCAGCGCTTCCAGGCGTCATTGCTTCAAAAACAACAAAACCCGTGATTGGCGTTCCTGTCAATTCGGCATTGGGCGGATTGGATGCACTGTTATCAATAGTTCAGATGCCCCCTAACATTCCAGTTGCAACCGTTGGCATTGGAAACTCGAAGAACGCGGCTCTTCTGGCGGTGGAAATACTTGCATTGAATGATGATTCTCTTAAGGCAAAATTAGCGAACTTCAGGCAAAAATTGAAGGAATAGTTGAAGGCGTAACAACACATGAAGCTCGATAAGAAGAACATACCTGTTGTTTTAGTAGTGGTAATGTTTTTCTGGGCATTGATGCACCCATTGAGCAAGATGATTGTAGGTGATGTGCCACCTGTTCTTCTCACTTTTCTCAGATATGGTCTTGGCACAGTTTTCATGCTTGTTTATTTTGTGTTTGCCAAGCGCTCGATAAAGATTGAAAATAAAGACCTGATTCCGTTAGCTATTATTGGAATATTGGGCAACGGTATCGCAAACCTGTTCTATTTCACAGGCCTTAATCTTTCCACAGCCACAACTGCATCGATTTTGATAAATTTCAGCCCTCTTGCAATTGCTCTTTTATCCCCAATGCTGATAGGGGAAAAACTCAAAAAACAGGAGATGTTCGGAGTTCTGCTTGCATTTCTTGGAATAATCTTTGTAATAGACGGAGGTTCATCTATTGATTCTTTGGTTTCATCAGAATATTTCTACGGCAATTTGCTCATCTTATTTTCAGCATCGCTTGTTGCCGTATCTACAATCTACGGAAAGAAGTATATCCACAAATACGGAGGGTCGGTCGCATCCTTCTACACAATATTCTTCAGCATGATGTTCATGCTTCCCCTGACAGTATATACAGGCGTATTCTTCCAGATAAGTTCTCTTTCAGTATTTGATTGGTCTGTTGTGGTTTATCTAGGGCTTATAGCTGCATTTATTTTTGCAATACTGTATGCAAGTATAAGGCATATAGGTGCTGCAAAATCAACTTCATTCAAGCTTTTGATACCGGTCTATGCTACACTGGTGGCAGTTGTTTTCTTAGGAGAGGTGCCTTCATTCTACACTCTTTTTGGAGGAATACTTGTGCTTGGCGGTTTGTTCCTGACTCATAGAGCAGATAGGGAATTCAAATAGTCTATGAGGTTAATCCTAGATTATAAACTTTTCTGAATCAATCCATATCATGCTAAAGAAACCGGATTTCCATTTTCCCCAGATTTTCAGGAAGCTCAAGCGTGGCCCTGCAATCATCCAGCCAAAGGATGCAGGCATGTTCATTGCGTATACTGGTTTGAACAAGGATTCAGTTGTTGCAGAGCTTGGCACTGGATCAGGCTTTATGACAATATACCTTGCCCAGATTGCAAAGCATGTCACTACTTACGAGATGCGGGATGAGTTCTTTCAGATTGCAAAGTCCAATGTGCAGAAAGTCGGATTGGACAATGTTGATTGTAAATTAAGGAACGTTCTTGAGCAGTGGATTGATGAGAAAGAACTTGACTTAATATTTTGCGACATAAAAGAGCCTGAGGTTGCGATTGAAAAGATGCACGCTTCTCTCAAAGAAGGCGGATATGTTGCAGCGCACTGCCTTAACATAGAGCAGGCAAAGGCATTCCATCTTGCTTGCGAAACAAAAAAATTCAAAGAAGTGTTTACACTTGAAAACATAATCCGGGAATATGCTGTTCGTGATTTTGGCATAAGGCCTGCACACATGGGATTGCTTCACACTGCTTACTTGGTGTTTGCAAGAAAATGATTGTTCAGATGTTTGTAGAATACAATAGGATGTCTTCTCCTTTTTGAGTTATCTCAATAAGTCCGCGATTCAGCATTATCCTTACATATTGTCCCATTCGCGAACCCATCACCCCGAACCTCTCAGCAATCGCCTGTTTCGAACTGGGGTTGTGTTCGCACAGGTAGTCATATATTTTCTTGATCAGTTTCTCATCCTCTTCGCTGATCTTAATGTAAACAGGAATTTCTTTCATGAATTCAATTGGAAGTTCAAGCTTATATCTTTTTACAATTAGGTTTTTAGAAAATAAAAAATGCAGGCAGACCTGAACTTTGTTCAGGAGCCAGCATTTTTATGAGTAAAAATGCAGGGAACAGGATTTTCATATTGCACCACTTGGTTGCAAGAGGTGCTGAGCCCGCTGGGGCTCTGCTTTGAACCTGCGTAGGCGCTAGGCCAGTAGATTTCTTATTTCGCTCTTGAAACAAGAACATGGATCTTGAGTCTACCGCGTTTGACCGCTCCGCCATCCCTGCATGTCGAACTTGCCAGCGGGGCAAGTTTGACTAATTTGACCGACCGATAGGGGAGGTCAAATCTCCTTCAACTCGAAACGAGTTGGAGGGTATGAAAGAACACAGATTGTCTTTCATCAGAAAGGAGTTTATGGGACAAGGGTTTTATTAATTTTACTCCTTTTGTTCTTACCATGTATCTTAAGATTCATAATACCAAAGAAGGCGTAATCGTAGCTGCCTGTGACAAGAATCTCCTAGGCAAATCCTTCGAAGAAGGTATAAAATGTATAGATCTCAAGACGTATAGGGCTTTCTATGAAGGGGAGTTGTCCACGCCTTTAAACCTTAAACAGGCATTAAAATTATTTTCTTCGGCAAACTTGGTGGGAAAAAATGTCATTAAGGCAGCTATCGAAGCAAATGTTATAAAGGATGAGGATGTTAAATACATAGAAAAAGTTCCGTATGTTCAGGTATATAATATCTGATGTGCGGAGGTGGGAATATGAAATCGCTTGCAGTTGTTACAGAGGATCGTGTAGGTCTATTGGCAGACATATCATATATTCTCGGCAAAGCCAAGATCAATATTGAATCCTTGAGTGTTGATGTTGTTGGTGGCAAGGCAGTTATAATCTTAACTGTGAATTCATCAGATTCGGCAGAAGAGGCTCTTAGGGCAGCAGGTTACAAAGTAGAAGAATCAAATGTCATTGTCCTTAAACTGCAGGATCAGCCTGGAGAATTAAATAGAATAACAAGTCTGCTTGCAAAGGAACACGTAAGTATAGACAATGTACATATCCTCTCAAGGGATGGGAAATGCACTATCATTGGCATTGTTGTTGACAAGCCTAAGAAAGCAGAGGTGCTTCTTGAGAAATATCTTGTTAATAAGGAGTAAATCAGACTTCTATCTCTACTTTTTTGGTTTTTTTATCTATCCTCATGGTCTTGGCTATCTCTTCAATTTTCTTTTTCTTCAGTTCGCCCATAGTTTTTTCTATCTTCTCGAAATTCTCATAGATGCAGTCTCCTTTTTTCTTGCATTCTTCTATTTCCTTATCCATTTCAACGAGTTTTGCCTTTTGGTTTTCAAGCCTTTTTTCAAGCTCCCCGAGCTTTTTGTTTTTAGTGCCCTTGTTCTGCCAATAATATTCATCAATGCATTCACCAAGTGTTTTCATTTCAGTTGCTTCGCACTGTTTGTCAAATATCACAAGTCCGTAATCGATTGCATGCCCTTCCCTGGAAAACAAGTATGGCTTCAGGTTATTTTGCAGTTCTGCTATTCCGTTTTCGATTCGTTTTACTTCGTCTTTTGCCAGTGCAGTGCCTGGTTTTTTCTCATCTATCACAAGTTTTGCAAGAATGTATTTGCAGTATTTTTTTCCAAGAGGCATGTTTAGCATGCTGATTATGACGTATTTTTCATTGAGTTGAAGAGTATTCGAGTTTCTGGATTCAGGAGGTTCATACGTCTCGCCACGTTTCACTTTCCTTGTAGACCATTCCCTTTCTTCGTATGCTGTCACTATCTTACTATTTTCCACTAGGAGCAGGTTTCCCTTGCTGAAGCATTCGATCACCAATTGCAAATCCCCTTCGAATGTGAACACCACTATCCTGTCCAGCCTGTAGAGCGAAACCTCCACCAGCCTTTTGTTTTCCAATTCTTTGTTTATCTTTTGGCATAAATTATCAGTTTCGGATTCTTCAATGTATTTTGTAATATTAAGGCGGATTCCAAGTTCGATTATGATTTCCTTATCTTGTATTTTGAGCCTGTATTTGCCATCGTTTATCTTTCTGATCCTGTCGAACCTTTTGCCGGCAAGCTCCTTTAGTTCGTTTTTGACCATGTAGTCATATTCAATGTGTTCCATATTTCTCATGTTTATCGTTCAGTTCATGGATGTTATAGTTTATAATGTCTAGTTTGTCCTGCATATTTTTTATCTGGGCTATTTGAACATCCTTTCCCTGTGTAAACAACACATTTCTTCAGAGTTTTTTATGCTATCTTTGTGAGTTTGTACATAATAACACCAAAATAGTGTGCAAAACAACATTTTTGATGAGATGGATATGCGAAAACAGCATAAAAAAATGTTGAAATATGTTAAATTGTATAACGTTTATAAATGTTTTTGTTCGTGTAATTATGTCTAAGTAATGGAGTTAAGCGTAAAGGAGATTTAGTAACAATGAGACTCAAGCATGAAAGCAATCCTGAAATACGAACCGACAAACAGAACCATACTTTTGGAGAAAGGATGAAATCAAAAGCTGTCAAAGCGATTCATTCATTAGGAAGATTTGGAAGGGCGTTACTCGTAGGTGGACTGATTGCTGCTCCGAGTGCTGGGGCGTTTGTTGGATGTACTGATGGTCAGACACAGGAAGAAGAGCCAGTATTTCCAAAAACTGGAATCAAGATAATCCCATATAACGGAGAAATTCTACAGGATGAAAATGGAACTTATTATATGGCGACACGATTTATAGTAGCGTTCAAAGAAGGAATTCAAGTTTCAGATTCTGAAGTTGAAGAGTTAACTGGTGGAAAGATCACAGGAAAGATCCCTGGGTTGAATGCTTATCAGGTTGAAGTGGCTAAGGAGAAGCTGGATGAGACGATTGGAACTGTTGGGAAGGATAGACCTTCGTTCAGAAAACCAAGGAGTCTTTTTGAACTTTGAATTACATAAAGACATGATCCTTCTTCAGGAAGTTGGATGGAAAAGTCCGTCTATTCAGGAAAACAGGATACGTATTGCAAACTTGCAAGATCCTGGCAATGTGATCCTCACCACAGTTTTCTCAGAATCTCCTCTAGATTACTTAGGTTATCCAGATCCAAACTATTCCCATAAGGCAAATTTTGATATCTCTGATGACTATGTAGTCCATGTCAGATATAACCAACAGGGCAGTAACCTTGTTTTTTATCATATCCCTTCTGGAAAAACAACTACTGAAGATGGATTAAGCATAACAAGCAATGGCGGATTCTGGTCGGATTTCAGCAGTGTCAGATTAGACCGTAACAAGGTTTTATTTCTGGAATATGAAGACGATAGCTCAAAACGTGTGATGGCATGCGATTTTAAACTTTGATGAAGAGGTTTTACTATGAAGAAAATACTGACTTTGTTGGTCATTTTCCTTTTGTTGGGTTGTGTCCAGCAACAGCAGAATATTGGGAAGAATGAAACTACAAGTTTAGAAAATCAATCAAACATCACCAATTCTAGTGTAACCAATATAGATATCTCAAAATTTAATGGAAGCATAACTTTTGAAATTGAAGAACTTAATAATAGTTATGGCAATATTAGTCCATTCTTGCACGTGCAAACAAATGAAACGTATCCTTGTTCCAATAATTATTTTAGTCATCGTATTGAAACAAATGGTTCTACGATTCATGTAGTTTTACTTGACGTGATGCTGGAGAAAGTGTGTATTGAAATAATTACAAACTCGTCTTTCTTTGAACAAATATCTTTAAAAGATGGAAACTATACACTCGAATTCGTTTCAGCAAAAGGAACTGATAGTTATCAATTGATTGTCGATGCAAATAAAGTAAGTGTTTTACCCATAAAATCCACGTTTTCAAAATTCGAGTGATACTACAACCTTCGAAAATGGATTAACCTTGCAACGCGCTCGCGTTCAGCCGCTCGAGTGTCTTTTTAAGCTTTTCTTGCGAATAGTGACTAGGTTTGTTATTTATATCTGGTGACTCTAATGCCAAAAGATGACGTTAAGAAGAAAATAAAGCAGAATCTGGAATACGAAGACGAATCAAAGTCTTCTGAGGAAGAAACCGAATCCGGACAACCTACAGAAGAGACTGAGTTGATGGAACAAAAAGAACCTAAAGTTCCAGATGGTGAAGAACCAGAAGAGCCTGAGAAAAGAGAGCCCCAGGGTCCGTCAATACTTGCATCCTATTCATTCCAGAGTGAAGGCCTTCCCGTAGAGGTGAAGATCATCAAGAGGGATGATTTTGTTCCTTATTATGAAATAACAATTCCTGGCATTGATGAGTGGACAAAGAAGATGCTTGAGAAAAGCCTTAAGGCAGAGCTTGTGGCACAGGTCAATCTGGACATAAGTGAAATGCTTGATCCAAAGAGATTCAACGAGGTCAAGCAAAAGTTCCTTGCAACTGCCAGAGGCATATTGAAGCGCGAGTTCTCCTCTTTATCAGAAGCCAACATCGGAATACTTTCGGTTTATCTTCTTCAGAATACTATTGGTCTGGGGGAACTTGAAAATCTCAGGGCTGATGAAGATCTGGAAGAAATTGTCATAAACAATTCAAAGGAAAACGTTTGGGTATATCACAAGAAATTCGGCTGGTGCAAAACCAATCTCAGGGTCAAGGACGAGATGATGACTTATGATTATGCATCTACAATAGCAAGGAAAATCGGAAGGCAGATAAATGTCCTGAATCCTATGCTTGATGCACACCTTCCGAACGGAGACCGTGTCAATGCTACATTGTTTCCAATATCAAATACTGGAAATACAATAACAATAAGGAAGTTCGCAAAGAACCCTTGGACAATAACCACTTTCATAAAATCAAAAACCATCTCTTCTGAAGTTTCAGCATTGATCTGGCTTTGCATGCAGAACGAGCTTTCATTGCTTGTGAGCGGAGGGACAGGAAGCGGAAAGACTTCTTTCCTAAATGCAATGGCAGGGCTTGTTCCTGCAAATCAGCGTATTATCAGCATAGAGGATACAAGAGAGCTTACATTACCATCTTTCCTTCAATGGATACCTATGGTTACAAGGGAACCTAATCCTGAAGGAAAGGGTGAAGTCACAATGCTTGATCTCATGGTCAATGCACTGAGGCAGAGGCCGGATAGGATATTTGTAGGGGAAGTTAGAAGGCAAAGGGAAGCCGAAATCTTGTTCGAAGCAATGCATACTGGCCATTCAGTGTATGCGACTTTGCATGCAGACAATTCCGAACAGACAATCTCCCGTCTCGTTAACCCGCCAATAAATATTCCAGAAGGGATGCTTGATGCTCTTGCAGGAATCGTTGTCCAATTCAGGCACAGGCGATTCAACATAAGAAGGACACTCGAATTCACAGAAGTTCTAAAGGATGGCAAGCTCAACAATCTATATAGGTGGGATGTAAAGACTGATAAGCTTAGGGGTACATCCAAGTTAATGCGGCTTACAGAACTGCTTTCCCTTTATGCAGGTATGACTGACAAGGAAATTATTTCTGACGTAGAGGAGAAGAAGAAAGTGCTGGATTGGATGGTTAAGAATGAATATGAGAATGTGGACCAAGTGGGGAGGGTAGTTTCCTATTACTATATGGATCCGGATGAAGTCATGGCACATGTCAAGAAAGACAAGCCGTGGAGTTTTTGAGTATTATGGATTTTGAATCAGCATCGGCATATGCCAGGAAAATAGAAAAAAGCGCTTTACCGTCAGTGCAGTATGAAGGTGAAGTTGAGTTTTCCCTGACAGTCGACCTATCTCCAAAGGAAATAGAGGATTTTGTATATCAAGATTTGTTGAATCTTTATCAGAAATTGGGCAAGATAAATAAGACTTCAAAACTTTTCAGTGGACAGGTCTCAGTTGCCAAGTCCTCGGCAAGATCAGCAGAAGTCGAATCCAAAATGAAATCCATAACAGAAAATGCCCTCAAGAATGTAGATGCATTGAGGAATGTCAAGGCTCCTGAAGAGGTTCCGGTGGAAGTGAAGAAAGGGCCTGAGGACTTTACTATTGATTTCGAGAAATTCGAACATCCCTCTGAAAAGGCGCCTAAGGAAACTAAGTTCGAATCCGAGTTTGATTTTGAAATAGCACCTAGAGAAAAGGAAGTAGGTGTCAGGCCAATCCGGGGCCAAGAGACTCCTGAAGAAAAAGAGGGTTTTGAAATTGAGCCTGATGAAAAGGAGAAAAAAGAAGAAGTTGATATCGTTGACCTAGAGCCTGAGAAAATAGAGGAAAAATTAGAGGAACAGGTTGGAAAGGCTGAGCGAAAAGAGGTGCAGAAGAGGCAGATTCCTTCGATACTGAGGTCTGCTGATGAAGCAGCTACAAAGAAATATGATGAGATGCAGGAGCAGCTCCACACCCAGATGGATTCAGGGATGAGTGTCACTGATATCCAGAAGAAGATGCTTGATCTCACAAAGGAACTTTTCAAGGAAAAAAACACTTCGAAAAGGGAGAAGATAAAGTTGCAGATTACTGTTCTGAAGAATATGCTTAGCGGAACTGCTGGCGAGGCAGGAGTCACTGGTGCAGGCAGGAAGGCCGCGGCAAAAACTCCGTCCGTAGATTATTCAGCTAAGATGTATGATGCCCTTATTTCAACTCAGAATGCAGAACTTTCGAATGCCAAGGACTCGCTTGTAACTCAATATTCTAACAAACTGAATTCATTGAAAACAGAATTTTATAATGCCGTTTCAAGCGTTGATTATTCCGATGTGCCTACAAGGAAGAAGGCATATGGCCATTTGCTGGACTTTTTTACCTCGCTTGTGAAATCGCTTCCATCTGAGATTTCCAAGAGGAAGGATTTCCTTGTGACTAAGCACAAGAACGAATGGGACAGGCTTGCCAGCTCTCCGGAATTGAAAAAGAAGAAGGCAGTCGGCTCGAAAATAGATGATGTGTCGTCTTCTCTAAATACTCGATATTCAAAGGAATTCAATTCAGCGAAAGAGATTGTTGTCAGGCAGGTGGAGGTCGCCATAGAATCGGCTTCCCGTGAAGTTTCTAAAGAAGTGGCTTCGGTTTCAGCGTCCAAGAAGCCTGATCCGACCCAAGTCATCTTTGATATAAACAATACTGATGAAGGAACGTTGCTTTATCACCTTCATTCAAATGAGCCTGAATATTATAAGAAATACGAGCGCAATCATGTTTCAAAGTATGAGGCATTGGCCTATGCCAAAAGCCTCATTGCCAAGGAAAAAGGTTTAAGCAAAGACATTATCAATAAATATTTTGGAAAATCGGGTGAAAAATGATGACAAAGAAAGAAAGCGCATCAAATACTTTTGGCGACAAGATATTAAAGTATTTTCCTGAAATGAAGGAAAAACTCATGCTTGCAGATATGAAGGTGGCTCCTGAGCAGTTTTTGAGTAAGGCAGCCAACTCGGCGCTTATGTTTTCCCTTACTCTTTTAGTACTCAGTGCTTTCCTGCTTGTTCAGATAGGTGTAATTCAGCTTGACAACTTTGATCTCCTTTTCACCTTTGTGGTGCTGTCTTTCCTCTTCCTAATCTATCTGTTTTTCTTCTTCTTTTACTTCAAAATGTATCCTGAGGCAAAGCTTGCAAGAAGGAGAAGGCAGCTTGACTATGAGATTGTCTTTGGTGGAAGGCATCTTGTCATTGCGCTGAAGTCTGGCATGCCTCTTTTCGATGCAATGGTTGGAGTTTCACAGGGCTATGGGGCTGCTAGCGAGGAATTCTCCAAAATAGTGCAGAAGATTTCAGCTGGCACTCCTATGACCCAGGCAATCCGCGAGGTTGCCCAAATAAATCCTTCAAATTATTGTGTCAGGGTTTTCATGCAGATTTCCAATTCGCTTTCGTCAGGTGCTGATTTAGGCAATTCGCTTGATTCTGTGCTTGACCAGATATCCAAAGAGCAGCTCATACAGCTCAGGGAATACGGCCAGAAGCTTACGCCGATGGTCATGTTCTTCATGGTTTTCGGAATAATCCTTCCGTCCATCGGAGTTGTGCTTGCGACTGTATTGTTTTCTGTAATAAGCGGAGGAAACATAGGTCTTCCTTCGAGTATATTGCTTTACATATTTGCATTCATTGCAGTGGTTCAGTTCCTGTTCCTCGGAGTCATCGAGAGTTCAAGGCCAAAATATCTTTTGTAGGTGAAATTGATGGCAACAAAACAAAGTTTTTTTGATATGATTGGTCGGTTGTTCTTCAGCAGGAATCAGATCAAGTCATTTACGGAGAAAGTGTCCTGTGCAGGAGTTAATATGGAAGCTGAGTCGTTTATTGGCTATCTTGTATTGCTGATTGTATTGACATCATTCATAGTTGCTGCATTGATAGTAAATGATTCGTTTATCTACAGTTCGATAGTTTCCATATTGAATTCGTTTTTTATCATGCCGGAAATCCTGGTATGGATAGTCATCTACATAATTTCGCTTATTGTGAGCTATGGCGTCATTTTCCTTCTTGTCTATTCGCTTCTTTCGCTCAAGGCTGAAGACCGAAGAAACAAGGTGGAACAGGCTCTTCCTGATTTCCTTTTGATGGTTTCTGCAAATATGAAGGCAGGCATGACTCTTGATAGGGCAATGTGGTATGCTGCAAAGCCAGAATTTGGAACATTGTCCAATGAAGTCAAAACTATAATTAAAGGCTCTTTCAGCGGTATGTCTCTTGAGCAGTCTCTTGACACACTGTCAACGCGTTTTGATTCAAGCACCTTCTCAAGGACAGTTTCTCTTATAAAACAAGCATCTTCTTCAGGAGGTGAGATTTCTGAAGTGCTTGAACGCACGGCGGGCAATGTCAGGGATACGATGATAATGAAGAAAGAAGTGTCAGCATCCCTTGTGATGTATCAGATCTTCCTATTCTTTTCTGCCATTGTTGGAGCGCCTTTCCTTTTTGCAGTTGGCAATAAGCTTGTGCAGATATTCGAGAAGCAGTTTGCCATGAGTATGGCTGTTCCGACTTCATCTATATCTACAGGTTTCACGACGTTGCCTTCTTTTTCAAAATTGCTTATAACTTCAACCGAGTTCTTCTATTTTACCATTGCCACAATATTCGTGACAGTGCTGTTCTCGGCTTTGATTGTTGGGGTGATAAAGACAGGTTCAAGATCCCAGGGCATAAAATACGTGCCTTTCATGCTTATTGGAGCATATTTAATATATTGGCTTGTTGATATGGTGCTGACAACAATATTCATGTCGATAGGATGATTGTTTTAATAAACTCTGAGGTGAGGTTGAGATGTTTGAAAAGAAAAAGGGCCTGAAAGGTCAGGCAATGATGGAATATCTGATGACATACGGATTCGCGATATTCGTTATAGTCATAGTTCTGGCAATACTGTTCTTTTATCTTGGACAGATAAACACTCCGGAAACATGCGCTTTTGACAAGGCTGATTTTAATTGCCAGTCCCCCCCGCCTGTTTTGGTTGCATCTGCAGGCAGTAATACTGTGAGCATGATTGTCAAGATAGAAAACAATGATAAAAACCCAATTGTCATAGAGGGTGTCCTATGCACTACTGCTGCAAAAGGAGAGATTGACAAGGCATGGTCAACTGATGTCAGTCCAGCCACTGGCGGTATAACCATAGGTTCAGGAACAAGTACTCCGATAGATGGCACATGGCCATCAATTGCATGTAAAGGCAAGGATGGAATAACTCCTCTTACTTTGAACCCTAACTCGGAATTCAAGGGTAATTTGGTTATCTGGTACCACTATACTGAAAGGTTGCCTGGTGAACCATTAAGGAAAGCAAATGCAGTTGTGACTGGAAAGGTTTTACAGTCCTAGTTTTTTTCTTATTTTTCTATTTTATCTCGTTCTAAGGTGTTGTCTTGGCAAAGAAAACATTCGTGATTGATTTGATGAACTGGGTCCATACCCCGCTGCTTGCAGCGAAATCCAGTTCATCAAAGCTGTGACCGAATGGGGCATACCCTATCAGCTTGCTGTGGGGTCCCTTCGGTCACATTGATTGAAGCAAGTTCTCCAATTATGAAGAGTTCTGTTCAGAATTCAATAGGACATTCCTTTCTGAAGATGTTCGGAAGACCATGCATTTTACTGGAAAAAGCCCGGATGCATTCAATGATTATCTCAGGGGTGGTTTTGGGACATTCGAACTCAATGACAAAATTTCGATTGTCTGGAAGCATTCGAAGAAGTCTGAGAATGAAATCGGCAAAATCTTGTTTGCAAAGTTGATTGGGGTTATAAGACTGCATGAGAATATTGAGCTTGTTCTGAAATGATTTAATAACCTGTGCTGTCAATCCTTTCCTATGGTCAAACAAACTGTATGCCCGAAATGTAAAGGAAAATTAGTCAAGGGACTCATCACTGAATCACAGTCTTTTCCATTGCAAAGATGGGTGGAAAAGATGCCTATTCTTGGGCTTCTTTCGCTCAAGGATACAAAATTAATAACTGCTTACCGATGCAAGAATTGCGGTTTTATCGAGCAATATGCGCAGTGATCTTGCCTGTTTATTCTTTCAGCTCCCGTACTTCTTAGCCTTTTCAATCAGATTCAGAATCAGTGGCATCACATTTCTGCCTTTCATATGGCCCAATCCACCTTTCATGCACGAAATCTCATCAAACTTCTTCACATCATCTATTCTCTCGTCCTTTCCGTAAATAATGATGGGAACTTCATGGCCTGAGTGTGTCTTTCTTGAGCATGGCGTTGAGTGATCGCTAGTTATAACAAGATACGCGCCGGATTTTGCTAAAATTGGAACCAATTCCTTGTCAATCCTTTCAATCATTTTTGTCTTTCCTTTGAAATCTCCATCATGGCCGAATGAATCGCAGGCTTTTACATGCAAGAATATGAAATCATATTTCTTCAATGCATGAATTGCAGCTTCGCCCTTTGCCTTTAGATTGGTGTTAGCAGTTCCTGTTGCGCCCTTGACTTCAATGATATCCATGCCAGCAAGTTTTGCACATCCTTTGTAAAGCGCTCCGCCAGAGATGCAGGCGGACAACATTCCGTATTGCGCCCTTAAGCTTGGCACTTCTTTGAGAAAACCGCCGCTTCGGGCAAGAATCACATTTGCAGGCATTTTCCTTTTCTTGTTGAGGTGGTCTTTTGACAGCCTTTTATGCACTTCTTTTGTAAATTCATTCAATATCCTTGCGGTCTTTTCACCGCGATTATCAAATGCAACACAGATTGGTTCCATGTTGGTCCTGTCAGTTCCAGTGACCTTGTTGCTAAGGCCATGCCCTCGTAAGATAAGAGCGCCACGATGCTCTACTGATGATTTGAAGATTATTTCAACATCTTCCATCTTCATATTGACAAGTTTCTCAAGCTTTTTTGCATCTTCAGTTGCAATTCTGCCTGCCCTTCTGTCGATTATTTTCCCGTCTTTCATTGTTGCAAAATTAGCCCTAAATACCAAATCAGTTTTTTCAAGTTTCATGCCAATGCCAAGCGCCTCAAGCGGCCCTCTTCCAGAATAGCAAATAAGGGGGTCATAACCAAATATGTTCAAATGAGACGTATCGCTTCCAGGAACAACTCCTCTGTCAAAGGAAGACATCAGTCCTGTTATGCCTTTTTCAGCAAGCCTGTCAAGATTAGGCTTTTTAGCAGCTTGCAATGGGGTTTGAGGCGTTGGTAAATCTCCAAGCCCGTCAATTATAAGAAGTATAGCGTTTTTCATGAAACTATTGATTAGTTTAGGTTTATATTCTTTTTTGTCTATATCATTATTCCTTATTATAATGGTGGTCAATATCGATGTCGACATTACTTCTTTGAAAGCGTTGTTCAACGACTTCCTTACTTCCATATATAAGCCCAAGATCAATGATCTTCTGGTAGTCTACCCGACAAAGAAAAGCATTGAGATTGACTATGAAGACCTTGAAAAATTCGACCCTGATCTTGCAGACAAGGTTATCACCCACCCAGACATCATCATTGAGGCTGCAAAAGAGGCAATCAAGGACCTTAACCTCACTCTTCCAGGTTTGGAGAAGTTCGAACCCAACATCCGCTTCTTCAACATGTCCTACAGAGAGATACTGATTGAAAACTTAAAATCAAAGAACTTGAATGAAATGGTGTGTTTCAAAGGTGTCATAACTAGAAGGGCGGAAACACTTCATAAAGTAAAACTTGCATCCTTTACCTGCCAAGTATGCGATTCCCAATTCAAACTAGTGGTGACAAAGAATTTCATACCTCCAAAGAGATGTGATTCCTGTAAAAAATTGGCATTGCAACAATCTGACGATGATAGTACTTTTTCTGACATTCAAAGGGCAGAGACCCAGGAACTTTTGGAGCGCGTAAGAGGTGGAGCACCATCTGCAAAGATTGAATTATTGCTGGAAGATGATCTTGTAAATGCAATCTCCCCAGGAGATAATGTAGACGTTGTAGGCATTCTTAGGTTAAAGCCTCCTCTCAAAACAAAGCAGAAACAGGAGCTAATCTATGGACGATATATCGAAGTTGTAAGTATCAAGAGTCTCAAGAGGGATTTCGAGGAAGTGGACATAACCAAGGATGATGAGAAAAGGATATTGGATTTTTCAAAGAATCCAAATATAGAGAAAATACTCATAGCGTCATTGGCACCTGGAATATATGGCCATAATGAAGTTAAGAGAGCCATTGCTTTGCAGCTGTTCGGAGGAACAAAAGGAAAGTCTATGGGTGGCATGCGCATAAGAGACGACATCCACATCTTGTTAATCGGTGATCCTGGAAGCGCCAAAAGCCGTTTTCTACAACAGGTCGGAGATATCGCTCCGAAGAGCATCTATGTGAGCGGTAAATCCACGTCTGGGGCAGGTTTGACAGTTACAGCAGAGAAAGACGATTTGGGCGACGGAGGCTGGACCCTTAAGGCAGGTGCTCTCGTTCTGGCTTCTGGCGGAATGGCGCAGATCGACGAGTTTGATAAAATGGATGATGAGGATCGTGCATCGATGCACGAGGCCATGGAATCCGGCCAAATAAGCGTTGCAAAGGCAGGCATTGTTGCCAAGTTCAAAGCAAGGACATCTATCCTGGCAGCTGCTAACCCAAAATACGGCAGGTTTGACCAGAACAAGAATCTTGCAGATCAGTTTGCAATTCCACCCACCTTATTGAGCAGATTCGATTTGATTTTCCCTATCGTAGATATTCTTGATGAAGAGAAGGACTCTAAATTGGCGCAGCACATTCTATCAGCTCACATGGGCATTGAAAAGAAACCCGATGATATTGAGTTTGTTGACAAGGAACTATTAAGAAAATATATCTCATATGCAAGACGCCACTCGCTTCCAATCCTGACACAGCAGGCTCTTGAGAAGATAAAGGAATTCTACGTTGATTTGAGAAGAAAAGGTAAAGATACTGGTTCAGTTGCAATTACGCCAAGATATCTTGAAGGCCTGGTGAGGCTTGCAGAAGCCAATGCAAAGATGCGGTTAAGCACAACTGTTGACGAGGCTGATGCGCAGACATCTATAGAATTGATGGAGTATGTAATGAGGAAGGTCATGACTGACAAGGCTACAGGCGTTTTCGACGTTGATGTTGTTGCAACTGGAAAGCCAAAATCAGAAAGGGATAAGCTGGAGAAAGTCGATATCATAATTGACATAATTAAGGACCATCTGAAGAGGCATGACAGCGCTGAAATAGATTCAGTGGTGGGCGATGCGGCATCATACGGTGTGGATGACAAGACTGCCAGGAAGATACTGAGCGAACTCCTTAGAAAAGGCGAAATATATGAAAAGGAGTACGGCCATATCAGACTGGTCGGCGGATAGGTGGATGATTGGGTCTTGCAGAGAAATTACTGGTGGTTTTCATAGCGGCTCAGCTATTGGGTTTTTTCACAGGCTTTGTCCTGGTTAAGGATTCGAATGACAATCCCTATGCCCAATCTTTTTTTGTTGATCAGGATACTTCTGATGTTTCCACGCCCTTCTATTTTTTTATCTACATAATCTTCAGTTCTTTTCTTCTATTGATGTTAGTCCGTCTTTTTCCAAACAAAGGATTGATGTTTAAGCTTCTGGAGTTTTTGATAATCGCAAGCGCATCCTCCATTGTTTTTTATTCGTTCCTGAGATTTGCATTCAGCTATGAAGAAAGCATGTTAGGAGGCATTGCATTGGGCTTGGTGCTTGCATTCATGAAATTCAACAGCCTTCCTGTGAAGAACCTCGTTGCAATCATCTCAACAGCAGGAGTAGGGGTCGTGTTTGGCCTTTCATTCCAGATAATCCCGATTTTCATTTTTATTGTTCTTCTTGCCATCTATGATTATATTGCTGTGTTCAAGACAAAGCACATGGTTGAATTAGCCGAGTTTGTCATGAAGCAGGACCTTGCATTTACAATTACGGTGAGACAGAAGCCAAAAGCAGAAGGAGAAAGAGAACGACTGGATTTGGGAACAGGTGATTTGATTGTTCCGATTGCAACAGAGATGTCTGCATTTGCCTTTAATCCTATTTCAGCCTTGTTTGTCTTTGCAGGTGCAACTATCTCGCTCTACGCCTTTATCTATATTGCATCAAGGAAAAAGATGATTCTGCCAGCATTGCCACCAATCGTTTTCGGGATGGCCATTTTCTTTGCAATTGGAAAGTTGATTGGGTTCTATTGAATATATAACTCTAAGCAAGACAAACCTTTCTCCAATTCGGATCGCCTTGTTTTCTCCTTTCAGTCATTTCCCTTCTCATTCTTGGCAGTTTTCTCCATAAGTTATAAGCTTCGTGGTTACGAAGAGGCGTTGCCATGAGTATATTTTCCGCATTTTTCCTTCCAGATCTTTCGAAAACATCTTCTACTATTGGATCCAGTGCCCTCATTTCTCTTGGTTCGCCCGTGGTCATCAATGTTTTGTCGCTAAGCATCTCCACTGCCTTAGCATACGTTATGATTTCTAGGGCCATCCTTTTAATCTGGGCAGGAAATTCAATTCCTGATCCAAGAAGCATCCCTGCATATCTTGTTGCAAAACTGAATCCAAGGTAATTCATGAGCGCGCCTTTGTTCATTTCTTTTTCCGGCCCACTCATCCATTCTATTTGTTTAAATGCCTGAGCCATGCTTGTCATTGTTGAAAGCAATATAGGGTCAAGCGGGAGCGAGCTTTCATATAATATTCTTTGGCTGTTTTTTCCTTCCAAGATAGCTATGTTCCTATGAAAATATCTCTCAAACTCTTCAGGGAACCTTTCATGCACCAATCGTAGTATTTCTTCTTCAGGTGTGTCTGGATAAACCTTGATTGCCCCATTGTTTGTTACATACATGCAGAACCAGTTTTTCATGTCCATCATGAATTTTATGAAACTGTACCATTCATTTTTCATCCCTATGATGCTTGCATCTATCCCAGGAGGCAGGATGAACAGATCCAGCCTGAACCAGGATTTTCTCCCTTGTTTTTGCCAATATGCCTCTCCCATTGCGTCAACTGCCCTGAGTATCTCTTGGTTCGTGAAGTCTGGCTTTCCAAACATCCTTCTCCTTCCTCTTGAAAATGTCTCAAGACCTATCCCTACTGATTCTAGCCCATAATCAATCATTTCCAATATCCTTCTGCTTACTTTTCTTTTGCTAACCTCTCCTGCTTCAAGAAGGTGGGTAGGTTTGCACATCACTCCGAATCCCTGTCCAAGTGTTCTTTTCATTTCCTGGTATCCCTTGTCTTCAAAATCAAAGAAAGGGCCATAGTATTCCAATCCAGGTTTCTGCCACCCTCTCCTTGAGGTTTCACGTATGGCTTCCAAGGCGTAATCCTGCCGTTGTTGTATTGTAAGCGGCACAGGTATAGGGTCATACCTGCAATATGAACAGCCCTGCGTGCATAGGTGGAACATTGGATAGGGAATAACCATTTTTTGTTCAGGTTGGTGCTCGTTATATCTGAACAGAGTCCTTGCGCTTATTTTCAATTCCCTTATGAATCTTGTTTCCTGCTTTTCTGCGTCTTGGAGAGGATGGATTATTGTTTCGCCGATTCGCTGGTAAAGTCCTGGAATTGTTTGCAGATGCTCCCTGTCAACCTCTGTTCCTCTTGCCTTGCATTCGTCAACATGTTCGCAGAATCTCCTGAAGCTCATCAATCCCGAACCTGCGAAGAAAAAGTCTGCGCCAGTATGCAGTAGCGCAGCTTCTGCCAATCCTTCTGGAACAGGGCCACCTATTGCATAGATCGCATCAGAATTAAGCTCTTTCACATATTGGACATTTGATTTGACAGTATGCCCTTTTGGAATTTTCCCAGGAGGCACTGCCAATTCATCAACATACAATGTGGAACAAACAATTTCTGCAGAAGCAACTTCTTCAAAACCTGCAGAATTCATGTCTCGGTATTCAAGTTTTCCAATCTGCCTCCAACCAAGTTTTGGCTGTTCAGAGAGCATTGCATCTAGCAATACTGGAACAAAGTTCTCTCTGTTCGTTTTCGAATCGGATTGTGGCAGGAATAGTACTTGGAGCATTTTTATCTGTTTTTTAATTGTTGCAAAAAGTTTATAAATGAGGCATTACTTTCTAACCTTTAGATCTATGACTATCTGATTAACCTTCGGAGCATATGGTCTCACAATTTTCCAATTTAATATCTCGACCTTCACTCTTTCGCGCTCAGCAGCCTTCTTTACTATATTAATTGCCTTGTCTGGCATATCTTTCAAATCAACCATTGCGTAAAAGTGAATTATGCATCCGTTTTTCGCAGCTGAGAATGCAACATCTAAAAAGTCTTCAGCAGAATGCGGAAGCGGCATTGCAATCCTGTCAGCACAGTTCCTTGGCGTGACTTTTCGAACATCACCTTCAATCACCTGTACATTGGCCAATTTATTGAGCTTCACGTTCTCGCGCATGTATCTTACAGCATCAGGATTCAATTCAATCGCAATCAACTTTGCATCAGGATTTTGTTTTCCTATTACAAGTGCAAACGGTCCGACACCTGCGAACATTATCATTATATTCTCAGCTCTGCCACCAACAATATCTGCAATTCGTTTTCTTTCGGTTGCCAGCCTAGGTGAAAAGTAAACCTTTGCAACATCGAGTTTCATTGAGCAGCCATGTTCTTTGTAAATAGTTTCTGTAGTCTCAATTCCAGCAATGTGCTTCAACTCGCGAACGCGATACTCACCTTTCATTGCACTCATTTTCTTGTAAACAGAATGGATGCTCTTATGGACTTTCATTATCGCGTTTGCAATTTCTTTTTCTCTGCCAGTCATTTTTTCCGGTATCTCTACAATCGCAATATCTCCTATCATGTCGAATGAGCTTATTGATTCTTTTAGAATTTGACCTATACTTTCAGGTCTTTTTACTTTGGTGCCTCTTCGTTTTATTATCTCAAGTCCATCCTTTCCATCTGTTTCTTTAGCTTCTTTAGTAACTGGAAAGAAAACAAAATCGCCTTCGGAAAACGCAAGATAATTCTTGTCATACTTCTGCCTGTCAACCAGCTTCTTCCTGGTCCTTTCGGCATCTTTCTTATGGACTTTGATGAACAACATTTGTTTCACGCTTGGTTTATATATCTCTTAGGATGATTTAAACTTGATTTTAATGGAGAGTTTCATTCATTTTCTGAAAGAACAAATTTAAATTTTTATTCTAACATTAAAAAAGGTATGGTAATTAAGTTCAACACAAAAATTCCGCTATATGAGTTGGAAGAATATCTCAGAACAATGCTTGAAGGAATTAGGCCAATTATCCACATTGGAACTGTTGATCGACAAACAAAGGCAGGAAAGGTGGTAAAAGTAAGCGAAATGGACGCCGGTGAAATCGACAGAAGAGCTGCAAAATTCTATCCTCATATACGAGAAGCATTAGGCAAAAAAGAAGTTTATGATGCATTCATAAAGAAACTGGTGGATCAAAAAGAAGGATTCGAAGGGGTTTTGAGGATGACTCTGCCTCAAGGCCAGATTAGGGTTGAACTCTCTAAAGACAGAGAAGGAATTGACATATTTCTTCCAAAAGATAGAGTCGGAACAGTAAGGGCGCGGATTTACATCGACGATCAGGACAACATGTAGGTACATACCAAAACAAGAATAGATTGTATAAATACAGGTCAAATGATCGCATTCATTGCAAAACACAAGGAAGGCCAGGTCGAGGGTATCAAGGAAGAATTGGCGCGTGATAAGACTAATTTCGCTATTTTTGATTATCTTCGAATGACTCAGAAATACGAAAAGCTTGATGATCTTCAAAGGCAAAAGCTTCGTGATTTATTATATGGCAAACTAGATGTTCAAGTAGAAAACGGAGTAACTTATGTGACGAATATGAGTAAATCTCCCGAAAAAAGGACAGTTACTATCACAGAGCTATTTCATGTGACTGCAGATGGGCAAATCATTCTTGATTTTCCAAAGTCAGAGACAACTGACCTAGAAGAATACATCAGAAGATCGAGAATATCTAAGTAGTTCTATTCAACATCCAACTTAATCGCTGGTTTCCCCGGGAGTGCGTTCTTCGCTTTTGGCTCTGCACCAGCTTTGTCCTCAAGCATTACCCTGACCTCACAGGAATATTCCTTCTCAAAGAATTCCTTTGCATCCTTAAGCGCATCCATCTCGCTTTCTTCTGTTGGAGGCACAGGAAGTGCATAAACATTTTTTATGGTCTGCTTCACAATGCGCTGGACTTCTCCCATGTTCATCTTTTTCGCAGATGCAATCTTCATTATCTTGTCCAAAGCCTTTTCTTCACGCATTATTACCTGAAGATCTCGTTTCCATTGGGATGCGACATATATTTCGATTGATTTTATTTTCTGTGTCGAATCCTTGATCACGAATCCTTTTATCCTGTCAATATCCTCTTTCATCTGTTTTACTGCGTTCTCAGCATCCTCTATTTCTTTGCTAATCTCCCTATCATCACATTCTGGGAACTTCTGTTCGCAACAGAATCCCTTGCCACCAAGCATGCTCCAGAATTCTTCGGCATGGAATGGCATGAATGGGGAAATCAATAGAGTCCATTTTTTGAAGAATGATTCGAGCCTCGGCTCCTTTGCCCTTTTCAGGTACCAGGAAAGGTCAGCATGTATGTCATAGAATATCTCAAGTGCTAGTTCCCTAAGCGCAAGGTTTGGATAAAGCTCATTCGCCTTTCTTATCTTTCGATTAAGTCGAGACATTAACCATTTGTCGATTTGTCCAGGTTTGGCCTTGCCCTTTTCTTTTGAAGCTAATTCCATCAATCGTGAAAAGAATTCCAATCTTGTTTTCGTTCCTTCAGCAACGCTCTTGTTGAAATCCGTGTCCTGAGTAAGGTCTGCTCCGCTTACTGTTGAGAATCGAACCACATCTGCTCCGAATTCCTTTATTGCCTTTCTTAGTGGAAGGATGTTACCCATGCTCTTGCTCATCTTCTTTCCATCCATCAAAACAAATCCGTTCGTAACAATCTGTTTAGGCCAGTTTTTCTTTTCAAATATGGCAACATGGTTGAATATGTAGAATGGAAGGTGGTTCCTCACAAGGTCAGCACCGCTGTGCCTTGAATCGCATGGATACCAATACGAAAAACTCTGGCGGAGTTTTTCGAGTTTTGGGTTCCAGGTCTTGTGTTTTGTTTCCTCTCCTAGGAACACGTAATCAAAGAATTCATCGCCCATCTCGCTTTCATCGACTTCTCCAAGAAGGTGGGAAATCGTATAGAATGCCATGTAAATTGTGCTGTCAGACAATGCCTCTATGACCAGTTTCTCGTCAAAGGGGAATTTGGTCCCAAGCCCTCTGCTGCGGGCGCAAGGCTTTTGCTTGAACCAGTTGATCGCATATTCATATTCGCTTCTTGTTTTTTCAGGGATTATGGTCATTTTCCCAAGGCATTCTTCCGCCTTCTTCTTCCATTCCACAATTCCATAGTCAATGAACCATTGGTCGATTATATTGACAATTACCTCGGCTCCGCATCTGCACCGCACCGGCTTGTTGCTTATTTCCCATAATATGACAGCCTGCTTCTTTGCAAACATCTCATTCTTTGTTTTTTCAATTGCAACAGAAACCTTTTCACCAGAATGCGGTCCTGCGACCATAATTCCCGTCAGTATCTCTTTCTTGTAGACCTCCTTTACTATATCCTCTATTTTAGGATCATGTTGGTCCTTCACGCCCATCTTTTCAAGGAGTTCAAGAGCCATGAATTTGTAGCCTTCAACTTTTATAATCGGGGTATAATCCAATTTTATTCCAAGATCAACAAGTCCCATGTGGTCATAAGGCGCATGGGAAGGCACGCTCATCACGATTCCTGTGCCGACATCATCCTTCACATATTCTGCCTTGTAGATTGGGACCTCCTCCCCAGTCACGATATTTTTCGCTTTTCTGCCAACCATTTCTTTTCCATAGAACTCTTTAATCACCTGAAGCTCGAATCCTTGCGAATTCATCTTGTCGCATGTCTTTTTTGAAATATAGTATATGTCGCCGGTTTTCTTGCTCATTGCCTTTACATGCTCTGTAGATGGATTGACCCAGATATTGGTGACGCCATATATTGTTTCAGGCCTAAGCGTTGCTGTGAGTATGAAACCATCTTCATATCCGAATTTAATTGCTGTAAATTCCTTTAGTTCTGGATCAACATCTCCCTTAGTGTCATGGCCACCAACTGCCTGGTTATCTACAGGGCACCATGCAATAGGGTATTTGCCCTGCACTATGTAGCCTAGTTTCTTCAATCTTCTGAACTGCCATTGGATGAACCTGTTGAATTTTTTGTCAGAACTGTAGAATTTCCTTCTCCAATCTATGCTATAGCCCATCTCATGCATTCCTACTTCTATCTCCTTTGAGAAGTACATCACCAAGTCTTCAGGCTTTGTAAGCTTTGCAGCTGTTTTTCGATCGATGCCATAGATGTTTTCAAACACCGAAAGCACTTCTTCATCTTTGTCTGCTATTCTTTTGGCCATGGCGATTATAGGGGTTCCAGTGACATGAAAGCCCATTGGAAACAGTGTGCAATATCCTTTCATTCTTAGAAAACGGGCATAGATGTCTGCAGTCGTATATGTCCTTCCATGGCCTATGTGCTGGGGTGAATTGGGATATGGAAATGCAGCAGTTATCATCTTCTTTTCTTTTTTGGAGGGTTCTGGGTTGTAAACATTTTCAGCATTCCATTTCTTGGCCCATTTTTCTTCTATTTTAGTATGCATAAACATTACCTTACGATTAGTGGCTTCTTTTCCGGAAAAACTATGGGGACTTAGCTTTTTATAGCTAACCCATACCCCGTGTTTTCCTTAAAAAATAGTTGGGGGTGGTCAGAAGGCCCGATTGACTAAACGTCAATGGGCACAGTGAACGAAGTTCACTTGTGGTGCGTGGAAATGGGAGGGGGAACGGCCCCCTCGCGTTTTCGCATGGGGACTTAGCTTTTTATAGTTAACCTGATTAGATATTATGCATGTTATTCCCAGTGGCACAGCTAGTTATAAGTGGTCCCGTGTGGGGCAACATACTAGTTGCACTGATGTTTGGGGTAATTTTAACTTCGTTGACTTATTTTGTAGGTGCTATAACCCAAAGCCCTAAGATTAATGCGGCTGCAAAAGAAGAGCTTATTGCCCTTGTTTTCAGTATGGTAATAATAGGTTCATTTGCATTTGTGCTTGCAACCCTGAGCCAGGTAACTGCAGCCATATTTGCGGATGCAACTCATGATGCAGGCTTTGATCCTGCCCATGTTGCCAGTGGCGGGATGATAAATTCTCATTTTGACCTTGCAAGTTCTGCCCTGGACATTTTGTTTGTGAAACTCAAGAGCATATACGCAAGCCTTTATCTTTATGATGTCCTCATAGGTTTCCTTTCAACAATGTCATTTCCTCTTGGAAATCCTATGCCATTTCTTGCGCTCATTACATTTTCATTCATGCCTTTTGATGGATTGGTGCTTCTTGTTAATGCCCATACTATAGTTGTGGAAGCAGTTGGCTACCTTATAACTGTGGTAATGGCAAAGCAGTCATTACTGATTTTTTCGCGGGATGTTGTCATAGCACTATTGCTTCCCCTTGGGCTTGTGATGCGCGCATTCCCCTGGCTGAGGATGACTGGTTCGAGCCTCATAGCGTTTTCTGTAACTCTTTATTTTATTTATCCGCTTACATTACTGCTTTCCAATTACATGATATTTGATGTCTACAAACCAGTTGACTTTGTCTATTCACCAAACCAGAAAATGCTTTCATTTTTCGGTTCTGATAGTGACAGTAAAATTCCCGATGACACTATAACAGAACTTGAAAAGCTTACCGAACGCTCTGGAGAGGTTATGCATACCATGGCTGTTGAACCCGAGCATGATTGCTCGGGGTCTACCTTCGCATTTCTCTGCAACCTTAAATATTATGCTTCGATGGTTTGGAGTGGTGTCACAGGATTTGCCGGGACTGTGTGGAATGTCTCGAAATTCATGTGGGGTTTTGGAGGGGATTATTTGGGCTATTTCTTTGGGAGCAAGGGAGGCCCGGCTTCTTTTGGTTCCACTGTTTCAGGGCTTTATAAATTCGTTATTGAGGAAGTTGTGACTGTATCGCAGTTTATAGTGCTTATAACAATAACTTCGGTGATAGAGATAATAATCACTGTTACTATGTACAGGAACATAGCATTGCTGATCGGAGGAGAGGTTGAAATTGCAGGCCTTACGAAACTGGTGTAATCATGAAAAAACTCTCCATAATATTTATCTTGTTGTTGTTCGCAGGCTTGCTTTTTGCAGCAGTTGATTTCAACCAGAGTCTCACAGATGTGCGTGATCTTATTGAGGGAATGGTAACGCAGCTCCTTCCTATTTTGGCCTTGACAATGGTTGTTTTCGCAGCTTTTGTATACCTCGCGGGCAGTATAGGTGATTCGTCAACTAGAGCAAGGGCAAGTGTTTGGGCAAACGCATTCTTGGTCTCGGCAGTCGTCTCAATACTGCTTTATATGGTATTGATAGCTTTCTTTGAGCAGGTGTTTAAGGACCTACCGCCTGAGATACAATTATATCAAAACATTTTTCTTGCAGTAGTCACCGTCCTGACAGGAATAATTGTAATCGCATATGGGATCTCTAGTGTCCTTAACAATTCTGAGTGGAAGGCCTATTGGGGCCATGAGATTTCGCAACTCGTTGCATCAGTACTCATACTTTTTTTTGCATTGGCATTCTTCGTCACAGTGAATGCATTCTCTTCAAGCATGACTACATCTATAACTGGAATCAATGAGGCTACTGCGCCTCTTGCTGCAAATGCCTTTCTTGAGAGGATACTTCTTAAGAACATAGCTCCTGCAATCGACGATCTTTTCAAGCTTCAGCTCTGTCTTTCGCACCTAAGCACATTCCAGAGAAGAATTGGCGAGTATGTGCTTACGATGACTTACAAATTGTTTCCTGCAGTAGATTCCCTTCTTCAGGTAGTGAATGTGATTTTTTTTGGGTTCGTTGCAGTTCTGGGAAGCGTTTCGACCCAGATGCTGATCCTTAATATTGTGGATTCCGTAATGATCTATGTGTTGACTGCAGGAGTGATACTTAGGTTCATACCCCCTACGCGAGAGGCTGGCGTTTTTCTTATAGCTCTTGCAATAGGTTTTCAGGCAATATTTCCGCTCACCTATATACTTAATATACATGCACTCAGTATTGTTGGTTTTGCTGATTACACACCACCAATCCAGATAATGACTCTTTGCGGTGCCAAATACATTGCATTTGGGGTCGGAACTGAATTAATCAGTTCAGCTCTTTCAGGAGTTCCTATCCTTGGTACTGCATGGGCTGCAATTTCGGGTTTGGTTACTGAGCTTCCGATAAACCTTTTGAGCCCCTTGGAATTCACAGTATTCCTGGAGAATGTTGCATATCTGTCGCTCATAGCGCTTTTCATGCCCGCATTCTCAACGACGATTACGTTTGCATTTATAAATGCGTTCACCAAATTTGTTAATATGAAAATGTAGAAAATATGTAGAAATAAAGATGTGGAAAAATGGCTTTGCTATGTCAGGGAAATGTTCCGTATGATTCTGCTGTCCAAGGTGCAGCCCATGCAATATCCACGTCTACATTGTGGTCTTCAGCCATTCCAATAGCAGCGCTTCTCATGATAATCGGCGTCATCCTTGTAGCCCTGGTTTACATGCTGAGCGGCATATTTCAGGATGACAAGATGAAGGTCTGGGCAAGGATGGAACTTTTTGAGATCATCTATTCTGCAATAATACTTTGTATGGCTGTTTTTGCAGTAGGGCTTGCGGATGAGGTCGCACGTTGTGTTTCGCTTGACCCTAATCTATCGCCCACATCCAGGGCACTTTGCGACAATCCAGACGACCCCTTTGGCACTTCTACAACTTCTGTTTATAATGGTATCCCATACTGCCACATGAGGATGGCGATTTCATATACGGATACTATATTTGCAGAAACCAATAAATTCGCCCTTTTGCTTTACGGCAGTTATATCTACACGTCCACATTTGCAGATATGGCTATAAATGTGGAGTTTGTTTTCGAGAAAGCAGGTTTCATGACTTTTAATCCGTTGAGAGGATTATTTACCATAGGAAATGACATGCGTTCCTTTCTTTTTGATACCCTCATCAAACTAATGCTCGTCACGAAATTCCAGGAAATTCTGCTTGTGTTTACTGCAAAGGTGCTTTTCCCATTGCTGTTCATAATCGGTGCAGTGCTGAGGACATTTGCATTTACCAGACGGCTTGGAGGATTGCTAATGGCACTTGCCCTTGCATTATTCTTCATTTACCCCATGTTCTATGTGTTCGGAATGTTCATCCTAGATTCCCTGAAAACACAGGCAGTGGGATACTGTGTCCATTCTGGCCAGGGTACATTGGACGAATGCCAAGATTCTGTTTCAGTATTCTCAAATTTCTATAGTGGCGGCAGCGTTCCGCTTATAGGCTCTTTTAATCCTGGGGAACTTGAAGGTTCAACAAAAGGCAAGAGATCTACTGAGGTATTTGACCCATTTGTCAATGGTATCAATGGAGAAAGTGGATTGCCTAAATTCTATACGCCGCCTCATTCCTGCACTGTACCTGTTGATTGCATAGGCGATCCAAAATGTATGGTCGATGAGGGCAATGGAAAGGTCAATTATTGCGAATGCAAGGACTCTGAATGTAAGCTAAATGATGCAGCAAATGAGAAAATCCAGGGATTCGGAAGCAGTCTACTGCAGGGCTTGACAGAAAGGTCATGGAGCGATTCGCTTTTCATAACTGATTTTTCGAAAGATGGGGGATATGTGGACATAACTGCCAGAATTGCGTTCTTTTCAGTTTTCTTTTCATTATTTGGATTGCTTGCAACTATTGCTGGAATCAGGAGCATTTCGATGTTCCTTGGTGGGGATCTTGAGATCGCGGGTTTGACGCACCTTATCTGATGTGATGCTATGAGCATGTTGACTACTAAAAATTTATTTTTCTTCCTCATATTACTCACTTTGACTTATGCTTCGCTTAATAACCCTCAAGAGCAAGAGCAGGCTCAAGAAGGCCTGACCAAGCTATTCAGTGATATGGCGCAGGAAGCCAAAGGAGTTACAGGCGGAGTGGTCCATACTCTTTTCGGCGCCTTTCAACCAAGTTCCTGTGGTGCTGAGGATACATGGTTGAATTTCGGAACAATGAATTGGCTTATTCCATCTGTCTTTGTTGCGATGGTTGTCCTATTTGGAATCACAATACTCTACATGATGGGCAATCTTTTCCAGCTACAGAACCTCATTTTGGTTGCTAAAGAAGAATATTTTAATTCATTCGCAACAGTTCTGCGTGTAATACTGGTACTTGGCGCAGTTGCAACTGTTGATGCTGCCTGGTATGGTTTGCAGACTAATAATCTTGGCCCTGACCCTGATCCAGTATATAGTTCTTCGCCAGTCATGATTGATGCAGCTCTTGTCTTCAGCTACCAGACAATGACTGAGCTGAATTCTGTTTTCAGCAATTTGCTGATGTTCAACATGGTTGTCCATACCCTTTATACCTCTACGCTTTATTTTGGAGTGACATGGCGTGCAATGTACTCTTTCAACCTGGGTCCCGTACTTAAGCCAATAATTGATATTTTGGGAGTTTCAATGAATATGCTTTCTGTAGCCATAGGCGAATGGGTCATTCATATGGCTACTCTTTGTATAATAAAGAAATGGGCCTTTACCTTATTCATCCCATTGGGCATGCTTCTCAGAGCCATACCTCATACAAGGGCAGGAGGAGAAGCGCTTTTCGCGCTTGTATTTGCCTTTGCAGTTATCTATCCATTCATGTTCATAGTTGATTATGAAGCGCATAAGATACTAAAATCTTCGATACTCGATCCAACTGAAAATACGCTTATGACTGATCTTATGGAAGGAACAGGGCTGTTCAAGGTTGCAACTATGATGGTCGCATTCTTTTTCCTTAGCGGAGGTGTTTTTGTACCTGTGCTTGTAGAAGCAGGACTTTCAATTACCTTCGAGCTTGTCAATGCTGCTGTCTATTACATTGTAATTCTTGGGCTGTTATTGCCTTTTATAAATATTTTTATAACTCTTACTGCTGCCAAGGAATTTGCAAAAGGATGGGGAGGGGTTGACATAAATTACATGGCATTCGTGAGGCTGATCTGATGGGCATCATCTATGATAAAATCTGCGTGAACGGCGGTGCAGCCATAAGCGATGTAGTCACACAGTGGAGATTTGGGGATGTTGCCATAAATTGGATGCCTCTTGCAGCTGCAGCAATGCTTGCCTCTGTTGTAGTAATCGTATTGATCTACCTTTTTGGAGTTATAACTCGGGACCCGAATGCAAATACATTTGCAAAAATAGAGTTATACGAAGTATTCATCTCCTTCATCATAGTTCTTTTCCTCATGGGAGTACTTGGTTCGCTTTGTTCTGTGAGCATAGGAAAACTTCTGGTAGTCAATCAACAAGCTCCCCTTCCGGCAGGAAATGATGATATTGATGAATTCCTTGACATGGATGTTTTTTCTGCAGGTGAGGACTATTTCGAAAAGGTTTCTGCTGACATGGAAGGCTGGATGGTTGTCAATTATTTCTTTGCCATCTGGCTTGATGAGGCCGCGACCATAACTCCATATTCGAGGCCATTGGGTGTTGGTATGGTGGCAGCTCCTCTTGCAGGGCTTGCAGCACCCCTTAAGCAAGTAGTTTACAATGTGTATGTTGCTCTTTCCATCGCATACATAATCAACTATGCCCAGCTTTATGTCTTCCGTTTTTCAATAATCGCATTCATGTTCATTTATTTCCCAATAGGTATTTTCCTGCGTTGCTTCACGCCTACAAGAAGAATTGGCGGAACCCTGCTTGGAGTGGGCATTGGTTTCCTTGTAATTGTCCCTCTCCTGACTCTTGTTGCGCACGTGATGTTCATGTCCTCATATGGAGTCATTACACTATTGAATGATAGCATTACCAACTATGTCGGCAGCTCTCTCTCTGTTACAGCAGGAGCCAAATCCATATTGGCCAACCTCTTTGACATTAGCGTGCCTACCATAATAGGCAGTTTTGTTGCAGGGAAATTTGGAGCAATGCTTGGTTTCATAATAGGCGCAGGTGGAATACCCGGCTCATTGCTCACTGCAGCATTTATCATTCCAATATCAACAGTTGGCGCCGCGTTCCTTATAGGATTCCTTATTCCTGCATTTAACACTATCATTCTTGTATATTCTGTGAAATCCCTTTCCAGATCTCTTGGCGAGGAGATTGATGTCAGTTCTTTGACGAGGTTGATATGATGAAAATGCGATTGCTGTTGCTTGTTTTTATTCTGTTCCTGAGTGTTCCGCTTCATTCAGATGATGCTTCAGTTGGCCGTGTCCTAATCGGCTGGGAGGCTCTTGCATACGGTGCAGCAATAGTCTCATTCGTTTTTGCTATTCTTGCATTGATGATTGGAAGGGCATTTGACCTGAGGAATATCACCCAGGCAGCCAAAACAGAGCTCATCTATATTTTTTCTACCATTTTACTCATAATGATGCTTGGCGTTTTCGTTACAACTGGGTCAGACCTGCTCTATGAACTTTCCACGCAATTGCTTTGCTCAAGTTATTCTAATGTCCCGTCTTTCCAACAGGCTTTTCCGGATTGTGAACTATATGTGGCACCTCCGCCAGTCTATGATTATGATTCAAATGGGGGTAGGATTGAAGTAACTCTCAAACCCCATGTCATTGATGTTGCAAAGCTCTATCTTCAGCCAGTGGTGCTGGGAGCGCAGACTTCGCAAAAAATATTATATGGATTGAGCATACCTGTGGAAGCCATGGCTTCCATTTATGTCGAGATCTTCATGAGTGAGCATGCCTCAGGATTCGGATTCAAGCCATTTGCCGAGAGGATAAAGAATACCAACATGGCAATCAGCTTCTATCTCTTTGCATATTATCTGATAATCCATATCCTGAATTTCATAAGAGCATATGGCCTGTTTTTCTTATCTATAGGGGTAATATTAAGGTGCTTCCCACCTACTCGCGGTGCTGGTGCATATGTCATTGCACTCACGCTAGGGCTTTATTTTGTCTTCCCGTTTTCATTTGTCATGGCTTCAGCAGTCAGTGCAGGTTATTCTTTCGAACAGAGTTTCCTTGGTTTCGGCGGAGGCAAAAATCTCATATTTGCCCTGCCTTTTGAGCTTCCGGAGAACTCAAAAATATGCAATGGCATGGATTCCAGCTCTGTTGTTGATGCCATTCAATATTTCAAGGCTAACAAGTCGGACATATTCAATATAATGGATGTCATCAGCCTTAATGTGGTCAAAGCCATGACGCTTAGGATATGCCTGCTTCCGCTTGTTGCGCTTACAGTGACATTCACATTCATCCTTTCCACTACAAACCTTTTCGGAGGCAATATTCCTGAAATAGGAAGAGGGCTGGTTAAGCTTATTTGACCTAAGGACAAGCGATTCTCATATGCTTATACTCATAATTTTCTTCAGCATCCTCTTTCTTCCTTGTTGAGTAATAGAGCTGGTCTTTTTCTGAAGCATAGAACTTCTGTCCATATATTTTCTCAAGATAAGCATCTTGATCTTGCACTTCGCTTGATGCGTTTATATTCTTTGCAATATGAAGGAAATTTACATCTACAGTTACTTGTTCATTGAACTCTCTGACAATTATATTGTTCCACATCTCTTTCGGATATAGTTTGATTTCACTGATGTCATAAAATCCGTAGTCGAATATGTCTATGTATCCCTTTGTATTTTTGATGCATTTATTGATGTGTTCGATTGTAAGTTCATTGATTGGAATCTCGTAACCTTCGGGCATGTTGATCATGAACTTCATCACCTTTCCGTTCCTTGCCTTCATATATTTCTTTTCAAGTTTTTCGTTGTAATGAACTTCGAACAGTTCTCTTTCTTTTATTACGAACACTTTTGCAGGCAGGTCATCATAGAGTTCATTGCTTCGAACGTAATTTGCATCATTTATCTTGGTTTGGAGTGCATCTCCACAAATCGATTCGACATTGGCAAAACTATTGATTTTTTCCGCATTTTCGAGCATTTTTTTCGATATGTCGCAAAGGCAGTATTTGACTCTTTTGAAGAAAATCGGATCAATTCGCTTTAGTTTGCTTAGAAAATAGAATGCAATCTTCCCATTGCCTACCCCGAATTCATAGACATTCAATTCATTGTCTAAGTTAGCCTCGTTTTCCTTTGCAAATGCATAAAATTCAAGCGCATTTGCCTCGCTTATCAATCTTGAAGAGCCGAATGTCTTGAAATCCTTGTAAATCCCAGGGCCTTTTTCAGTGTAGTATGCTTCGTTTCTTTGTTTTTGCAATTCGTCAAGCTGAAGAAACTCCATGTTCTAAATTAGATTAGTTATCTTTAATAATTCTTGTTGGCAGCCTTGGGTTTGCATATGCTGCAAGCCTTGCCTGGTATATTTCTTCGGACTCATAAAACCCTCTTTTTGGTATTCCGAAATCCTTTTCAACAAGCTAGCTCATACACACCTCAGGCGAGTTGTTTGCCATTAATATCCTTAGAACATCTTCAGGAGTCAGTTCAACAACTATCTGCATTGATTTTGTATGGATATTGCTTGTAACTGCTGGGATTAGTCTATGATCTAAAATCCCTTTATCTAGGTATCCGTACACTTGTGGACCGACATATGAACTTCTTCTGTAAATATAACTGTCTGTTTGATGTGGAGTTATCAGTTCTGGATTCAGGATTTTTTTACCATTTGCACTGCTTATTTCTTCCAAAACTTGCATTCTTGAGTCTGGGACGCGAATATGCACAATTCCATTGCTATTTATCTTCAAATCTCCTGCAGTTATGTCTTCGATTACAATTATCTTGTTTTTTTCGCCTACAAACCTGCCAGTTGAAATTGCCAACATTGTCTCATAATCTATTTGGACATCTGCAAATGGCGCGTGTGGAAGGAAATATGCAATCACTCTCCGGGTCACGAATCTTTTAGGGAAATCACCACTTCTCATGTCCCATGGGATTTGGCCAGAAGTTATAACTGGGAGGATATCTTCCAGTATGGTGCGTGGTGATGCAAGTTGCATGCTTGCTCCGCTTTTTCGGTTCATGGCATCAATAAGCTGAAGCCCTTCGACAAAGGAAAATTTTTGACGAAACATGCCTATAACTGTTCTTCCTTTTTCATACTTTTCTACTGATGCGATTGCTATTTGTGGTTTGCAAGTTGCCATACAATTCACGAATATGTTGTTATTAGTATGAACAATTGTGTATCCTTATATTTAAAAATCTGTTTTCCGAATTCATTTCATGAGAAAATTCGTTATCGATACTTCGCTGTTCGTCAATCCGTATGCAAGAGGGGCTTTTGGCAAAGACCCAAGGGCTGCGCTCAAGGCATTTGTCAAAATAATAAAGAAAAAGAAGATCGAGTTCTTCATGCCCCCGTCCATCTTCCGCGAATTGACTAACTTTGTCGGAGATGATATTGAGCATCTAGAGATGGTCGTAAAGCGTAAGTCGCCAAACCTGTATTCCATGTACCTTCCGGCAGCAGTTTTCTATGATTTCATAGAAGATGTGCGTGCAAGAATAAACAAGGGTTTGAGGCTTGCGGAAGAGGCTGCAAAGGACAATACTCCTGATAATGATCCGAAGCTCAATAAACTAAGGCAGAAATACAGGGAATTCATGCGCACTGGTCTGTTGGACAGCAGTGAAGATCTTGAGCTTGTTCTTTTGGCAAAGGAAATTGAAGCTACTTTAGTTAGTTGCGATGAAGGCGTAATTCATTTCGCAAGCAAGATTGGCTGTGAAGTATTGAATGCGACTAAGTTCGCGAAGCTGCTGAAGACGCTGAAGTAATTCTTAGTTAATCTATCTGCCCCCTTCCTCTTAGGGCCCCATTTATCTTTTCTGATGTCTTTCTGTATATTTTCCTGAACCTTATCCTTTTCCTGTTGCCTTCTTTCTTTTCAAAAACAGTTTCTACCCTTATCTCCTTGCTCATGTGCTTCTTTATGTTTTCGTAGATTCTTGGATCTTTCACTAGTATTTCATATTCCTCGTGACTATGGCCTTCTTTTTCTGATTGTTTTATGGAATCAATTAAATTGAAGAATGCCTTCCCCATCCGTTTCTCATATTCGTCTCTCTTGAGCCCGAAGTCATTTAGGAACATTGAAGCTCTAAAGATGCGCTGCATGAAGAATCCTGGCGGCATATCAAAAAAGCTTTTCACTGCTTCTTCCACGTCGGCAATGTCTGAATTCGCCACTACATATTTCACGGTTTCCTTTCTGCTCGCTGTTTTTATTACTATTCCTTCCCTGTTGGAATTGTTTATATCAAGTGCGATTTTCTTTATCTTGTCAATATCTTTTGTGCTGAATTTGCCAAGCCTGGGCACGCTTTCGATATCGTATTTGTCCAGCAACTTATACTTTTCTGCAATAGGCAGATAGGTTTCGTTTTCCAATCCTATGTCAAAAACAAGGAATTTCACATCAAACTTTTTTGTTGGCAGGGTATATGGCGTATTGCCGACCATCTCTCCGCACAATACATATTTCGGATGATCTTTGAAGAACTTCTCAAGTTTCATTTCCCTTGCCTTTTCAGTTGAGAACAAATCAATGAAACCGCCTCTTGAAAAGGCAAATACCTTGCCTTCAACAATTGCCACCCTGACATTGAAGCCATCTATCTTCTCTTCTATGTAAATCTCTTTTTCAGTTATGTTCTTCTCAATGCCTTTGTCCAAGGTAAAGATTCGTTTTATGTGAGGGTAGCCAGGAACGACTCGTTCTCTTGTTATTACTCGCCCTCGGTTTATTTCTCTAAAGCCTTCGCGGAATCTATAATATTCAATATCTTCTTTGTGGTGTATAATCTTCCCGCGCTTGATTGCCTCGTCCAGCTCCTTCTTTTCCATGATTAGAGTTTTTGTTCAAAGTTTTTATATTTGCTGTTTTGCATAAGGGGGTAAGATACTAGGGGGAATTCGAGTTTGACAAGTGTCCCCCTGTATTACCAAGGAACTTTCTTGACTCCAATCCTGTTCGCAATGAAATTAGTCAGTGGATGAAGAATAAGTGTAATGGCCAATATCAAAACTATTCCGTCAGGCTGGTAATATATCTTTGGGCTTGAGGAGTATGCAAAAGCCAATGCTATCACAAGGAAAAAGAATGTGTCAAGCACGAATGGTTTTCCAGAATCGATGTTCAGCCTTCTTTTTATGAAACTTCCAAGCGAATCTCCGACCATGGTTCCAAGAGATAGAAGGAATGCGACAAACACCATCTGGTCTGCTGTGAATTCAGGAAGAAGATATAGCCTGCTCAAAACGAATCCGAACAAAGTTCCTACAAATACTCCTCCGATGAAGCCCCTTATTGTTTTTCCATCCCCCAATATCCTTTTGCCATCAATGGATTTTCCAAGGTCAATCGGAGTTCCACCTCCTAAAATCACAGGGGAAGAATTAGCGATGTATGCAGGAAGAATGAACAGCACCAGATAAATAAGTTCGATCATTGAATCGAATACTTATTCGATACTATTTTAAAATTATTATGTGGGCTCCCTGGTTTGCTGCAAACCACCAAGAAGGAGCTTTTACCTTGGGCTCCACTCTGGAGTCTCACTAGCACGATTTGGTATACTTAGGGATGCTCCTTTCGGCCTGACCCGTTTTGCACAACAAACCGTCAAATGAGGTAGAGTATCAACACTTGCGATAAAAGGCATCCTAGCGACTACAACGCCGCAGGTTTTTGGCCCGTCTAAAGGGGACGTACGGTGAAGGGACCCCTGGCCCCAACCTAGCCCACGATAAGAATATGAATAGAGGCTTATTTAAGATTTCACTTTTTTCGTTTCTTCCCTGCCTTTTTCCTTACCTTTGATTTAGCAGGTTTCTTTTTCCCTGCCAGCTCATTTTCCATCGCACGTTCTCCCGCCTTCTTTTTTTGGTATTTTGAATCTTCATCCAGCCCTGCGAAAACCATGAGCAGGCCCAGAAGGAAAACTACTATAACTACAAATCCAAACAGAGTTTTTATGAATATGTCCAGAAGGTCCTTAAGATATTCAATTGTCATGAATGCAGTTATCAAAAGAACTATTCCCACTATACAATACTTCATTCCGCCCATGTTCTTACCGTGTTCTTTTTAGTTTAGGGTTTTCTTCCCCTATCCCCATTACTAGGAATGCAACTCCTGACAGTATCGTTATAGCAACCATCAGGCCGAGTATGACGTTCTTAGCTGTTCCTAGAAACTCTCCGAAATATTCAGTCATCCCAATAGCAATAACTATCAGCAATATGCCCAGCAGGCAATACTTCCATGATTCCATTAATTGTTTGTGTTTAGCAGGTTTAAATGGGTTTTGCTTAAGCATACCTCGCCCTTTTCTTTACTTGTTCTATTCTTTTTTCAATCTGGTCAAACTTATTGCATTTTCTGTAACCTTCAACGAATTTCTCGCCTTCTTCCGTATTAATCATCTTCAGCATTGTCAAAACATCGATTGCCTTGTCTTCTATGTCTGATGAAACGAATCCAAGCCCGAAATCTATTACAACTAGTTTTCCATTTTCGAAAAGAAGGTTTGCTGGTGTAAAATCACCATGAATGATATCTGCATTATGCAGTTTTGCAAGTATTTCTCCAGCCTGTTTTGCAATTCCACCATCTATCTTCCGTTTGCCTTTCACAAACTCTAGTGTTAATTTAAACTCTTCAACAGCAAGCACTGTTGGGCATGAAACCCCAGCTAGTTTTGCTTTATGAAGGAGCCTTGCCTCGCGCCTTGTCCTTTCTCTTCTTAATTTCTCGTCAAGCTCCTTGTTCCTATAATTTTTCACTACCCTGTCTTTCACAACTACCTTTCTTCCTATGAATTTGCTAGTAGTTACAATTGCTTCTGCACCTTTACTTTGCTTCATTTCCTTACCCTTGAAAAAAGCCCTGAGATGAGCATAAACAATACTAGCAATATTCCCCAACTCACAACCATGCCCATGAAAAACCCTGGCATGTCAAGCATCTTTTCCATGACTATGGCAACTATTCCAGTGGCAATCAGGAATCCACCCCATACTACTTTGCTCCATGCGAATATCTTGCTTCCGTCAAGCGGGAATACTGGTATAGCATTGAAAAGTCCAAGCAGGAGATTTATGTAGGCTCCGAACTGCCATACTGAGATTGGCCCTCCAAGTATGGCAAGGAAAACAGTTATCTCTTTGGTTGCGCTTAGGAATATGAACGCAATTGCAACAACAAGATTGGTCACTGGCCCTGCAAGCGAAATCATCCCGTTTTCTTTTCTCGTTATCCTTGGGGCATAGATATAAACTGCACCAGGGGCTGCGAATATGAAGCCGAAAAGAGAAGTCAGCATCATCAGGAATATTCCCTGAAACCACATCACGAATTTTGCAGATGCCCCATAATAGATTGCAGTTATCTTGTGGGCCATCTCGTGAAGTATGAATCCGCTTCCTACTGTGACAATGCAAAGGAAAGTCATCACTATAAATTCATCAGGATTATTGGCCATTGTTTCTATTCCCGAAAGCCCTCCTGCAAAAAATATGGTGAATGCTACGGATAAGGCGAGTATGGAGGCGATAATGTCTCTGATTTCATCTTTTCCGAATTTTATTTGATTAAACATTTGCAATCTCCTCATATATTGCCCTTATCCTGGGTGGTGAAAAAACTCCGCTGTATGACTCTACAATGCCAAGCGCCTCGCTTCCATTTCCGAATCTTACCCTTATCTTATCATTTTTCTTTCCTTTGTCAACTGCAGTGCCTGTCCTTCCAATAACAACAGGAGTAGAATTGCTTACTACTGAAACAGTGTCGCCTGCCTTTATCCCCCTTATCTCAGGATAAATGATGGATGCAGTTATTGAAATCGCGCACCCTATTGCCAGGAATTTTGCAAGATCTGTGAGATCTGCATCAGGTATCATGCCAAAATAAAAAAGCGACAATGCGACCAATACTGCGAATAGCTTTACGAATATCTTAAGTCTCATTTTATAGCACCATTACTTTCATCATCTATATTCATCGATCTATTTATCTATACATTGAAGCTGTCTTGAATTTCTTAAGGCTTTCTATATCTTCTTTTTTCGTTGCAGGCATTATGGAAGTTATTGCAGATGAGAAGTGTTTTGCATTCACCTTTTCTGATTTCTCTCGTATTGCATACATCCCAGCTTCCCTGCAGATGTTTTCTATATCTGCTCCGGAATATCCTTCAGTAACCTTTGCAAGCTCTGTCAAATCCACTGTTTCAATCGGCATTCTGCTAGTATGTATCTTTAATACTTCTAACCTTGCCTTTTCATCAGGCATTCCGACCTCGATTATACGGTCGAACCTTCCTGCTCTCATAAGTGCAGGATCAAGTATATCCGGCCTGTTGGTTGCTGCTATTACGACTACATTCTTCAAACTCCTTAGTCCATCTAGTTCAGTTAGCAATGTGTCAACTACGCGTTCACTGACTCTTGCACCACCTTCAGAAGAGCCTGACCTTGTGGATGCAACCGAATCTATCTCATCTATGAAAATTATGCACGGGGCAGCCATTCTTGCCTTTTTGAATATTTCTCTCATAGCCTTTTCGCTTTCTCCGACCCATTTGCTCAACACCTGGGTGCCGCTTATTCCTATGAAATTTGATTCGGTTTCATTTGCAACTGCCTTTGCAAGCAAGGTCTTACCTGTCCCGGGCGGACCATATAACAATATTCCTTTTATTGGCCGTATCCCCATTTTTTCAAAAATCTCCGGCTTCTGCAATGGGAGTTCAACTGCCTCGCGTATCTCTTTTTTGACATTCTCCATTCCGCCTATGTCTTCCCATTTTGTCGTTGGTTTCTCTATGTACACTTCCCTAAGTGCAGATGGCTGTATTTCCCTCATGGCATCATAGAAGTCTTCGCGCGTCACCTTCAATTTCTCAAGCACCTGCTGAGGTATCAATTCGCTTTCCAAATCAATTTCAGGCAGCAATCGTCTCAATGCCTTGAGCGCAGCCTCTTTAGTAAGCAGGTTGAGGTCTGCCCCTGTATATCCATGGGTTATATTCGCAAATTCATCCAATTTGACGTTCTTGTCAAGAGGCATATTCCTCACATGTATTTGCAATATCTCCCGCCTTCCTGTCCTGTCAGGAACTCCAAGTTCTATTTCCCTGTCAAATCTTCCAGGTCTTCTGAGTGCAGGATCAAGGCTGTCTGGCCTGTTTGTTGCACCTATGACTATGATTTCGCCTCTTGTCTTGAGGCCATCCATAAGCGTCAGTAATTGAGACACAATCCTTTTTTCAACTTCTCCAAATACGGATTCGCGCTTCGGAGCGATTCCATCTATTTCATCAATGAAAATAATGGAAGGGGAATTTTCCTGTGCATCCTTGAATATCCCCCTTAGTTTTTCTTCACTTTCTCCTACGAATTTGCTCACAATTTCAGGACCGCCTACATAGTGGAAGTTCGCATCGCTTTCATTTGCAACTGCCTTTGCAAGCAAGGTCTTTCCAGTTCCTGGAGGTCCGTAAAGCAAAACTCCTTTTGGAGGATCTATGCCAAGCCTTTCGAATATCTCAGGATGCCTGAGTGGAAGCTCAATCATCTCCCTTACTTTCTGTATTGTTTCCCTCATTCCGCCGATGTCATCATAGCTTATTGTCGGAACATTTTCCAATTCTTTTACCGGCTCGTTTTTTATCTTTATCTCTGTTTCTTCATTTATTATTACTGCTCCCTGGGGAATCGTTTGGATGACTACAAGAGGTATAGAAGTGCCGAATATTCCCACTGGGAGCAAATTGCCTTTGAGAATCGGTTTTCCAATAAGCCTTTTCTTAACGTATTGCTCGAATCCGGCAGAATATTTTATATTTTCTTTAGGAGCAAGAATTATCTTTTTCGCTTCCTTTACCTCGACTTTTTCGACCTTTATCTTGTCGCTCATCCCAACTCCTGTGTTTTGACGTAATATCCCGTCTATTCTTATTAGGTTCAGCCCTTCGTCATTAGGGTGGGATTGCCAAACTATGGCAAGGGCTGATTTCTTTCCAGTCAGTTTTATTATGTCTCCTGTGGAAATTTCTAATTTGCTTTTTGCCTTTGAGTCAACCCTGGCAATTCCTCTTCCTATGTCATTTTGGAAGCTTTCTGTGACTTTCAGCATTAATGTCATGTTTATTCCCCTGTTGCAATTGCAACTGCTATGGATCTATTTAGCATGTAGCTTTTTTTAAGATTTACAATTGTCTCCAGTTTTATGTCTTCTTTGGCTTTGATTCCCATCAAGCCAAGCGCTTTCTCTCTGTTAAGCTTCAGCCTTTTATCATCTATTGTTATCTCAAGGCATTCATCTTCTTTATCCACCTTAATTTCATTCACTATTCCCCTAAGCACTCCCTTGTTTTTTTTGAGCAGTATTCTGGTGTAATTGTTTATGTTTAGTTTTCCTCCTTTGGAATATACGTTATCCAGTATCACTTCATCCCCTTCGCTCATGGCTCCGCCTCTGCCTGGTTTTTCCCAGATTATGCATTCTACCTCCTTTCCTTCGGATTGTGAAATAGTGAATGTGAAAATGTCTTTGCTGTAATGCTTTCCAGGGCCATGAACTTTTTTGACTATTCCGCGCACATTCAGGGTCCTGTTCTCGGGAAATTCGTCAAGCCACTCATACAAATCCTTTTTGATTACGCTTATTGACCCTCCATAGCCAAGCGCAAGTTCTCCCTTGGATTCATATGCCTTCATTATTTTGATCGTATCCCCAAGGCCAATTTCATTCATGAGTTTAGTGTCCTTTTCCCAGAGCTTCAGCAATGATGTGCCGCTTTCATCCTCTATATACATACTCCTTGACTTTTTCCCCGAGATATATCTTACTTCAGGGAATATGCGGGTTACTTTGATATTCAGGTTTATCCTTCTCATACCTGGCCGTATTTCTTTTATTTTTAAATCATGGTCTTTGTCGTCAATTAGGTTCTTTTCCTTTGCTATCATTTTGATAGCTACCTTTCTAGTCAGAAGGCCATTGAAATCCCTTATCTTGGAATCTATCTCTTCTTCTAGCCTTTCCTTTCCTATGATGCTCTGCAGGGATTCTTCAATATCCATTTTGAACCTCCGTATCAAGCGCTGTTCAAGGAACAGTCTATAATCAGGATTCCTCTTCCCAAAGTTTCTTTATGAGTCCTTTCAATTCCTCTCTTTTCTTTCTGAATTCGGTCTCTTCTTCCCTGGTGAGGGTTATTTCATTGGCAACTTCATCTTCTGTGATGCCCTCTTCGCTTCCAAGAGCACCACTGCTCCTTATGGAAAGCATTTCAGCTTGTTTTGAAAGCATATTGAGTTTCCTTGTAAGGTTGCCTGCAAGCGTGACAGTTTCATCTATTTTGTATTTTATCTCGTCTATAGTATCTTTCTTGTTTTTTATCTCTTCTATGTTCTTGAGTAGCGGACCTATATCTCCAATCTCGCCCTTTTGGAGTTTCTTCCTGTAGTTTTCTATTTCGGCATCTATGCCTTTTGAAAGTTCCTTTTTCATGCCTTGCACATCTTCTTCTATTTCAGAGAGCTGTGTCGAGTAGGCTTCCAGCGAACCAAGAGTCCTTTCCTTTATCTTCTGGAACGTTGCATATGTGCTTCCTTCTTCCTCAACTGCCCTGAACACTTCTTCGGATTCTGCGATTATTTGGTTTCTTATGTCCTCTGCCTTCTTTTGTATCGTCTTGAATTCCTTGAGTATGTCTATTGGGCCTGAAACTTCTGAAAGGAGTTTTTCCATTGCCTCCATTTTTTCTCCCAGGTCATTTTCCTTGGATTCCAGTTCTGCCACCTTTGCATTGACTTCTTTTTGCGAAGGGAATTTTTTCATTATGTCTTTTGCAACATCTATGGAATCTGCGAACCTTTCAACAGTGTCGGCATCGCCCTTTATTTCTTCAAGCATTTCAGCGCTTCTTTTTTGGACGTCTCCCATTGTCTTGAGCATGCCCTGCATTTCTTTTTTCATGGACTCTGTTCTTTTCTCATGGGTTTTTATTGCATCTGCTATTGACTGGCTTAGTTCAGCGGTTTCTGTGAGGTTCCTCATATCTTCCTTTACCTTGAAATTGTTTTTAGCAAGATCCTTGAATTCTAGTTTTAGCTTGTCTAGTTTTTTGGTGAAATCGAGTTTCTGCATTTCTTTTGGCAGCATTTTCCTGGCTTCATCTATTTTTTCCTCGATGTCTGTGACTTCTGTTTTTATGCCTTTAATCTCTTTTCTTAGAGAATCCATCTTGGTGTTGTCCATTCCACCCTTTCCTTTTATTTCGGACTTGATTGACTGTACCTGGCCCTTGAGTTCCTTGTTAGAGTTTTCAATTATCTGAAGTTTGTCTTCAAGTTCCTGTTTCTTGAATTCGTAATCCTCGTATTTCTTTTCGAGTATTGTCTTGATATCTGTATTTGCCCCTAGCGAGCCTTCTATTTTCTTTATCTTCGGGTAAATCTTTTCGTAAAAATCGTCAAATGTCTTCTTCATTTTCTCGAGGCTCTTGATCTCAGGTTCAATTTCGTCTTTTAGTTCCGCAACCTTGGTTTTTACAGAAGCCTTTTCCCGATATATGGCCTGGGTCTCCTTTTCCACTTCCTTTTCAGTTGGTTTGACCCAGCTTAAGTAGACTTTGGTCAAATAATAATCAACGCGTATTATTCCCTCTTCATCAAGAACCTTGGCCCAGTCTTCGACCTGTTCTATTTCGATTTTGAGGATCTTAGCTGCCATTTCGAGCTCTATCTTCTGCTTTTCCTTTACTAATCTAACAAGTTTGTCCACACCTGTCGTAACAAGAAGCTCGTCGAATTCCATATGCTTATAATAATTTAGATATGGTTAATAAACTTGCGCCTCCATTATTTTTGAGTGGTACTAATGGATCAGGGCTTGGATTATAACATCATCAAAAACGAAAAGGGTCCTCTTCAACGTTTCAAGAACCAAAATCTCCTTTTGAAAAAGTTCGGAGAAGTTGGCCTTCAGGTTTACAAAGTAATAACTGGGAAGAGAACTGTCAACGAGCTTAGGAAAGACCTTGGGATGGATAATGATGTTTTCTCAGGTATAATTACTTATATGGAAGAAGCAGGCATGATAACTTTGGAGTCTGCTGGTGAATCCAAAAAGCAGAAACCTTCGGAAACTGGCAAGGCAAAGGGAAGGAAGCCTATAGAAGAACCTACTGAAGAGCCTGTTGAAGAAACAAAAGAAGAGAAATCACCTGAAGAATCATTTGAGATACTTCCTGAGGAGGATCTTGAGATAAAGCCAGATGATGGGGCAAATGAAGAATCAGATATTTTCCCTCCAAGGTCTAGGAAGGGCCAGAAAAAGAAACCTGAGGAGGAGATTTTTGAAATTTCAGAAGAAGACACTACGGCCTCTGATGAAAATACTGAAGAACCTCAACAGGAAGAAGAGGTTGCTGAAGATGCTGATGATCAAGAAAAACCTGTGGATGAAATAGAGCCTTTCGAGGTAGAAAATGCTGATGAAGAGCCACTGACTGATGAAGCTAGTGAGGGCAAAGATACTTCAGAAGAAGGCGAGACGCGGGAAGAAGAGGACCTAGTACCTTCAGATGAGGGTGAAGGATTATCTTTGGATGAAGGGTCTGAAGATTTGAGCCCTGTGGAGAAAATAATAAAGGAGAAATATGGCGACGTTGGTATAAAGGTTTACACTCTTATAGATGGCCAGAGGACTGCTGAAGAGATAATGAATGAAACAGGCCTCACGGAATCAAAGCTTGTTGAAATATTGGATTTTATGGATGAGCAGGGCATAATAAAGCTTGAATATCCAAAAGGCAAGAAGAAAACCGAAGGTGGTCTAAGTTCTGGCATTGAAGATGTGCACAAGGAGGAGTTCATTCCAATATTGTCTTCCCAGGAAGGCGATGCGGATATGAAGATAATCGATCTTTCTCCTTTAGAAGTTCCTATAAAATCAAGAGTAGATATTATGGCTTCTATGCAGCTGAAGGCAAAGCTTTTCATGAATCAGAAAGCCTCGAAAGTGTATGATGCAGTTGATGGCCAGAAAGATTCTATTGACTTGTGCCTGAAGCTCAACATCCCCATCTACGATCTTGCAAGTGTGTTGAAGTTCCTGATTTCAGAGAAGGTAATTGTGGTTAAATCGCTGATGCGCGCAGAAGTGAAGAAAAAATACGGCGATGATGCATACAATGTCTATAAGAAATACGGAAAAGAAGGACTTTTGCTTTACCAGCTTATAGGTCGTGAAGACTTGTCATTCAAGCAGATGGCGGACAAAGTTTCAAAGGACAAGGAGAAGATAGTCGAGATATTCATGTTCATACAGAAAGTACTGAGTCTTGACCTTCCGCTTGATAAGGATGTGCTATATAAACAGCTTGAATGAGGTCATATGCGGCTAATGGACATCTTTTCCAGTTCCATATCGGTAGCTTTCTTTCTTATTTTGTATTTTATCTTCTTTCCAATTTTTATTTTATCTGCATCGTCTGTAAAATTTATCAATAGTATTTCATTCCTGTCCTTGAACCTCATTTCTTCAACAGCTCGTCCGATGTCTTTTTTCCCAGAGAGCCAGAGAAGAAACTCGAGTTTCTCCTTTTTCGCCAGGTTTGTCTTGTTTTCAATGGATTTTTTGCATAGCTCGTAGGCCAGCATTATCTGCTCCTCGCTTGTCTTTTCAGGGTCAAGAAGCAGTATTTCATTTTCCATTTCCAGTCCTTTAAGCTCTCCTATACTTAGGTCTGATGAAATGATTTCAAATTTCATGCATTATTTATCTCCAGTATCATTAAAAACTCCATCCCGAAAGAGTTAAAAAAGCTACTCATGAACATTAATTTCCTATTATATTGATTATAGAGTATAATGGAATATTTATTCGAGGTTAATTTATGGATCAATATCAAAGATCACACGAGAAGAAAGTCGGAAGCGGCACAGGCGGCCGTAAGAACAAGGCAAGGGACAAGAAGCTTGCGCACATGGGAAACCCATTCATTAGCCCTAGAGTCAGGGATGTAGAAGAAACGGTATGCATGAGGGAAAGGGGCGGAAACAGAAAATTCAAGGTCAAAAAAGCACTTTTCATAAACGTGATCATGAAGGACAAGAAGGCGAAGAAAGTGAAGATCATCTCTGTTGTCGAGAGCCATAATCCTGAATTCGTAAGGCAGAATGTAGTCACCAAGGGTGCAGTTGTGAATACTGAACTTGGAAAGGCAAGAGTTATGAACAGGATTGGCCAGGACGGATTAATCAACGGCGTTCTTCTCTGATTTTATCTTTTTATCATCTTATTTTTCTGATTTTTTAATCTTCTAATTTATTAATTTTCTCTTCTTAATCAGCCTATGCAGTATAGATATTTTTGTCTGTTGCTGATTGTGCTTGTTTTTTTCGGGTGCACTAGTAATATTCCGGCAAAGCAAGGAAACGGCCAAGACAATGTTACTGTACAGAATATTTCAGAGAATGGTGAAACAATGACTGCGAAACAACACATGGCCAAAGAAGATTATCTGAAGATTGGGAAAGTTGTCAATAATATTCCTGAATTCCCCGGACAGAAGATGCTGGAGATATATAAGAAAACAGAGTTCAAGTTCAAGCCATTTGCAAAGAAACTTGTGGAATCTCCGTACAGCAACACGAGCTGTGCTTATTATGTTGCAATAGAATACGATGATTCCGACCCAGAAGCAAGGCAGCACATAAATACTCAGGTTTCAGACAACGAGTTCTTTGTCGAATATGATTCCTATTGGATAGAGCCGGATGTTGTGAAACTAGAGGTGTATGATGGGGAGAAATTCACCTACAGCCTTGAACCAATCATCACAAAGAAGGGAAAGAAGACTTATGAAGAATATTGCATTGTCCCTGGTAGGGAATACATGCTCAGAATATTCGCATATGGCTCGTCATATGAAGGCGATGGTGGAGTTGTAAGCAGGCAGAACTTCCATTTCTACATAAGCGACCAGAAGTATGATGGAAAGAAGATGGTGAAGGAAGTCTCGACAGAAGTGGAGAGTACTTCTCGCACATGATTTCAGGTTTCATCTAACGTTTCCTTCTTTTATTTTATATGATTCAATTTTCTTGCCATTTGCAGTCAATGGTTTTCCATTGTAATACGCCTTTCCTTCTTTCACTTCCATCTTTACTTTTGAGAATTCCTTGAATGATATTTTTTCCTTTGGCTGGCCATGCTCGCCTTCTACTTTTATTTTCGTGCCAACTGGAACATCTGGTGAAAACAATTCATATTTTGTTTCCTTATCTTCAACACCAAGCACCATTCCTTCGGATTTTGCATTACGTATCACAGCCGGCTCAAGGTTCTTTACTATGACAACAGTCTTCCCAACTATCTCTTCAGGAGTGTAGTCTTTTGCAAGACCTGACACCACCTGTATTTCTTTGTCTCCGAGTTTTATCTTTTCGATGAACAGCTTGTCTGCATCAGGATGCTTCTTTGCCTCTAATATTTGGCCAACTTCAAGGTCAAGATCCGCGAACTTCATCTCAATTTGCACTGGCTTGGCTGCCTGTTGCTTCAATTTTTCAATCTGTTTCACATCAATCTTGTTGAACAATATCTGCGGTTCTCCGATTAATTCTACAGGGAATATGGTAAGCATTTCACGTATTCTTTTGGTTGTATTCGGCATGTAGGGCTCTATCATGTCTGCAATGAGGTAAACCTGCCGTGCCAGCAAACAGATTACAGTTGTTGCCCTTTCCATATCTGTCTTTACCAATTCCCAGGGCTTGTTGTCCTGGAAATATTTGTTCGCATTCTTGCTGTATGCCATTATCCTGTGGAGCGCGCTGGTTAATTCATATTTTTTCAAATCCGCTTCAACTTCTTTATTTATTTTTTCTTGCCCTTCGAGGAATTTTTCATCCTCTTCAGTGAATTCTCCCTTTTCGTTTTCCATTTCTATTTTCGAATCAAAATTGTTTTTTATGAAAACTAAAGTTCGATTGACAAGGTTTCCCAAATTGGCAACAAGCTCATTGTTTATTCTTTCAACAAGCTTTGACTCTGAAAAGTCTCCGTCATCAAATGTTGGCACCTCTGCCATTAAATAATATCTCAATTGGTCCGCGCCGTATTTTTCAATCAGCACCATTGGGTCAAGCACATTGCCAAGGCTTTTGCTCATCTTCTGGCCCTCTACTGTGATATATCCATGGACAAATATTCCTTTTGGCAGTTTCAATCCTGCGGAAAGAAGCATTGCTATCCAGTAAATGGCATGAAATCTGATAATTCCCTTTCCAATTACATGCAAATCGCAGGGCCACCATTTCTTGAACTTCTTTTCATCGAATCCGTAGCCTACTCCAGTTATATAACAGCTCAATGCATCGAACCATACATACATTATCTGTGTCTCGTCCCCTGGAACTGGCACGCCCCAATTCCTTGCCCTTGCCACTGACCTTGAAATGCTGAAATCCTCTAATCCTGCCCTTATGAAGCTCAGTACTTCGTTTTTTCTGGTTTCAGGATATATCTTCAGTTCATCATTCTCTATAAGTTGTTCGAGCTTCCTCTGGTATCTTGAAAGCTTGAAAAAGTAGTTTTCTTCTTCCACTTCAACTGGTTTTGAATTATGCTCTTTGCATAAACCATCTGAAAGTTCATCTTCCTTGTAGAATGCCTCGCATCCAACGCAGTAAATTCCCTTATATTTCTTTTTGTAGATGTCTCCTGATTTATTGCACAGTTCCCATAGTTTCTGCACACCTGGCCAATGATCCGTCTTGCTCGAGGATTTCTTGAACTCATTATATGACAGCCCTATCTTGTCTGCAAGTTCCTTGAATTTTCGGCCGTTTTCATCGCATAATCGCTGGGTGGAGATGCCAAGCTTCTCAGCCGCCTGCACGTTCTTCAAGCTATTCTCGTCAGCCCCTGTGGTGAGGAACGTTTCCTTGTAAAGCCCAGACTGATATCTTTTGATGACATCTGTTTGTACGAATTCCAGCACGTGCCCTATATGGGGTTTTGCATTCACGTATGGAATGGCGGTTGTTATGTAAAATGTCTCTGCCTTTCTGGGCTTTGGTTTTGTCCGATTTCTTGTTTTTGATGCCATGAGAATCACATTTATGTTAATACTCTTAAGAGAGAAACATTTTTAGTTGATTTGAAAAATGCAAATCTGCCGCAAACCAATTGCTTTGGCTTTAGATGGAGCATTTTTCAACATTAGGGAACTTTGTTCCTTATGTTCATTGACCCATGGTTAATTGGGATATTTGACAGTCCAATTGAACGCTGTGTGTTCAATGGACACATGAACGATGTTCGTTCATGCTGTGTCGCGACCGAAGCATCGATGTCGTGAATTGTTATTCACGAACATGCTCAAGAACGACGCTTCGTTCTTGACATCACAAGTATGCTTGCGAACCTTAGTTCGCGACATCTCATTGGCTGACTGGCCAAATGGTTACATAAGTCTATGTACGTTTTTTGTGGCATTGCCGTATTTATCTATTTCTGAACTAATTATTCTGATAGGAATTAAAGTTCGCAAACCAATTTCAGAAACAAAAGACTTATATATGGTTTTTGCTTAAGTGCAACATGGATAATAAATCTGTTTTTTCATTGGGATTGCTTTTGATGCTTCTGCTCAGCGGTTGTACACAGAATATCTTTGATCAAGTGCCTCCCTTTTCTCAACCGCCTCCTGTTTCCCAACAACCGCCTGTTTCTGACAATAAGGTTGGTGGCAATGATGTGGGTAACGGGAACGACGTGTCACATTTTTTCTGCGGAGACGGAACTTGCAATGAAGGAAAAGAAACAATAGAGAACTGCCCAAGTGATTGCAAGCTCTGCGACCTTTTAGTAAAGGAATATGGTCGTGGGCCTACGTCATCCCAAAGCATGAGGGATATGATAAACGGAGAGTATAAGGAACTGGATGCGCAGGTGAATAAATACGCTCCTGGCATGGACTGGCTGCCTTTAAAATTTGAGGAGAACAAGGGAAAAAGAGTGACGTGGGTTGGCGTTGTTAGAACTATTTCTAATAATGAAAATGATTTTGTGGTGGTTTTTAACACCGGTGGAAGGACGTATTCTGCCAAAGTAATGCCAAAAGATGATTATGATGTCTGCATGACTAGTTTCATTCACCACAAGTCAACCAATGAAATGATTTGGAAAAACGACGTGGTTTTAGTGAGTGGGCGGCTATCGGGCGTAAATACTTTTGGAACTATCTATTTGGATGATGTAACTGCTCTGAGATTGTTTGATGGCGATACCAGTCGCATTTCCGGAGTCAAGTGAATCTGCCAGAGTCGCACGTTGCTCATTGGCCGAACATTCCTATTTTAATATTTTTCTATTCTCTTATTCCGATATGAATTTTGATGTTAAATCTATTGGCAGTCTAAGGAGGAAACTTGGCCTTACCCAGAACCAGCTTGCCAAGCTGTCAGGTGTGAGTCAATCTCTTATAGCAAAGATTGAATCCAATAGGATTGATCCCGCATATTCCAAGGTGGTTGCAATCTTCCAGGCAATTGAGCAGGAGATGAATCGAAAGAAGCAGACAAAAAAAGCACGAGATCTCATGACCAGAGATTTAGTTTATGTCTCTCCGGAAGAATCGCTTGAGAAGGTCATAAAGCTCATGAAGCAGAAGGCCATTTCACAGGTTCCAATATTCGATGGAAAGAATTATGTTGGCAGCGTTACCGATGACATGTTTGTCGACTGGTTTACAAAATATGGCAATCGCCTTGGAAACGTTATGGTTTCCGAAGTGATGCATGAATGTTTTCCGATTATCCCTGTAGACTCAGACATTGACATAATTGTAGAGATGCTCAAATTCTATAAAGCGCTTTTGGTTGCAAATGGAAAAGTAGTGGGCATAATCACAAAAGCTGATCTGATGAAAGCTATGAAATAATTCATATGAATACATGATGCTGTAGATGGTTTGTTTTTTATGGAATACAATTATTTATCAAAGACTCATGGTATAGGCGGAAAGATGAAGCAGAAGCCAGAGGATTTCGTAGTTGAGGAGATAATGCAGGACGGAACTGTATTGGAAATAAACAAGAAAGTTGAAAGAGCAGGAGAAGAAGGAAAGTTCACCCATTTCGTTCTACAAAAAACAGACTGGTCAACTGCAGGGGCTTTGGAAAGAATTGCAAGAAAGATAAGAACAAGCCAGAGGAGATTCAATTTTGCAGGCACAAAAGACAAGCAAGCCCTTACCACGCAATTAGTTTCATGCTTCGGCAAATGGCCAAGGGATTTTGAGAATCTGATGTTGAAAGACATTGACATTCTCGGAGCATGGGAAGCAAAGGACAAGGTAAGGCTTGGAGAACTTCTGGGAAACAGATTCACAATCAGGGTTGATGGGTGCAACGAAGATTCGGAATCGGTTGTTGCGAAAATATATTCGGAGCTTGGAGGGAAATTTCCAAACTACTTCGGTGAACAAAGATTCGGAACAACTAGGAAGAATACTCATATTATAGGTGAAAAGCTTCTGAGGGGCCAGTTGGAGGATGCCGCGCTTTCTTTCCTATGCGATACTGAAGGAGAGGAACACGAAGCTGCCAGCAATGCAAGGAAAGAATTATTGGAAACAAGGGATTTCAATATTGCACTGAAAAATTTTCCAAGGCATCTTAGGCTTGAAAGGAGCATGATTGCAAGGCTTGCCACGGATCCAACTGATTTTGCTAATGCATTCAGGAAATTGCCAAGAAACATATTGCTTCTTTTCGTCCACGCATTCCAAAGCCATCTCTTCAATACAATGCTTTCAGAAAGGATTGCAGAAGGAGGACTGGAAAAAGAGGATGGCGAATATTTCTGCGGAGAGGCTCATGGGTTTCCAGATATTGAGCAGAAGCAAGAGCAGGAGAATAGCATCTGGCTCGTAGGAAGAATCGTTGGCTATGAAACTGTATTGAACAAACGAGAGAAAGAGCTTTTGGAAAGGTTTGGAATGGACCAAGAGGTTTTCAGGATGAAGACAATGCCTGAGATAAATACAAAAGGCACCTATAGAACACTTATGGCCCCACTGGCTGATTTCAAATTCGCATCAGACATATTCAATTTTTCTTTGCCTTCAGGTTGCTATGCAACAACTGCATTGAGGGAATTTCTGGACACTAAGCCTGCTTCGCTAGGTTATTAAATTGTTGTGATACGTATATTCTTATGCATATACTCCCTGCCAAGCAACCATTCAAACCAAAAGCCCCTATGCATACTTCTTTTTCTTGTTGCCAGTCCAACCCATTTAATTCCGGGTGCATGCGGGTTCCAGACAGTCCTTTGATTCCCCAGGTATCTCGGGAGTATCTTGCCCAGCATCCATGGTTGACAAGGGAAAGGGTTCATGGCAGGTGGTGTTCAGAGGATTCTGTTCGACATGCGGTTCGATGGTTTGTTGAGCAACACCGGCTGCCTCTTGGCCATACTTTGAAAGTAGTCACTGAGCAGATGTTGCCTTCAGAACTAAGGAGTTGCCAATACAGGGCTTGCGGATTATATGGGCTGTTTATACATACCCTGGATGGAAGCAATTACCAAGCGATGTTGTTTGCAGGTTATGATCTTGAGCCAGGTGTCAGATCTCCACTTGAATTGAATGCTTTGAATAGGTTTGGAAGGGAAAGCGGTTTGAAGTACATCGAATCCCACCCTTGGATCATGAACCGTATGCTGTTTTGGAATGAATCTCTTGCAGTCTCGGCTATGAAATGGCTGGCAGACCAATTGGCTCTTGCAGAAGACGATTCTGCTCGGGTAGCTGTCGGCCGGCAGAAAAGCCCGTCCAGCATAGACAGATTCGATCTTAGAAACAATCTGCTTTCCCACCTTCTTACGGTTTACGGTTCTGCAACCGACTCTTTAGCCCTGATTGGAGTGTCCAAATATTATAATCCGGCTCTTAATCTTGGGACGTATGCCATGCAAAGAGTTTAAACCGAAATCCTCGAATTGTTATCCATGGAAGAAGAAAATATAGGATTCAATACATCTGATAAGATATTCTACAATCCTGCTATGAAGTTCTGCAGGTCATTCTTTTCACTTGCTGTTGGGGCGATAGATGAGAAGCTGGATTTGCTTGACGCCTTTTCCGCAACAGGCATTAGGGGCATAAGATACAAGAAGGAGAACAAGAATGTCAAATCCATTGCCTTCCTTGATTACAGCAAGAATGCTGTGAAGCTAATCAAGCAAAATATCAAGAAGAGCAAAATCAAGGGAAAGGTTCACAATGATGAGTTCGGCAGTTTTCTTGTGTGCAACCGCAAGGAAATGGACTTCAATTTCATAGAGATTGATCCGTTTGGAACTCCTGTCCCATATCTTTTTGATGCAGTTCGTGCATTATCAAAGCAAAAGAGGTCCTATCTTTCAGTGACTGCGACAGACATGGCGGTATTATGCGGTTCGGAAAAAAGAGCATGCATGCGCAACTACCATGCAAAATCATTGAACAATGAATTCACCCACGAGAATGGGCTGCGAATAGTTATGAAGCGAATTATTGATTCAGCATCAGAATTCAATCTTGGCATTACCCCACTAGTTTCATTGTCTCATCGCCACTACATAAAAATACTTGTAAAGCTCGAAAGGAATGCTGAGAAATCAAATGAGAATATGGCGCAGATTGGATACATAAATTATTGTCCGAAATGCCTTAATCGAAATGCAGGTGAATACGAGAAAACATGTCCCATATGCGGAGCTGTTTTCGATCATGCAGGTCCATTATGGCTTGGAAGGCTGTTCGATTCTGTTTTCCTAAAAACAATGAAGAAAAACAACGAGTCAAGGCTTTATTCTGATAGAAAAGAAATAGGCAAGGTCCTTGATCTGATGATTGGAGAAGCAGACATGCTTCCGTACTATTATGACCTCCATGTGCTGTCCAAGAAGCTTGGCCATAAAGCCATCCCACGTACAGAAGATGTGCTTAAGAGGATTGAAGGGGTGAGAACACATTTTAATGTGCTTGGGTTCAAGACAAAAAAATCTTTCAAGGAGCTTGTGGAATTGCTTAATGATTAATGTTGTTAATCTGGAAATATATTTTCGAAATTGCTGATTTTTCTTCATGGGATTTCTTCCAGGAAATCTTTAGAGAAGCTTTATATTTTTAACCTTCGATATTTATCTGTTCTTTTTTATCTTGTAAGACAGCTATTTTGGTGGAAGAGATGGACTTAGAAGTAATACCGGCAATTCTAGTCAAAAGCAGAGAGGAGCTTGTCCGTCGCATCGAGCTTGTAAAACCCTACGTGAGGACTGTTCAAATAGATGTCATGGATGGCAAATTTGTTCGAAATACTACTGTCACTGATTTTTCCGACCTTCCCAGGAAGGTGAACTACGAATTCCACTGGATGGTTGAAAACCCGGGAGATTACATTCGTGAAGTTCCTGGAAAGCATATGCACATGGTTCATATCGAAACAGTCAGTGACTGGAAGGAAATGGAAAAGGTCAATGAGCAGGCGGGCGGAAAGCTTGGACTTGCCTTTAATCCAGAAACACAGCTTGCAAGAGTGACTCCATATTTGGACAAAGTTTCCAGATTCCTGGTGATGACTGTGAATCCTGGATTCGATAAACAGAAATATCTTCCGGAGATGGAAGAGAAGATGCATGCCCTAAGGAAGCTGGATCCAACAATTGATATAGAAGTTGATGGCGGGATAAATCTCGAGACAATCGGAAGGGCAGCTTCTGCAGGGGCGAACAAGTTTGATGTTGCAAGCGCGATTTTCGGATCAGGCAATATAGGAAAAACAATCAAGGATTTGGAAGCTATTGCAAAGAAATGCAGCGATGAGGCGTTTAAGGATGTTTGAAAAAGTTACAAGTTCAAGGGAATTGAGTTTGATTGCAAATTCATTGCGCCGGCACATAATCGAGATGCTTGTCGAAGCGAAGTCTGGGCATCCTGGTGGCCCGCTTGGGCTTGCTGATATTTATGCAGTTCTCTATTTTCACAACCTGAGATTCGACCCTAAGGATCCAAATTGGGAGGATCGGGATCGTGTCATTTTATCAAATGGCCATGTGTGCCCTGTGCTTTATGCAACCTTGGCAGAAGCAGGCTTCTTTCCAGTTTCTGAACTCAAGTCTCTAAGGAAACTCGGTTCAAGGCTTCAAGGGCATCCTCACAGAGGCCAGTTGCCTGGCATTGAAAATTCATCAGGTCCTTTGGGACAGGGATTATCGCAGGCTGTTGGTATGGCCCTTGTTGCACAGCGGGAGAAAAAGCCATGGAGAGTATATGCAATGCTTTCTGATGGCGAACATAATGAAGGCCAGACTTGGGAAGCCATAATGCTTGCAAATAAATATTCACTTGGCAACCTTACTGTGATAATTGACAGGAACTTTATCCAGATAGATGGCAAGACTGAGGAAGTTCTTCCAATGGAGCCTTTTGCAGACAAATATCGTTCATTCGGCTGGCATGTGATTGAAGTTGATGGCCACAATATTTCTGAACTCAAAAGAGCAGTTGATGCCTCGGCAAACATAGCAAAACCAACTGTGATACTCGCAAGAACAATTCCAGGCAAAGGGGTTTCATTTATGGAGCATAGGTATCAATGGCACGGGAAAGCTCCTAATGCGGACGAAGCCAAGCAGGCGCTTGCAGAGCTAAATGAAGAGAAAAAAAGATTCGAATCCATGCTATGAGGTTTTATTATGACAACTACCAATTCAATGCATTTAATTGAAAATCTTCTTGAGCCAAAGGTTTCAGTGAGAATAAGCGAAGGCTTTGGTAAGGGGCTTGTTGAGCTTGGCGAGAAGGATCCGAATGTCTGGGGCCTTAGTGCTGATGTCACTGAATCAACAAGAATGCATTATTTTGCTGAAAAATTCCCTGAGCGTTTTGTACAGGTTGGGGTTGCAGAGCAGAACATGGCAGGGGTTGCAGCAGGAATCGCTGCCTGCGGAAAAACCGCGTTCATTTCTGCATACGGAGTTTTCTCTCCAGGAAGGAATTGGGATCAGATAAGGGTTTCAATTTGCTACAATGATGTTCCAGTAATAATTCATGCCTCTCATACAGGCGTAACAGTTGGTCCTGACGGTGCGAGCCATCAGGCGCTTGAGGATGTTGCGTCAGTAAGACCAATTCCTAATCTGATAATAGAAGCGCCATGTGATATGGAACAGGCAAAGAAAGCTGTTTTCGCTCTTGCAAAGACAAAGAAGCCGGGATATCTTCGAACTTCTAGAGAAACTGCACCTGTTTTCACAACTGACAAGACGCCTTTTGTTATTGGAAAGGCAAATGTCTATCGTGATGGAAAGGACATTGCGATATTCGCATGCGGAATGGTTGTCTATGAATCATTGAAGGCTGCAATGCAATTGGAAAAGGAAGGTATCTCATGTGCAGTGATTGATATGCATACAATCAAGCCTATAGATGAAGACTGCATTTTGAAATATGCAAAAAAGTGCAAGGTGTTGATGAGCGTCGAGGACCATCAGGTCATCGGTGGATTGGGAGGTGCGATTTCAGAAGTGCTCTGCGAGAATTCACCAGCATTGCTCCATCGCCACGGAATCTACAACCGATTCTGCGAATCCGGTGGCGGAAAGGAACTGATGCACAAATATGAGCTGGATGCTGAAGGTATAGTGAAGCAGGCTAAGAAGGCATTGAAGATGAAATGAATGCACAAAATCGGGGCCATCATATGAAATATTCTATCAGGGAAGTATTATCTGCTTTATCAGATTTCAATAATTGGACTAGGCTGTATCCGGCATATTCCGAAGCAGAGCGTAAGAAAAACCCTTCGCCTCCATTGCATTATAATATCCCCAATATAAAAGTGATCGAAATGGTTTCAACATATGCCGACGAATCCACAAATTCAAAAGACCTCAGTTCCCTTTTGGAAGCTCTTGAAAAAATAAATCGTGAAGGAAGCGACGTTTCTCCCTTAATCAATAAAGTGTCTGTCAAACTAAAAAATTTGGTGAAAAAATGAAATTCTTTCTAGACACTGGAAATATCCAGCAGATAAAGGAAGCTGTTGAGCTTGGAATGTGCGATGGAGTTACTACAAACCCTTCATTGATTGCGAAAGAGGGAAGAGATCATAAGCAAGTGATTCAGGAAATATGCAAGCTTTTGGGAAACAAGCCTGTTTCTGTTGAAGGCATTGGCGACACTGCGGAACAGATGGTGAAGGACGCAGAAGAGTTCGTTGCCTGGGGCAAGGGGGTTGTTGTAAAGATTCCAATGACAAAAGAAGGATTGAAAGCGGTTCGTATCCTGTCACAGAAAGGGATCAAGACAAATGTCACATTGGTTTTCAGTCCAGCGCAGGCTTTGCTAATTGCAAAAGCAGGTGCAACCTACGTCTCTCCATTTGTTGGTAGATTGGATGACATTGGCCAAAATGGAATGAATGTGATTTCAGATATAATGGAAGTCTACAAAGCATATGGATACAAGACTGAAGTCATAGTCGCGTCAATCCGCTCAGTTGACCATGTGGTTGAGGCGGCAAAGCTTGGCGCACATATTGCAACCATTCCAGCAAAAGTGATGGACCTGATGTGGAAGCATGAACTTACAGATAAGGGAATAGAGATATTCAATAATGACTGGAAGAAAAGTCATGAGAAGAAATAAATAATTTCATTTTTCTCTGGAGTAGTATTCTATCAGTCTTTCAATTCCCTCTTCCAATCCTATTTTGTATTTGAATCCTAATTCTCTTTCTGCTTTTGAAGTGTCCGCCAAAGTATCCTGGACATAGTTCTTTATCGGATTTTCGATGTATTTTGCCTCAATATTCTTGTTCATCTTTTGATTAAGTAGTTTTATCATTTCCTTTATGGTGATGCTTTTTCCAGTTCCTGCGTTGTATATTCCGAACTCGATGTCTGATTTGATTGCAAGCATATTTGCTTCAACAATGTCATCAACATAAGTGAAATCCCTTGTCTGCGAGCCATCGCCATAAACAACAGGCTGCGCGTTGTTCTGCAAGTCCCACATGAACTGGCTTATCAGGTTGGCATATTGCTTCTTGGATTTTTCATGAGGTCCGTAGACGCTGAAATACCTAAGGCCGATTGACTTGACTCCGTAAAGTATGTGGTATAATTGCGCGAGCCTTTCCATTTCATATCTTCCTTCTGTGTAAAAATCAGTTATCTTCACTTCCATATCTTCACGGTGCGGAGGTTTCTGCCCACTGTATACTGAAGAAGTTGCTGCCCAGACTATCCTTGCTTTGTTTTCCTTTGCATATTCAAGAATTTTTATGAATTCTTCAATCACTTTTGCAGTGAGCAATGGGTCTTTCTTATACATAGGGGTCGAGGAGTAGGTGCCGTTATGCACTATCACATCGAATCTTTCATTAGTGTGTTTTTGGAAATCTCCTGCGTTGCATTGTATGATTTTTATTTTTCCTTCGATATTTTTTAGGTTTTCCTTGTTGCCGGTGTGCAGATTGTCAGCTACAGTCACCTCATGACCTTCTTTTACCAGTCTTTCAGTTATGTTTGACCCTATGAATCCTGCTCCGCCTGTTACAAGTATTTTCATTTTATCATCCCAACAAGGTTTTATTTTATTCCCATATTCTTTTATACATTTTGCATGTTTTAGGTTTTCTGTGCGTATTTCAGTTCTTTTTATATTTTACTCCCATAAACATGCACAAACACTTTTAAACTTAACTTAACAAATTCAATAACCATGACTTCCTTTAAGGAAATCGGAATAGGAAGTTTCTTTTCAGTCAGTTCTACTTATTCAAGTGTGAGTCGTGGTGTTTATGAAACTTAAAAGAATGGATAGTATTAGGAGTGTTAGGGAGGTCAGCGTCCAACACAGAGGAGGTTTTTTAGCTGCATGTACTGCATTTGCTACGATCATTGCATCATCTTTCATTCCGAGTTTGGCGCATGCAGGGTCTGATTGCGCAGCTTTGCAGCAAAACTGCATTGATGCTGACAGCTCAAATGCAAAACAATGCAGGACATTTGCAAAACGTTGCGGTATATGGTCAATAGACCAGAAATCCAAGGCTGCATTAGTTCTTGAGAATGACATTGCCACCTCTTTATCACAGATTAGTGCAGGCACTCCTACTGAGGATGTTACTGCTGTTTTTCAGGAATTCCAGAGCTTGCGTGCTACTGCAGAAAAATCTATGGGCAAGCTTGGAAAAAAGCCAAAACCAAAAAACATTGCTGCAGTTACCAATGCCTTTGATAAGGTATTGGCAAAAGGCCAGGAAGCAAAGGAGAAAGTAGATTCCCTTGATCAAAAATCACAAGTTCCAGAACTTACTGCACAAAGGCTGATAGACAATAGGGCAATATGCCGTTCCATGCTTTCTGATTTTAAGGAAAGGTTGGATAAGGTAGGGGAAATGGCTGCAAAACAAAAAAAGAAAATTGATTTTGCAGATGCGAATCTCTATTATAAAAGAATGAAAAAATCCTATGACCTTGCTCTTAAGACTGAGCACGTTCTGCTTGAAAACAATTCAGAGGTGACTAATGCGCAAAATCCTCCTGGGATTTTGACTCTGGCAGATCTAACTGGAATTGCAGATGACTATACTCAAGCAGTTGCTTCTGGAAGAAAACTTGAAGTTGCCTTAGCTGGTTTTGAAGCGACCCTTTTTCCAAAGCCTAAAGACTCTGGACAACTAGTGCAATCAGTACAACCCACTGCCCTCCCATCTGAATTGCTAGAAATGGAAGGTATGCAATGGGCAGGTTCGCAGGTTCTAGGTGCAGATTGGGCATTTGTTACTGCAGTTCGTGGAATCCGATTCAATTTCACTCCTGATTCTGCGGAATATGCTGATGCTCAAGGCGCAGAAAATCTTACGCTTGACACATCTCCTGCTAAATATGCTACAACTTCTGTGACTGGGCTGTTGAAGCTCAGCGAAATGTTTTATGCTTCATTGGGATATGGATATATTCATGCTGGAGTGAGTTCTCCGTTCGTGGAGCTTGATCCTGAGAATCCTCTCCAGGCAAGCCCGAAATTTGCAATATTTAAAACGACAGAGCACAGGTTCCTTTTAGGGCCCGGACTTCTTTTTAATCTTGGAGATAATCCTCTTCTTTTGGTTCCGAAGTTTGGGTATTCTATGTCTTCAAGCCAAGTCCAAACCTCTTCATTGCAAGGGGTTGATGCAACAAAGGTCGATTCAACGGCTGATGGAGGGTCATCATCTGGCCTTGTAGCCGAGTTTCATGCTTCTTTCTTGATGAAACGTATGTTGGCTTCTCTTGATTTGAGCAACAATCCTAGTACATTGGCATCTTTTTCCTTGCATTTGGGCTTGCCTAATTTCACTACAAGCGACATGCGGTTAAGCCTAGATGGACAATTTGGAACTGTTTTGAGTGCTTCTGAACCAACACGTGTTGGCGATTCTGTAACTTATAAGTCTGATACTCGTTCATTCCAAAGAATTGGAATGAATCTATTGCTGCCACTTTTGGATCTCTCCGGAGGATCATATACTCTTGCATTGGATCTTGGCGGAAGCGCGCTTGCAGTGGATGGAGAATCAACTTCATTTGCAGGAAGCGCAGGGGTTGCATTCAAAATATCGGATGCATTCTTTATTTCGGTTTCCTATGATTCCTCGAATGCAATATTTGCATGCGTAAACGGGCGCGTAGAAGGAAATGGTGCATTCACCAATGTTGATTGGCGCCTTTCAATTCCATCTGATATTAATAATCTTGTTGGTTCAGGCCGCACTAGTTTCGGCAGAGCTATGTCTGAGGTGAAAAAATGAAATCTTTACACTTAAGAAATACCGGAAATTCACATGGAAGACACTCAACTAGAGGAGTAATAAAATCCACATTGGTAGCAGCAGGAGGAAGCCTAATCGGATTAAGTGCAGTTTCTGTCCTTTCTGGTTGTCTTGATACGTTGAAGCCTTCAGGCACTTTCATTGAAAATCAAATTCTTTGCGGAGTTACACCTGATGGAAAATCCGCTTATCTCATGGATGGCGGAAAAATTATCGAGGAAACTCGTAAAGATAAGGAATGCAAGGGCATTGAGGCAGTGTCAATTCCTTATTGTGAGGATGGCGAAGTTAAAACAAGGGAAGAAAGTTGCAAGGATCAGGGAAAAAGATGTAACAATACTACCAAAGAATGCGGTGATGCAGAGGTAGTGTGTACTGATTCCAATGGCAGCGTCCTAAGGACTCTTGGAGACGAAGTTTTGGAAAGCAAGCCAAAGAAAGAATGCGCCCCTGATGGAAGCGCAGTCATAGATAGGCGCTGTGGGGATGACAAACAAATAGCTGAAACACAAACTTCATGTGTTGAGGGTGAACTTTGCGATCCAGGCCCTTTTGCATGCAAGGAAATCCAATTATGCGAGGTTTCGCCTGATGGAAGTATAAGCGTGACAAAAGGCATTAATGTAACTACTGTTGTGCCTGAATGCGACCTGAACGGTACGTCTTATTCGAGACCACGTTGCGATGGAGATAGGCTGGTTCCAGAAAATATCAATTGTCCTGAGACGCATGCGTGTACGCCAGGACCTTTAGATTCATTGAATCCAAGATGTGACATTCCTGTTGACAAGTGCAACACTCGGCCAGATGGTTCTGTTGTCCAGATCTCTGGAGGCCAGGTGGTTGCAACTGAAATCAAAAGATGCGTAGATGATTCAGTAGTAACTCCAAGGTGCGACGGAAATCAAATTGCCCGCGATACTGAAGTCTGCGATGAAGGCAATCATTGCGAGGAAGTAAGCGTTACATGCCAGGTAAATCTTAATTGCGAGTCTCTTGGAGGCGGAAGGATTCGTGTAACAAACGGAACAAATGTACGTGAAGACAGTCCTGTTTGCCGTGAGGGTAGAAGATCAAGAACAGTTCCGGCATGCAATGGCCAGGTTCCGCAAGATCCTGTTCCTGTTGAAAACTGCCCAGTAACCCATGATTGCGATGAGTTGGAAGGTACGTGCAGTGTTCCTGTTGTTTTGTGCAGTGTTCGTGGAAATGTTGGTACTGTTACTGTTGCAGGAGAAGTTCAGGAGGATAAGACTAGACAAAAAAGATGCAGTGATGATGGAAATTCTGTTTTGATTCCTTATTGTTCAAGTTCAAATAGTTTGGATGTTGAAGAAAGAGAAACTCAATGTAGTGCAGGAACTCAATGCGATGCTGGTACTTTGGCATGTGAAACTATACGCGCATGCCAGCCCTTGCCTAATGGGGTAGGGATAAGAGTAACCGAAGGCACAAATATCAGTGACATTGGCCCAGACTGCAGTGATGATTTAAAATCCCGTACTGCTCCTGTGTGCGACGGGGATGTTGCCCAGGTTCCTGTTCCTACAGTAGACTGCCCAGTAACCCATGATTGCGATGAGTTGGAAGGTACGTGCAGTGTTCCTGTTGTTTTATGCACTGAGAGGCCAGATGGTTCCGTTGTCCAGACCGAGGCAGGAAATCCCATTAAAACAGAATCAAAAAAATGTGATCATAATTCAGTGGTAACTCCGAGATGCGACGGAAATCAGATAATGCTTGATACACAACCTTGTCTTGATCATTTTGCATGCGATGCTGGAACAGTTTCATGCAAGCCGTTAACTGAGTGCGTAGTTGATGGTGGAACTGTTAGGCTTTTAGAAGGAGGCCAGGAAATACGTTCGGAAACAAGTGGTTGTGATGGAAATACTGTCGTGACTGCAAGCTGTGCAGGAAACCAGATAAATTTAGCTCGTCAGGACTGCGTTGCACCTAATTTTGAATGTAATGCAATTGCATTGGGTTGCGATCCTGTCACTAGGTGTACTGCGTCAAATGGATCTGCACGTGTGACTAGAGGTGTGGAAACAATTGAAGAGCAACAAAGAAGGTGCAGCGAAAACCAGAGGTCTGTTTTGAATTTCACATGTGATGGGAATCAGATAGTTAGTGATCAACAAAATTGTGATCCTGGATTTGCATGCGGGCTTCAGGGGGGAACAGTTGCTTGCTATCCTACCAGTGCAAGATGTTTTGAGGACAACGGCTCTGCAGTTCTGTTGGATGACGAAGGTCAGCCAGTTGAAGCGTCTAGAAGAACTCCAGAATGTGATATAGGTACCAACGTATTGACAACCTTCAGATGCAATGCAGAAGGCCAGATCATTTCAAGTCCGCAGGCATGCGGGAATGCGCTGGATTTTGCATGCAATTCAATTAACAGATCTTGCGACCCTCTTTCAAGATGTATTCTTGACAGGGGAGTTGGAAAATTCCTTGTAGGGGGAGTGGAGCAACCTGAACATACTCTTATAACGAATTGTGATGGAAATGTCCTGCAGGTTCCATTATGCCAGGTGCAGGACCAGCCGCCAGTACTTGATGACACCGACTGTAGGGAAACAGGTATATGCAATGATCTAGCTGCGGTTTGTGATCCAAAAAATGACTGCAGAATAAATGCTGACGGGTCTGCACAGCTTTTTGTCGGTGGAGAACCAAATGGACAACCAGTTTCTGTTCAGTGTGAGGATAATATAATAAGAATCCCAATGTGCGTTGTTGATGATGCACAAAATTCTGCAAGTGTGACTGTGATTGACAGGGCGTGCGGTGTGAATCATGAATGCAGTGTCGAGGAAAGGACATGTCTTCCTAAGCCAGGGTGTACGCCTGCTGGAAATGGCACTGTAGTCCTGACTCTTGGAGGTCAGTTTATAGGGATAGAATCTCCTGCATGCGAGGGCAACGATGTGCGTTCATTTAGCTGTAATATTGATGGAAGTTATGAAAGTTATTTAGAGTCCTGTGGTGATCCACTGGATTTCAGGTGCAGCAATGCCAGATGTGAACCTCTTACACGTTGTATTGAATCAAAGGATGGTGATGAGGTAGTACAGAGTGCAGTTCAGATGGTTGGTGGTGTTGCTCAGGATGCAACAAGAAAAGAAAGGCAGTGTGCAAATGCTACAAGTATCAGCGTGCCCCAATGCGAAGGAACAACACCTGTTCATGCAAGAGTGGATTGCGCTCAGCACAATGAGTGCGATGATGTGTCAAAACAATGCATTCCATTGACAGAATGTCGCGTGAATTATTCAGGAGGTGTGCCTGTCATGGCAGAGCAAACTCTGGGCGGTCAGCCGAACGGTGTTTATGAAGAAAGAAGGTGCTCGAACGGAGCTGTTTTGCTTGTTCCCAAGTGTACAAATGAGGCGCCAGATACGGATGCTGTTCAATGCGGTGCAGAACAACAGTGTTCTGTCAGAAACGAAATTGCAAATTGTTTTTCTGCAGATGCAATATGTGTTCAGGATGGCGATCAGACATATTTTGCGGTTAATGAAGTTGAAGTTGCTGGAACCAGAAGAAAACCGTCGTGTATGGATGGTATTGATGCTTATGGAAACAAATATCGCGTTCTGAAGCCAAGGTGCGATGGGGATGTTGAGGCAAATTGTGCTGAAACTGAAAATTGCCTGACTCAGGATGGAATTGGTTCATGCCAAGAAGCTTCGGTTGTTTGCGAACAGTTGCAGGATGGAACTGGAGTAATAAGAAGACAAGCCAGAACATTATTTGAACCTGTTAAACATTTTTGCCAGGATGCATGGTCATGGGTCAGAAGGATTTGCAATGTAGATCAGTCTTATGGCCAATCGCAAGTAATTCCTTGTCCTAATGAAACAGACGTATGTGTTGAGCCAGGTGATGTTGCATCATGTATAGAAGACACTCCTGTTTGTACTGTTGACGGTGTAAATCATACAGCAACAGAAGCACAAGGAAGAAAAATTACTGTAGTGACTAGTGAATGTTCTATAGATAGGAGGGCACTTGAAAATGCGGAATGTGATTTACAAGAACAACACGCAATATCCAATTCGGTTTCTTGCGATGCAGGTGCAGCATGTAATCCCCAGTCATTATCCTGTGAAGCTGTCAGTGATATTCTAAGTGGCTTGGTTCTAAGATTGCCTTTTGATTCTGTAGATGCAGGTATGACTGCAGCTGTTGTGTATGATGGAAACGGAAACCCAATCCAGACGCTTCAGGCAACTGTTAGCGGGCCAGTCCTTGCTGAAGGGATAGTTGGCAGTGGCGCCCTTTCTTTTAACGGAATCAATGATCGTGTTTCTGTACCACCTATTATTTCGAACATAGGTAAGGACTCATTCACTGCGTTATGGTGGGTCAAAATGCCTGCAGGGGATGTAGGAACGAGACGTATTTTCATGAGTAATATCGGAGTACCTGGAATTTCAGGCCAATTTAGCTTTGAAGCCTATAATCCTGACAAGTCTTATGTATGGTGGACATCATCACCTCGTGAATTCATGTCATCTGGTAATCTAGGCATCAAGGATGGCAATGTCCATTTAATTGCATATATACGAGATAAGCAAAATAATAAATGGCAAATATTCAAGGACGGAGAGATTTTCTACGAATATTTGGCAACTGCGGGTTCGGATATTCCTATGACTGATCCTGGTTTTGCAATTGGCTGGTTCAGCCATGCAGGTGCTGATCAGGGCATTTCCTTCTTTGGAGTAATGGATGATGTGAGGCTGTATGGGAGGGTTTTAACTCCTCAGGAGCTTCAAACCGTTCTTTCCTTAGGGACTTTCTAATTTTTGTTTTAATAACATCTCATTTTTTATTTTCTTTTGATTAATGATTTGGCATGCAGGACATACGCGAGCTCTTAGTTCTTCAAATAAAGGAAAACGGGATTTCATCTAGTGCATACTCTTCGTTGACTGAACACCGGAAGGGCATGCTTGAACCTGTCGAAGGTAAGTATTTCCTCAAGAAGGAATTCCGCTCCAAATTCAAGGTCGTAATCACAGGCGGAGCATTTGATATCCTTCATGCAGGCCACATATTCGCATTGAATGAAGCGAAAAAATACGGTAATTTCCTTGTGCTGGTTGTTGCAAGGGACGAGATGATCTTAAAAAAAGGAAGACAGCCAGTGCATAATCAGGAGTATCGTGCATTTATGCTTGACTTTCTGAAGCCTGTTGACCTAGTGCTTCTTGGCAAGGAACATCCTAAGGAAATTTTTGATCAGGTCAAGCCCGATGTAATTGTTTATGGCTATGATCAGCACGAGATAGTGAATGCTTCGAATGGCGTTGAAGTTGTTAAACTAAAAGAGCATTTTGGAGGTTTCAAGACAAGCAAGATCATAAAAGATCTTGGGACATGATCAGGAAATCTTGAACGCTTACGCTACTATAAGCTTTTAAATATTCATTGATTAATTTTTTTTATGTTAGGCCTCTTCAAACCCTCTTTCAAAGAGCAGGAACCTTCTGAAAAAACCGAAGAAAGAACGACATCCAAAGCGCCTGAGTTCAAGGAATTGATAAAGGATGCTGAGTATGTAAAGCTTGAAAATGATTTTGTTAAAAAGGGCTTTACAAGAAGGGGAATAAGGGAATTGTTCAGGGTTACAACTGCACTCCACACCGAAAGGAAAAAATCTATGCGGGCTGCAAAAGATATTTTGCTGGGCCTTAAGGGCGAGGATGGCTTATCTAAAGTATTGGGTGCATTGAAGCTTGCAACAGAAGGCCTGGATTCCATACTGAAAGGGCGGAACAGGAACAAATAATTCTTCGATTATCCTTGTCCATCATTACTCTTTTTAAATTATTGTTCTCTACATTTTATCTCAAGTTCAAGCCTCGGTAGCTCAGTCGGTAGAGCGGCTGACTGTTAAGGCCCCTTTTCTTTGCAAAGAAAAGGCCCCTGGGTTCAAAAGAAACCTAGAGGTTTTCGTCTAATCGATTTGGGGTCAAGGACATCAGCAGGCCAGAAGTTCAAATCTTCTCCGGGGCGTCAATTACATCTGATTAGCCTTAGCACTGGAGATAAGAGAACCCAAAGTTCTCTGTGTCTCCAGGCGATCTATTTTTTATCTTTTTTAAAATGGGATATCATATATTTTGGCACATCCTTGTTTTTAACCATTTTTTTAGCCTTATCCTCGACAGTTAAAAACTCTTTCGTACCAAAATGATGTGTAGCTAAGACCTCGATTGCTTCTTTTATTGAATTTTCTACTGAGTACCAACCAAAAAATTCACCCGTTTTAATAAGTTTTTTAGTTTCTTTGAAATCCTTGTTCTGTTCAATAACTACTACGGGAATTAGTTTATGCGATAAAGCAGCAGCGGTAGTTTTATGGCCACCATCAACAAGGAAATATTCAGCACCAGGGTGATCTTCAAGAAACTTTCTTAAGAGTCTATTATATTGTGCAGATTTAAAATTTTGATCATTTAAGTAAGGGATGCCTAAGGATTTATGTATGACTGGACAAGGCGGTAAAATTTTACCCTGGTTTTTCATGAATATTCTAAAATAAATTCTAAGAATATGTTCGTTGTACACAGGATAATCTCTTAGGGTAATTATTTGCCAAGGATGTAATAATTTGTTCTTCATGATTTGAAATATTGTCTTCGTCTTTAATAACTTTATTGTTGGCCATTAGTTTAACCTCCTGCAAAAATCCCAAGCTGTTTAAATAATTTTCTTTCCCTATCCTATTGATACTTATGTCAACCTTAGGATTTGAATTTGAATTGTTTCTTCTTAATAATGAAGGAAGAGTTGTCAATGAGTCAGACAGGGTAATGAAAGAAACAAAAGTTGATTTTTTTGTAAAAGAGATTTCAGAGTCCATGGTTGAAATAAGGGGAGAGCCTCATCTCCAGGTAAGGGGCATCCTAAGGAACTTTTTCGAAAATCTTGAAAAGCTCATTGAAATTTCCCAAAGGATGGACCTTTATTTTTATCCCTATGGGACATATCCTGGGAGGTCTTCGCCAAATTTTCGAAGTTCGACATGGTATGACACTATAAAAATGAATTTTGGATCAAGAGCCATTGAGATCTTTCCAAAAGTATGCGGGTTTCATTTTCATTTTTGTGCGCCCCCCGGGATTATTTCGGATCCAAGTGGGGAAATGGATTTTTCATTTGCAGTTAAAAATAAGAAAAAAGTGGACATACTTCTTGGATTATATAATTTTTTAGTTGCTGCAGACCCTGCAATAACGACTTTCATGCAATCCTCCCCATTTTTCGAAGGAAAATATTATGGCAAGGACAGTAGGATGGTGGTTTGGCGCAACTTCTCCAAGAAAGATGGGTTTCCTGTCGATGGCCTTTTTCTCAAGCATCCTCAATTCAACATTTTGCCCTCTTATAAGGATTCGGTGTATTCCATTAGTGACTCAGCTAGAAAAAATAAAGAATCATGGCTGGAGATGGTCGATAATTATTCCCATAATCTTGATCCTGAACTGATCCAAAGGCCATCTTTGAAATATGGCTGGGGCCCGGTTAGGGTCAATCCTATTGGGACTTTAGAACAGCGAGGGATGGATATGAATACTCCAATGCATGTTTTGGGGGTAAGTAGCCTGCTTAAGAGGATTATGAAACCTATTTTTCATGGCGAATTAAAAGTTGTTGTTGCGGATTTTGCCATTAAGGAACCCTTCAAAATAGAGGGCGACACGATCTACATTCCTCCTTTTGAGCATGTTTATGATTTACAATTTGATTCAGCAAGGGATGGATTTGATAGCCCTAAAATTTATGAATATTGCAAGGCATTTTACCGTTCTGCCATGAAATTAAATTCAGCCAACAAGATTCTTGTTAAAGAAATTGTGCACATGATTGAAAAAAATAAAACAAAATCCGATGATATTATCGCCATTGCAGGTAAAAAAGGTGTTGATTTGAAAACTGCAGAACCTTCCAACGAAGTCTGGGCATCCATAGCACTCAATCTGTCACACAAATTTTATGAACAGTCCCAAGAGGCCCTCAAATTGATTGGTGACAATTTTGAAGTAGCCTAACTTTCAATTATTTTCTTATAAATTTCCGCCAAGATATACAAACTTTTTGTTGTTGCATGCTCATAGCCCCTATGGTCATTTCCACCTATTGGGCCAATTTCGACTGCTGGAATGTCCTGTTCCAGGAAATAGCAGGCATCAGACTGCCCTTTGTTTTCAGATCCTTTCTTTGTTTTGCCATATACTTTTTTTGCTATGCCTTCAATCTCGCTTGCCCATTTTCCATCTGATTTAAGGGTTCTTTTTTTACATATAAGTTCTATGTCCTCTATCCCACAACTCTTTGCTACGTTTCTTAAATACTCGTTGATCCCTTCAGTATCATCATCCATTATCCTTATGTCCAGATAAAATTTTAGTGCTTCACCGCTATGCTCAAGCCTGTTGCATGATATTGACGTTCCATATCCTGATTTTTCAGACCCAAAATCAAATACTTTCAGCTTATTTATGAATTTCAGCAGCTTGTCAATTGCAGGGTTTGTTGTGTCGTTACCATCAAACCAAACTCTTCCATGCGCAGGAACGACATTTGAAGGGCTTTCCCTTATTTTTCCTTGTTCCAGGTAACCTAATTCAATATCGCTCAGCCCCCATATCTTTCCGTTTACATAATCTTCTGCAATTGCAAATAGCGGATGTTTAGCCTTTCCTTCCCTGAATCGTTCTATGGAGAATTCAGAGCTGTGGAGTGATTGCCCGATATAAGTTCTTGCCATCAGCTTCTTGCCCTTTTTTTCACCAGGGATCCTCACTTTGAACATATATTGTGCCCTTCTTTTAGTCGTTATGTTCAATTCAGTTGATTCTCCAACTATCGCATTTGTCCTTTTTTGGTCAATTGATTTTTCTTTTATTATTTGTTCAAGGGTTCTTTTGGTCCCTTCTCCCCTTGTTTCTTCATCAGGGACAAACATGAAAATTATCCTTCTTTTCATATTTCTTTTTTCTGCGCATTCCATTGCAGCCAGCATTGCGGCAACGCTTCCTTTCATGTCATATACTCCTTTTCCAAAGAATACATGCTTATTTTCGTATTCACCTTCAGTCAAGGTAAAATCATTCCAATTGTCACTATCTATTACAACGTCGTAATGTCCGTTGAATATGACCGTTTCTTCTTTGTTGCCAATACGCCCTACCAATGTGTCAAGTCCATTATAATTATACTTTTTGACTTCCAATCCCATTTTTTTCATATTTTTTTCAAGGTAATCGACACATTTCTTCATTTCTTCATTATAACTCTTAGCATCAACACTTGTCCTAAATTGCACTAGGTTCGCTAAATGAAATATTGTCCTTTCCTGAATGTATGGCCTTGATTTTTTTACTATCCTCCTGAAAATCCCAACCAGTTTCAAACCTAATTCTTTAATCATTCCCATTACTTAGGAACTTGTTCTTAATAGTTTAAAACATTTGGTTTATTTTCAGGGCCTTCAGGAATTAACAGAATGTTTATAAATATCGTTTCAGAGTTCTTTTAGTTGGTGAAAACTATGGTTGATAAGACGGTAAATCTTGATACTGAGATCGATAAGGTTAAAAAAAAGGTTGTGGAACTGGAAAAAAAATTAGACCTCAAGGTTAGTGAGGGAAAAACACTCGTACGCTCCAAAGAACACGATGTTGAGCAATATGTCAAGACGAATCCGATGCAGGCAGTTGGAATTGCATTTGCACTGGGGTTCTTCTTGGGAAAATTATCAAAGTGATTTGACTTGAATACAAACCTTTTGCTGCGCAGGTGGTCTTTGCAAACTAATATAAACGTTCATTGCGTTCCCTACATACTACGGTGATAATATGGGAATGAGCAAAAAAGACTTATCAAGGAAGAAAGCCAATCTCAAGGCAAAGCTGGTGGAGCTTGAGGCAAAGGCGAGGATGGATCCTATGAAAAGGAATGTGGTATTACATCAGGAACTTGAGCAGATAAAAAAGAAGCTTGCAGAATATGAGTAGCTTTTCCAAACAAGAACGTTTATAAATTTTGTTTTTGAGTTCTAAATTAGATAATAACCAAAAAAACAGGTGGTAAAAATATGGCAGTTGACCTAAACGCAGAACAAATGAAAAGAAGAATTATTGATTTGGAGAAGAAACTGGCATCCAACGTATCTTCCAGAGTAGCGCACGGAAGAGAAGTGGTCATGGAGAGAGAGCATGATGTAGAAGAATATGTAAAGGCACATCCGATGAAATCAGTAGGGATTGCATTTATGGTCGGATTCATGCTTGGAAAAGCAACTAAGTGATTCCAATGTTTGATTTGATTTCTCACCTCATGGATAGTTTTCATGGCGGTGAGTTTGGGAAATTGAAAATGTTCGCAATGGGGGAAGTTGGGAAAGTAGGGGACACACTCAGGCATACGCTTGAGGCTGCGATCGTAGGTGCGATGACAAAGATCGTTCCTCTTCTGATTTCAGCATTCCTTATGCTACTAGGGCTTATCTTCCTGTCTTTCGGGGCTGCAAAATATCTTGATTACCTGCTATATCCTCACAGTGGACTTGGCTATTTGGTAGTTGGCCTTATTGTAGTATTCTTTGGTCTCTTGATCTACAGCAAGAACAAGAAAATCCACGAGACCAGCGCGAAAAACTAATTTTTTTTATTAATTTTTTATTAATTTTTATTTTGGTTTCATTTTCTGGTTCTTATTTCTTAGGTTCTGCCATTGCCCTTCTTTGCTCTATCACTTCGCTTGGAATAAGTTTTGTCGGCGACCTGTATATGTTTCCATCAGTGCCCAGCACCCTCAATGCGCTGACCCATGGCCCGAACAATCCGCCTCTTTCTTCATTATATGTTATCTGCTCTGCACCTACTATGTTTGATGGGATGGCTTTCAATCCCTGATGCTCTTCCTTCAGGTCGAAAATCGTTACGAACGTATCTATCTTTCCAGTTGGATTAACAGATCTGCCATAATAGTAATATATTGTTGTGGTGCATCCAATATCGCATAAAGGTATTACTGCAACCTCATCAGGGCTAAGAGGCGCAACCCTTGCGGAAAGCGGGTGTGGAATTGGCCAGGTATCGTCAGGAGGTATAAGATATTTCTCGACTATGGTTGGGCCGTTTTGCGGCGGTCTGAACACGTGGATCCATCCGTCGTTAGTTACTGTTGCGACATAGGGCATCTTCTCGTCCCTTATTGCCAGTATTCCAGCACCTATCACAGTCGCAGGAGGTGTTTTTTCCGGCAGAGTTACGTGCGATACTACTTGTTGAAGTTCAATTGCTTCTGAAATGTCTAGATTTATTTTTCCGGTGTATACTTTATTTTCAGTTACCCACCAAATAATATTATCAGTAGTCACTGTCATTGCCATTGGTTTTGTTCCTTCAAAAACATCGCCAGGCTTGAACTGCCATTCTGAAGTAAGCACGTTTCTCTTTGAGTTTGCAAGGTCATATGCAAGCAGAGTTTCGGTTTGGGGCAGATATTTATAAAAGATGGTTCGTTTGGATTTTGGTTCTGGGGGCTTTGGAGCGTTTTCAATTTCCCTTATCTGGGCAGCCCTTTTTTGTTCGGAACTTATGATGCTTGATGCTGCAAAGAATCCGCCAACCAATACTCCAATTGCTGCTCCGCAAACAAGTAGGAAATTAGCTGTTCTTGAGAATGATCTTAATCTTTGCATTGCCATTTGCACAGCTGGCATTTCATGTTTTTCATTGCCCTGCCTAGCTATTCGTTTCATCAAAGATATATATGCCTGAAATATTTAAAAAGTGTTGTAAATTGGAAAAAAAGGTGTTATTATTCAGTCACCTGTTTAGTTTTTCCCTTTCTTGCAACGTCTCCTTCAGCAGAAGCAACCATCTCGCTCTGGCCTTCTCTTTCCACATCTCCTGTCACAGGCCTGACGCTTTTCTTTCTACCTTCCCTTTCAACGTCTCCGCCTGCAGGTTTGACATCTCTTGTTCTTCCTTTTCTTTCAACGTCCCCTGTTTCGGAATCAACTTCCCTGCGTTTTCCTCTTCTTTCAACATCTCCTTCGACTGTTTGCACAGGTCTTGTTTTTCCAGCTGCCAGCATTGTGCCTTCCGTATGTACAACTAAAGTGACTTCATGTATGAGTTTTGATTCCTCTTCCTGGAATCTTTCCTTGAGCTCCTGCTGGTTGGACGGATGAATTCTCTTGTCTTTTGGGTCGTAGACATATATTCCTACATCTGTTCGTATTTCATTACCGTTGAGAAAACGCACCAGGTCTTTTTTTGTCAAATGTCCTTTTACTATGAATGTCTTGTCTATCTCTTCGAATGTAATCCTGAATGTCTGGAGCGGATGTTGTTCCGGTCCTCTGAGCTTATCAGGCTTCATCATTTCAACGTGTTCAAATCCGTGCTGTACCTTGACTTCAATTGGCATATGATCACAGATTCCATTTACAGCTCATTCTATTAAATTTATTCTTCTGATGACAGATACCACGTTTTTTAAGTTTTTCTAACTAATATCTTATAATGAGGAGAGTAGGCAGAAGCAAGTTATTTTCAGCCGAACACGCCAAGGGCGGAAATGGCGACAAACATGACTTGTCATTTATCTTGAGGGATTCACAGCCGGCTCTTGATGCTGTTCATGCGCCTCCAAGTGCTTCTCTTATTCCAGTTTCTCCTCCGCTTCCTGCTGGGTCTCAACAGAGTAGGCCAGTTGGTTCTGATACCGACCTTCCGATTGCATTATCAGGGGTTGTTTTTTCAGGCCCTGCTCCGAAAAGCGGTGAGGCAGGCGGGTTGGTCATAGGAGGAAAATATCGCTATTTAGAAATTCTTGGTCAAGGTGGCATGGGAACTGTTTTTCTTGCAGAAGCCCCAGATAGGACAAGGGCGGCTGTTAAAATCCTGGTCCTTGAACAGATCCCTGCAGGAAGCCGTGATGGTGCAGTCGCAAGGTTTCTCCAGGAAGCGAATCTTGCAATCCATGTCAATCATCCGAATGTTGCAAAGATATTCGATTTTGGATTCGATCCTTCCTCAAAATGGTTTTATATCGCAATGGAATATATTAAGGGCAAGGATTTGGACAAGTATCTTAAAAGTGAAATTGGCACTGGCAGGATTGCGCTGAAAGATTTTTTCCAGATCGCACTCCAGTTTTGCGATGGTGTCCGTGCATTCCATGAAAAGGGGATTGTGCATCGCGACGTAAAGCTCGAAAATGCGATGGTACTTGACGATCGAAGCGGCCATCTTGTTGTCAGGATAATCGACCCCGGAATAGCCAAACAGAAATTTTTCGGCAGAACTCCATTGCCTGGCACAGGTATCACACAACAGCCGTTTTCTGCAATAGGCACCCCTGAGTATATGGCTCCAGAGGCTTACTGTGGTGACACAAGTTTCCGTTCGGATGTTTATTCTATAGGTATTTCTCTATATCGCCTTTTATGCAATAAATTCCCTTTCTTCGCCCCGGACTATGATAAACTTATGCGGAAACACATGAATGAAACTCCAATCTCTCCGCATGATTTCGATCCGAATATTCCGGAAGAATTAAGTGCCATCATCATGAAATGCCTTGCCAAGGCTCCAAACGACAGATATCCCATTGTTTATGAGCTTATTGTTGAGCTGATGATGTGTGCTGAAAGGCTAGGTGTTCCTGTTGATTTCACGCCCTACTCTCCTGAAGATTCAGATCGCCTTAGGGTTTCTGAACCTATGCTTGACGTAGCTGGTTTCGGAGGAATTCCAGAATCGGATGCATCATCTTTAGTAGTAGGCGCTGTTGCGATTCATCCTCCTGCAAGAAGCTTCAAGCATTGGATGGCAGCAGGTGCAGTTGCATTGACATTAGGTGCTATAGCATATGTTTTCCCAAGCATTGTTTATCAATCAATGGTCCCTGTGACTCAAATTCCTCCAACTCCCATTGTTTCTGAGGAAGCAAAAAAGCCCATGCACTCAATTTTCATAGCTTCAGAGCCTGCTGGTGCATCCGTAAGCGTCATAGAAGAAAACAGCATGGGAAACCATTGGTTCAGGGTTGTTGGTGAAACTCCCATTGCCAGAAATCAATTCACTGAAGGTACTGCATTGCTTGTCGAGAGAGAAGGTTATTTTCCAAGGATTCTAATCGTTGACAGGGATAGGGATTTCAATGTTATTTTGCCCCCCTTAAGGGCAGCAGCTCCTGGATCGGAGTAGACCTCATTTTTTAATCTTTTGCTACCTATATTTTCTCCTACCTGATTGCTAGACAGGTATAGGTACAACGCTCCGTTAGTCTAGTAAACTTTTTAGGAAAAAGTTTAATCAAAAACTCTCTCTAAGAAGTTTGGACATCCCGGTTAAGGACTTCAGACTCTCAAGGCTTTTTGGCCAGTGCATTTCAAATGCCAAAAACCCTGGAAACACTAGGGAACTTTGTTTCCTGTGCCCATTGAAATCGAAACCGATTTCAATCAGGAAGACAGTCAGGGTTTCATAAGCATTCGTGCATATCTTGCCAAAAATCATAGTCCTCTGGAAACCCGGGTTCGAAGCCCACCTTTTCTTTCTCGCAGAAAGAAAAGCTAGGCGTGACAAAAACCTTTCGGTTTTTGTCTGTATCGAAACAATTATGTTTCGATTGCGCACCAAAAGAAAGAAGGTGTGATCCTTTTTGTGGATGAAACTCCCGGACGGAGCAATTTCTTTTAATATCAGTTCTCTAACTGATCAGCACACCTGTGCTGATGTCTACATAAACCCTAAAATAAGCCTCTTGCTGGAGTGGTAAGCATGAGTGGGTTTGATATATACAACTATCCGAAAAAGCTTGATTCAGCCATAAATAAGCTGAATGCTGATTTGAGGGTTAGTGAAGAGAATAAGGAAGACATTGTATCTTTTTCTAAGGTAAAGCTAGCAAAGGGCTGTACCCACGCCAGGGTTAGCAAGATTATCTATTCTCTTAGGTGTTTAGCTGTTTGGTTAAAGGGATCTTTCAAACAAGCAACGAAAGATGATTTGATTGCCCTTATTGGCGATCTTGAGGCCAATCAAAAGTATTCGGAAAATACAAAACATGATCTGAAAGTTATTTTGAAAATGTTTTATAAATGGCTTAAGGGGAATGATGAAGAAGTTCCTAAGGAAATAAAATGGCTAGTACCAAGAATAAAAAACGAAGCCAGTAAATTGCCTGAAGATCTTTTGACAGAAGATGAAATCCTGCAATTAGCCAATGCAGCCAACCATCCAAGAGACAGGGCGCTTATTCTTGTCTTATATGAAACAGGCTGTAGAATAGGAGAGATCCTCACCTTAAAGATGAAAAATATTCAGTTTGACCAATATGGCGCAATTTTGAGAGTCACAGGAAAAACCGGTGACAGGAGAGTCAGGATAATCAGTTCAGCACCTGTTTTAGCTTCCTGGATAGACATCTATGAGAAGGCAAAGGAACCTGAAGCACCTTTATGGGCGCCTCGGGCAACTAAATCAACAGCAAGAAAAAATGCAGTTAAATTTCTTGACCATAGGTGTGCTTATGAATTAATTAGGCGTTTAGGTGAGAAGGCAGGGATAAGAAAGCACTTACACCCTCACTTGTTTAGGCATTCCCGAGCAACAGCATTGGCAGGAAAATTAACAGAAGCGCAGATGAAGGAATACTTTGGCTGGGTTCAAAGCTCAGATATGGCAGCTACTTATGTGCACTTATCAGGTCGTGATGTTGATAATGCTCTTCTGAAATTGCACGGTTTGGCAAAGCCGGAAGATGAACATGAGGATAAGATGAAAGTTCGATCCTGTGCAAGATGCAAAGAACACAATTCACCAATTGCAAAATTCTGCATACGTTGTGGATTGCCTTTGGATCAGGAACTTTTGATCAGAGTCGAAAAGGAAAGAGAGTCAAGCGACGATCTGATGAACAAACTAATGGAAGACAAGGAATTCAGGGAACTCATGATGAAGAAGATATTGGAGAAAGGGTTGGAGAAGACGATTGCACATTAAGGCGATTGATCCTTGTTTTTCTTTGCTTCTATTTCCTCTTTTCTTATCCTTAATCCAGTAAGTATCGCCCCTGCACTTGCCATCGTTGCAATGAAAAAGACTACTGAGCCAATTACTCCAGCAGTTGCGAACCATGCAACTGGAGCAACATACTCTAGTGTAGTTTGAGCTGCTCCCCAGCCTGTCCACAAATTATTTGCCTGTAATACTAAATTAGGCACTGCCATCGTTGCTGAGCCAACTATTGACAACTTTGATTTAGTTGCAACAAAGAACAGTTCCTTTGCTTCTTCATATTTACTTCTGCAAAACTCATGAATGGGATATAGTAGGGGTTGCAATCTTAAGACAAATCTATCAAAAAGACCAAGCATTTCTTCTTTCATTGCAAATTCAAATAATTCTCTTTTAATTTTTGGGTCTTTTTCATCATGAATTGCCATCCTAGCAGGTTTGTTTAATCTATATGTAGGAATTGTTATTTCCATATTTTCTATATATAAATTTGACGAGAAAGTCCTCTTTAAACGTTTTATCTCTTTGAGCAATTCCATTCTCTGCTGTGAATTGAGCTGTTTTCCTAATTTCGATCTGTGCCTTCTTGACGCTGCCAAATAAAAAACTAGAGAACCCATAATATTGGTTTTTTCTCTATAAGGCTCACGATTAAATGGATCTAACCCAATGGCATCAGAACAGAGGGACAGTGCCTGAATGTAATCTCCAGATTCGGCCAGTTCGACGGCTCTGAAGAGTGCACAGCCTGCTTCAGCGAAATTAGGACTTTGGGAGACGTAATGCCGAACTTCCCATCCAACAATGGGGTTAAGACAGTTACAAATACCAATAAAAGCAGCATTAAGATTAATTGAAACAGGTTTAACATCATGATGAGGTATCACACCGATATAAAAATTTCTTCCATTGAAAGTAAATGTTACTTCTCTGGCTTCTCTGTTGATAGACACTTGTTTGTAACCTTCCCTCTCTGCAACTCTGAATCCCGCATCTGGATCAGAAAATAATTCAAAAAATCTGTTTACAGTACGTTTATCTTTGAAACTTTGATAATCCGCTTTGGCTTCTGACAAATCTTTCTCTAAATCCTTTCTTTGGTTTGGACGAATTCTATGTTTTATTGCACTGAAAAGTTCATCTGCCCTCTGAAGTTCGCCAGCTTCAAGATAAATATTAATAATCACATGTAATGGAACTTTAAGGTGGGCAAACGAACTAGGTACAGTCCCAAATCTTCCCATGCTAAAAACAGACAAGTCAAGAGGAGCATTTTGCCCAACCAAAACGCGATTGTTTCTTAGATGAGATTCCAAAGCTTGAGTGATACGGTCAATGCCTAGCCCTCCGCGATCATATAATATTTTTATCGCAGTAATCCAATTCACAAATAGATCAGCATTTGTTTGCATACATTCTAAGACAGATGCAGATTTATTTTCACGTCTTTCGGCAAGGACACGCAGCCCTAGTTCGTGTGCCTTTGCAAATGCCCTTTCTGCAGCTTCGAAATTGTCTTCCAGTGCAAAAGATATGCCTAAATATTTATAACCAAGATAATGCCTTGATAATTGAATAGCCCTCATAGCAGCAAGTTTCATTTTAGGGATTTGCCGATCTGCATAACAAACCCTGGCCCTCTCAACAAATGCTGATGAATTAGATACTCTCAAAAAATCATCTGTCAGTTCCAATAACCTAGTATTGTCTCCCATTTCGCTATAGTGGGATGCCAGGTTGGAAGTTCCTAATTCATTTCCCAATCTTGCAGATTCGTGGAGTCTGGCAAATGCTGTGACTTGCTGTCCCATATTCATCAAGGCATTCCCGCTGTTGTTAAAATAATCTGAAATAATGTCTTCATTGGACATTGGAGTAACGTGAAAATGTTGAGTGCCTGGAACAGAAGCTGTAAAATCAAGCATAAGCAGACCTAAATTAGGTCGATCTTCCAAACCTGCTGTGCTCAGGACTTGGCGTCTAAAATCAGAATCCTTTTCAAACCTAGTGTGCCTCAAATTATCTGGAAGGTCGTCCAACAGAAAACTACCGCATGCATGCCACGTAGGAGTAGAATTTTCATGGGAATAAACAGAGAAACCAACTGCTTGTGTCTGCTCAGCATTGATACCTGCTTGATTACAAATTGATAAAAACAAAAACGTGTGCTCCAAACAACAGCCTTTTTTTCCTTCAGCTACTTCGAAAGCTCTAAAACAGCCATCTGGCCTTTTTTCCTGCAAGTCAAAGTTTATTCCATAGGTTCCCACCTTTGTCCTAAGGCGCTGAAATAATTGTTCGACTGCTTTTAACCTGTCTGTTGAAAATTCCCTAGCAAAAACGTCGGCTTCTTGTCGAATCCATTCGTTGGCCTGAATTGGATTTGGAAGATCGGGGATTTTTGTGGAATCAACTAGATGTTTGTGGAAGTCTCCGGAATACAAGCCTTTGCCTGGTCGATTTGGAATACAAAGCATCATTGTTGTCTTCCCTCATGCATAAACTTTCTTGCATTCTCAAGCAGTTTTTCAGGTGAAGGCCTATCCCGCAAGAAGAATCCCTTGGACCCATCAACAGATTCAAGACTTACTCCTAAATCCATAGTTTGTGTCCATCCTCCATATACTCCATTGGAAACAGAACGTAGATTTGAGGTTGTAAATGGAAAGTGGAACACTTCTCTCAATCCAAATAAAATTAAATTACACATCATTGCAACTTCGGAATTCGTAGGGTCAAAAATATGAAATCGCCTCAATTCCTGACATGCAAGCTCGAAAAGACAATCTGCCTCTTTCTTGCCAGTGTAGGAAGGTAATTTTAATACGCGTATAATGGCTTGTTGCGCAGTCAAATCAAATTGTGCCTCGGATATTTTCGGATCAAGTGTTACTCCATATTTATCTTTGAATTTAGCATATTCCTTTGAATCTCTAGGGGAAAATCGTTTTGCAATATCTTGAGAAATATGCTCTGTTAAATCCCACACAGAACCTAAAACTAAATATTCCTTCTCATAATCTAATGCTTCTCTGTAGGCTCTTCTTGCAATTTCGTTCGGAGACGGTGGAAAACAAAAGTTACTCTCCAATTGTATTGTAATGCTTACTGCTTGTGTTAGTAATTGCAGATAATAATTTGTTGCAGCGGGATAGACTTGGTGAAGGTGTTCGAATAAATCTTCGAATGTTTCAATCGCTTGAAACTCTTCCTCAGAAACATCTGCCAGTTTTAAACGCCATTCAATCGCACTTCGTTTAAAAGTCTCTTTTTCTTCAGCAGACGGTTCTTTGCAGGTAATCCAATTTTTGTCATCTTCTGCTTCTGCAACTTTTGGATTTATCCTTATTTCCCTTACTGATGGATCATAATCTCTAGTGGCTTGGGGTTCCTCATGGACATCTGCTAACCCTGAATTAGATGCACTCACTATAGGGTCGGTTGTAAGATTTGGAAATGACACACTAGATGCAAACCCTGCCCATGCACCGCCAATAGGAACTGAAATTGCAGGCGCTCTTGCAGATGAAAAACCGTAAGAATGTCCATAAGCCGATGCAGCAAACTCTGGTCTGACATATGCAATAATTCCTAAATCAGCACTAACATAATATTGATTTCCCGGAGTCAACCCCTCCAAAACAGTAGTCGTTTCAACCAAAGTCCTTGCCTGGAGTTCGTTTCTTACTTCTCCCTTAGGATCTACTAAAGTTATGCTCAAAGGTTGATCCTGAGGCAAAAGCTTTTTCTCCCTAAGTTCTGCCACAACAAGTCTCAGGTGGCTCGTTGCCTGTGCGACATCCCACGGAGTTGAAACTGGATTACTAGACACTAATCCTAACAGCGTTTCCATGCTAGGACCTTGTATATTCGCTTCCCTGAGCTTGTCCTCATATGCTTTCGCAATCGCTCCAAAATCTCCATTAAGAACTCCGCTTACAATTACATCCTTGCTTACTATTTGGCCTAGAACTTGAAAGAAATCAACTCCTGCTTCATATGCGATTTTTCCAATCTTAGTATCTACTTGCGGATCTTGTGTAACTGTTTGAAGTATCTGAAGAGATGCATATTCCGTACCACCTTCTTTTAGATATTGTTTGTCTGCACACGACATATCGCCAGTATCAAAACCAACATATTGGTGAAGGGTTTCATGAATCGCGTTTTGTGCAGCGCCTTCTGGAGTCGTCACTTGTTCATAATTAACCAACACTGTTTGGGTTTTACCGTCATAAACTGCCGGATTTTCTTTAGCAATTATTTCAAAAGTATCTTGATCTGAAGGTAGCGTTCCTTTGCAATAAAATTTTACCATTTCAACATCATCAACAGGCCTGCAATGGAAAGAGACTTCGGTTAATCCCAAAGCATGGTGCGCAACTTCAGTTCCAATCACTAATCCATGGAGAAAACTTTTGTTTGCCAATTCGACAGGACTCAGATCGGCAACTCTAGGGCCAGACATTCTAGCTGCAATCGGGTCAAGGCCTGCTTCGTAATTTGCAGGCTCAAATTCATGAACCAACGATGGCAATTTATCTGGTTCGGAAAGATATGATGAGAAAGTTCGATTTGTAGGTTCAGGCGGTTTGCTATGTAAAAGACTTTTAAAGAAATGTCTTACCCTTGCAAACCTCATAAATTCACCTAAAGATCTCTTAAAATCTGAATAAAACTCTCCTTACTACTTCCACAATAGGGGCACATATCTGGAGGCCTAAGAAAACATTCTATGATTCCAGAATATTTGCTCATCAAGTGTCTTTCCTGTAGATATGCTCTAGCTGCACCACCCTCGTCCATTCCCATCTCTCGAAAACGGATTAGGGCACGCTCTGAAATACCACTTTGAAATCGTTCCTTACATTTTCCACACTCAATAATTTCCATCATACTACCAACCTCAATATACAGCTACCTCTCGCATATTCTTCGTGATTTGCAATACGGGCATTCCGAAGGAGCATGCATCAAATGAACAACAGTTGCTCCAAAATCCTTCATTTCCTTGCAGTATGCTTCAAAAGCCTCGACATCATTAAGTCCTTGCAGTTTATAGTACTTCAAATAAATGTAAGGAATACCTGCTGCAAAATTCTTTTTACAATCATCACAATTATAAGTAGATAAAGAAGTTTTCATTTCTATTTCATTAGAAAGAACAACAAAGTCTTTATCTTTACCACAATGAGGGCATTTATCAGGCATGGATTCGAGATAAATATCTTCGTTGTTATCTCGTCTTTCTCTATCTTTTTGAAACAACTTAAATGCAAGCTTGGGATCAGTTATTTCCATGAGACGATATCCCTCTAAACAAGATTCATAGAGTCCTACATTAAACTCTTTTCCACATTTTTTGCATCCTACACGTCTATGCCAAGATTCTTTTTCATAATCACTTGAACACCACTTTGAATTATCCCTAAGAAGCTTTGTCTTGATAGACGAACAATGAGGGCACTTATAAGGTGCAGGTGGATCAACAAGAAATGCAATCTTTTCCTTAGGAGGTTGGAGTTTCCAGGCTTCTTCCAAATCATTTTTTTCTCCTAGCAATATCTCTTCTCTGGTTTTGCCTTTATCTAGATATGCTTTGGTCTGGCGATCATCCCGACTATCAAGAGTCCCTAAAACGAATTTTCCATTACAGTTTTCACAAACAAACGTATATGTTCCCATCATACCACCATTCAAATTTCATTCTTCCCCATATATATGCTGAATTGTTTGATGCTTATCAATTTTGCTTCATTGTAACACATTTATACATAATATACGAAAACATTTATAAAGACTGTGTTTTTGTACAGATTTTAAGCGTAATTCTCACTTAGCCACTATCTCCTGCCGTTTCAAAATGTTGTTTTGCACACTATTTTGGCTTTATTGCGTACAAACCCACAAAATTTGTACTAAAAACTCTGGGAAAATGTGTTATTTACACAGTAAAGTCATGGTCAGGCCTTAGCCAAACATCCCTTCGACCTTCTTATGTCTGGAATCCTTCAGTAATTCAACCAGATCAGGATAATCCTCGCCAAAAGTTAGATTATCTGTGTTTCTCTTGGCAATCTCAAGCCACTCTCTCACGGTTCTAAATCTGCCGTTTTTAACGCCCTTTTCAATCACGGCAAGAATATCATCGGTCTTAACCTTTCTGGCAACCTTGCCCTTTACGCTCTCCATCCAGACCCTTCTCGCAGCTTCATTGCAGATTGACTTAATGTCCGCACAGGAGAATCCACTGGTTTTAGCCGATAGTTTTTCATA
>JBDRPL010000011.1:0-68600 GCA_043827025.1 Microcaldota archaeon
TTGAACCTCCAAAGGAGCTTATGAGCCAATATGTGAAAATCGACGGAAGCAAGGCAGTTCTTGGTTCGGATGCTGTTGATGTGCCTGTTCTTTACGTTGATCCGGCAACAAGGTTGATAACAACAGGTTTCTTTAATCCAGCAGAGGTTGGAAAAAGGGATGTTTATGTCGCCCAGGAAGTTGCAAGCGCCTTGCCAAAGGAAGTGATCAAGCCAGAAGTTGTTTCAGTATGTTTGCCTGCAATACCTGCAGATCAAAAAGCAGGCTTCCAGCCACAAGGGCCAAATGATGTTGGGCCTTCTGTGCACGTAGAAGTTTTACAACGAAATCAGTTGGATGCCATAGGTAATCATTATGCAGCCTTTGCTTCAGCATATGATGTCGCAACCGCTCTGCCAAAAGCGCAGAGGCAGCAGTTTGTCGAGGCGACTACTGGCGAAGTCGTGCAAAGGGCGGTCCAAAACAATGATATGGCTGTTGTTTCGGCATATAATTTCTATCTTAAGAGAACTGAAGAGGCAATTGCTTCAGAATCCAAACAGCTTCCAGAAACTCCGATGTTACTTAGGCCTGAAAACACATTTGTAAAGGTAGCTGATCCGGTAACAATCGAAAAGTTATTCTTGCGCAAAACAGATTCAATACCTGTTGTTTACTCAACTGACCCTAACAATCCAGATGATTCTCGTTTGGGTGAATACTCCATGGGCAGGAAATTGGAAAAAGGCGAGTCATTATACATACCTGCGGAATTGGCAAGAAGAGCTGGAATAAAATCCGATGCAACTTTGAAGACAGGGCCACTGGCTAATATTAAAATGAATCTAGATGATGGGGTACGTGTTACTCAACGGCTGTATCAAGCAGCTGAGTATTATACAGAAGGAGCTAAATTTTTTGATTCTATGACGCCTGTTGGTGTTCCTAAATTAGGTGTTGATCTTGAAAAGCCCGTTTCACAGCAAGTGAAGGAAAGGATGATAAAAGAGAGTGCGATAGATCCATTCTTGGCACGTTCGGATGCTGACATTCAATTGGCAACCAAACGTTTTGGTGAGTATGGTCTACAAGTCGATTATGCGCAAGGCAAAAAAATCAGCTTTGATCGTGTCAAGGATCCGCGTAAGAAGTCCTGACCTTTCATCTTTATACTTAACCATAACCATTTAATACTTTTATTTTAATCTTATTCAGTATATGGGCCTGTCAGATCTTTTCAAAGGCATATTCGGCAGAGGCGATAACTTTCATAAGGCCAAATGCCCTAGCTGTGGTGAATCTCTTTATTTCGACATGCATGATAAGGAAGCCAGGTGCCCCAAGTGCGGTACTCATATCTATAGCATGTTCAAGAAAAGATGTCCGAAATGCAACGAAGCCAATGAGCTTAATGCAAAAGAATGTGTGAAGTGCAGGTGTTATTTCGAGGATTCAGAAACAAGGAGCAGTAAGAAAAGCTATAGATGTCCGCTGTGCAAGTACAAGAGCGATTCCTTTATGGTAAGTTGCCCGGCTTGCGGTGCGAGGTTTGGATAATTATGACAGAAAAAATGATCACCCAGGAAAAGAAGGAGGAAAAATTAGAACAGAAGAAGAAGCGCGTCCTTCAGCTCTGGGATGAAGACCAGATCGAGGTCAAGAGGCTTGATTTGGAGGATGTGGAGGATACAGTCGTACTCCTGAAGAAATGCACCTTTGAGGTCACTGAAAAAGAAGTTGCGGGAATAATTTCATTCAATGTCAGTTTTGGATCTTATGTCAACAGGATGCTCATAGGTATAGGCCTTGCGTGGCCTACTCATTTGGATATTGATTCCAAAACAATGACCAGCGGCGATCCGAATGCGCTTTATTTCGAGGATCCAGCGGTGATTCTTGCATACGAAGGCAGAGGTGTAAGAAGGATACTGCTTAAGGCAAGGGAAGAAGAAGCCAAACAGAGGTCATTCAAATACGCTATTTCCTACGTGTCAGAAGATATCCCAAAGGGAAGCATAGGTTCATATATAAAAGAAGGGGGCAGCCAATTAGAGAAGCTTTATATGTCTGAAGGATACAACTTCGTCAAGACGGATAATGGATTGCTTGCTCTAAAATCTTTGTAACTTGCTATAACTTTATATATTTTTTCTGATAAAACTTTGTATGCAATCCTTGTTACGATATTCATTATTCTTACTTATAACTTTATCACTAGTATCTGCTGCATGTTCCGGATACGCAGAATCAAAGATACCTGCTTTGATTTCCGAGTCAAAAGGAAATCTGATCAACATCTCTGTGCATTTGATTCCAGGAAAAGGAGATGTTTATCTGACAGTCAATCCTAACACAGGTGGTTCTACGCAGAATTCAGTCAGGGGCGCAGTTGAGCATGCATTCATACGTGCAGGGGTTTCACAGGAAAATTGCGATGTGCTCATAAGGATTGACAATTCTGTTGCACAGTCTGTTGACGGCCCAAGCGGAGGCATTGCATTTTCTGTAATTACCTATGCAGCATTGAATGACCTTCCAGTCCGTGCAGATGCTGCAATAACCGGAGCTGTTGACAAGAATGGCAATATCTTTCCAGTGGGCGGCCTCTATGAAAAGGCAAAGGCAGCACTGTCAAACAATCTATCTTATTTCGTGACTCCGACGCTCAGCTTCCACGACCATATCCTTCTCCATCCTTTTCTATCAACCATACACATAGTTCAAATCGAAAACATGGATGAAGCAATTAGCTTCCTGGTGTATGGCAAGGAAGTTCTACAGAAAAATCTCACCTTTGGAAAGCGTGATCTGCCAAATATATCTTCCTATGATGCAGGCATCCCTGAATTCAAGGCAGTTGCAGAAAGTATCATCTCAGTTGAAAAGAATTCGATTGACTCTATTCCTGATGATGGCGAGTTTAGCACTATTAAGGAATATTTGGATAACGAACTTATCTATCAGACATACCTAGTGCAGAAAGGATATCTGTTCACTGCTGCGAACGAAGCCTTTTTGACATATATTGATGCATCCACCTTAGTTGATTTTAATAAAATCGGGCTTGACAAGAAGAAGGTGATGGTGAATCTCTGCCTTGACTCGATTCAAATCAGGTCAAAGAACATGAATAATTTCCAATATATCGTTGGTTCTGACCTTAGGAAATCCTGGGCCAGGAACAAGCTTGACATAATAAGTACAGGCGATCTCGAAAGCCTTGATGACAAATATTTCACATATAACCAGCTGATGTATGCAGATGCCTGGTGCCACGTATCCAAATCACTTGCATTAGTCGGTATGGAAATGGATGGGACTGCTGTTGATGAATCAGCTCTAAAGCCCATGGCAGAACAGTATCTTAGCCAAGCCAAGGCATTGAATTCGACAAATGCTGATTGGCGCGACCATATCTCTTCAGCGCAGATGCTTTTTGACGGCGGATTATATGGCGGTGCAATATTGGATTCTACATATGTAATTGCAATGAATGATGCTGAAATGCATTTGGTGTCTGGAGACAATAAACAGATATCAGAACTCGTTTCAATTATGAAGAAAGAGAAGCGTACTTCTCTTTGGGGCAAGGTCTACCAGTCTCAGGCAGTCTTTGTTTCAAATCATGATAACCAGAGCGCCTACACCCTTTTCCTGTATTCAAGATATCTTGACAACAGGACCCAACAGATGTTGTCTATATTTGATATGCAGAAGGGTTCTATGGCAAACGGACAGCAGGATTCCAAGCCGCGCTCTGAATTCTGTACCCCATCATTGGTTTTGATGCTCACTATCTTTATAGGAGGTATTTTTTATGCCAGTAACAATAAGCTATACTAAGATCTCGGAGTTCCTGGAACTCGGCAAGACAAAGGCAGAATCGGAATTCAAGGAATCCTATTTCCTGCTTTCTTCCAAAAAGGAAGATGTGGCCAGAGTAAGGATTGAGTTGAAGAAAGTCACTGATAAGCTTGTTGAACTGGCCAAGATTTTAGAAAAGAACAGTATCCAGCTTGCAGTTCCAAACCAGAAACAGATCGAAGAACTCACCCGGAAAATAGGGGAGCATAAGTTTGACCAGATAGTTTCTGCAATGAAAACTAGGAATGGGGATCTGTATGCGCTTCTTGAGGAAAAAGGCAGGCTGGTGGTTGCAAATTATAATGAACGTGACACCATTGCAAAGCTTTTGACACTTGCATATACCTTTTCTTCTGTAGAGCGTGCGGGTATAATCGCTGCATTGTATGATGGCCGCATTTCCACTGGTTTAAAACTGACTGTTCATATGGAACTGGTCCATCGCTTCTTTAATCGGCTTGGCATATCCTGCGTATTAAAGGACGATACTTTGTTTCCAGGTGCAGAGGGAGTCACAGAGACTCCTGTTACCATATATTCAAGAAGAGTATGGCTTCCGACTGACAATGCATTGAAAGTATTGGATATAAATAAAAAGTTGCAGGTGCTTTCAGCAAAGATACAGGTGCAGATGACACAGAACAATGTTGATCTTGAGATACAGCATGAATACCTGAAAGTATTGAAGGATCAGGATGTTCTTTTGGAGTATAATAAGCTGGAGGAGAGCTTTTTTGCTGAGAATAAGCTTTAACTTATTTTTGTTTCATATCTTATGATATGGGTTCTTCTATCAGTGTAAAACTGATTTGGGAAATTAGCAAGTTTCCTATTTTGATAAGCTTGGTTTTGTTTGCTTTGTACTTGTTGTTTCCAGTTATTATTTATTCTTTGGTTCCTCAAGGTAACCTTCAGTATGGTCCTACAGATGATGTAAAGCCTTGCTTTTCTGACCTTTGTGGCAATACTCGGCCTTTGGTTATTTACTCTCTGTTATTCCTTGAACTTACACTGTTCCCATTCTTAGTTGCCAGAAAATCATCACAGGTGAAGGCAACTATGATTGAAGTTGTAATTATAATGCTTATCAGCATGTTCTGGGCATGGCCATTGATTTTGAATAATTTGCCATTGGTTCTTGGTTTCTTATTGTTGCCTTCTTTGATCGCATTGGCTCTTTTGAAATTCTATTTCAAGAAATAGTTTTCTTATTTCTTATATTTTCTTCCCCATATAAGGCCCAATCAATACGTATCCTTTCTTTTTGTAATATTCCCTGACTCCAACTCCGCTTATGATTATCATTTTCTTCTTTCCAAACTCTTTCCTTGCAATCCTTTCTGCTTCTTCTAGGAGTTTGGTGCCGATGCCAGTATGCTGTACCTTGACTTTCTTTTTGTCACATTCATCTATACCAACTTCTTGACCGTAAACATGCAACTCGCGTATTAATGCAGTTTCGCCATCAATTTCTTTCCTGAATTTACTCTTCGAATTTGGAATCCTCAATCGAATAAATCCAGCAAGCGCCCCTCCTTTGGTTTCATATGAAAGGAATACTTCTTTTCCGCCACTTGCATTATAATCTGTCCTTTTCAGATCAAACTTTTCAGCTTTCTCAATCGCAGTTTTGAATCCAACCTCTCGGGACCGGATCTCGTTTGGAATTATTTTATTTTCCTTCATCTTCTGGTCAACCAATTCGCGAAGATTGCTTTTGGTCACACCTCCGCTTATCAGATTGGCTGGAATATCACGTTGTATCCTCATGACCCGCACATATTCGGGAATATACCTATAAAACTCAGAAATTATCTCTGCAGCCTGTTCTGAAGTGTACGGCTTATACTTGCCATTTTTCATCATTTTATAGAGTTCAGTTCCTTCAATAACAAGAGTCGGATAGATCTTTAGCATATCCGGCTTGAATCGTCCATCCGCGAATAACCTCTTAATCATTTCAATATCCTTTTTTCTATTTGATCCAGGAAGCCCGGGCATTATATGGTATGCAATTTTGAACCCACAATCCTTTAATTTTTGGGTAGTATCAACAACATCCTTTACAGCGTGTCCACGATTTATTCTCTTGTAAATCGAATCATTCGGATGCTGTACGCCAAGTTCGATTCTGGTTACTCCATACTCAAGCAATTCGTCAACATACTCGGCACAGACATTCGGACGAGTTTCAATTGTTAGACCTATCATCCTATGTTTTGCCTTTTCATTTTTCTTTTTCGCATCCTGCAAAGTTTTGCTCTTCTTATTGTTCAGTGCATTGTAGATCGCCTTCACAAATTTTTCCTTGTATTCTTTTGGCATCTGAAGGAATGTGCCTCCCATGATGATTACTTCGCATTTGTCAGTATTATGCCCGCCAATCCTAAATTGCCCAAGCCTTGCCTTCGTCTGCCGATAGGGGTCAAAGTCATTGTCCCTTGCCCTTCGTGCAGCAGGTTCATAACCTGTGTAACTTTTGGCAGCCTTTCCTGTGAATGGGCAATAGATGCATTTCCATTTGCAGGAGTCTTCAGGCTTTATCATAACTGCAATCGGAGTGACTCCAGAAATTGTTCGGACTGGTTTCTTTAATATTATGTTAAGAAGCTTATCAGTCAGCTTTTCTTTTGGGAATCTTTCAAGTATCCGGGTATTTTTCACTATGTGTGGAAGCGAGAATTTGGCAGAAGCCTCGCGCTTCAGCTTGTTCAGGTCCTTTTCACCGGAAATCAGCCTTTTTATTATATAATCTACTGCTTTATCTTCCATTTGGACCATTTGCCCTCATTTTATCTGAATAAGTTGGAAATAAATCCTGCAATTGAATAAATAACTCCTTCGAAAACGGGAGCAAGTATCAAACCGTTGTTGGTTGATTTGTAATCACCTATCAAATCAGATCTGACAGTGAGCCTGATGTCCTGTTCTTGGTGAATCGCGTTGCTTGCCACTGACTCTACATTGATTTTTATGTTATGCCTTTCTTCATCCCTTTCAGTTATGGCGTATGTCAGCATTTCTGTGGATTTAGGCGCTACATATACGTTTCTTTCATATTTGAACCTTTCAGTCCCTTCTGTCCATACTCTGAAAACATCGCCGGTAGTTCCTTTGTTATGGATTGTGATGGTGAAGTTCGATTGTTCGCCAGGCCTTGAGGTTTTTTCCAATGGTGAAACCTCTGCATTCATGACATCATGGATTATCTTGACCTTTGCAGTTATGGTTATGTTGTTTAATTTCTCAGCGTAGTTCTCATCCTCTATTGTGACTTTTGAGTAGTATTCGCCTTCGCTTGCATCCTTTGCAGCAGTTATCTTGACCTGAAGCGGGAATCCCAGATATTTCGAGTTTTCATAGCTCCAGCCTGGTGTTATAAACGTGACCTTTGCAAAATCATATCTTCCGCCTTCCTCATAAACGCCTCCTGTTGAGACTTCTGGGTGGAAGTAGAGTGTAATCGTTTGGCCTGGTCCTATTTCTCCAAGGTCAACAACATCCCCGTTTTGGACGTCCTTCTTTGTAGGTTCAAGCATGAGCACTGAAAACGCCAAATTGAAAACTAACAACAGCAGCAATATTTTTTTCATGAATCTATTTCTACAATAAGGATTAAAAAATCTCGCCTGAATGTGATAGCTATGACTTCTGGTTCTATTTCAGGCATGACTATTGCCCATATGGATAATCTATTGCAAAACCTGGAAATGCCAGAAGAGGTCAAAAATAGAATACGTTTTGTTTGTAATAAATGCCTTAAAGCTGGAATAATGTATAGGTCTGGCATTGAATCAGTTAATGGAGCAATCGTTTATTATGTTTGCAAATCCAATAAAGTGCCTATTGATATTGATAAGTTGGCAGAACTGTCAAAAACAACAAAAAATAAGATAATTGCAATGGTTGACGGCCTGAAGGGGACTTTCTTGTCTTTCAGATGAATTTGAAAAGTGCATTTTTACAAGAAAGCTTCAACATCCTTTTCTTTCTTGGTTTTCTCGTTTTCGTATTCTATGGCCTGTTCGTGCAAGGGTTTTCCTTTCTCTCTTTTAGTGGATTTCCTTTGCCTTATGCTTACGAAAACAGGATAGTTTACAGCTTCACCGACAAATATTGCTTCGCCAACCTTTAGAGAAGTTATATTCTTTAGCATCCTTGCATCTATTCCTTCTGAACTTTTTCCAATATGGTCCAGATCGTTCGGGTTAGTGACGCGCAGGATTATGTGAGTGTTGCATTGGGAAAGCGCAGTTGTGCTTAGATTCACAGGCCTTTGGGTAATTAAACAAAGTGAAGCACCGAACTTTCTTCCCTCCCTTGCAATAGTTTCAATCACTGCTCTAGAAATGGCTTCTGTTTTTTCTGCATTTTCCCTTGCGAAATTATGCGCCTCTTCCACAATAAGCACAAAAGGAGGTATCTTCCCCTTTTTCCTCATACTAAACAATTTCCTTGCGAAATATGAAACAATGATCTGCTTTTTCCTTAGATTGTCTAGGGTGCTGAAATCAAATATGGAAAGTCTTCCAGGCCTTATTTCATCTATAAGGGCTGGGTTCTCCTTGTCCTTTGACATTAATCTGAAACGTCCAATCTCTTTCAATGCCCTTATCAATGGTTTTTTTACTGAGTCGCCAGATGCTTCAGATGCCTCTATTTTTGCAATAAGTTCTTTCATTCCATAAATCTTCTCAGTTTTCTTTAGTTCAAGGATGCTGGACCTAAGGACTTGTTTCTGAGGATCAGATAATTTAACCCATTCTTCAATACTTTCCGGCCTTATTTTTCTTAGTGGAATTGAGATCTGGCTTCCGTCAATAAGATTCGTCTTCTGCCCGTATTTTTCATCATATTTGAATCCATGGTATTCGCCATGTATGTCTATTACAACAACTGCAATTCTTCCTTCTTCTGGCTTTCGATCTAGAAGTTCTTCAATTAGTACTGAAGTAAGATAGCTTTTTCCACTTCCGGACATGGCTAGTATTGCGAGATGTTTTTGGAATAATTTTGTCAAATCTATTCTTGCTTCTACGTCATGGTGCTGGATGTTCCCAAGCATCAAGCCATTTTCCCTGAACCCTAGAAACTTTCTAAGAAGGTCGTTCTTTGCGATTTGAACTTCAGAGCCTGGGTTTGGAGGTATTGAAGTTCTCAAGAATTTGCCATTGTCATAAATGCCAAGTATCTTCACTTGCGCAATGAGATGTTCCCAGGAGTCAACAGGGAATTTCTCGCTCATGTTATTATATTCCTTCACAACTTCTGCCTTTTCAAAATAGCGGTTAGCCCTTATTATTTCTGCGATATATCCGAAAAGTATTCCTTCCTCAGTATCAGTTTGGACATATTGCCCTTTCTTTGCCTTATCGTTTATGACAAATGAGAATTCGGACGTTGATGGAGATTCTTCAATTGAGATTATTGTCCCTAGCTTCATAAATTATGATTAGCACAAGAAGATTTTTTAGTGTGCTTGTTAAGGAAAGTATTTATTTGCTAATCAAGTAGATTGATCAGGTAGGTTACTATGAAGCGTTATTGTCCAAAATGTAAAAAATGGAATGTTTTTGGAGAAGTTAATTTTGATGATTTGGTTCAAAAGCAAATGGAAAAAGAAGGGAGATCTGGAAGTGCAGAAGAATTGAGAGAAAAAGACATTAAATCCTTCAGTGACCTTATCAAAAAATATTGTGGTGAACAAAAAATAGTTTTAGCCACTCGTGTTTTTAAGCCAGATAATTGTGCTGAATGCGGAACCAAGCTTATAGAAAAAGAAAGGGATTAGTTTTATAGGTTTAAATGTTATATCTTTAGTATGGAAGTTGAAAAGGCAAGCGATGTGCAGGACAGGGTCGAGGATGTGATACGCATTCTGGAATTCAACCACATCATAGATGCAAGAATAATCTGCATGCGCAGCCGCAAAGCAAAGGCTAGAGCTTATGCAAGGATTTGGTCATTGCCAATGATCTGGAGAACTGCCCTTGAGATAAGCCCTTTTTATGTAATTGAAGTTTTGTCAGAACATTATGACAAGCTGGATGATGTTGAAAAGACAAAAACAATTATTCATGAACTAATGCATATTCCTAAGAAGTTTTCTGGTGGTTTGGTTCCGCATGTGAACAAAGGAAGGCATGTCAACCACAAAGAGGTTGATAAGCTATATCAAACTTATTTGGAAAAAACTCAGTCAAATGTAATCTCGTCCAATCTGTAGAATCTTGGTCTGTTTTCTTCTTTATTGTATTGCACAATTACGAGCTGTTTTCTCAGACTTTTTGCAACCCTAAGGTCTTTCAACCCCGCCTCTTTTATGTCTTCCACTACTTTCATGACAAACATGGTTCTGTCTTCTCCAATGCGGATTCCTTTTTGATAAATTCGAATGTATTCTGAGTCTTTGCTGAACCTTGTGATGTACTTGTGGTCTCTTAGATATTTTATTATTTCATATTTGTCATCAGCAAGTTCATCTTTTTTCTTGAATTTTGCAAAAAGCTCATCTGCCTTTCCTTCAACCAATCCTTTATCCACAATATATTTGTATTCGAGAATATGCACTTCTTTTTCAAATCCAAGGTTTTCCAGATCTTTTTCGAGTTTTATGAACATGCTTCCACGCACTATCCATTACCCGGAAGGCAATAAAAACATTCATATTGAATATGTGTTCATGAAAATCACCAAGGACCTTTCACTTGCACCTTTGTTCACTTTTGATGTTTCAAAGGAAACTCCAATATTCAATTGGTTTCACTATAAGGAAGGCTATTCACCTGGTTTGATTGACTACTGTTTGAAAGGAAGAGGCCATTCGGAAGTGGAAAAAATCCTCGATCCTTTCTGCGGAGTTGGGACAACGCTTCTAAGGTCAAAACAGCTTGGCGTTTCTTCAATTGGGGCTGATTCTTCGCCTTTGGCAGTCTTCGTTTCAAGGACAAAATGCGCTGATTATTCAGAAGAGGATGTTGATGCTGCAAATGGATTTATTGAGAAACTCGAATTAACTGCTGAGCCTACAATCAAATGGGACTTTGAATTGTTTTCACCAAGGGCAGCCTTTCCAAGGTCGAATTATGATGCAATACTGAGCATACGCGAACAGATTGAGAATGCAGAGCTTCCTGTAGGTTCTGCGAATCTACTTTTGCTTGCTCTTCTTTCTATTCTTCCTCAATGCAGCATAATCAAGAAGGATGGCGGGGTTCTGAAGATTGACAAGAAGAAGAGTGCAATGCCTGCGAAAAACACCTTCAGGAAAAGAGTAAAAGAAATGATTAGTGATTTGCAGAATGTTCCTGCTGTCGGCCCGATTCCTGAAGTTTATCTTGGAGACGCCAGGGAACTCAAAATGATCGAAAATGAATCAGTTGGGATTACAATAACCTCTCCGCCTTATCTGAACAATATCGACTATTCGAAAATTTATGGACTTGAGCTTAGTCTGCTTGCACTTGACAAATCAATTACGAAACAAACTCGCTCTGGCAGCCTTCGATCATTCATTACAAGCGACTCCCGGGTTGATGAGATGCCTCCAGAGGTTGGCGAGATTGGCGATAGAATCCCGATTATTGGAACTTATTTCTCGGATTTGGAAAAGTCAATGAAGGAAGTTTATAGAGTTCTGAAGCCTGGTGGAGAGTTTCACATGAATGTTACTAATTCAGTTATTCATAAAACTCATGTTCTTGTTGATGAAGTGCTTGCAGAGATTGGGGAAAGGCTTGGGTTTGAATCAGACGTAATAATAGGTGCAGAAAGGATTGCAGATGTCAGACCGCACAAGGTAAAGACAAGGGAATCGATTGTTGTTATGAGGAAATAATATTTAGTCTTATTTGCACAAGTATATTACCTTTTTATTTGTTAGTGAATATAGCTGTTTGTCATGGTTGATGGCAAAAATGATTCTATTTTTGGATTAGTATGTATTGAGGATTCAAGTCCTGGGGTTAAAACAGTCGTTTTATCTCTTTCGCATGTTCAACGCGATTATTTTAATGCTGCAAGACTAGATTATGAATTTGGTGCTTTGTTTTCCAGGGAACAGGGTTTTTTCAAAAATTCATCGTTATCTGGCTTTGACATGATTGCTTATAAGGACGTTAATGACAAAAGATACGAGGTATGGTTGGTGCCTGGGGCGGATGAAATCCGCATTTCTGTTCAGGAAGCCTATGTTCCTCAGGTTCTGTCTTTCTTAGGGCTTGAGCAACAATCACCATCACCACAATCCTCAACTTCTGTTCTCCAAGAACTCGGAATCATAGAAGCCTATCGAACAGAGTTCCCGAATGGTGCCGTTGAATTCAGGTTTAGAATGGCAAATCCAATCACTCATGAGCATGTCGCTAGACTGAATCGTGATTTTTTTCCTGAATTTAAGGAATATAAGTGGTTAACTCAAAAACAATCTGATCCAAGACATTATCTTAATCCTAATCTTGAAGTTGATGATAATCAATGGACAAGAACTATGGTCTATTCTTCTGGAAACATGCTTCTTTTACGTGGGCCGAAAGAGGTGACTGATAAGATTGAAGCAGCGCTTTCTGAAATCAATGTTGTTCGTGAGATGGCAACTGTCTTGAAATACAAATATGCTTTCAATTTGGACAATGTCTCGTCTGCACGTACCATTGCACAACTGATATGCTCTGGTTTTGGCGATTTTGCAATGGAAGAATGCGATGAAATGGAAAGAGGCACATTGCATTCAACTGGAGCCAAGGACTATGATCAAAAGGATTACGCGGGCCACTTTGTTTTGTCAGATGGCTCAAGAATAGTTGTGCATGTGTGTTCCATTTCAGGCGAAGCCATTGTTAAGGGGCAGGTTGCAGCAATTATTCGTTTCAATCAAACTGATGCGGCTCGAGAGTTTACTTCTAGTACTCAGCTTGGTCTTGCGCCTATGGAAGAAATGCTCCTTTCTGCAGGTAAATGTGGTGTTAATCAATTCAGCATTCATGAAAAATCCGTTGATGAACAGACTCGAGCCACAAATTATGTTCTTATAAATTCACAAGGCGGAGCAAGACTGACAGTTCAAGTTTATCCTGATGGAAAAACAGAATTAGGGGGTTATTCGGCTTCTGACATTGTTTGGTTCGGCGCACGTTTGAATGCAGAAGTAGATAAAGCAATTGCTGCAAGGAAAGCTGCAGAGCAGGCACAGCCTAATCCAGCGACAAGATCTTCTGGTCCGACAGTGATTCATGAGAATATTGTTATTTTGGAAGTTGAAAGAGCACCTAGCAATGTAGATTTCAACTTACTTATTGATACTTTCTTTCCAAGGTTCTGCAGGTTGCCTGAAACTGAAGCTGGGAAGGTAAGCATAAGACGATCCCTGCAAGGGGACGAGTTCGAGTCAATAACCATCTCCAGAAAGGGTACAAATTTGATTGTTCGAAAAAACAACCAATCTCCTTCATTCGATCACTTTGTTCAAGAAAGAGCAGCAAAAGCCGAGGAGCTTCTGCGTGACAGGTTCAAGCAGGTTGAGGTTGTAATTGATTTGGGAAGAAAGCCTTTTGAAATTGATCACAAGATATTGGCAAGGAGATTCTTTGCATGGTGTGAAGATGTTACGCCAACAATGAATGGGTTGTGGTTAAAAGCTGTTTCAGGCGCTCAAGAAAGCGTAAACACTCGTTCTCTTGACTATGGAATACGAGTAACAGGAAAACTTGAATATGTTTGGGATGTTTATGATAGGCAGAGGCGTGCAGCAAAACTTCTTACAATAGAAAAACTTATGATTGATCTTGGAAAACAGCCACAGAAAGAGCACCTTGACAGGTTAAGAGAGGTTTGCCTTGGTGGTGCAGTTGTCGTTTCAACTGATGCCATTCGCCAGCAGGTTGCCATTGGACCAGATAACGATCCAATAACTCTAGTTGCTCTGCCAGGCCAAACTAAAATATTTGTTGAAGGAAGGCTTGATTCGCTTTTAGAGCTAGGCATCATGGAAAAGGAAACCAAAAAAGTTGATGGAAAACCAAAATCAAGGTATGTTCCAACTGGAAGATTCAGATCCGGAGAAACTGCAGTAAGACAATTATCTGTTCCAAGAGTTGGAAGCGATGCTGTTGATCCAGGTGCAAGGCCGAAAGAAAAGAAACAAAAACAGGAATTCGGGGCTAAGAAAGCACAGCATGGAGCGAAGCTAAAACCTAGATGAGGTTATAATATGGGTGTTGGACGCGAGGGTGACAATTGGTTTGATAGTAGCAGTAGGTGAGGGATTTCACGTCAAGCACAGAGATTTAGGCCTGTGGATGTGGGTTTTGGTTTCAATCAAATACGTCTTCAACCTCTGATTGATTTGTTCTTTCCTGGATTCACTGCACGCGATCCGGTCCAAACAAATGATCGTTTTGATCATATGCGTGGAAGGCCATCAAGAGATGTTGCCAGAAACGAAGCTCCGAGGCAACGGCCAGGGCAGAGGTGGACAAGATAGATTCGTTGTTCAACGTACCTCATTTGCTCACCTTTTTATTCCTTATTATATAGTATTTTTCTCTAATCTTTTAGGAGGTTTTAGAAAATGGTATTTGAAAATGCGCAGAAACAATTGGACAAGGCGAAGAAGCACATTGAATTGGCACAGGAAACTGTTGCGACATTGGAACATCCAAAGGAAGCATTGCAATTCTCCATCCCTGTAAGAATGGATGATGGGAAATTGAAAATATTTCTGGGATATAGGGTAAGATATAATGATGTAAGGGGCCCAACAAAAGGAGGTATCAGATATCATCCTGGAGTAACATTCGACGAAGTTAAGGCATTATCATTTTGGATGACAATCAAATGCGCAGTTATTGATATTCCTTATGGCGGAGGAAAAGGCGGGATAACTGTTGATCCGCATAAATTATCAAAAGCGGAATTGGAAAGGCTGTCAAGAGGCTGGGTAAGAGGCGCTTATGACATTATAGGTCCAGACAGAGATATTCCAGCACCTGATGTTTACACAACACCGCAGATAATGGCATGGATGATGGATGAATATTCAACCATTGCAAGAAAAGCTTCACCAGCAGTAATTACAGGAAAGCCATTGTCAATCGGCGGTTCATTGGGAAGGGCATATGCAACTGCATTGGGCGGTTATTATTCGGTGAAAGAAGCAGTCAAGAAATTGTCTGTTGGCAAAAGAGTTGTTATCCAAGGATTCGGAAATGCAGGTGCACACATGGCAAGATTGATGGCACAGGATGGTTTCAAATTGATTGCAACATCTGATTCTAAAGGTGGAGCACTATTTGAAGCGGGATTCGATTACAAGAAACTTGAAGAAGTAAAGGAAAAACAAGGCAGAGTTGACGCATATCAGGGTTGCAAAAAGATTTCAAACGATGAATTGCTTGAATTGGATTGCGATATTCTTGTTCTCGCAGCTTTGGAGAATCAAGTCACAGATAAGAACGCTTCAAAAGTAAAGGCAAAGATGATTGTAGAATTGGCAAATGGTCCAGTAACTCCAGAAGCAGACGACATCCTTCATAAGCACAACATATTCCTGATTCCAGATGTTCTTGCAAATGCAGGCGGAGTATGCGTTTCATACTTTGAATGGGTGCAGAACAGGTATGGCTATTATTGGGCAGAGGATGAAGTGAACAAGAAACTCGAAGATAAAATGGTCAAGGAGTTCAATGCAGTCTATGCAATCTCGAAGCAAAAGAATGTCGAGATGAGGACTGCTGCCTATGTTCTTGCATTGGGAAGGATAGACCAGGCAACAAAGGACATGGGGACGGCTTACAAGTGATCTTTTATATTTTGTTTTCTTTTTTTCCATTGCTCGTACAACGTAATATTTGAATATATTACTCTAGAGTAATATGTTCTGTGGTAATATAGTATTTATTGGTGAGTTTGGATGATTTCTGAACAGTAACTGCTTATAAGTAATTTTCTCCTGTTTTTGCTTCTTGTAGTCCACGGTTACATGTTATCGTAACAAATATTGCATTAATGTTACGTTTGAGTGTAACAAAGCTTTATTCTGGGATATCTCAGATGGAGATGTGTCAAACCATATATTTTTAAGGACATTGGCTCTTAATATCTACTAAAATTAGTATGATTAAAATAAATTTATGAGGTAAGATTATGGCAGTTGTTCAAACTCAAAAAAAGATTGTTGATTTGGGAGATGCACCTTATCTAAGGGCCAGAGAAATATCTGTACAAAGAGGCATGAAATTAGCAAGCAATGTCCTTCATGATGATTATCTTGTTGGATCAAACAGATATCAAAAAGTAAGACGTGTTTATGCCGCTTGGGCAAGAGAATTATTGGTTTATCCAGAACAAAATGGTCAGTTTGTCAGGGGCAAAGACGTTGTTGATTCTCATAAAGATAATACAGGAAGAGAATGGGTTTTACCAGCAAGTGATGTTCCAGAACAAGCAATAGGCAGGCAAAAAGTAGGCTTGTTTGTTGATCCTGAAAATATAGAGGTTACTGATAAAAGAGTAGTGATTCATCCAGCTTCTGTTGTTGTTTTAGATTCATTTATCCAAACATTAGGAAATGGTGGAAAAGTAGATGAAGCAACAAGGATTCCATTAGAAGTTGCCCCTGAACTTTGGGAAAAACTTTCTGATTCAGAGAAGAGATGGCTGTTCAGAACCGCAGGCGTTGGTGTAAGGCCTCTAGTCCGCTACGTCTACGACATCAACAACAGGCGTGTCGTCGATGCGGGCAACAGGCCCGGCCTTGGTTACGGGGTGGCAGCAGAGGCCACCGAAGGTGGCGCGCCGCGTGTAACCAGTACTTCTAAATTGGTAATCTCTGTACAAGAACCTGGAAAATTAACTCTTGTTTCACCCTCCGGTTCTGACGAACAAATTCAAGCTGCTTTGAGAGTTCTAAGGTCGCAGAATTTACTCTAGTTTTTTAATCTCTTTTATTTACTTTATTAATTCCTAGGTGCAAGCCTAGGCCACACACTCGTCTACAGCGCTGGTAGCTTAATAGCAGGCCAGACATGAATGAAAATCTTTAGAGATTTTCAGTATTTCGAAATCTAAAGATTTCTCAATGAAATTCAACAGCAACAGTGAGTAAGTTACCAACCGAAATCCTGAAGCTGTGGTGTCGGTACTTCGGTACCCTTTGAGTAGATGGGTTACCATTGGGCCTCTAGTCCGCAACGTCAACGACATCAACAACAGGAGTAATCTCTGGTTGCTTTTTCAAAATAACCAGTATTGCTGTGAAAGGCGTAACGTCAATGCGAACAACAGGCACGACAATGGTTACGAAATGACCTTACTGGCTTGCATTCTAGTTTAATTTTCTTTTTATTCTATGAACAATATGAAATCTTACCGGCATTTGTATTCCAAATTGTGTTCATACGAAAATCTTGAGCTTGCGTTCAAGTGTGCAAGGAAACGAAAAACCCTCAAACCATACGTTATAGAATTTGGGTCTGATCTTGACAATAATCTAAAACGGCTGAAATGCGAACTAGAAAATTTTACTTACTCGCCCTTACCCCTAACGACTTTTATTGTGCGCGACCCTAAAACAAGAAAGATAAGTGCATCCCATTTCAGAGACAGGGTCGTACATCATGCATTATACAATGTCATAACTCAGATTTTTGAGAAAGATTTCATTCATGATTCTTTTGCAAACCGGAAAGGCAAAGGAACTCATTCAGCAATAAAGCGATTTGAACAGTTTTTAGCACAAACCACACTCAACCATAAAAAAACCATAGAGAGAGAGAGAGAGTCAAATTGGTTATGTACTAAAAGCTGACATACGCCATTATTTTGAAACAGTCGATCGCGAAATTTTATTGGGCATATTGAAACGCAAGTTAAAGGATACACATATTATCTGGCTTATAAGAAAAATATTGGACAACAACAAGACCGCTATGGTCGAAAAGGGTATGCCCATTGGAAATTTAACCTCTCAATTCTTTGCTAACGTTTATCTGAACGAACTCGACCAGTTTGTAAAGCACAAGCTGAAAGCCAAGTATTATATTCGTTATGTTGATGATTTTGTGGTTTTACACAGTGACAAGAACATTCTTGAAAAATGGAAGAATGAAATCGATGCATTTTTAAGATCAAATTTGGCTGTAGAACTGCACCCTGAAAAATCAAGAATACTTTCATTACGAAGAGGGATAACATTTCTGGGTTTCAGAATCTTTTCGAAATATAAACTTCTCAAGAAAAGCAATGCAAGAAGAATATGGAAACGTTTGGAAAGATTTAAGCAGAAATGCAATAAAGGAGAGATCACACGAGCTGAAGTCGTTCAAAGTTTGGAAGGTTGGCTTGCCTATGCTGAATTTGCGAATTCCTATAAATTCAGGAAAAGAGTTATCGTTAAATTCAATGAATTATTTGATACAAATAAAGAAAATTCAGAGAAGCTGAGCAAAGCTTAAATACTCCCTATGCAGTAATTATACTAGAACATGCATGATGTCTATGAAATCAGAGATTTCATGACACAAGAAAAATCTTCGATTTTTCTACGTGTTGTAGGATTGGTGATTACACCAAATCCAAGTATTGGCGACCGGTCGTGGCCTATTTTTAATATTTCGAGATGGTTTTTTGGGCGTTCTTGAAGATTTTTCATCATGGTTTGTTTTCGATGTCCTTGGTATGCAAAAGGACAATCCTTTAGCAGAATCCCTGAATTTCTTCATCTATGACACTATCAAGATCTTTATCCTGCTTGCAGTGATGATCTTTCTTGTATCTATACTAAGAACATTCATCACTCCTCAGAAGGTGAGAAAGTGGCTCGGAGGCAAAAGAGAGGGTGTGGGCAATGTCATTGCAGCTTTACTGGGTATCCCAACTCCATTCTGTTCCTGCTCAGCCGTTCCTTTGTTTATAGGATTCGTGGAAGCAGGCGTTCCTCTTGGAGTCACATTCTCATTTCTAATCGCTGCACCAATGATCAATGAAATTGCAGTGGTTCTTTTATTTGGATTATTCGGCTGGCATATCACTGCACTATATGTTCTTTCAGGTCTTTTCATTGCAATATTCGGAGGCATACTTATAGGCAGGCTGAAGCTTGAGAAACAAGTAGAACCATTTGTCTACAACGCAAACATAAAGAAGAAATCAACGAACTTCAAGAACTGGGACAAGAGAATAGAGTTTGCAAAGATACAGACTGCGAACCTGGTAAAAAAAGTAGGGCTTTACATAATCCTTGGTGTGGGAATAGGAGCGCTTATCCATGGGTTTGTGCCAGTTGGTTTCCTTGCAGACCTTGCAGGTCCGAATAATCCTCTTGCAGTTCCAATTGCAGTATTAATTGGAATTCCATTATATTCGAATGCCGCAGGAACAATTCCAATAGTGGAATCATTGATGGCAAAAGGAATGGCAATAGGCACTGCATTAGCACTTATGATGAGCATCACAGCACTTAGCCTTCCAGAAATGATACTTCTAAGAAGAGTGTTAAAACCAAAGTTGCTGGTAATATTCATTGCAATCATAGCAATATGCATCACGCTGACTGGACTGTTGTTCAATCTAGTTATAGGATAAAACTAAGACAAAATAAGTTTTTGATAAAATAATTGTAAAATAAGAAAAATAAATTAAATAAATTAGTTATACTGATCTAAATTGGCTAACCTAAAACTTTTTGTGTTTTGGATAGCAATCTTTACAATATACTGGTCTACCATCAATTGGCTTGAACGGTACCTGACACGCTTGACCGCAATCGCTGCAAGTTGCATCAGACATTTCTCTTGGACCAAAATTTCTGCGACCAAATCCGCCGCCTCTTCCTCTCCTATCTCCTTCATCATCCATCATATATTTCACTACTTTTTTACATTTTTTATTTCGACCCAGATTTTCCTCTGGTCAAAACTGACAATTATACTGCTTGGAAGAGTTTATAATGCTATCCCTATGCTTTCCCTGCGGAAGAATCGAACCATGTTCGATAACTGCAACCACGGGTTGCTGAAGTAAAGGGTTTGAATGAAGGGGGCTCAGAAATAGTTATTTTATTTTTCCATTACGAAGGCGGTGCCCGCCCTCACCAAAAAGAATGTTCCAAGAATTCCAATTATTCCTGCAATCACTGTTGACAGATAAGCTCCGATCCCTACCAATTGAATTGCATATTCTGGAACAGGCGCATTATATATTTGAGTTGCCTTTTCAAAGAATCCAAGGTTGATTGCAACACTGTCAAGGCCGTCAGGGTTTTGGGATGCGAATGGCGTCAAAATAGCAACTATGAAGATGGATGTGCCGACTGTTGCTGTTGCAAAATTCAGGGATGCAAACCGGGTCCTGTTGGCAAATATATTATACGCAACAAGCGTGATCAAACCCTCTCCAATTCCGATTACGGCATGCACAGAAACCATTGCAACAAGCGCTGAAACAATTGGAACAGTTCCGCTTAATCCAAGTTCAATTGCACATGCTGTGGATGCAGCAACAACACTGAACCATGACGTAGCAACAATTGATTTAGTTTTTTCATAAACAACCCTTGCAGAATAAACTCCAATAATTGCCATGTTGAATACATTTGCTCCAAGCGCAAGCGCTCCTCCGTCTCCGAAAACAAATGATTGCACCAGAAGTACACAGGCGATTATGATTACTGCTGCATCAGCTCCAAAGATGAGGAAGGCAAGTGCTGCCCCTATAAGGTGGCCGCTTGTTCCGGAAGCAATAGGAAAATTTATCATCTGAGCAGCAAAGATAAGCGCTGCAAAGGAAGCGATTCGAATGGCCTTTTCTCTTGAAATATTTTTTCTCAGATTCCATAGGGCAAGAGAGACAACTGCACCTGAAACAATTAGCATAAGAACGCAAATCCAACTGGTGATAAATCCATCCGGTGTGTGCATGACAATCATAATCATTAATGATTTTAGATTAATAAACCTTTATTATGAAAAAAGATATATATGGATTTTTTAGAACGATTGAAACAACTGGTAAAAGATAAAAAAGTGCTTGCTCTGGGAGTAGGAAACTCCATCAAATCAGATGATGGAATAGGGGAATATATTTTAAAGAGGCTAAAAACCAAGAACAAAATATTTTGTGGTTCTGTTCCTGAAAATTTTATATTTAAGATTAAAGAAAATGAGCCGGATTTAGTTTTGATAATTGATGCAATGGATTTTCAAGGAAAGCCAGGGGAAGTGTTGTTGGCAAGTGCTATTGATACGAGGGCACCCAAAATATCAACCCATTCATTATCATTTGACATGTTTGATAAATTCCTTCCGGGAGTGGATCTCCATGTTTTGGGGATTCAGGCTAAAAATCTTGACTATGGGGATGAAATAAGTAAAGAGGTTTTGGATTCTGCTGACCATTTGGTCCTGGAACTCAACAAAGTGCTTTTATAACTTATCGTAGAGTGTTCTAGTATGCTAAGGTCATCAGTTTTATATCTCCTTTCAATTGCGATAATGATGGGGATATTATTCTTAAATCCTCAAATTCCTTCAGATTATGGAGTAGGGATGGTGGTTGTTTCGATTTTGGCAATCATTTTACTAAGTGTTTTTGGCCTATTTGCCAAATCCTTAATGAATTACCTGGCCTGCTCGATTTTAATTCAATTGGCATATTTTTTCTTAGATCTCAGTACTGCAGTTTTAATTGGAAAATCACTATGGTTTGCAGTGATTCAATTCATAAACTTTGTAATTGTTGTGACTCCTTTTCTGCTATTTTTTTATTTATTTCATAGAACCCTGAAGAAAAAGTTATTTATTGAATATGCAGGTTTATATAAAAAAAACCAACTGTTAGTTTTAGCATTATGCATTATCGCATTGTCATCAGGAGGTATGCCCGGATTTAATGTATTTGTAGGAGAATTTATGATTTATTCATCGCTTTTTGCGATCCATCCTTTCCTAACCTATTTTGCAGTTTTAGCTGGTTTGGTTTGTTTCTTTTTCTATTTTAGGATTTGCTATACTTTGCTCGTGGGTAACTCAAAACGAGTAGTCTATCATTCCTTGCCTATGAAAATTGTGCTTGTATTATTTACAACCTTATCTGTTGTTTTAGGGGTAGTGCCTCAAATATTGTTTTATGTCTTGGAGTTTTACATATGAAAAAGGATTTGTATTTAGGTGGAGAAAAAGTGGATGAACCTATGGTGCCTCTAGACTTTACAGATTTTCTAATCTCCTTCGTAAGAAGCCTACTAGGTGGAAAAAAATGAGCAATCCTATCAAAAAATCCCCATGGATAAGTATTTTCAATGCTGGAGGGTGCAATGGATGTGTTATTGAATGTGTGGCTTGTACAAATCCAAAATTTGATGTTACTAGGTTAGGGATTGAATTAAAAGCAAGTGCAAAACATGCGGATATCTTATTAGTTACTGGAATAGTTAACAAACATAATAAATCACGTTTGATTAATGTTTATGAGAGTATGGCGGAGCCAAGAAAAGTAATTGCAATTGGAACATGTGCAGTTTCAGGAGGGTTATATCACAATTCCCCGGCATTTGCAGGCCCATTGGATAAAGTCATTCCAGTTGATATCTATGTTCCGGGTTGTGCTCCCAGGCCTGAAGCAGTTATTGATGCAATAATAAGGGTGTTGGATGATGATTGATCCTATGAGTAAAATGACAGATATGCGTGCAGACAGGTTAGTTAGCATTACTTGTCTGAAGGATGGGGAGGATTTCAAGTTGATCTACCATTTTTCTTTGAATGATGATCCTGATTTAATTGCCATAACCATAGATGTTTCAAAAGGAGAGAAGGTAAAAACAATAATCCCAAGATGGAACAATGCTTTATTTTTTGAAACTGAAGTAACTGAATTCTACGGGCTCAACTTTGAGGGGAATCCTGCTTGTGGGACGAGACTATTTTTACAGGAGGTTGAAAAATAATGCATGAATGTATTTTTCCTATCGGACCCCAGCATCCTGCTTTGAAAGAACCAATATACCTAAAACTGCATGTTGAAGGGACAACAGTTAAGCAAGCTGAGTTTAACTTGGGCTATGCCCATAGGGGAGTCGAAAGAATCTCTGAAGGTAAACTGTTGGATCCTGAATTGCACACTGTTCAAAGAACATGTGGCATATGTTCCCATTGCCATTCTTTAGCGTTTCTAAGGGCAGTTGAACCTGTTGCAGGCCTGACAATTCCTATGAAGGTAAAACTTCAAAGGGTCATGGTTGCAGAGCTGGAGAGGATCCATTCCCATTTATTGTGGGCAGGAGTTATGATGCATGAAATGGGATTAGAGACCCTATTCATGTATTTTTGGAGAGAAAGAGAGAATATCCTGGATGTCTTTGATGAATTGACTGGTGGGAGAGTTCACCATTCTATCAATTTAGTTGGAACAATGAAAAGAAGTTTTAACAAAGAAAATTTAGTGTTTGCCCAGGAAAAACTCAATTCTATTATTGACAGGGTCAAAGAGCATCGTGAGGTATTGGAGAATCATGACGTGATTGTTAGTAGATCTAAGGGGATCGGCAAAATCTCAAAAAAGATGGCAGTTGATTTGGGGTTGGTGGGCCCAGTTGCAAGGGCCTCTGGTGTTGATTATGATGTGAGGGTAAATTCCCCATATGAAGCTTACACGGAAATCAAAGTAAAACCTGTTTTAAGAGTTGAAACAGATGCCTGGGCCAGGAGTCTGGCAAGGGCTGATGAAATTCTGGAATCAATCAAAATCATAGACAAGGCAATTGATATGATTGATCCAAATGAGGAACTCCCTAAGAAACCCTCATTTTTTGCAAAAGAAGGGGTTGGTTTAGGCAGGGTTGAAGCACCAAGGGGAGAGAATTTTCATTATGTTAAAATTGAGAATAACAGGATATCCAGGATAAAGCTTAGAACGCCTACTTTAGCGAATCTTTGTGTTTATCCAAAGATTTTAGAGGATGTGGACATAACAGACGTTCCGGTAATTGTGGCAAGTCTGGACCCGTGCATCTCTTGTATGGAAAGGGTTACGGTAATTAAGGATGGAAAGAAAGAAATTTGGACAACTCATGAATTATCAGAGGCTAAAAAACATGATTGAGTTAGCTATAACCTTTATATTAATTTTCGTGGCCCTTCTTTTCGAAGGTGTTAGAAGAAAAATAATTGCAAGGATGCAAAACAGGGTTGGACCCCCATTGCTTCAGCCATTCTATGATCTTCTAAAACTATTGACTAAAAAAGGAGTTCATGAACAAAATTTAATCTTTAGTTTGGTCCCCTCTATCACTTTGGCCACTTCTTTAGTTATCCTGTTATTTGTTTCAGCATTATTTGTAAGCCAGTCATTTTTAGGATTTGACTATAATTTTCTTTTAATTGGATATTTGTTTATACTTCAAGATACTTTCCTGATCTTTGGAGCAGTATCCAGTAGATCTCCATTTGCAGTTCATTCAAGTATGAGGGAAATGTTAATCATGTTGGGTTATGAATTAGCATTCTTAATTCTTTTATCTTTATTTTTTATCAAGGCTTCAGTCTTTAATTTTGTCAGTTACCCATTAGATTTGGCAATCTTACAACTTCCATTGGCCTCGATCCTGCTATTCTATGTCGGTTATGTGATCCTAAAGATAACTCCCTATGACGTAGTCAATGCAGATGCTGAAATCTCGGGTGGATTCTTAACTGAATATTATGGAAAAGATTTAGCAATCTTGGAGTTGGCAGAATTTATCAAGAATTTCTGTTTCTACATAATCTTTGCATTTTTAGTATTTGGAAAAAGTTATTTCTTGCCTGCATCTTTAGGCATATTAGTACTTTACGAACTTATGAGGGCCACGACTCCCAGGTACTCCACATTTAGAGCAGCGAAGACCTTTGCACTTATTTTGCTTTTAGCATTTGTTGATCTATTCCTGGTGATTTAATGACATTATCCTTTGTTAAGTCTGTGTTGAAAAATTTTGTTTCCAAACCATTTACGAAAGATTATCCCAAGAAAACTCCTGAAATCTCAAAAAATTATCGTGGTAAGTTGTATTTGGACAGGGCAAACTGCATAAAATGTAGGTTGTGCGTTATTAACTGCCCTACAAATGCTCTAACATTCAATGAAGAAAAAAAGAGGGTAGAATTTGATAGGGGTTTGTGTATTCTTTGTGGTATGTGCCATCATATATGTCCTAAGAATTGTTTTACTTTTACTAATCAACACAAAGTTTCAGAAAAGAAAAAGAAAAATTTTATTCAGAAGTAGTTTATTTGAGTTAAAATGTTGCTTGGTTAATAAAATATTGGTGTGCTATGAAAAAAATCCTTGTTTTCGGCAATGAACTGGTGAAAAGCGATTCGCTTGCGTTAATGGTTGCAAGGGAACTCGGTAAAAGTGGCAAACTCAAAGACATAGAGTTCAAGGAATTGGATGCAGTGGAAGAGATACAGAACGAGGGAAAGGACCTTGTCATTTTGGATGTGGTTCAGGGAATAAAGAAATTGACAATCATTACTGACTTCGACCAGTTGAAAAGCAGCCAAATCTATACTCTGCATGATTTTGATCTTGGGATGAACCTCAAACTCCTCAAGAAGTTGGGTCACATAGACAAAATGAAAATAATCGGAATCCCGATGGGTTGGAAAAAAGAGAAAGCAGTAAAGGAAGTAAGATCTGCAATCAAACAACTGTGGTCAATTGTACTATAGCCAATTCAATTTCAGGAAATGGGTGGCACAGCTCATGCATGGATCGTAAGCTCTAACCAGTTTTTCAACTTCGTATTTTATCTTTTCCTTTGGCATGCCTTCATCTAGTTTCTGCTGGACCATGCTGCCAATGTTCTTTTCCATGTTTACCTGGTTTTGTGCAGTGGGTATGACAAGCTCTGCATTCTTTACCTTACCTTCGTCATCTACGCGCAGATGGTAATAAAGAGTGCCACGGGGCGCTTCAATGACTCCAACACCCTCGCGTTTCCATCCTAATTTCAATTCAGGCCTTGGCTCTGCCTTTAGCTCAAGCCTTTCTATTATTTCAATAGAGCGATCGATGCAATTCACTATTTCTATCGCCTGGGCAAGATTATTGTGGAAGATGTTGTTGGAAGGAAAGACCTTCAGGGATTCACTGCATGATTTTTTGGTGTCAGGATGTATGCTTGAGCCATTGAGATTTACTCGTGCAAGCGCTCCGACAAGATAGGGCCTTCCTTTGTATTTGAAGCCTGCTGCCTGCGAATATGGGATGACTCTTTCGCTAAGGTAATTGATGTACACCTCTTCAGCTATGCAATAGTGGTCTGTGGAGCATATTCCGTCTCCAAGATAAGCGAAGTCCTTGTTCTTTATAGCTATGAATTCCGCATTGTTTTCTATGAATTCGAAATCGCACTTGTGGAATATGTCAACGAATTCAAGCGCCCCATTCCGTATCTTCTGCAATTCAGGAACCATTGCCTTCAGTTCTTCCTTAGTCGGCGTTTTGATGAATCCTCCGGGTACCGGAAAGGGGGCATGCACTGGTTTCCCGCCAACAAGGGTGTCAAGTTTGTTGCCAACTGATTTTATGTCAAATGCTTCATGCAACAATTCATGTTCTTTTCCGTCATCTGCAAATTCAAGCACAGAATCCTTTCCAAATATGTCCGGAAGGCAGAAAAGAAAGAGGTGCATTGCATGGTCCCTGATATTCAGCCCATAAAGCATGAGGTTCCTCAAATCCATTGTCTGTTGCGAGGGAACGTGCTCATAAATTTCTTCAACAGTTTCAATGCAAGCGGTAAGGTGCGCAGTGCTGCAGGTCCCACATATCCTTGAAACCAGCCGATGAGTCATCAGAGAGGGTTTTCCACGCACTGCACGCGTGAAAAATCGCTTGTTCTCGGTTATCTTGAGTTCAACGTTCTTGACTTTGTGGTCTTTAACCTTTATGTCAAGGTCTGCATGGCCTTCTATTTTGCTCATGTTCTCAAGGCTAATGTCAAAATCCAGACTGTGCATTCAACTCACTGCTCCGAATTCTTTCAAATATTTGCCAAGTACATTTAGAAATATGTTGGTATCCATCGGACATCCCGGAACCTTGTCATCCACCTTCACAATCTGGTCAAGAGGAAGGACTTTCTCCCAAAGATGGAATTTCTTTATCGTAGGCGCTATCTCTTTCTTCAGTGCATCGTCAAAATTATTCCTATGGCCTGAAGGCATACCAGTGCAGGCGCATGCCCCTATGGCAACCACATATTTGGCAAGATTCCTTATCTTCTTCAGTTCATCCGCTTCCTTGTCAGTGGAAATTGCGCCTTCTATGAATGCAACGTCGAAAGGACCCATTTCATTCTTCGATTTCAGCATCTTGCAATGCTTGAACTCTATCAATTTTTTCCATTCAAAATAATTCTCATTCATAAGCTCGATGAATAGGATGGAGCTGTCTTCGCAGCAGGTGAATGTGAACCAGCCTATGACCAGCTTTTTCATCAAGTATCACTTGCACGAAAAAGATTAATGTTATTGAACGCTCATCTTTCCGAATTTACCAAGAGTCAATTGCTTGGTGCCTTTCCATTCATTGACATAGCCATTCTCTATGGAAATCTTATCGCCTACCTTCACAGTGTCTATTGCTTCGTTCCAGAGCGCAATGTCTATCTGTCCGCTTTCATCCTTCAATGTAATATTGGCAACCTTGAGGATTCTTCCATATTTGTTTATCTCTCGGACTTCGCCCACTGCAATGACTTCTGCATTTAGGCTTACATTTCCGGTTCCAGGATTCAATTCGCTTATTTTCATTTGTATCACTTCAGCTAGCATATGCACTGTTACTTTTATAATACATCTATAATCAGCTTTATTAATTTTCCTTCCAAATATTCAAATCATGAACAGGGGAACATCTTTTGCATTGCTAGTCGCATTGATCAGTGGAATTTCTGTTTTTGTCAATTCATTCGGAGTCTCGTTGAGTGATCCGTTTGTATATGCAACCCTGAAAAATTCCCTGGTTGCAGTATTTTTGGTCTCAGGCATTCTTCTTTTTGGAAAGCTTGACGAAATCAAGAAATTGAACAGAAAGCAATTCGGCCAATTGGCGCTCATAGGATTGATTGGAGGAGGCATTCCTTTTCTATTGTTCTTCTATGGCCTTTCGCTTGGCATGGCTTCTATCTCCTCATTCATCTTCAGGTCATTGTTCGTTTTTGCAGCCATTGCCTCGCTTGTCATCCTCAGGGAAAAAATAAGCAAGAGTTTTGTGTTGGGCGCAGCGATAATATTTGCAGGCAATTTCCTTCTTATAAAAGAAAGCTTGGGTTTTGGCCTTGGACAGTTGCTTGTGCTTGGTGCAACGATCCTTTGGGCAATTGAATATTCCTATTCAAAGAAAGTCATGGCAACTATTTCTCCAAATACATCTCCAATTTCGCCGAATGCAGTAGCTTTTGGAAGGATGTTCTTCGGTTCATTGTTCCTATTGGGATTCCTTGCATTCACAGGAAAATTCCAGATGGTTTTCGAGGTATCTCAGACAGCATTGCTCTGGACAGTGGTGGCATCAGGCTTCCTCTTGTCATATGTTTTCTTTTGGTATAATTCCCTGAAGCATATCTCTGTTTCAAGAGCAACCTCTATCCTTGTACTTGGAGGTCCGATAACTGCCCTACTGAATTTCGTTTTCATTGGTAAGGCAGTTGCCCTAGGTGAAGCGATAAGCCTGTTGATCATAGTGATAGGTGTGATTGTTGCAATCTGGTCATCAGCCATATTAAGGTTTTTCTGTCCGATAGAAAAAACAAGCCTTTCAACCTAGGTGCCGTATATGTATAAGAAACGTCTAGCTTTTGATTATCTGTTTGTGGCTTTAGTTCTTTTCATATTATTGCTTTCTCTCCTATCCATTGAGCTTATTTTCTTAAAAGAAGGGCATTCAAAGTATTCTATCACAAATGGCGTTCCTAAACAGATTCAACCTGTTCCGCCATCAGTTCCCCAGGACTCGGAGGTCCGACTTGATGGGTTTGTTGTAAGGTGAGGTAATGGATTCAGGAATAGACCTTCAGGCAAGATATTCCCATCCTCCAAATTTTTTGAGCTATTGCGGCCCAAGAGCCTTTGGCGCAGTCTACGATTTATACAAGACAAGCCAGATAGAAATCTGGGACTTAAAGAAGGAACTTGAAAAATTTACAATTCCAATGGCCTATCTCCGACTGATTGCAGATTCCAATGGAAAAGAGCCTTTTGACTATGATGTAGTGGAATCCTTCTGGATAGGGAACAGCTTGCTTGAGAAAGTGGGCAATGATAAAATCAAGGAACTGATACTGCACGATTTGACAAAGGCAGGCCTGAAAAAAAACAAAGCAGAAGAACTGGCACGGAATCTTCCAAAATCTATTTTTCCAAATCACCTTTTTCATGTCCTTTATGTCCAATTTGTCACTGAGAAAGTGAAGAAACATCTCGGCAACTTTGATAATTGCCATATTGGCTGGGGAAAGGTGAAATGGGCAAGCGAGAAGTATGTGGGCCTGGAATATTTTCCATTGTGCATGAAGGCTGGGCAGTATTTCATTGGAAAAGGCTCCAAGAAAGTCCTGAAAGGCTTTGTGAAGAATCCATTGGTAGGCGATTTCGTTTCAGTTCATTGGGGCACAGCGATCCAGAAAATCACAGAGAGACAGGTGAGAAACCTGCAATACTACACCAATTGGAACTTGAAACAGATAAACTCGATTGAATTGAAACCTTAATCCGAGAAGTATGCCTTGCCGTTTGGAAGGCGTATCTTTTTGCCAGTGGCTTTTTCAAGGTCACGTAGCATGTTTCTATCAAATCCGTCAAACAAAACATCGAAAATTCTAAATTTATCAGAATCCGTTGTAATCCAAAGTACTGGGTTAAAGTCAGGTCCGGAATGCAGTGTAATCTTTTTGATGTTTTTTATGCTTATCCATTTACTGCCCAATGTTTGCATTTTTATTTCATTATTTTTTATTTCAATGACTTTGATGTTGCCATTTCCATTCCATATGAAATATGCTGCAATTGTACATATTGCAAGTAATATTATCCCAATTGCAGACAGGCCAGCCCTTTCCTGTGAGGCGTCAAAAAGGGCTATGATCGTGATCAATAACGGCATCGTTACAAGCGCAGCGCATATACAGAGGTACAACAATGGACATATCTTTCTTTTGTACGTTTTCATGAATTATATTCCTTACGTGTGCTTAAAAAAGTATTGCAAACCAACCATTTATAAAAATTGCACTATATAATTCTGTGAAATCCCCTACATGGTGACTACTATGAGCGATATAGCGAAAAAGATGAAATTCAGAGATCCTCCTTCAATAAACTGGGTTGCTGCAAAGGAATTATTATTCCCAAGAGTAGAGAAAGCTCTTAGGGCCAAATATGCGAATAGTGATTTCGAAGTTGTCGATATCGTAGGAGATGGATATCCTGATCCTGACAAGGTTTTGATCCTTGATATGACGAGCGGCTGGGGTGTCTACTACAACAATATCATGAAATTACATCCTATAGTAAAATTGAATGTGGGCGGAGAGAAAAAAAGAATAAAGATTCCAGGAATAATAAACGCAGTGCTTACTTATGACGAAAGAAAGAAAGAATGGGGTTGCACTGCGTTTGAGATCCTTGATTTGAAAAACTAGGAAGTCAATAAGCCTCCAGGAAATTCTTAACCTCCCATTTTGTCACTTCCATCATGTAATCATTCCATTCGCTTTTTTTGCCTTCACGGTATTTTGTGAATATGTGCTCCCCTAGCGTTCTTTTCATCAGCTCGTCCTTTTTCAAGCATTCAAGCGCCTCTCCCAGTGAGCAAGGCAATGTTTTTATGCCTCGTTTTGCATAACCTTCCTCATCAAGCAGATATAGGTTTTCTTCAACTGGATCTGGCGGAATGAGCTTCTGTTCTATCCCTTCCATTCCTGCTGCAAGCATTGTGGAGAATACGAGATAGATGTTAGATGACGGGTCAGGACACCTCAATTCGACCCTTGCAGAGTTTTTCCTTCCCTTAACTATCCTTGGGATCCTTATCAATGCACTTCTGTTTGTGGTGGCCCAGCATATGTAAACTGGCGCTTCATAGCCTGGCACAAGCCTCTTGTATGAATTTACAAGCGGAGACAATATCGCAGACATTCCCTGGACGTGCTTCATCTGGCCTGCGACAAAATTCCTTGCAGTTTCTGATAGGTTATATTTGTCATTTTCGTCATAGAATATGTTCTGCCCATCTTTGAAAAGGCTTTGGTGCACATGCATTCCCGAGCCATTGATCCCGCGTATGGGCTTTGGCATGAATGTTGCCATCAATCCGTGTTTCTTTGCAATTGCCTTGACAACGAATTTGAATGTGGCTGCATTGTCAGCTGTTTTAACTGCCTTGTCGTACTTGAAGTCTATCTCATGCTGGCTGTTTGCCACCTCATGATGTGCTGCCTCTACATTCATGCCGAATTTCTGCAATGCAATTGTTATGTCTTTCCTTACTTCATAGGCTTCGTCCATGTTTAAATCGAAATATCCTCCCACGTCGTGGTGCACTGTTCCAAGAACATTGCCATTCTCTTTTTTGAACAGGAAGAACTCGAATTCAGGGCCAGTGTAATATTCATAGCCTGCATTCCTTGCCTTTTCAACTGTTTGTTTGAGGATGTGTCTTGGATCACCTGCAAAAGGGTTTCCGTCTGGGGAATAGACATCGCATATCAGCCTTGCAGTGTTTCCCTGGTTGGAGTCCAGCCATGGAATTACTGCATAGGTTTCAGGATCAGGTTTCAGGTACATGTCGCTTTCGTGTATCCTTGCAAAACCCTCTATGGAAGAGCCGTCGAACCAGGTTCCATTGTCAAGCGATTCACCCAGATGCACAGCCGGAATAGTCGCATTTTTTACTATGCCCAGGATATCTACGAATTGCAGATTTACAAATTTCACCCCGTCCTTTTCCACTTTTTCCAGTACTTCTTCTTTAGTTGCCATTCGTTTCACCAAACTAGAACTTGTTTTGTACCAAACTCGCTTGTTTTATATATAAATATTTTCAGTGTTTTTCAGAACAAATGACCACAAAATATATAAAATTTATGCACATATGTTTGGAATATGGCAAGAAAAACAGAACACACTAAACACGCGATGGATGCAGTTGACCTTGAAATAATAAGAGAGCTGAAGTTGGATTCGAGAAGGAGTTTCCGCGAGCTTTCCTCAGTAATTTGTTTGAGCCCTGCAGCGCTCATCGAAAGGGTGAAAAAGCTCGAGGATGCTGAAATCATTTTGGGTTATTCTGCAAGGGTCGACCATTATGTCATGGGATATGATTTCATGGGACTTGTGCAGATAAGCATTGCAAAAGGAGCGCTGCTTGAGGTGCAGGAGAAAATATCAAAACTTAGGGGTGTTGCAGCAGTCTATGATCTCACAGGAGAGTATGATTCAGTTGCCCTTGTCCTGTGCAAAAGCAGGGTAGAAATGAGCAACCTGATAAAGAGCATAAACAAGATTCCGGAGGTCAGCAAAACAAATACGAGCATGATACTGAATGTTGTAAAGAGGATGGACGAGTTTCAGATTTGATTTTCATTCTTGGTTTATAAAAAGCACTCCTCTCTTAGTTGCACTGCAAGCAGCTGCAGTGAAGTTTCCTTTGAATAATGTAAGCTCTCCTATTTTTTCCTGGGTTGAGTTTGCCTTAAGCCTTTCATGGTTTACATATGCTTCCATGTAACCTAATTTTGATTCGTGGGCGAGTCTTGAAAAGTGGTCAACCCCTGTGACTGTGGGCTGGTGCACTTGTTCATTAGTTAGTTTCTCTGTAACAAAAGCCATGTTCTTCAAAAGCGTAATCGGCAATGTCTCATCGCTTCCTGAAGATGTTGCTTCAGGAGGGACTATTAAGATATAAGGCACTCCTTGTGCGTCCAATGCAAGCAGATCCTTGAATCCGTTTTCTGCATCCCTTTTGTATGATGCAGCTGAACCGTATGATGCAAGTAATGGGGTATTTACTGTTACTGCGCCAACCACATTTCTAGAAACAGCTAAAACAGATTCCTCTTTTACATTTTCAGGGTACGCATTATTGGCGATTCTATCCATGTGAGACCTTCGTACCTGCAAAAGGAATAGTTTTGATCCCCTTATTGCAAATTCTATGTCTACTGGTGATGAATTGAAATGCCTTTCCAATATTAATGATAAGGTATATAGTGGATTGGTGAATCTTTTCAGAAATGTTTCAACTGCATGATTTAGGCTCGGGAATCCAAGCAGTTCTGCCAGTCTTTTGATTCCAATCCTTTCCTTATCCATTGTCTCAGTGCTTAGTACTTCACCGAACTCCTGCTGTATTTTTATGGCTGGCATATCTTTTCTTGCAAGATGGCCTTTTTGCACTACTATTATATTAGGGCTGCACTTTTCAACAGCAACTGTGCCAAGGCCAAGAACCATTGACATTGTAAATGTGTTGTCTCCGTTTACTGAGGATGTATCTACCACTCCGCTGAATACTGGTCCGACATAGCCCCCTTCAATCTTGTTTCCAATTACTGATTGAAGCATAACTGCCATTCCACCTTCCAGACCATTGCTAGCCAGGTATGTTGTGGCATGTAGGCTATTACCGCTTCTTGCAACTCTTTGAATTGCAGATGCCAATGCATGTATATCTCCGTTATTTCTTATAAATAGCGTATCAAATACTCCTGCGCAACTGTGCGCGCCATCTTCAGAAAAACCTGATGACCTGACTGCAATAAAATCTCCGTCCAATTTTACGTGCTTTACTACCTGGGAAAGTTCATAAATATCCGGAGCCATGTCTCTGATGACGTCACTGGCAAGAATGGTTGTCTTAGGTATCTTTGCAATATCTACGCCTTGAAGCGTATGTGCAACTCCCCAAGTATGGCTTCCTTTTCCACCTAATTCCCCTTTGCCGATGGTAATCACTGAGCCTACTTGGGCCTTTCGATATCTTAAGGATTTCATCATTAATCGTTATGCCTGACCCTATTTATAAATATTCTCTTTTTTCCATATTTAACAACTAACAACATTCTTTTATTCCTGTTTCTGTATATCTCTTAGTTGCTTTGCAGTTAATCCTCCGACCTTTGGAATTAGCATTTTAATCAGTGATGTCGGAATGAATCCTCCGTTTTCTGAGACTATCACCTGCAGTTCCATGTCTTTTTCCAATACTGCCAGGGCTCCCAAATCCACCTCATTTTTCACATCTCTTACGTCTTTTACTTTTTCAACCATGTTCAGTTCAATGCCCATGTCCACGAGTGCATCCACTAACAATCTATTTTGAGGCACTGTGTGTAAGGCTGTTTTTTGTTGCTCTCCAATTCTTATGCGGATCTTCAACTGTGCCAATTCCCTGACAGTTACTTTTCCGGGTCTTGTTTTGGTCATCATAGAAACTAATGACCTATATGTTTCTGCAAACCGTCTTGTTAGCTCTCCAGCTCCTTTGTAAATAGCATGGGCTGCACCTCCTCTTTCAGAAAATTCATGCATCGGGCGTGATCTAATTATCCATTCGAATGGGGCGAATAAAGTTGGATCATATGCTCTTGTGTCTATATGTAGTGATCTGTACTCATTTGCCTTTGGTCCCTTTCTTCGGACTACGTCATGCAATGATTTCTTCCCCGCCTTTTTTGAGTTTTCAATTGGTGGATTAATATAATCAGTTACTTCAGTACGATATTCTCTCCTGTGTATCCCTCTTTTTGCAAGTGCTCTTTCTATGCATTTCGGCAATATCTGATTGTTTATTTTGTTTGCAGCTCTGACCAAGGATTCTTTTGTAGTGCTTCCATTGAAGCTATCTATGATGATTCTGCCTGCCGCAAAATCGCTTCCGTTTTGTTGGTCTTTGTTGTATTCGTCGATATTTCCGAATAAATACCTACAGTGTTTGTTGTCTATCATTACGCTTGTTGTTTTTCCTTGCTGGTCAATCACACTCAAAACGAGTATAGTTCCTTCCACCTTTATGGATGTAGTGTGTCCATCAACTGAAAATTCAATACCTTCACAAGCATTTTCCTTCACGTCCCTTATGAATGGATTTTTTACATTAAGTGATATCATTTCTTTTGGGATGCCTGCTAATTCTAGCATCTTCAAACATCTTTCCTCGTACCTTTTCTTTATCTTTACGCCCAGGCTTCCGAATCCCTTGCCTTCCTCTCGCGGTTCCACCTCTGCGGCTATCCCGTGTTTCCTGAGTTCGAGTTTCAATTCTGCACTCATTTCTCTAATGATTGCATTGCTTGCCTCCACTTCGCGGGATATCCTTCCCATTTCTCCCTCTACATAATTCCATATGTCCGGAAAGCAGTGAAGCATTGCAAAGTTTTTCATCCCCTTCACAAGAGATGGAAATCCAAGCAAGTCCCCTAGGTTGGCGTAAAGTCCCATCACTGATTCCGCAGTGTTTCTTTCCATATTTATCCATTCTATTATTTCAGGCACCTGGATTTCTGAAGATTCTGATGTGGTTACTGATGCAGGCAGATTATGCTCCCATAGTCTTGAGACGAAAGCAAGCCTTGCAAGCAATGCAACAGGAGGCCTATCTCCGTTTTGGGGTGTAAGCACTTGTGCATAACTCTCGGCATCATACCCCTCCTGACAGTCAAGCGTCCTTAGTGTATCGTATGCGCCAAGTTCTCTTGCGAAACTGCTAAGGTATTCTGGGTCATATCCATTTCCATCGTTTAACGGATTTCCAAGCAGAGTCCATGGCACTAATCCTGGTTCTTTGCACATGCTCCAGCTGAGAATGTCAAGAAGAAGAAGGTTTCCTCTGTCTCCTTTTCTGTTTGCTTCTTCAATTATTGCTTCTGGGGTTATGAGATTTGATCTAATTCCTTCTTCAAGACAGTCTCTGCAATACTGTAAGTGTCCTTTTGCAAAAGTAGCTACCGCTCCGTCGCTATAGTGGCTAAGGATGTAGTTATAGGCCCTTTGGAATCTGTCTTCTATTATTCGCATTCCTCTGGCCCGATTTTTGCCATTGTCAGTAGTATAAATTCCCACGTTATTAACTTGTTAGAAATACTATTTAAATGTGTGTCTCATTGGACGTATCAGTCGTTTCTAGGATCTGCCTCTCCCTTGTCGAATCTTTCAAATATCTTTTTGTCACGATCTTCTTCTTTTTCAGGTTTTACATCTATGATTTTCCCTTTCTTGCCGATCTTCTCCTTATTTGCTTTTTTTGCCTTTGTTTCTTTTGGGGGACTTTCGTTTTTGGGCGGGATGTTCTGCCAGTAGCTGTACTTTGCGTTTCTTCCGCCTATCAGCCACAGGACTATGAATAAGACTATGCCAATTACGCAAACAGTTCCACAAACATCCCTTAATGCAATAAATACATCATTCAAAAATCCTAGCACGTCCATATCTTATCAACCTTGCGTTCTTCAATTCCAGGCAATTGGATGAGCCTGTCAGCAAACATACGATCTTCATCTGCCTTTCCCATGTTCCGATCAATTCATCAAGTTTTTTCTTTTTTTGTGCTTTCAGGAATGGATATGCTGCACCTGCCAGTTCTGCATTTAGCGCAATTGCCTTTGCAACATCTATCCCACTCCTTATTCCGCCAGAAGCAATCAATGGGAGTATGTCTCTGCACATGTCTATAGAGTCAACTGTTGCGTTGCCCCATTCTTCAAAACCTTCAACCGCCTTTCCCCTGTCATATTCCACTTTGCTCCAGGAAGTTCCTCCTGCGCCTGAAACATCAACATATGCAACTCCTGCATCCTTCAATTTCACTGCAACATCAGTGCTTATCCCTGCACCTGTTTCTTTTACGATTATCGGAACATTGAGTTCCTGGCAGGCTTTTGTTATTGCAGTCAGTACTCCTCTAAAATCCCTGTCTCCTTCTGGCTGGATTATCTCCTGCAATGGGTTAAGGTGAATGGCCAATGCATCTGCATCAACATCTTCAATCATCTTCTTTACTCTGGCCATCGGGTATTTTTTCAGTTGCACTCCACCTATATTCGCCACCAGCGGAATGGATGGGGCATATTTTCTTACATTGTATGTCTTTGCCAATTTCTTGTCTTCAATCATTGCACGCTGGGAACCAAGGCCCATTGGAATTTTATGCTTTTCAGCTGCAATCGCCAAGTCCTTATTTATCTTCTCCGCATCCTTGTAGCCGCCAGTCATCCCAAGTATCATGAACGGATATTTTATCTTTTTTCCCAGGAAACTTGAGGACAGATCTATGGAGTCGAAATCAAGCTCAGGAAGTGAATTGTGCACGAATCTCACGCTTTGGAATCCTGGAGATACTTCATACTGGTATTTGCTGTTCAACGTAAGTTCGACATGGTCTTTTTTCCTGCTTTCTGTTTTCTTCATAATTAGGACTTGAGAAATCAAGTATTTAAATGCTCGGTTCCGAATCGCAGAGGGAGATGCCTTCCTTCAGTTAATCACAGGTTAGGGTGTTTCAATTAGACGAAGCTCATTTCCTACCTAGCAAGCGGATACTTCTCCATGTACATCTGCGTCTGCAATATCAGCAGATATGGAAGCACAAAAAGCGAATTCACGAGTAGCACAAGATATGCTGAAAAGTTTGGCAGGATCAAATCGAAGATTAGTTTGACCAATGACAGAACCACGAATCCGATTATCGCCCAGACGATTATCATCTGCGGTTTTTTCATAGCGTGGTTCGATGACCTGACAATTGCGTTGAATATGTTTGATTCATCTATTACAATCGCAGGAGCGATATAGAAGAACAGGAATGAAATTATGCCGACGGCTATAGGGTAGATGAGTGTGTTGAATGGCTTGTCGAACAAAAGGAGTTGTATTGCGAATATCAACAGTTCAAGTATTACCAGGGCCAGGAATACTTTGACAGTATAGCGCCCCATGTTTTTTATCATTTGGGAAGGGATGGGAACCGATGTCCTTTTTGATTTGATTATCAGATTTATGTTTACAACTGCTTCTGCGATTATGAATAATGAAATCAGATACACAAAAAGGGTTACAGCTATGTCTACAAGTGACAATTCAGGGATACTTTCAGTCCTGACATAAATTCCTCCGAGCGACATATAGGTTGGCAGTGCTACGAAAAGGGGTATTATTGCCGCCATTAGGAACAATACTGAGAAAATTGTTACTATGCTGATGTTTTTTCTGTAGAATTTCCACGAGTAATTGAATAACCTTTCAAGTTCCATGCTTTATGTTAGGAAGGCTAATTTTTTAAATCTAGATTAGGATTAATATACTGTTATTTATGGCACAGGTTAAGCGATATCGGTTGGATTCAGTTAAAGAAACAAGTTGCATTGCCATATTTGAATTTTCTCCTATTGATGGAAAGACGTTGGATTTCAAGCCAGGGCAATTCGTCATGCTTCATAAGGACGGAATCAAGAGGGCGTATTCACTGGCTTCATCCCCTAGCTCAGAAAAGCTTCGGTTTGGCATAAAGTTCATCGGCGGCCAGATGACAAACAAGCTTGCTGCAATGAAACCGGGAGATGAAATCGGTGTGGAAGGGCCATATGGCCATTTTGCATATGCTCAGCAGAAGAAATGTGTCTTTGTGGCAGGTGGTTCAGCACTGATCCCGTTTATCAGTATGCTGAAATACATTGACGAACAAAAAATCAAGGGCGAATTCTATCTTTTTTATAGTTCAAAAAGCCAGAATGACATCTGTTTCCGTGATTTTCTTAGCTCTTTGTCAAAAAAGGGCATACATTGCATACTGACATTGACGCGTGAAACTCCTGCAAGATGGAAAGGCGAGATAGGAAGGATAAACGAAGATATGATAAGGAAATATGTGAAAACGCCTTCAGCATTCTCCTGGTATGTCTGTGGTCCTGGTGGTTTGGTATCTTCCATTAGGGAACTTGCTTCTTCGCTGGAAGTCAAAGATTTCAAATTCGAAGGCTGGGGCATTGATTTATAAACCCTTTTTTACATAATTTATCACATGGTTCAGATAACAGGAATATCCCAGTTGATCAATTTCATAAAGAATTCAGTATCCACTTATGAGATAGTGGCAGCATTGGACAGTCTTTCTCAGGCTAATCTCAGCCATGGAGATGTTCGTTATCTGCTTCCTGTAATATACAATCTCCAGAGTGATTTAAACTTTGCTTATGTTGATAAGAACGAGATTGTTGAAAAAATAAATCAGACTTATTTTAGATTGGCTTCAAGAATTGGCTGTAATTAGTTAAGTTGTAATTTATCAACCATGTTGTTGTTTTAAGTGGTAGAAGAATGTTTTTATACCTATTCTTCCATATAATCATTCCGAGAGAATGAGATTTACGTTTTATCATATGGCTAAGGACCCTGCTTCCAAGTCACAGTTAAGGCCTTCGGTCAACAGGCCAAGGGCAGTTAGGCCTAATCTTTTGATGAAGCATTATCTCGGACCTGCCAAACATAAGATGAGGGACGTACTTGGTGTTTTCTCATCCCATTATCCACATTTGGACCTTAGGCCAATAGTTGATGCTTATCGTTTTGCAAGATATTTACATGATGGCCAAAAAAGGCTAACCGGCGATCCATATATTGTACATCCTGTCGATGTTGCATACCGCATTGCAAGGGCTGGTGCAGGCAGAGCTCTTATTGCCTCAGGCCTTTTGCATGATGTGATAGAGGATTGTGGGGTTACCTATTTTGATCTGGCTAATCTTTTTGGCAGGCGTGTGGCAGAACTTGTTTGCAAAGTCACCAAACCCAAATACGTAAGCAGCACCTGGGTTTTTGCTGATGAGCCTAGATTTTACTTAAGAAAGGACAAGTATACTGATGAGTTATATTCCCAGAGGGCAGACGTCTATTTTTCAAATCTTCTGCAAGATTTCAATGCAATGCTGCTCAAAGTCATGGACAGCCTCTCGAACCTTAATGAAATGGAAACAATGCCTGCATATAAGAGAGACCGGAATGTAAGGACCATGATTGAGCAAATATTATGGATGGTCCCAAGGATCTTAGGTCCCGAGGCTTACTATGAAACTGTCTTTGAATTAAAGAGATGGGGTTTTGAAATCCCGGAACATTTGCTTCCAAAAGATCCGGAAAGCTCTATTGTGGTTTTGCCTTCAAGAGCAGATGTTGGAATCGAATTGTTTGCTGCAATGCCCCCTCCGAATGCAGATTATCTTAGTGTTTATCTCCCAGGCAGGCGCAACATTATTTTTGAAATTGGTTTTCCATCAAGTATTGTAGGTGAAAGGCCTTCAGATAAGCTTATGCGTTTGGTTGCAAGAATATTTGAAAGAAGTGTTGTGACACAGACGGTGAGCCTTGTATCTCCCGAGGTAGCTGCGCACGAAACTTTGCTTGGGATACGGCTTGCAAGCCCTGCTGAAGCAGAAACAATAATCAATTGTGCTACAGAGATTTATGGCGAAGTCATGGCCCCTCACTCCCATTATACGCTAGGTAAGCAAAATAGGTAAAATTTAAAAATCGATTCATTCAATATTTGACTCTTAACAATGTTATTACTTTAGGGGGTAATTTTTATGGCAGAAAAAACAATAGACGTAATGGTATCAGGCGGAAAAGCAACTCCAGGCCCACCTTTGGGCCCTACTCTTGCTCCAATGGGAGTGAATGTTTCACAAGTGGTTGCAAAGATCAACGAGGCTACAAAGGACTTCAATGGCATGAATGTGCCTGTTAAAGTCATACTTGATCTTTCGACAAAGGCATTCAGGATTGAAGTTGGTTCTCCTCCTGTTGCAGAGCTTCTGAAGAAGGAAGCTAAGATAGAGAAGGGAAGCGGAACCAAGGATGCAGTGGCAGGCAATCTTTCAGTAGAACAGGTTGTTTCAGTTGCAAAGAGAAACAGGAAGTCACTTGGTAAATCTCTCAAGGACAGTGTCAATGAAGTATTGGGCACCTGTGTAAGCCTTAACATGACTGTCAATGGTTCGCCTGCAAGGCAGATCATCCAGGAAGTCAAGGAAGGAAAACACGATTCTGTTATCAATTGAGCATTTCTTTTTCTTATTCTTTCTACTTTTGTCTTTCTTTTCCTAGCTATAATCTATTTAAACCTGAATGTAGAATCATCCTCATGAACTCAAAGATTTTATTTCTGTTGCTTGTATTATCTGCATCTGTTTTTGCGACCCATGCCGCGTGGGATTATTTGTCTGATGATTCGATCAAGTACCTCATGCCGTACAATCAGAACTTTGTGGCTGTCGGAAATAAAGGCAATGTTTATTCTATTCAGCTTGATAATGGCAAGAAGCTGTGGCAGGTTTCAACTTCAGCTGATCTTGTGGAGCCAAAGGTTTTCCAGGGAGACATTCTCGTAGCGAGTTCTGACGGGGTTTTTAGGCGCATCAGCAAGAGCGGAAATGTCGTGTGGACAACAAATGCAATGCAAAATGATAAGAGTTTTGTTGTTTTTGGGATTGAAACTTCGCAGGACTATGCTTTTGCAACAACGAACCAGGGCGTCCTGAGGCTGACTGGAAATGGAAATGCATCTTTGGTTTATGCAAGAAATGTTTCTGTTGCAACCCCTCCTGCAATCTTGAATGATCAGATAATCTTTGGAGCGGATGATACACTTATCGTACTGAGGAACCAGAATGTTGTGAAATGGACAAAGAAAGTGGATACGTTTTGGACATCACGGCCTGTAATCTGGAACAATAATATTTACATTGGTGCGTTAGACGATACTCTTCATGTTATTGGCATTAATGACCAGTATGAGTCATGGACCTATGAAACAAGGGGATGGATACTTACAGATGCTCTTCTTGGAGATAACATTTATCTGACTAGCAATGACGGCGTGCTTTATTCATTGGACTATAGTGGGAAATTGAAATGGTCCTCAATAACTGGAGAGGGCATAAGAACAAATCCCCACCTTGGTTTTGTTTCTTCGAAAAAAGTTGTTTTTGTTGGCAGTGATTACCTTTATGCAATCAGTGTTGTGAGTGGCCAGATACTTTGGATTTACGCCCCTAAGGCGAAAATCAATGATTTCATTTACCTGGAATCAGGCAATGTAAGATATGTCCTTGTTGCTATGGATGACAAGAAGCTTTCGGCATTCAAGGTGGAAAGGACTTGTACGATCGAATATCCTCTTAAGATGGATGTCCTTGGGCAGAAAGAGGTCAAGGCAAGGGGCAGTGTCATTTCCAACTACGGGAATGTGCGAGTCAACCTTAATGTGAATGGAGGAGCTTTGCCTGATGCCACGATCAGCGGAGACGAGTGGGAATTCAATCTAGATCCTGCGAATCTCAGATCAGGCGTCAATTCAATTTCATGTACTGTAAGCGATTTGGCAGGAGAGGAGACAATAGACGAGGTGTTCATAAAACGCGATACGACTTTGCCCAAGGGGCGATTCGTTGTCAGCGCCCCGACAAAAGCATTGGTTGACCAGAAGGTCACGATTTTCGTTTCAGATTACGATGACAAATCCGCAGTTCAGGATTTCAATGTGAAATTCGGTGCGCTAAACAATATATATTCTAAAAATTTCACATTATCCTTCCCAAGCGAAGAACAGAATTCGCTGACCATCTCCAAAACAGGGTATCAGGATTATGTCTTTACAATTGAAGTGCTTTCTCAGAGCAATCCGCAGTCAGCTCTTCTTCCAATAGGGGTCGGAATCATTGTCCTGATATTGCTTTATGTGATTGTTACCCGGTTTGTTTTCAAGAAGAAATAAGTCATCATTCTTTTTTATTTTACCGTAACACTTTTTGCAAGATTCCTTGGCTTGTCAACATCCCTTCCCAGAAGAACTGCTGAATGATATGCAATAAGCTGCAATGGTATCGCTTCAAGCAATGGATAGAAGATGTCGTTCTCTAGTTTCGGAAGCTTTATCCAGATGTCGAATGAAGGGTGTTGTTTGTCGCTCATTCCTATGAGGAATGATTCCCTTGCCCTTGTCTCAAGCCCATTGTTTATGCTGTCACTATAAGTATAATCTGTTGGGCAAAGCAACAATACAGGAGTTCCTTTTTCTATGAGTGCCAGTGTCCCATGCTTTAATTCACCAGATGGCATGCCTTCTGCATGTATGTAACTTATCTCTTTAAGCTTCAGTGCGCCTTCAAGTGCCATGGCAAGATTCACTCCCTTTCCCAGCATGTAAACGTGCTGCTTGGTTTTCAGGTACTCTGCCACCTCCTTTGCTTTCTCATCAAAATAAACCATGTTGTCTTCAAGTATTTTTATTATTCCTTCAAGTTCAGGTGAGATTCCTTTCATTTCAAAAGCAATTTGATAGAATGCCATCACCTGGTTGGTGAATGCCTTGGTGGATGCCACTGCTATTTCAGGGCCGCAGTTGGTATTGAAAACAATCTTGCTTTCCCTTGCAAGTGTGCTTGAAGGCACGTTGACTATGCTGAGTATATCAAGGCCTCTTTTCTTTGCTTTTCTTACGCATTCCAGCACATCCGCAGTTTCTCCGCTTTGGGATACTGCAAGTATTAAAGTGCCCGCGTCCAGGTCGTCTATGAAATTGGTGAATTCATGCGCCATCATGACTTCCAGCTGGTATTTTGCAATTCTGTTGAGCAGGTGCTTGCCTATTATTGCAGCATGCCTTGCAGTTCCGCATGCAATTGCAATGACCTTTCTTCCTTTCATTTCTCCTGCCATTTTTTTGGCAACATCCAAATCTATGGCCTTTCTCATGACTTTTGGTTGTTCCATTATTTCCTTAAGCATGTAATGGGGATGGCCTTTCAATTCGGATTCCTCGCTTTTCCAGCTTATTTCCTTTGGCTTTCGGTCTACTTTTTTGTTGTCCAGATAATTAAAGAATTCAAAATTTATGGTGCCATTCCTTTTAGCATATGCTATGTCCCCTTCTTCAAGGAATATAGCTTCATTAGTATATTCAAGGAATGCAAGAGGGTCGCTTGCGAAGATGGCCCTGTCCTTGCCCACTCCTACTATTATCGGGCACTCATGCTTTATGGCAACCATTTCGTTCGTGTTGTTTTTGTCTATGGCCACTATGCCGAAAGCGCCCTTTAGTTTCATGGCGACTTTCTTTGCCTTTTCCAGCAGGTTTCCATGCTCTTCTTCGAACATGTGGGCTATGACTTCTGTGTCTGTCTCTGACCTGAATTTATGCCCTTTTTCCATGAGCTGGTTTTTTATCTCAAGGTAATTCTCTATTATTCCATTATGGATTATTGCTATTTCATTTTTGCAGTCTGTGTGCGGATGCGCGTTTTGATCAGTGACCCCCCCATGAGTGGCCCATCTTGTGTGGCCTATGCCTATGATAGTTTTTTCTTTCATGGACTGTTGGGTTATCCTGCCTGATTTTTTCTCCAGTTTGAGACTGTCATTGATGAATGCATAGCCCCAACTGTCATATCCCCTGTATTCCATCTTTTTCAGTGCCGAGACTATCTCGGAGATGGTTTCTTCAGATCTATTTGTTTTTAATATTCCAATAATTCCGCACATGTTATCAGCTTATGAGTAGTAAACGAAAGCCTTTTTAATTCTATTATATAAATATTTTTAATACTACTATAAAATAATTTATACTATGTTGGATGCGCTGTGAATGTGTTGTGTTGGTGAACCTATGCGTTTGGTGAATGATGAAAACAAATCGATGGAGTGCCTTGAGGTCAATTCCAAAGCATTGGGGGTTCTATCAGAGGAAAGGCTGAAGGTGCTCAAGCTGCTTTCCGAAGGCCCGAAATATCCTGCGGAGATAGCGCGGGCAATGGGCGTTGAGATACAATCTATTTATTATCATGTCCGGCTTCTTGAAAAATCAAAGCTGATACGGTTTCTTGAATATGAGGAAAGGGGAGGAGCTGCTGCCAAGAAATATTGCCTGGCATCAAATGCGCTTTCTATAGTAATAAAAGACAATTGGAAGGGATTTGTAGGAAAGAGCCATAGAGTTCCCGGACTTATTTTGCCATTCATAAGGAATGGATTCTTCAATGGAAAAATAATTATGGGTTCGCCTGATCCTCATGGCAAATACCGTGCCAGGGGGAGCGAGTTTTCCATGATGGAATTGACTATGTTGCTTGGGCAGTACTGCACATTTGCACCTCCGCTTTACCTTTTGGATACTTTGGTCACTGAAAAGGATAGGAGGTCTAATCTAATACTTGCAGGAGGGCCTAAGGTAAATACTCTTGTCGGTGAGATAAACAAGAGCCTGCCGATTCGTTTCGAGAAGGACTCCTTCACGATCTACAGTTCGCTTTCGAAAAAGAAATATGGGGAGAATGTCGGAGTTGTAGAGCTAATATCTAATCCTTTTTCCAGGAACAGCAAGGTTCTCCTTATCGGAGGGCTGAATTATGCAGGCACAAGGTCTGCAGTGCTTTCCATTCTTACAAAAATGAACGAGCTTGAGAAGGGCAACAAATACGACAGCAAAGTAATGGCAAAAGTAGTCCAGGGCTATGACGAAAAAGGCAGCGGGATGGTTGATACTGTGGAAATACTGGAATGATTGTTTAATCCTCATTCTCTTCCTTTTCTATAACATTGTCCTTCTCTGCTTCCTTTCTTTTCTTCCTTCTTCCCATGTCCTTCTCCAATCTCACAGCAAAAGTAGTTCTGTATATCCTATGGCCATCCTTTATGCCAAATAATTTTTTGGTTGAGTGGTACTTCAGTTTCATGATGGAGAGTATTTTGAAGCTTTCCCTAGTGTTTCCAGAATATACGTCAACTCCTTCCTTGATATTCTCGACATTGCTCACGAAGCTGTATTTTTGTATCATGTCAACTATCTTTTTCGCATACCTTTCCACAAGGCCCTTGTCTCCGCGGAGTTGTATTATCGCTTCGAAGTAGCCGCCATGCACACGGCCGCAGTCGCTGCACAGTTTCTTATTGTATTTTATGTCAACATCTTTTTCGAGTATTCGCTGGCCTGCCACAGTATCTATAGTGAAAGTCAGCTTATTTTCTATGAATTTGACCTCTGAGAAATCTCCCTTGCATTTGCTCTTTATGTATTCGCTGAATTCCTGAGGATTCTGCTTCCGCCATTGGCCCTGCAGTTTTATCCTTCCGCAGTCTATGCATATGTCGAATTCAAAATTCTTCGTATATTTGACTTTGAATTCGAAGCAGTCTATGCAGAATGCATTTATGAACTCCTTCTGGTCGCTTCTCGCGCCACATTTCGGACAAATTATCATTATCTGACACCTATATAGGCAAAGCCATAAAAACCTAAAATTAAATATATTCTCATATCGTATGTATTAAAAGTTGATGGGAAAATGGGAAACATAAAAAAAGTAGTCGGGCTTACTGATTATTTCGTATCCTTGCCGCCTGTGAAATATTTCGTCATTTCAATAATATTGCTAGGCATTATCTTTGGAGTTGTCATAAATTTCGGAAAATATGAGGGGGTTCACCTTTTGGTGAGCGGCGCTTTGAACGGCCTCACTCTCTTTTCGCTTCCTGCACTCCTCACTGCAATCTCAGTGAAGCTGATGATCAGGAAGGTGCCTTTCAAGCAGATTGCAGCCACGACCTTTATCTGCGAAGTGATATATTCTGTTTTCTATGTGATTGGCACATTCCTTTTCAGATATAATGAAGAATATTCACAGCTCGCCATTTTGCTTGGCGCAGGCCTTGTTTTTGTTTTATGGTATGTAGTAGGCAGGCTGATATTTGTCTTCAAATACCGTTCAATTCTTTTCGCAATGGTGCAATTGCTTTTCCAGATACTTGCCATCTTTCTTACAAGCAGCCTTTTGTATTTCGGGGATTTGCAAACTTCGATATCTAAATTTTACATTGCATCATTCGTCCTTTTGGGCGCCATATATATCTTCTTTTTCATCATAAACGCGCCAATGAAACGGAACTTCGGGGTTTCAAGCACTGACGCAATTTCATTTTTTGCAGGACAATGGCTTTACCAGGAGAAAGGACTGGAAGATGCATTTGAAAAAGTAGGTGAATCAGCAAAGACCCTTTTCACTTTGCTTTCATTCAAACGCAAGAATGATCAGATACTTTTCGTGACGCCATATGTGCACTACGGTCCCTTTGGTAATCTTGGCGGAAGCGAATTCTCCTACCTTCTTTCAGATTATCTTTCCAAGAAATACCATTCCAAGGCATTTGTTTTCCATGGCACTGTCACTCATGACCTTAACCCAGTGGCGTCTGATGAGTTCGGAAAGATAGTTGATGTATGCAACGAAGTGATGGCTGGTGCGAAATATTCTGACGCAAAAGTTTCCCTTTCTCTTGGAAAATCAAAGGAATGCTTTGCAGAATCCCTGATAATAAACGATTGTGCGTTCATTGGCCTCAGCAGGGCGCCTGAAGTAACTGAAGATGTCAATTTTGGAGTCGGAGTTTCCCTCATGGCCGAGGCTGAAAAGTATGTTCCTCTTGCATTTGTCATTGACCAGCACAATGCTGAGACTGGCGAAGTCACAAGCTTTGAACCCGGAAGCCATATTGCATATAATTACATGAAAGCCACAGTGGATTCGCTTTCAGGAAAGAGAGAATCAAAGCCATTATCTATCGGAGTCGCGGAACGCCTGTTTGAGCACCACAAAATCGGAGGGGCGGGCGTGAAGGTGGCAATATTCTCGACAGATCCGGAATATGTTCTTGTTTATTTTGACTGCAATGGCGTCACCCCTGAGTTCAGGGAGCGCCTGATAGCACAGGTTGTTTTACTTGGAAAGAAGGACAAGAAGAACTGGCACGTTGGAATCTACACTACTGACACGCATGAGATAAATAATGTCAAGGGCGTTCTGAATCCATTAAGGGAAGATGATGCCTCTGTCCAGATTGTCAAGGAGCTTTGCAGGGATGCCATGAAAGATATGCAGCCTGCGAAAGTCTATGCTGCCAAGAGATGGTTCGATATAGATGTCCTAGGCGCGAAGCAGTCCATAGAAATAGTCTCGACAGTCAATTCCATAGTTGCAGTTGCAAAGATACTGGCGCCTCTCATTCTCATCGGCAGCCTTGTGGCGATAATGCTTCTGCTTGGATTCGTATGATTTCAGCCCAAGACAAACCACGCATGACACTGTTAAGCCCCCATCATCATTCTTAGCATGTCTCTGATTCCTGGTGCGAATCCCATTATTATGATTGCAAGTGCAATGAAGTTCTTGAAGTCTATCGAGTCTTCATTTTCTTTCGACAGGACGTAAGCAAATATTCCTGCAACTGCGACCTTCAGAAGATAGAATGGGAAGCAGGTTCCGAACATCGTGCAGATGGAGTCACCGACAAAATGCTGTTCTGAATAAGTTATGCCCATTGCTGGCCCGAAGATATTTATCGTGAAGAAAGTTGCAGCTCCGTCAAGGGCATGGCCTGCGACCATGAGCATGGCAAGCGGCTCCTTGAAATATCTCCATGCAAGATATGCTGGAATTGCTGCCATTATTAAGATTGGAACTGCGTATCCGGCGAATTGCATGAATGGTACAAGCATCAAAAAAAAAGGCAGCCATAGCGCAAGGCCGACATACCCAAGATATTCCTGTCGCTTGAGCATCCTTAACACTCCCATTGTTACAAACAAGATGGCTGCTATTAGGATATAAATCCCAGGGCTGATGGTGAAATAATTGTAATCGAAGATATGCGAATCAAGCATTGCCTGGTGTATTGGCGTTACCCCTGTGAATACTCCGTTGTCTATTGAATCAGTAACAACACGCAACGTTGATCCAAGTAGTACAAAGGGAAGTACTCCATAAACAAATTTTTTGTCTATCCTTATGTTCTTGGCCTTGAATACCTGCCATATTATATATAGCGCTGCAAGTGCAATGACTGCATAGGTAAGGGTATTTACAGGATTATATCCTGTTTTGTCGATCATAGGGTCTAGAAAGTATTGTTGTATGATGTCAGCCATGGTATATTGACTTTGGTGAATGTTTATAAGATTATAAGTTCAATTTGATAGTATTCTCTAATATGTTTAAGAAGGTCAAAGTATGGGAAGAACTAATGACAAATCATTCCTGAAGCGCACTACTGCGGAATCCATAGATTATCTCTTGGAAGTGGCAGGGAAAAACTTCGAAAAACACCCTGACCGCACTAAAAGATATGTGCGCATGGCCTGGGATCTTGTTAAAAAATACAAAATAAGGCTCAGTCCGGAACAGAAAATTAAATTCTGCAGAAAATGCCTGTCCTTCCTTGCCTTGGAAAAAAACGCAAAAATCACCTTTGATAGTAAAAACAATAGCCTGTACGTCCAATGCACAAACTGCAATCACAGGCGCAGAATGGTCTTGCAAATCTGAAAGTATTTAAAACCGTATCCTCTTAGTTTTCTTCATGTTATCAGAGAGTTCATTGCCACTGCTTAAAAAAGATTTGGAGAGACTTGAGTCTGAAATCGAAAAGTCCCTACCGTCCAAACCAGAAAAGGTCTATGAAATGCTTGTCCCTTATATAAGAAGGGGCGGAAAGAGGATAAGGCCTGTACTTTCAATATTGACTTGCCTTGCCTTTGGAGGCGCATCAAAAGATGTGCTGAAACCAGCGCTCATCATCGAGTTGTTCCATAATTTTACTCTTATTCATGATGATATTGAGGACAATTCGCTTATGAGGCGCGGAGAGCCTACATTGCACATCATATATGGAGTTCCAATTGCACTTAATTCAGGAGATGCTCTTTACACTGCCATATGGCAGAACATCGTAGACCTTTCGCTTCCTGCGAATGAATTTCTTGAGCTTCAGAAGATGTATGTTTCCACATTTAGGGGCGTGGTTGAAGGCCAGGGGATAGAGCTTAGCTGGTATAATGACTGCAGGTTTGACATTTCAGAAGAGGATTATTTTTCTATGATAACCGGAAAAACTGCTTGTTTGATAGGGCTGTCTTGCAAGGTCGGTGCATTTGTTGCAAAATGCGACAAGAAAATGCAGGACAATATGAAAAAATTCGGGGAGTATTTGGGCATCGCATTCCAGATACAGGATGATGTGCTTAATCTTGTAGGGGATGTAAAGAAATACAAGAAGGAAATAGGCGGAGACATCACCGAAGGAAAAAGGACGCTCATGGTGATACATGCTTTGAAGCGGGCCAATGCTTCGGATAAGGAATTCCTTGTCTCATGCCTGAAGAATCATGAGGTGGATGAGAAGAACATAAAAAAATGCATCGACGTGCTTGTCAAACACAGGTCTATAGAATATGCAAAGGAAAAAGCAGTGATGTTCGTCAAAAAAGCCAGAGATTGCCTTGATTCTGTTCCGGAATCTGTTTTCCGTGAAGAGCTTGGCAAGATGTGCGAATTTATCGTTTCGAGGGAAAGCTGAAGCGATATCAATATAAAGATTATATGAAAAGATGATTATATGTTATCCTTCAGGTTTGTATCGGTGCTTATCTTATGCATGTGTTTGGTCTATTCATTTAATCCGCAGGATTATCTTTATCCCGGGGAGAGCAGGACCAATATACTAAAGGAAAATTTCACCCAAGGGAATTCATTGTATTCCATAGTTGTCATGTCAGGAAAGCCTGCATTTTTGCTTAAAGACGGAGAATTGGTGCAGGACGATACAACCATAAAACAAGTAACTAAGATTTATTCAGCTTCCTTTTTTCCAAGCGACGAGGAAATAGCTTCCCTCAGGAATGCGATTGTCGCATATAACGACAGTCGTAACAATGGATATGGCACTAATAAAGGACGCGAGGAAAATGAGTGCAGGAAAGTCCTTCTTATTGATGGCGGGGTCAAAATCGGCGCTGGAAGTGTCTACTGTAAGGATGAAGAGAGCTGCGATTTTGCTTCTAAGATACTTTTCAGTGCGTATCAGCAATGGATTGGCTGGGGAGGTTTTGGAGATGCCTATGATGATCTCACTGCATTTGCGCTTCCAAGCAACAATATGGATATTTTGATGAATGATTTGATTGGGAAGATGAATTCGATAACAACAGAGAATGCGTATAGCACTGTTAAACATGTAAGAGATTCCATTCCGACTGCCAAGGGATATGAGTTGCAGATAGAATCAACCAAATTCAGGACTCCGAGGCAGGAGGATAATGCTGATAAGCAGGCTTGTTATCTGAAATGCTATGCGATGTGCCCTCCTTTGGATTTGGATGCATATTATCTTTCAGAAGCAGAAAATGAATCCATCGCTCTTTTATCAAAAATAGAAGTATATAATGTCAAAGCCAACCTTCCTGAAGCTCTTGCTCAGGAGACAAAGGCGCGTTTTGCTTATATCGAAGGCGAGGAAAAGGCTGCCATCTACATAAGGCAATTTGGCCCTATGAGAGACAGTGCGAATCAAATACTTAATGAGAGCCAGTATACATTGAGCTTGATTTCTGACCCTGGATTGGGGTTAAAGGCCAACAGGATGTCAGAACTCCTGACTAACATAAACATGAGCTTCAAGAACAGGAACTTCACAACAATGGATATGGATTTGGATGAACTTGAGCGAGTGACCATCTCACTCAATGAATTAGTTCCTATTGTAAGAAAACTTTATGATGATACTGTGGCTTTGAAGGATGAAACAAATCTTGCCATACTGAATCTCCAGGGAAAAGATCTTTCTGATAATTCGAAACAGAGACTCGTCCAGCTTAAAACACTTACAGATTCAACTACACAACTCTTCAGGCCAGGCCTTTCTTCAAGCGTCTATCAGAACATGTCTTTGCAATATAGTTTGATATTCAACCAATCAAACGAGATTCTTGATGAATATAATTTGCAGCCTGTTTCATTCACAACCTTGAAATTCAGGGCATTTGCAAGGCGCGTCAATGACGGTTTCGCATCACTTTCCTCATCTACGAACTCCATCAACAATTCGGAAGTGAAGAATCAGTCACTTCCTGTGATCGGCGGTTTCTCTGCCCTTTCGTTCCTTTCCATAGTTGCATTGTTGTTATTTGTTTTCCTTGTATTGTTCTCTGGAATGAAGAATTCCGGCAGCTTGGCAAAAATAGGATTGGCATTTGTTTTTTTCGCACTTGTTATAGTGGTGCTTGTGTTTTCCGTTTTTCTTTATCTGAACATGGAGAACGCAGCCTTCAGCGCAAATATCGACGAATTTAGGTATTATGTCCAAAAGAGCAATCATATAGTCGTCCTTATGAATACGAGCGGAATTTCACAGGATGTGCGTTCCAGCATGGCTGAATGTTCTGTTGCCATTGCAAGAAATCTCGAGCAAGCCAATAGGTCTGTGGATGTGTTTTCGCTTGAAGGCGATTCATGCAGTGTGGTTTACAGCACAAATTCCACTGTCCAGTCTGCTACGCCTTCTTTCTGCGAACAGAAAATAAATGAAAATCCATCATTTATCCTTAGTTATTCAAGCAGCACTAAGGACCCAATGTTTTTAACCTCTTATGAGAATAAAGCTTACTTATATGGGGATTCGGCGTACTATGGCGCCTGCATAATAAAATCAGCTTTTAATTGAATGGTGATTTGATGAATAAGAATGATTACGTTACATTATTTTTAGTGGTGGTCTTGGCATTGTTGGTTGCTTTGGCATATCTTAAAATGGAGGCTGAAACACCTGTTGCACCGGATGTTTTTGCAGAAACCCTTTCTGCTTCAGATACTGTCTTCCTGGTTCAGGATATTCGTGGTGCTGTTGAGCCTGCGCGTACAAATATAATGCAGTGCGGAGTTGATTTTGCAGGCAGCCCACGGTTTGTGGACAAGAAGCTCGTGATCTTCGCATTCGAAGGTAATGACTGTTACTTCCTTGAAGGGATTGGAACAGTTGACAATTGCCTTTCCCAGATCAAGGATTTTCCAATGATTCACATAAAGCAGGGCAATATGACTCAGAATGTTTTCTATAAGACAAAAGCAGTTGTCAATGTTGGAGCAGAGTACAATAAGAATGATTGCTCGATAAGATGAATAAATTAGTTGCTCTATTGAACCTTTATTGCAGCCTGTATCTCAGGAATGCGCCTATTCCTGCGAATCCCACAAGGAACTGAGCACCTTCTGCCGTGTCATTAGAGATTACTGTGACTTCGATATTCATTTCTTTGGCAAGCTCGATTATGTCTTCTATGAGCGGAACATCCTCTCCCTTTTTCGCCATGTTGGCTTCACATTTGCTGCACTGAATTGATGAGGGGAGAGTGTCCTTGCTTACCTTATAATTCTCAGCTCCGCATGAAGAGCAGGTATATTTGGCCACATTGTATTCCAAAACTTCTGAGACAAGGACTTTGTCTGCCTGCTTGCTAAGTATCGCTTCGCGCACTTGTTTCTCCCCATATGTTGCGAGCCCGCCCCTTACCACTTCTTTTATGAATTGGTCAACTATTTTCTTTTCCTTGATTGCTTCCTGCTCTGCAAGTATATCCTCGCTCTTTGCCAGGACTTCACGCACGCCGTATTCATCTGTGTATCCGGTATCAACGCAACCCAATACCTTCAATTGATAGTTGTAAGTCTGGGATTTCATGAAAAAGTCTTTGGTCGGCCCTGGGCCTCCGACTATGACTCCTTTGACATTGTTTAGGAAGTATCGGTCCATTGCCTCTCCTACCCTGACGTAATATTTTTCTATGCTTTCTTCAATGAGCCGTTCGTACCTTCTGGCCGATTGCCCTCCTGCATTGTGCTTTGCATGTGCCATGGAATTCAATCTATGCAATATTTGGACATTGGTTCCTTTTACGATTGCAATTGTTGCTTCCCTTCCATCCAATACAACTATTCCGTAGGAATCTTTCTTTGTTATCATTTCCTCCAGAGGACCAAGGAAGAATTTGCTATCGCACCTGTAGGTCCCTATGTTCAGCTTTTGGATAGGTTCTATGGAAAATAGCTCTATGTCTGTTTTTGAAGGGTTGTCTGACGTATTTCCTGAAAAAATGGCAATGCCGTTTTCAGGGGGCTTTTTGTAGACCTTAAGGTGATGGATTATCCTTTCAAGAGCATCTATTACATTGGTTTTGGTCTGCTTGGATTTTATGTTGCTTGCCTGGCTCATTTCCTCTCTTAGTTTGTTCGACATCTCATGTATCTGCGAGCCTGCAGGTATGTAAACCGAAATGAGCTGGGTGCCGCTGCCCTGGAATTTGGACAGTCTCTTCAGCGCTTTCCTGAACCCATATTCTTTTTCCGAATCAGTCATCTATTTCACTTTTATTCCAATATGTGGACTTTTCCTGTAGCAAGAGAATATTTCATACCAACTATTTTTAATTTCCCTTCCTTTTCCAGATGCTGGATTATGGTTGAGCAGTGCCTCATGTTTTCAATGCTCTTCCGGACATTGCATTCTATGCATTCTTCTATTTCTTCATGCTGTTCTTTGCCTTCGCCTTCTTTGTGAGTGTGGATTGAAGGCTGGATTTTTGTGATGATTGCAGAGATGTTACCGCCTGCTTCTCCGCCGTGGTATGTGGCAGTGACTGCACCGCACTTTTCATGGCCCAATACGATCAGCAAAGGAGTGTGTAAATGTTCTGTACCATATTCTATGCTTCCAAGAGCAACAGGGTCGCATACGTTTCCTGCTGTCCTTACTATGAACAGTTCGCCAATGCCTGCATCGAATATGAATTCAGGTACTACTCTCGAATCGCTGCAGGATAGGATTGTTACAAACGGCTTTTGACCATTGAGCACTGTCTTTCTCTGTTCATCGAAGTTCTTCGGATTGTTTTTTCCATTCACGAATCTTTTGTTCCCTTCCATCATTTTTTCAAGTGCCTTTTCCATATCCTCACCTAATTATAATCATCATAAATCCTTTATTTCATCATTCTTTTGGACTTCTTTGGGTGTTTCTTCCGAACTCTCTTTTTTTGCTTCTTCGTTTCCATTTTTCTTTTTTTTCTTAGAATAGAAATAGATCGCAAGAAATACTGCGTCGAACAGGAAAAAGAGTGCAACTGCCGTCAATATGAACGAGCCGTTGATCTCCCAGTCAACTGTGCTTTCGAGATTGCCTGGCTCTACGTATTTGTGGTTCACGAAGAATGTCGGGGTTCCCCTTATGTTTGATGAAAGGCCCTCCTGTTCCAGTTTTGCTATTTTTTCTTCCACATCTCTTGAATTCATACAGCCATTGAATTCTGTTTCATTCAGATTGAGTTGTTTTGCATATTCCAGCAGTTTAGCTGCGTTTGCCTGGAATTCCTGCTGATGATTGAAAAGAACTTCCCTGTATTCCCAGTACTTGTCCTGTTCGTAGGCACATATGGAAGCCATTGCAGCTTTTCTGGAATTCGAGTGTGTTTCTATTGGCAATACTTTGTAGACATACCTTACGTCCTCAGGGTAGTTTTGAAGTATCTTTTGGACAGTCGGTTCAACTCCTTTTGTATACGGGCAGCTGAAGCACCCGAATTCGATTATCTCTACTTTCGCATCCTTTGGTCCGAAGACAATGCCTTCTTCGGTATTTGGACATATCGGGTTTCCTGTTGGTCCGGTCACAGTTGTCCCATTTGATCCAGTAAGTACTTGGTAAGGGCAGAAACCCGTGGGGTTGGCAGGGTCACATGTCCCATAGAGTATGAAATTATAGAATCCTACCAATACGTATGCAAGGCTCACTAAACTTATTATCAAAAATATCAATGATAACAGTTCAAAGTGCTTGTTCACGAAATTCGCAACTGGCGGCGACCTGTCCAATATGGGTGCAAGCACTCCTGCCTTTATCTTCTTGTCTAATCCCACGTCACAGGGCCTGAATGTTATCTTGAGAAAAACGCACCTGAATGCCTCTTTTGCGAGCTGCCGGTATTTTGCCGAGAATATTCCAAGCACTGCAAACACTATGAGTGCAATAAAACACGCTACCATAATGATAATGTTATTTGTTCGTTTTTAAATACTTTTCCTCCGTAGTCTTTGCATGCCAAAGAAGCAGCGAAGTCGAGGCTCATTATCAAAGAGATAAAAAATTTGGTTGAATTGTGCGGGAAATCAGCAGGATAATTTAAACCAACTTTAGTTTCTCAACGCCCCATTTTTCGAATTCCTCTTCAATCGCCTTTCCGATTGCTTCGCCTGGGTTTTCATTCTTGTATATTGTAGGAAGAAGGTCAAGAGCATTGCTCAACGAATAATAGTTGACTCCTTTTTCCTTTATTGCCTGTTGAACGCCTTTCCTGTCATCTCTCAGTTCCATTCTGTTTGTCAGGCCAAATGCTGCGACTATTTCAACACCAAGCTCCTTGAGCTGGTCAATAGTAGTAAGAAGAGAGCTGCCTGTTGTTGTGACGTCTTCCAATATTATTACCTTTCCCCTAGGTTCCCCTACGAAATATTTGTCTTTTGGAGCTCCATGCTCTTTTGGTTTACCGCGACCCATTGGGATAACATGGCTTCCTTTGCTTAAATTTGAAGATGATTTTGCAAATTTGTATTGGGTGATCACGCCAAGCTTTGACGCGCCTTCAGGCACTCCATAAAAACAGTCCGGCTTTGCAAGTCCAAGATCATTTGTGAATGCAATCACAAAATCTGTGAGTTTATCCAGCAGATATGCATCCTCGCTTGCATTCCTCCAATTCACGTACCAGTTCGACATCCTTCCTGATTTGAGCTTGATTGGTTCCTTGAAGAAACCCACAATCTTGTTTTCAATTACAAATTTATTGAATTCATCTTGATTAAATGCACATTTGGTTGTCATATGAAACACACTTCTCGTTATTATTTGCTAAACCTTTTAACTCCTGCGTCAACAAGAGCCTTGTCCAATACTTTCCTTAGATTCGGAGAAAGTTCCTCTTTCTTGGAAAGAAAGAACGTGAGGCGTTCCATATCGCCGTTATTGGCACATATATTCATGCATTCGATCATTGCTGCTTCCACAAGAGGCTTTTCAGATGGTTTTGCAGCAGTGTATCTGTCAAACAGCTGTTTCACTTCCCGTCCAGTTGCAAGGCTTCGCAATTCGTAACTGTCCACGCCTTCGCTTTCCTTCAACAGTTTGATGACTTCCGTATTTCCACTGTCATTTGCATATGCGACAGCAGTTTTTCCAGCATTTGTTTTTATGTTCGCATTTGCCTTGTATTTCAGCAATAGCTTTACTGTTTCTACCTTTCCTTCGGTTGCAGCAAGCATGAGCGCTGTTCGTCCGCGTTCGTCCTGCATATTGGCATCTGCTCCTTTCTCCAGAAGCAGTTTGATGATCTCAGGCACATTCTCGCCTCTTGCCGCTTCCATCAAAGCAGTTGCCTTGTATTCGTCAATTGCATTTACATTCGCTCCTTTTGCAAGGGCATCTTTCACTTGTTCAATCTTGCCTGTATTTGCGTTTCTTATGAGTTGCATGTCAGCAGGATTTATCTGGGCAGTTTTGCTGTTCCTTGCCTTTTCAATCTCCTTCTTCAAGAATTCTGATAATTCCTTGTTTCCTGCAATAGCCGCAGCCATCCAGGCTTCAGCACCATATTTATCTTTCGTCAGCACATCTGCTCCTTTTGCCAAGGCTTCTTTGGCCGCATCCATGTCTCCTTTTTCAACAGCTTCTATAAATTTTTTGTCAATTTCTTGCATAGTACCTACCGAAACAGCTTATGCAGCCAAAGTTAAAATATATCTCTTTGTTATTACTGTTCATGGTTACTTCCCCAACATTAAGAAAGGAATATTGCAGCATATGCAAAAAGGAATTCAGTACAATGCCTCCGAATAGTACAGGTGGGTTTGTTGAGTTCAAGGAAACAAAGGCATTTGTTAGCAGAAGCAATTAAAATGCTTCGAGAGAAGAAATAAATGACGAAGTATAGATTGAGGTATCAACATGGGATTTAATAATGCTAACTTAAAGAAGCCTGATTTGAAAAGAATATCTGACGTTATATGGGAAATCGACCCTTCCTTTAAAGAAGGAATGAGGGTTCCAGCAAGGCTTTACGCAACTGATAAGCTTATCAATCACATGGATTTGTCCGTTTTCGATCAAATAACAAACGTTGCAACTTTACCAGGAATACAGAAGTATGCATATTGTATGCCCGATGGCCATTCAGGATATGGATTTCCAATAGGCGGATTGGCTGCAATGGATATTAATGACGGAGGAGTCATCAGCCCTGGCGGAATTGGTTTTGATATAAATTGCGGAATGCGGCTTTTAACCACAAATCTTACGTTGAATGATGTGAAGCCTAAGTTAAAGGAATTGGTCAATAGTTTCTTTGATAGAGTTCCTACTGGAGTGGGATGCACAGGATTTGTAAAAATCGATAAAACCGAGTTCAAGAAATCTATTGAGCAGGGTGCCAAATGGGCAGTTGAAAAAGGCTATGGCTGGGCTGAAGACCTAGAAAGAACAGAAGCCAATGGCTGTGATGAGGGTGCAGATGCAAAGACTGTCAGCGAAACTGCGATCAAAAGGGGCTTCAACCAGATTGGTACTTTAGGCTCTGGTAATCATTATCTTGAAGTCCAGCATGTAAAAGAAGAAAATATCTTTGACAAGCAACTTGCAAAGAAATGGGGCATTTTCCCTGATCAAATAGTGGTGATGTTTCACTGCGGAAGCAGAGGCTTTGGACACCAGGTTGCAACTGATTACTTACAATCATTCTTGTCAGTCATGGAAAGCAAATTCAAGATCAACATACTTGATCGCGAGCTTGCATGCGCACCTTTTGATTCAAAAGAGGGGCAGGATTATTTCTCTGCAATGAAATGTGCTGTGAATATGGCATTTGCAAATAGGCAGACAATTGCGCATCGAATAAGGGAAGTGTTCGCAAAAGTATTCAATACTGATGCTGAGAAATTGGGAATGCACCAAGTTTATGATATTGCTCACAATAGGGCTTCATTGGAAAAACATAAGATAGATGGGCAGATGAAGGAACTGCTTGTGCACAGGAAAGGTGCAACAGCTGCATTTGGCCCTGGCCATGAATCCATTTGCGGACCTTACAAACAAGATGGCCAGCCAGTAATAATCGGCGGTTCAATGGAAACAGGTTCATACTTGCTTGCAGGGGTTGCATCAGGTGAATCAACTTTCTTCACAACTGCCCATGGCGCAGGAAGAACAATGAGCCGGGCAGAGGCCAAGAGAAAGTGGAATGGCACACAGTTGCAGAAGGATCTTGAGAACAAGGGCATTTACATAAAGACAGCTTCATACGCAGGGCTTGCAGAAGAAGCAGGCGGAGCATACAAAGAGATCGACGATGTCATAGAAGCAACAGCTTTGGCAGGGATCTCAAAGAAGGTTGTGAAGCTGGTTCCAATTGGGAATATTAAGGGATGAATTCTTTCTTGCTGTTTGGTTAGATATATAAATTCATCTTCCTTTATTTTATCTATGCAAGAGGAATCACGCCTATGGCTGAAACAAGCTGAAGAAGATCTGAATACTGCAGAAGCAATTATGAAATCCTCGAAATTTTACGCCTCTGTTTTCTTTGCACAACAGGCTGCTGAAAAAGCGCTCAAGGCAGTTTACATTAAGAAATTCAATGATTTGGCAAAGGTTCACGATTTGGTTTTCCTTGGTCGGAAAGTTGGTTTATCTCCTGAAATTTTGGAAGGCTGCGTTTATCTTAATCGTGCATATATCGAATCGCGCTATCCTGGAGATTTGAAAACGCCTTCAGAGAAATTTTCCAAATCAGAAGCATCAAAAGGTATTGATATTGCTAAAGAGGTATTGGTATGGGTAAAAAAAATACTTTAATCCAAAAACTGAAGCTTTTCAAGAGTGCGCTTTCCAGCACCATGTCAGTGGAAAAACTGCTTTTTTTTGGGAGTAGGACCGAAGGAAAAGCGAAAAAATGGAGTGATGTTGATTTGATCATAGTTTCTCCAAATTTTAGAAAGAAAAGGCCTATGGAACGAGGGCTCAAACTGTATGCCAAATGGAATATCGATTATCCTGTTGATTTTTTATGCTATACTCCTGAAGAATTCGAGAAGGCGAGCAAAAAAGTCGGAATCATCTCTCACGCCCTGAAGTATGGAGTTGCCATCTAACTATGGGCCTACCAAGAAGCTATAAATTCATAGACGAAATAACTTACGCAGATGTTGCATTCGAGGCAAATGGAATCAGTTTGGAAGAGTTGTTTACTGCCTGCGGTGAGGCAACAATTCGGACAATGGTAGAAAATCCTGAATCAATAGCCAAGAAGAAGAAAGTTTCAGTCAAGATTGAATCTGATACTTTGGAAAAGCTCCTCTACAATTTCCTAGACAAAATCCTTTTCTATAAGGATGCAGATTCTTTGGTATTCAAGTCATTCGAAATCAGGATTGTTGAAAAGGGAAACAAGAAATCGCTGTCTGTAATCATGAAAGGCGAGAAAATAGACATAAAGAAACACCATACCCTAGTAGACGTGAAAGCCGTCAGCTATCATAATTTCAAGCTGGAAAAAACAAAAGAAGGGATATGGAAGGCCTTTGTGATTCTTGACGTTTAATTTTTTTTAGCCCTATAGAAAGTATTTTTAAGCTCACCTCTGTAATCTACTCGATGTCATCGAAGATTGCATTAGTGCTTTTGCTATTTTCAACAACTATTTTTGCTGCACCTTTGCCATTGCAAGACATCTCAGGTATTCTTTTTCCAGCCTCCATTGTCTTTACTGCTATAATGCTTGGCCTTGCATATATGCTCAGCGGAATGCTTGAGAATCCACAGCTTGCAGGATGGGTCAAGATAGAAGTCAAGGAAGTCATAGCATCAGGAATAATAGTCCTTCTTGCCTTTATTCTCATAACAGGTTCCAAGCCATTCGTTGGTGTTTTTACAGGACATGGGGATTATGTTGTTGCGATAAATGAGCGCGTTGACAAGTATATGTCAAACATGCAGGGCTCTTTTGATGATCTGATAAAAGCGAATCATTATCTCACCTTGATGGCAGGGTATTATTACAGCACAGGGCCAAACTTTTTCTATTTCAGTTATTCATATACGGCAAGCCCGCTTAATGGAGTCGGGCCTGTCTTATATTCATTATCACAGGCATCCGGAGGGCTTTCAAATGGCATGTTGGCTCTCAAGGTAATAGGCACCCTTGTAGTTTTCTTTTCATCAATTGCTACAACGCTCATGTTTGGTGTTTTTGCGCTTTGCATTTTTCCATTCACCCGAAGAATAGGCGTAACTCTGATTGCGCTTCTGATAGGTGCTTCAGTCATCTTTCCAATTGCAACATTGATTGTCTTTGATCTGCAGGATAATGCATTCACACCTAATGCAGATAGCCCTGCAAATATCTTGGCGCCTAGAATTTCGAATTGGGATGGTATTGAATTTTCTCTTCCTTGGGGGTTGAGCATACTCTGCAGCAAAGAATTTGAAGTTATGAAAGGACTCGTCTCTTTGACAGAAGTTGTTTGGGGCATTGTTACTTGTATTCCATTCATTCCATATGGTTTTTATGCGTGTTATCAGGCAGTTACTGCAGCATGGTTCCCTGCTGCCCAGATGGTAGTTTCAAACACCCTGAGTGTAGCCCTGCTTTCGTTTGGAGACACATTAACTGATTTCAATGCATCAGATATTCTGGGAGTATTAAGGCCATTCCTGGAAGGCATCAACAATCTCATGGTATTGATTTATGTGGATATGATATTGATTGCGATAATAACCATAGTTGCAACAAAGAGCGTTTCACAGGCGCTTGGCGGAGAATTCTATCTCTCAACATTGGAGAGGCTGGTCTGACATGAAAACGAAACTTCTGCTCACACTCCTGTTTATGCTTTCTTTCTCCTACGCTGAGTCACTTTCATGCTCATTGAATGCCATTGAGGCATTTCAATCAGGTGATATTGCAAGCTACGGCTTGATTGCAGTGATAATGCTTAATGTTGTGCTGATTGCGCTTGCGTATATGGCAGGCGAGGCATTCCATCTCCCTGAAGCTGCAATGTTTGCAAAGGACGAAAAGTTCCACCTTTTCTTCTCTATAATCCTGTTGTTATGCTTCAATGCAATTTTATTTTTTTCATGTTCTGTTGCCCAGGGCTTTGTGGATTTTTCAATTGGCGCTGCACAAACTGCAAATCTAAATGTTGCCAGTCTGGGTGGGGCCAACATGGCTGATGCTGCGGCGAACGCACTCCTTTCCATTCAGCAGCAGGGCTACGCGATGCTAAATTATGTGGAAAAGAAAAGCATAGATTACAAGATAGATTCTGCCTGGCTTTTCAGCAACACTTTGCCATTGCAGGGAACAGTTGCCACAGGTACTGATGCATACCGCAGGATATATGCAAACCAGCTTGATTCAATAATAGGAACTTTTCTTCTGCCTTCTATAACCATGATTGAACTCCAGCGCCTTTTCCTGATATTCATTAACCAGTATACAATACCTCTCTTGCTTCCGCTTGCATTCCTCTTTAGGATATTCATACCTACGAGGCACATGGGAAACCTTTTACTTGCTCTTTCAGTAGGCTTGGCAGTAGTGTTGCCAATGTTTTATCTAGTGAATCTTTCGATGATTGCGAATGTGCATAGTGCTGCGGCTTGCACAGCGCCTTCACTAGCAGCAGGAGTACCAACAGTTGCACAAGTTATTGGTGATACTGTGAATGGGCCTTGTACAAGTGTTTCGAGTTTCTGGAATCTAGGGAAGCTTATTGCCCAGGCATTCTTCTTGCCTAACCTGACATTGGCGATATTCGTGACTTTCCTTTCTTCGGCGAATAAAGCATTGAGCGTGATTGGATGAAACGAACTATATTGTTTATATTGCTGTTGCTTTTCGCAACCCTTACATTTGCAGATGCAGTGCCTGCTGATCCCGGAAATATGGTCACTGTCACAACCACTGCGCAGAGCTCTGGATTCGAATTCGCCAACAGCTGGATGCAGATTGCGCTGATATTGATAATGTTGATGCTCATCCTTGCATCAATTGCATTCATGTTCGGCAAAGCATTTAATCTTCCTAGCTTACTTGCATTTGCAAGGGTTGAAATAGTCCAGATCCTCACCAATGCACTTATCATTGTTTTCATATTTGCCATCATAACCTTTGTAGATGTCCTGATGGTGGGCTTAGTAAATGATAGTGGCCTGCCAGGAGTGACATGCGATGCGGATCAGTATTGTATTGGCGTGGTTGCAACTGCATATACTAATGACCTGGTGGATCTTATTGATTCAGACATCAATTCAGATCTTGGCAAAAGCATCACTGCAGGAGCAGCTTCTGCAGAAAGCTCTGGCCTGAGCTGCCATAAATTGTTTGACCCTTGGTGGATTCCATGCTATGGCTTCATGAGCGTTGGCTGGGCTACTGAAAGATATAAGTCAATGGATGTTGATAGGTATGCAATTGACCTTGAATACTACAATTCATATTTATCTTCGCTTCTTGCGCAGAAGTTTTTTGTGGAGAGGGTAATCCCTGCATTTGCACCATTCATCCTTTTCCTAGGCATAATCACGCGTTCATTCTTTGCCACAAGAAAACTTGGCGGACTTTTGATAGCGATAGCATTAGGTGTGATGTTTGTTTTTCCGTTGATGTTTGTCTTCAATTGGATGAGCCTTAATATAATGTTGTATGGCGATAAGGCGATAGGCGGAAGCGAATCCAACTGTCCGTTGGAATGCCAGAAGGCGTTCCCTATTGCATATGATATCAATGATCCAGACAATCCAAAAATATTCTATACGAAGGCAGAGTTGAGGTCTGGATTGGTGCAAGAAGGAGTTCCTGCGGACCAGTTAGAGCTAAAACTTGAGAACCTTATTGCAGGCCAGGAAGGCAATGAGAATATTGGCACAATCACTTCGTGCAATGCAACTTTCTATGCAAGCTGTCCACAGCTATGCAGGCAGCTTCCTTTGCCAACAGGTGCTTCATGTTGGGGTAATCTTGAAAGCGAAAAAGGTTGCAGTGCATATCCTGAAGAATGCAAGCTCAAGCAGATAATCGAAGATCCTGTTCCCGAGAAAGTGGAGTTGTGTGCAAGGGAAGGCGAAGCCAATCCCACATCAAGCTTCTGCAAGACTATTCTTCCCATGAAAAGCGATTGCGATATCGGGACTGCAAGATTTGTTTATATTACCAAAAGATTCAATGAGGATTTTCCTGATACATTTTCAATTGACAGCGAACCAATAGGGTTTAATTTGCCTGATTCATGCTATAGTGATTGCAGTTATGACAATGAGGGTGTTTTGAAATGCCCTGATTCATGCACAAACCAGCTTCGGAATTGGGGTTATGAGATTAGCCCGTATTTTGGGTTTAGGGTTGAGCAAACTTCTGGCAATTGTTTACTTGCAAAGCCCAGTTGCCGTGTAGTTTACCGTGAATCCTATGATGCGAATCATGGCGCGCGGGGCACTGGTGAAAAAGAATGTGATATAAATGCAAGGACATGTCCTGCCTCTCTCGATCCATATCAATCCTGCGTTTATATTCTGCCGAAAAACGGCGCACAGTGTAGTGATTGCCTGAAAGTTGAAGAGGATTATCAATATTCTCCGGCTATACGAAAAACATGTGCAGATCTTTGCGGTGCAGGCATGAATAAAGGAAAGGCAAGCACTACTGGCGACATAGTCAAGAATTCGGGTTCTGATTACGTTGGGCCTGAGGATGTGAAAAATGTCAGTAAGTTTATGATTCCTGCATTCGTTCTTCCATTGATGAATATATTAGTGACATTGATGTTCATAAAAACAATGTCAGCAATGCTTGGAGGGGACATAGAGATCCCAGGATTGTCGAAGGTGCTATGATGAAAAAAGCCATACTGTTACTTGCATTCGTTCTTTTGCTTACTTCCACTTCATTTGCTGCAGGTGATTGGCTTGCCCCAACAATGATTGCAATAGTTGCATCTGTCTGCATATTGGCATTGCTTTTCATGTTCGGCTATGCCTTCCATTTGGATGAGCTTACCATGACTGCCAAAGAGGAGCTTTACCAAGTAATTGTTGTTGCATTAATAGCAGGGTCTTTGCTTGGCATATCTGGAGCGTTGGATTCAATATCCAAAGGGATTAGCGGAGAGGACGAATCATTTCCCGCACTTGCACTTGAGTATGTAAACGAGGATTCTGCAGTGATAAGCGAAGAGTTCAACAAACTCGCATATTTTTCCAATGAAATAGGAAGCGCAGGCAGCAGGTCATTGAGCTGTACTTTCATGTCTATTTCAATAGGCGTTTCAGGCTGTGGCGGGTACAATGCAATGGTTGGCACCATGTCCACTGTATTCCAGGGGCTTGGAATTGCAATGGCAGAATGGGGTTCAATGAAATTTCTTCTGGGCTTTGCGCAGATATATGCCTTTGGCATGTTGCTTCCATTTGGCCTTTTCCTTAGGGTATTCAAATTCACAAGAGGTGCTGGCGCAGTAATAATCGCACTTGCAGTTGCGCTTTATGTTTTCCTTCCAACCTCCATATTCCTTATGCATAACATACTTGTGGATTTTGAAGCGTCACCTGCTGCTGCTCAGCTCATTCCTGCAGATAAGGTTTTGCCTAATGTTGGTTGCGATCCTTATGATGGATTTGATTTGTCGAATTATAACTCTGCAAAAAATGTAATGCTAAGCGCAAGCGGTCTCTATGGCTATTATGCATATTTGATAGTTGTTAAAACGACTTTGACCGTAGTTGTTTCAGTAATCGTGATGCTGGCAGGATTGAGGTTTGTGTCATCATTAGCTGGCGCTGATGTGGACGTTTCCATTCTGGGGAGGCTGGCCTGATGGTTGACGTTTGCACAACTATGATTGACCTTATGACTGGATCAGTGCTTCAGCTCATGGCAATAGCCAGCATAACTTTGGTTCTGATACTTGCCTTGTTCATGATGTACTCGAAGTCCATCTCGAATGAGAAGCTGGATATCTGGTCAAGGACTGAATTGGTGCAATTGTTCATATCCATTTGCTTTGTAGTTTTGTTTGGCATAATTGTAACCTCCTACTGTGCATTAACTTCGGATTCGCTTGCCATATTTGTCGAAGGTGGAACGCAGAAACCGAATCTAAACATATTCGAGGCATCAGAAGCCTATCTATTGGAGACTGCACAGTACAGCCATCAGGCCCTGAATGTCAATAGATATTATCTCGAAGCATTTGAGATGTTCAAGACAAGGAACAGGCAATTGTGCGCAGATGCGATGTGCCTTTTTGGTTATACGGGGGATTCATGGTCGCCATATGCTGGGCTGTCACCAGTTGCAGGTGCATTCTATGTTTCCTTCAACACCACTTTATTCTCTTTCCTTTCAGCATTGAACTTCCTTTTGATATTGAAATATATACTTAGTGGCATCCTTCTCTTTATGTTGCCACTTGGGACATTCATGCGTTCTGTGCCATTCATGCGGAAGTTCGGAGCATTATTGATGAGCGTTGCAATTTCATTCATCTTTATTTATCCGTTAATTCTTTCTGTTTTCTATCTTCTTCCAAAGGACGTTTTGTTCTGGGAAGTAAATCATGATGTTTTTACGGAGTATCAGAGCGATGACCTTATTGCAGGAAAGTCAAATTTTGACATACTTGCCGATTCGTTCGAGATGGGGCAGGACGAGTTTATGGATGTTCTTCTTCCAGTCGGAACTCATTATGAGGTTCCATTATATCTTGCAGGCATGTCATTCATAGCAAGTGTTTTCATTCCCAGCTTTGCATTGCTTGCTGCCATAGGCGCAGTGAGCTATGTGACACGGTTCCTCGGAGAAGAGGTTGATCTGAGCAGAGTAATACAGATGGTTTAGTAGGGTGTAATAAATGGGCGTTAACTTTCTAACAAATTTCGATCCAAGCGCAGGCGCGAACTGGGTAGTGCTTGTAGTGCTTGCAGTTGTGATTTCAATCATCATCCATGCAGTACTCCTTGCCTTTGCCAAAGGGTTCCATCAGGAAGAGCTTGAAAGATATGCGATGTCTGAGATCCTGCAGGTCTTGGCAACCTTATTCATCCTTCTTTTTGTTATGTTTATCATAGATATGACTCTTGACAATTTCATAGTTCAAACCTATTTCGGCTCGTCCAATCCTGACCAGCCTATGGAAAGCAAGGTAAATTGCGCAGGCCAGGAAATTGATATAAAAGATGTTGGCTCGGCATTGGATGTTGTTAAATGCAGATTGATGGAGAATGCGCAGTCGATGGCAAAGCTTCACAATGATGCCTACCTCAATTCAAAATCAGGCTGGGCTTTGATTAGCACAAGGATAAGTTCAGCAGGCATTCCAGTGTTCCAAGGAGATTGGATCTCTTCCTGGTATAAGGAAGTTGAAAAATATCGTTACATTAACCAGGTCACCACCCAAATCATGATTGCATCCAATGCAATGATTGACTTTGTCAATTACATAAAGAACAATGCCCTTGCTCTCTTCCTTCCATTCGGCATACTCTTGAGGAGTTTCCAATTCTCCAGAGGAATCGGCGCTTTCTTCATTGCAGCAGCGCTTGGTTTCTATTTTATTTTTCCAGTGATATTCACTTTAACTGATCCTGGCTTGGTAAAGGTAACTCTTCCATCCAGTCCTATAAATATAAATACTGCCAATTCATGCTTTCCTACATTCAGCGGAGTGGCAACTGCATTGAGTGAAGCAGGCCCGAAATCCAAGGAGAGCGAAAATGCATTGAGCCTTGCAGCCAGTTCCACTTCCAAATATTATACTGATGCCATACTTCGTCTTTTCGTTGATTTTGCAATAACCTTGATATTTGTTAGATATATGATGTATCTGCTTGGCGGGGAGCAATACACTCTCATGCGTATGGTTTCAAGGGTGGTCTGATGACAAACAAACTCACTGCACTTATTTTCATTTCGGTTTTCCTTCTATTGTTTCTTTCAGGATGCACCATTTCGAAGAATCAGAATATGGGATGCTGTAAGTCTGAAGATGCGAAGAATGGAGTCTGCACTCTTGTAACTGAAGAGCAGAAACCAATCATTGAAGTCAATCCTGAAGCCTATAGCGACATAAAACAACTTGGCTGTCCTCCGGACGCAGATGGGCAAACACTTTTCTGCAAGGTGGAATTGACGATAAATGAAATTACGAAACCATATAGCATTCCTGTCTGCACTCCGCCTCCTGCGGATGTTGCATGTTACGATGAAAGCTGCACAGCAATGTTCTGCGGCCCTCTTCAATATCAGGCAAAGATACCCGTATCTGATGCTGAGCTGATGGATTCAGGAAAGAAAGGTGAGAAGCTGAATGTTGATCTTCAGGCTAGTGGCTTGCCTGCAGGCACTTTGGCTGAGAGCAAATGCATCTTTACACCTATTGATGACACTTTCAAGAATCTTCTGAAGAATTCAAAGGACAGTTTTGTCAATACATTTAGAATAGGTTATTTTGATTCAATAGTTCCAAATGCAGTTGAAGGTGGAGATCTTTATCGGGATTACAGTCTGCTTAGGTATAAGTTCCCATTGACAGACCAGTTCTGCGCAGTATTGCCTGATGCTAAGGTGGATCGTTTCACGAATTATCTTGTTCCTCCTGGCAGGGTTTGTGGATTCGGCCTTCAACATCTGATCACAAAGGAGCAGCTGGTTATTCTGGAAGGAAGGCTCAAGAATGAGATGGACGATTATTGGGAAGCAAGCTCATGCCTTAATGTGAATGATTTGCCTGCATATCTCCAAACAGATCAATACTG
>JBDRPL010000012.1:0-9554 GCA_043827025.1 Microcaldota archaeon
GATGGAGGTGCAAACACAACTTTAGTAGGCTGTGCCAACACAACCATAACTCCAGGAGAAGCCAGGCACACTATTTTATTTTATACAAATGACTCAGCAAATAATGTAAACACAAGCAGTAACCTGACGTTCACAATAGACTTAACAGCACCTTCCCTTACAGTAGAATCTCCGATAGCCACGACTTATACTTCAACATTAGTGCCATTATCGTTCACTGCCTTAGATCCTGGCGTTGGAGTGAATAGCTGCTGGTATTCTTTTGATAATGGGGTGACAAATGTTTCGCTTCCGCTTTGCGCCAACACTACCTTATCTGTTGTGCAGGGACAACATTCATTAAGGGTTTATGCAAATGATACCTTCAACCATGTAAATACAAGCAATTCAATAAATTTCATAGTATCCATTCCAGTTAAGAAAGTCGACCCTGAACCAGGTCAAACAGGCAGATTAAGTTATCTGAACTTCCAGACGTATTCCAATTGCATGGCAGAAGAGACAAAAATCAAAGTGACTAGCGGATCAACTCCTGTTTCTGGGGTGAAAATCCGGCTTTTCTATACAGGCATGTCTAATTTGGAATATACTCAGATAGGCGAACAATATACTGATGACTCAGGCATGGTAATGTTCCGGACAAAGAATACTGGTAATTATGAATTTTTTTCGTCTAAATCAGGCTTCAGAGCAGGATCATCAGACTTTTATTTTGAATCCTGCCAGTTCAAAGAGGATGTTGTAAATGACACGATTTTGGAAGAGTTAAACATTACTATTGAGGCCCCCCAACCTCTCAACGAAACTCCATTGGAATTGATTGTCGAGGATAAGGATTTAGAAGTAGCTAATACAGGTAAAATTGCGACCTATCGCATTACAGGAGAAATGTATGAGAATACCACCATAGTGGATCTTTCATTTGTTCCTGAAAATGATTTTGAAGGTACTGTTTTAGCTAGTTTAGGAGTTAATTATTCATATTATGAGGATGATACGATAAACATTTATTCATCGGAAGGAGAACCTACGAAAGTTGTAAAAGGAAGTATTATTGCTTACTGGGATGACCTTCAACTTTTAGCTAATGAGGAATTTAAGGCAAGGTTTGTTTCATACATGCGATTATCTCCAGCAGAAATACTTAGTGCCAGGATAGATTTTATTAATAAACAAGACCTGTCTAACAATATTCGAATTAACCAAAATCTAGAAATTAAGGGTGATTCGGAAGTTCTTGATTCTAAACAAGGTAAAAATGGCGTTATTGAGCTAGGGCCTGTTTACATGTTTATAGTGGGCATACTCGTTTTGACTTTTGTTTCTGCCATTATCATCTCAATTGTATTTATGATTTTCAAAAAGAAGTAAATTAATCTCTTTATAAATATTTATTGTGACATCTATTAAGGTGTAACAATGGAATTAGGCATAAAGAAGATAGAATCAATACTCATGAAGAAGGAAGAGCAGTTCGATCTTGTTCATTCGAAGACAAGGACAGTTGTCCGTTCATGCTCCAATGCTATAAAATCAATACATGGGAAGGACATTGCAGAAGCCAAGAAATGCATTGCAGATGTTGAGGAGGAGTTAAAGGGCCTTAAGAAATATGCGGAGATGTTCAAAGGCCATATCGAACACATACTCCAGGAGTATGTAGAAGCTAAAGTCATTCTTGCAATCATAGAAGGGAAGAAGATCCCGACATTTGATGATCTTAAGGTTCCTCCAGAGCCTTATCTTTGCGGTCTGCTTGACGCGACTGGTGAGATAAAAAGGGAGATGTACGAATCCCTAAGGCATGGGGACAAGAAAAAGGCAGAGAAATTCTTTGAGACAATGGAGGAAATATACAATCAGCTTATTCCGCTACGGTTTTCCAATTCTGTTCTTCCTGAATTCAGGAGGAAGCAGGATGTTGCAAGAATGCAGATAGAGCAGGCAAGGGGAGAGCTTCTATGAGTTATGCTAGTGGCATGAGTGAAATCCACATTCACGTATTTGGCAAGGTCCAGGGCGTAAATTTCAGGGACAATACAAAGAAGATGGCTGACAAATTTGGCCTTATCGGCTATGTCCAGAACATGGACAGCGGCGCTGTAGAGATCTTGGCACAAGGCCCTGAAGACAAGCTGTTCAAATTCCTGGAATGGGCATCAAAAGGCCCAGCAGGTTCACAGGTAAAAGAAGTGGAATATGTTTTCAGGAGTCCGTTTACAGCCTATAAGGGGTTTGAGATAAGAGAATAGTTCCCTATTTTTTCATTTTTCTATTGGCAAACTCTTTCAACGCATCTTCAGCATCCTTTTTTCCGAATTGGTCCAGTTTGGCGTATTTCTTTATGTCAGGGACTGCAGGAGAGATGTCTATTCCTGCCGTGGCTGCCTTTTTGAAGAACTCCATCATTCCGTTTGCAGTAAACAGAATCGTCTTTTTCTTTTCCTTGTAAATCTTCAGTTGGTTCTTCAGCTCTTTGACAAGCAATTTCATTGTAATTGCATACTCCCTACCTTTCATTAATTCCAAAAGCACAAGGATCGCATCATTGGCTTCATTCGGAGCGATTGGAAACGAATCATAGTTCTCCAGGTCTGCAATTACTTTCGCTATGGCGAAGGGTTCGTTTGGAGCTTCCAGGCATCTGTTTATTTTTTTCACATTTCTCGCTTTGCTCAAAACCTCTTTTAACTCATCCAATACCTTTTTTGGAATTCCTTTCTCCACAGGCCCGTTCTTCAAGAAATCCGAATAGGATTGGTAGGTTTCGCTGGTTCCGCTCATTTGATTTGAACTGCGAGCATACCAGGTCAAATAGCCTTCGTATGTATGTATTCCTTTTGTCCAGTATTGGTCACTTGTCTGCATCCAGTCTTTCTTAGGGACATTCTCGAATTTGTAAAGGCCTTCGTATTTTATCATGAGCCGGTTTGCATAGGCATCTGCCTTTTGTTTTTTTATCTCTTCAATCACTTTGTCTGCATTTGCCTTGTTCCGGTCGATTACCATGCCAAGAACTTCCAATACTCTATTCTGTTCGATGCCATAAGCTATTTCTGTTAAATCCGTTCGTTCTTTGAGAATCTTCACAAGTTTTGGTATGAATCTTGAAACATCCCTTCCTTGGGTAACAAGCCGGAAAATTTTTATTGCAGATTCTTCCACTATTTCCTTTGACTCGTCTCCAAGCTGTTTTTCTATTTCGTCAAACTCATCTTTATGATTTGTTACGTGTGCTCCCTCAAGAATAGCTTTCAATTCGCTTACAACATTTTCAGGTACTTCCTCCATATCAGGTCCGTTCTTGAGAAAATCAGAGTATGATTGAATAAAAATTGTCATGCCTCCCCCTCCTTTATCCCATCCTTCATTGTACCATGTAAGATATCCTTCATTAGTGTTTACTCCCTTCTTGCTCCCAGAACAGTCGTGAGATTCCTCCACATCCCATTCCCATTCTTTTTTTGGAACATTGTCGAAGTTGAAGGCTCCGTTGTATTTGGCAAACAACTGTTTGACACAGGGGTTTTCTTTATCTAATTTCTGCTTTTTGACCTCTTCAATCACTTTGTCTGCAATTGATCTATCAGTCAGGCTCATCCGTTCAATTGCAAACTGCGCTCCTGCCCCATATTCACCGCTTCCTAGTAGGGCTACAAGAGAACTCAACACCTTTCCCTCCAATTTCAAATCTTTTTTCTGGCCTAACCGCGTTATACATCCCAATACAACAGATTTGTTTTTGCCGTGCATCAGTTTGTAAACTTCTTTCATGTTATGATTGAGGATATAATGGCCAGTCAATGCAATTCCCACGTAATATGGTTCTAACCCCAATTTAGTCTTCATGCGTTTTTTCAAAAAACCAACTGCAGAGGAGATGTCTATTCTGTTTTTTGCGAGTTCTGCGATCCACAGGATGGCATCAGGCTGGTTGGTCGTCTCTCCCCTTGCGATCTTTAGGAAAGTAGGAACTGTGGATGATACGTCGTTTTCTTTCGAGGACCATGCAACCATCTTCATTGCTTCTTTCTGTATTTTCGGATTCTTGTCCTTCATTGCCTTTGCAAGTGCAGGAAGTGCAGGTGTGATATACCTGGCAGGAACAGGTGCAAGGCCTTTGACACCCTTCAGTCTCGTTTTGTCATCCTTGACCCTCATCTTAAGCAGGGATATATAAATTAAAAAGTCCATCTTATCTTCAAACGAAGGTTCAATTAATCCTTTGGAGCACTCCTCTAGAATTTGGATTTTATCAATAGGCTTCGTTCCGGGACTGAAAAGTTTTTTGATTGCCGTGTCACGTGTTTCCTTGTTTTCGCTGGCGAGTGCCTTCACCAGTTTATCAATCTTCTTTCTATCCATTACTTTATTTGCCAAGGCAACCAATAAATACCTTTATTGCGCATTCATTCCATGCTCCTTTTCAGGGATGTGGCAGATGTCTTTTCCAAGATAGAGTCAATCAGCGGAAGGCTTGAGATGACTGATATTCTGGCAGAGTTGTTCAAGAAAACGAAATCAAATGAAATAGATAAGTTGGTTTATCTCACTCAGGGAATATTGTCCCCACCTTATGAAGGAATTAATCTTGGATTGGGCGAAAGGTTTGCAATTGCTGCAGTGGCTTCATCTTCTGGCTACGATCCAAAGAAAGTCGAGGAAAACTACAAGAAAAGCGGAGACCTTGGCCTCACAGCTGAAGAATTGATATCAAAGAAAAAACAGCAATCTCTCTCTTCAGTTAATATGAGCATAAGCTACATTTATAATTCACTTGTCAAGATCGCACTAATAAGCGGTTCTGGAAGCCAGGATCTGAAGATAAAATACCTCACTGAACTCCTCAACAATTCAACTCCTCTTGAGGCAAGATTCATCATTAGATTCGTCACGGGAACGCTTCGTCTTGGAGTCGGAGACCCAACAATAATCGATGCATTCTCTGTTTCAAAAACAGGTGACAAATCTCTCAGAGAAGAATTGGAAAGGGCATACAACGTGTGCTGTGACCTGGGTTATGTTGCAAAAACGTTCTTCGAGACTCCTGAAAAAATAAAAAAATTCGAAGTCACGCCTTTCAAGCCATTGATGCCTGCGCTTGCTGAAAGATTGAGTACGCCATCAGAAATATTCGAGAAGTTGGGAGAGTGCGCAATTGAGTTGAAGTTCGATGGCTTTCGATTGCAGTGCCACAAGAAAGGCGACAAAGTAGAGATATATTCAAGAAAGTTAGAGAAAATGACCCACATGTTTCCTGATGTTACGAATGCAATAAAACAACTCAGCGTTAATGAAATAATTTTTGAAGGCGAGGCATTGGCCTATGACGAGAAAAGGCACAGGTATTTTTCATTCCAACAGACAATGCAAAGGAGGAGGAAGCATAATATAAAAGAGGCATCTGTTGATCTACCACTCAATATCTTCTGTTTTGATATTCTTTATTTGAATGGCAAGGATTATACTTCGGAATCCTATGGCGCCCGAAGAAGGAAGCTGGAGGAATTATTTCCAAAAGGCATCCTGAAACTTAGTGAGAAGCACATGGTCAAATCAGGGGATGAAATAAAGAAGTTATTCGAAAAATCCATCCGCGACGGCCTGGAAGGCATAATGGCAAAGGACCTTTCTTCGCCGTACACTGCAGGCAAGAGAAAGTTTGCATGGATAAAAATGAAGAAATCCTATGGCGTTTCAGTGGATACGATTGATGCAGTCATAGTCGGCTATTATCTTGGCAAAGGCTCAAGGGCAGAATTCGAATTCGGCGGGCTTCTAGTCGCAGTAAAAAACACTGACAATCAGAAACTTCAGACAATTGCAAAAATCGGGTCGGGTTTCACTGAGGAGCAGATGAAGGAACTGCAAACTGTTTTGGAAAAAGCGAGTACCAAATCGCCACCTAGAGATCTTGAATACAAGATAGATTCCCCTGATTTTTGGGTCAAACCAAAATATGTGGTTGAAATCGCATTCGATGACATTACCATGTCTTCAATTCATACGTGTGGTGTGTCTGGCGAGAGAGGTTATGCTCTTAGATTTCCCCGTATGGTTAAACTGAGAGATGACAAGGGGATAAATGAAGTTACTACTGCTTCTGAAGTAGAGGAAATGTTTGAGCGTCAGAAAAAATAATTCATTCTTGTTCTTTCTAGATTTCTTCATACTAGTTTCAACCCTTGTATTCCTTCGTATTTTTTCCTTGTTTTTGTGAAAAGAAATGCATTGTTTTTTATGCATACTGCTGCAGTTACCATGTTCTCCATGGTTACTTTCATGCCCTTTTCCTCGAGCTCATCAAATATTCTTGCAGCTATGGTGGCTGATTTCTTATCAAAATCTAAAATATTAAGGCTGTTCACGAATGAAAATACGACTTCTTGTTTTTTTATGGTGGTCATTATTTCGAACAGTGTCAAGGATGAGACGCAGATCTCTTCTCTTGCAGAATAATATCTCAGCTTCTCAACAATAGACTTCTCGCCCTTTAGGAAATCGAACACAACATCAGTATCAAGGCATATTTTTTCCATGTCACTCGTCCTTCCATTCTATCAGTGATCTTCTAAACCCAGCTTTTGATTTCTTGTCTATGTCTTTTTCTTCGATAGACCCAGCAAAAGAGATAATGTTTTTTCCTTCCTTTTCGCTTTCCTTTACTAGCTCGCGAAGTATTTGGCTGAAGCTCATTCCCCGGGGTTTCTTCAGCCTGTAAAGATCTGCATAGATATCGTCCATTATTGTGATAACTTTGACCATTTCTACCTACTCCCTTGCATTTTTGAACACATTTTCCTCGAGATTAGCTTCTTTTATAGATAAATGTATTTACTAAATGTATTTAAAAATCTACCTAGGGTTTTTTAGTTCTGTGTTGCTTTGGAAACATTTAAGACAAAGCAGTTTCCCTCGAGAATACAAATCTATTTAAATATAAAAATTCCGAGATAGTATCAACCATCCCCTCCCGTAAAAATGAAGCAAACTGTGGATGTCAAAAACGTGTTCGTTTTTGACTATTGTGAACGAAAATTCACAATATGGTAAAAACATGATCAAGAGATATTGATCAAAGGTGTATGAGTTATGGAAGATTTGATTAGATCTGTAGTTGGAGAAAATGTTGGACCAGCGGAACCTGAAAGCGACCTAAGTTCTGAATCGATTAAAATTGTAACCTGCGGTATTGGAGGTGCAGGAAACAATACGATTAATCGATTGATAAAATCGGGCGTCAAAGGTACTGATTTAGTGGCTATCAATACTGATAAGCAGCACTTGAACATTGTCCACGAAAGGGCAAAGAAAGTGTTGATTGGAAAGTCAGTGACAAAAGGTCTTGGTGCAGGTGGATACCCGGAGCAGGGTGCAAAATCTGCAGAGATCGACAGGCCATTGATTGAGAGGGAATTAGAGGGTGCGCATCTTACATTTATATGTGCAGGTATGGGCGGTGGAACTGGTGGTGGAGCAGCACCTATTGTTGCGCAGATTGCAAAGGAGCAGGGCGCGATTGTGGTCGCAATGGTCACATACCCATTCGCTTTGGAAAGAGCTCGACGAAAGAAGGCTGATGAATGCATAGGTAAGTTGAAGAAATTCTGCGACTCAGTCATTATATTGGATAACAACAGGTTGGTCCAATTGGTACCTAACTTGCCAATGACAGAAGCATTTGCAGTTGCAGATGAAATTCTTGCAAGGGCAATTTCTGGTCTGGTTTGGACAATCACACAGCCATCTTTGATTAACATTGACTTTGCAGACGTAAGGTCAATTATGGAAGGCGGTGGAGTCGGATTTATCGCAGTAGGAGAAGGAAAAGGCACTGACAAGGTAAGAGCAGCATCAGAAGGAGTCATTAAAAATAGATTACTGGATGTTGATTTCGAAGGTGCAAAAGGCGCATTGATCCACATCAGCGGCGGTTCTGACCTCACACTAGGTGATGCAATCAAGGCAGGAGAAATGATTACTGAGAAGATGGATGCAGAAGCGAATGTCAAGTGGGGAGCAAGAATCATCCAGAACTATGAGGGCAAGCTTGAAATCGTTGCAATCGTAACTGGTGTCAAGGGCGCAAGCGTCCTCGGCGGAGCCCCATTGGAGAGTGAGGAACAATCTTCAATGCCATTCTATGCTAACGACTTAGAGGTATTGGGATAAATTATCCATTTATCTTTTTATTTTTCTTTCCTTATTTTTATAAATAGTATTTCATTTTATATGCCAGATATACGCTTGCTGCAATTATGCTCAATAGGACACAGCCGAATATGGTAAATGTCATGTTTTCTATTTTAATGCCGAATGAGTCCATCAGAAAAACCAATCCTAACATGAACCCTAAAAACAAGAAGGAGTAGGAAGTTGCAATCGATACGTTGGTCAGGTTTGTCTGTTCTGATATGAATGAAGGCTGGACCCATGTCATCCTGACTGAAATACCACCAAGAATTATTATCACTATGGCAGCATATTTCATGGTTTCGCCATCTAACAGCAGGCTGGAGAAAAAGAAGACAAGGGCTATCAGGAAGAATGCAGATATAATTTTGTATCTTTTTATGTCGCGAATGAGTCCTTTTTCTGGGACTTTTTCAAAACTCATATCATCTTTTTGGTATTAAAGTTTATATATGCTCTAGTTTTGCAGGTGTCGGCCAGGGTTTGTTTTTAAAATCCTATCCCTGTATTTATTAACTCTTGATCAGAAGGGCTGTTTTGAAATTCTATTCAAAATCACCTGAAATTCAAGATAATTAAGCAGGGGGTTGTATAAAACGTACTCGTTTTATGCCCCCAGCATTCGTTACACTCATGCAGGGGTGGCGGAGCGGTCAAACGTGCTGGATTCAGGACCGAGCCTTTTGGAACAGTATAGACACATGGCAACGCTAATGAACTTCGTTCATTGCGCCCATTGAACCAAATATGGTTCAATCGGGAAGCTAGGTATCACCTAAAAGCCATGCGGTGCAACTTCAAAAGGTTCTGTGAATGGTTCAGTGACCTAGCGTCTACGCGAGTTCAAAGTCCAAGCCTTTGTACTTTTGCCCTTCTTATGGGCAAAGGCTAGGGATTACCCAAAACCCAAAGAGCATTTAACGGGTTTGTGAAAATCTCGTCCCCTGCATTTTTGCTCAGTATCAGTTCACTAGCCGTTCAGCATGAATGTGCCGTAATCTACAACAAGCCATAAATACCTCGTAAGCGGGAGATGGTATGTATGATTGGTGGAATCGATTTGTATAATTACCCGCACAGGTTGGAGCTCAGTTTGAAGAAGCTGGACGGCGACGATTTGGTTTGTGGCGATAATAAAAATGAAATAACCTCTTTTTCTAGGGTCAGGCTGGCGAAAGGATCCAGCCATGGTAGGGTGGCAAAAGTTGTCTATTGTCTAAGGTTTATGTGCCACTGGCTGAAGAAACCATTTCGTCAGGCAACTAAAGACGATTTGATTGGCCTTGTTGGAGAATTGGAATCAAATTCTCGTTATTCTGAATATACCAAGTACGATTTCAAAATCGTCCTGAAGATGTTCT
>JBDRPL010000013.1:0-8516 GCA_043827025.1 Microcaldota archaeon
GTGCAGTCTGAGAAGTCAATGGTTTTGCCCCTGCCTTTCCTGCAAGCGAACCATCGCCTTGCGTGCATCCAGCCATAAACACCATAAATCCAATAAGAAGCGCAAACAGCGCCAGATTAGCATTTTTCATATGAATCACGATTACCAATAGGAAAGTAAAGTTTATATACACTGTCCAGGTTCGCAGAATTTGTCTAATGCCTGAAGTGCCTCATCCCTGTGAAAACCATTGCCAGATTATGCTCATTGGCAGCATTTATGACTTCTGGGTCTTTTATTGAACCGCCTGGCTGTATTACACATGTGACTCCAACCTTTGCAGCAGCATCAACTCCATCCCTGAACGGAAAGAAGGCGTCAGAAGCCATTGCACATCCTTTTACAGTTTCTCCATAGCTCTCGGCAATCATTGCAGCCAGTTTCGCAGCATCAATGCGTTTCATCTGGCCCGCGCCAATGCCAACTGCCTGATTATTTCTAGCATAGACAATTGAATTTGACTTAACGTGCTTGCAGATTGTCCATGCATATATCAGATCCTTCATCTCCTGATCAGTCGGTTTTCTTTTTGTAACCGCCCTTAGCTTAGACTCGTCAAGCAATTCATTATCAAGATCCTGCACCAATAACCCACCGACAACTGAACGATATGTTTTCTGTGGTGCGGTCTTTGGAGTTTTGAATTCGCCCATCTCGATCAATCGAAGTTTTGATTTCTTTGTAAATATCTCCTTTGCCTTGTCAGTAAAACCAGGAGCAACAACCACTTCATAAAAACGTTCGATGATCAATGCTGCCAGTTTTTCATCCATCTTCTTGTTTATAGAAATGACTCCCCCAAATGCAGCATCCGTATCCACAGCCAATGCCTTCTTGTAAGCAGAAATCAAATCAGGATCGCTTGCAACACCACATGGATTATTATGTTTCACTATGACTACAGTCGGATCCTTGAACTCCTTCACCAATTCAAATGCTGAGTTTATGTCAAGAATATTATTATAGGACAGTTCCCTGCCCTGAAGGCACTTGCTTGATGATACTGATGGGGCTTGCCTATCGAATTCAAAATAGAATGATGCGGACTGATGGGGATTCTCTCCATATCTCATATCTTGAGATTTCTCGAAAGTAAGATTCAGATAATGAGGGTAATCAGTCTTGCCAAATGCCTTGCGAAGGTATAGTTCGATAACTGCATCATAATGGGCAACATGTGAAAACGCATCCAATGCCAAATCCTTTCTTGTCTGCTCGCTTAATGAACATTTGTTTTCCTTCAATTCTTTAAGTATTATGCCATAGTTGGCAGAATCACACACAACTCCAACGCTTTTGAAATTCTTCGCAGCAGAGCGCACAAGCGTAGGTCCGCCGATGTCAATATTTTCAATTGCTTCCTCAATCGAAACGCCTTTCCTTATTGTCTGCTCAAATGGATAAAGATTGACGATGACCAAATCGATGAGTTCGATTCCCTGTTTCTTTGCCTGCTCTAAATGGGATTTTTTGGAACGGTCAGCAAGAATCCCACCATGAATTTTTGGATGCAGCGTCTTTACTCTTCCGTCCATCATCTCAGGAAAACCAGTTACTTTGGAAATTTCAACAACAGGAACTTTGTTCTTTGAAAGAAGTTCAGCAGTGCCACCACTAGATATGATTTTCACTCCAAGTTCAGACAAACCTTTTGCAAATTCGACGATGCCATCCTTATTCGAAGCGCTGATAAGTGCACAATTGACTTTCACCATAAAAATCATTCCTGTTTCTGGATATTTGCAAATATCTTGCCGCTTATGCCATGCGTATTGCCAACATTATCCGGATTAAGAATACACTCAGGATTAATAGTCTCTTCACAAGAAAAATAATTCAGAGAAGCGCTTATTTTCTTCATGGATCCAGAAGGTGTTATATGCCCTGGAATATCAGCATTTATCAATAGCCTATCACCAGTCTTTATTTCCTGAGGAAATTGGGCAATTGTGGGGTCTGTCAAAACGAAATCCCTCTGGTCCAGAGAAAGCTTAAAATCCGCCAATCCCACGTCGTATGAAAACCCATTCGTAATAGCCAGTATTATTTTCGTATCATGTGCATCAGTGAAAACACTGAACTCACATGGGAAATTAGGGCCGAGATCGCACTTCTCCGGAATCATGTTCGACGGAGAGAGAACGCCTGTAGAAACTATAAGCCCGATAATAAGGGCTAAAACGGCTATTGCCCAGCCATATGTCATTAAATATTCTATCGCAGCCTGCCCACGCAGAGTGCGAGCTGAGAACGCAGTTCTCACAATCGCCGCTTGACCTTTCAAGTGGCGAGCAGAAACCAAAGGTTTCTCAATCGCAGCCGATCCATTCCTTCTAGTCATCAGAATCTCCATTTCTTATAAAGAACTAATAATTTAAAAACACCATCATGCCATGGGCCAAAAGAGAACAGACATTGCATTTAAAAAGGTTTTCAAACAACAAAAAAGAACTTCTATTGACAGTATTAGATAATATTATAGAGGCAGTGAGGTATTCAAATGATATTAACATGTACTAGATGCGGAATACAGACACCAAAACTAGAAAAATGCAATCCCTGCGACACGCTCATATGCTACAGCTGCATGAAGAGCGCAAAGAAAGTGGCAAGGAAGAAATACTGCATATGCAAAACCTGCTGGGGAAAGATGAGTGTCAGAACCAAGTTCAAATCGCTTGGCGCAAGACAGATATAAGTTCTTCTGCTTTTTTTAGTAATTCTAATTCTCTTTTGACTTAAGTTTCGCGGGTATTCCGCCCTACAAAATCAAAGAAACTTTTTGAATGGATTGTCTTTCCAAACAGAATTGGCCAGGTATGTTCCTTTAATAGTTTTTGTAATTTTTGTCTAATTCCAACATCAGTTGTTTCTATCAAATCTTTTAAGATAATAAAATTATATCCTGCCGAAAAACCTCCTTGGATTGTAGATGCCACACACCCATCTCCAAAAACACCCGCAATAGCTACAAACTTTATTTTTTGTTTTTTCAAAAATCCATTCAATTTTGGAGTAGTAAAGGCATCATAAGTATTTTTGGTAATGATGAAATCATTTCTTTGTGGTTCTAATTCAAAGAATTTTTCACTAAAACCTGTTTTATCAGAAGAATAATATCTGCATTTTGGATCATTATATAATTCAACAAGATTCTTAGCTAAAAATTCTTTTTTCCAAGAGGCACATTTGACAAAAATCACTTGGCCGCCAGCATTTCGATATCGAGAGATAAACTTTTTGAGGGTCGGAATCACTTTCCGAATTTTATTGAAAGAAATGTCCGATTTTTTTATTTCACATTTTGGATGGCAACAACCATTAATAACATCAACCACAAGAAGCGCTGTTTCTTTGATTTTGATTTTGGATTCCATATATCTACCTCATAAGAATTTAACGAAGTTGAATCCCACATGTCCGTCGGATCATCATATGCTTCATTTCGCCCATAGAGCCCAATAATATTTCATTTCGCTTTAGATATCCTTATCTTTACGATTCTTCCGTCTATTTCATATTCAGTCATATCCTTAGATGAGCTTTCAGACACGTCAACTGCATTGACTTCCTTCATTAGCTTGGTTTTCTGCTTTTCAACCATGGCAAGCAGTTCCTTCTCGCCAGAAATGGAAACTTTTATCTTATCAGATTCCACAAGCTCCTCTGCCTTTCTCTGCATCTGGATCCTTCTCTTGACTTCGTTGAAGATCCCTTCCTCATAAAGTTCTTCGTCCAATTCTTTACTCATATATAGCTTTCCATCAGTAAAATCCTCTGAAACAAGATCGCCTCCTTCGGCCTTTGTAACTATTTTCAATTCCCTGGCATTCATAAGCCTCAGAAAAACAGGTCCCATGGCTTCCAGCGCCTGCTTCACTTCATGAGAAGAAGTTTCAACCTGAATAGTCCTTACAGGCCATCTGAGCTTTATGCCTGCTTTCTGCCTTAGGTTAAGGCCAACTGAAGAGACATGTTGCACTACAGAACCAAATGCCTCAAGGCTCTTATCCACCGCCTGTTCTGAAATAGATGGAGGGGAAAACAGGAATATACTGTCTTCTTTCTCGAATTTTTTATAGAACTTCCTATATGAGTGCTCTGCTATGAAAGGGCAGAATATTGATATGAGCCTTAAGCTCTGGAAAACAGATTCATAGATCGCAGCAAGGGCGCCATCTCCACTTTCATTCGAAATCCTGTCCTTTGCAAGCTTCATGTAAAACCTGCTGAGATCCTCAACTATGAAATCCCTTAACACCTTTACAGATTTGTGGCGGTCATAGGCCTCGAAGCTCTGTTCAAAGTCTTTCATCATCAAACTTAATCTGGACAACAGCCACTTGTCTTCCGTTCCAAATTTGACGTCTTTTATTTTCTTCTTTGGATAGAACCTTTCAAGGAAAGTCACCAAATTGAAAAGGATATTGAGGTCTGTGCTAGCCTTCTTCAATTCCGTCCAATTAAACTTCAGTTCATCCCATGCAGCATTCGTAGAGCCCCAAAGCCTAAAGCTGTCAGCACCATATTTTTCAAGTATCTCTTCTATAGGGATGAAATTCCCCACACTCTTGCTCATCTTCTCTCCCTTATCATCAACAAAGAAGCCATGCATTATCACTTTCTTATATGAACACTGATTATATCGCACTATGCCTGAACCAAGCAAGGAATAGAACCACCCTCTTATCTGATCCTGGCCTTCGATTATGACATCTGCGACTTCTCCAAAAGTTTTTCTGTCTTTTTCGTCAAGAGATGCCCATACTGCATTCCCGGAATCAAACCAGACATCAAGAACGTCAGGAACACGGTGCATCTTCTTCTTACAGGAAGGACAATCTAAAGTTACCTTATCCACATAGGGCCTGTGAAGCTCCTTGATCTTTGTGTTGAGTTCAGCAGAAGAACCAATTACTTTGATAGTTCCACATTCACATTTCCATATTGGTAGGGGAATGCCCCAATATCTTTGTCTTGAAATGCACCAATCTGGCGCACCAGTAACGAATTCCTTGAAACGCTGCTTTGCAAAATCAGGATACCAATCCGTCTTCTCTGCCTCTTCAAGCATCTTATCCTTCGTCTTTGAGATCTCTATGAACCATTGGTTGGTTGCACGGAATATAAGCGGAGTCTTACATCTCCAACAATGAGGATACCTGTGTTTGATTCTTTTGCTCTTGATCAGCGAGCCATTGGCATGCATCAGCTGAATTATCTCGATATTAGAGGACTTTACATTTTTCCCTGCGAATGTTCCGCCTAAATCTTCGGTATAATTTCCCCTTCCGTCAATAGGGCAATAACACTCTATGCCATATCTTTTTCCAACTATAAAATCAATCGGGCCGGTCCCTGTGGAGCTATGAACAAGACCTGTACCCTCTTCGGTCGTGACTGCCTCATCGCTCAAGATCACTCGCCTATCATACTGCTTGTCAATCTTATCTTGAAACGGGTGCTCATACCTTATGCCATCCAGTCTCTTACCAGTTGTTTCGCTCAGCACTGTGAGGCTTTCGCCAGTAACTTCCTGGATATGGTCTAATCTTGCCTTTGCGACTATCCAGACTTCATCGCCGATTTTTACACGCACGTATGGAAGAGTGGGATGTACCATCACAGCCATATTAAGAGGAAGTGTCCATGGAGTAGTTGTCCAAATGATAAGATGTTCATTCTCCTTACTGTCCTTCACCTTGAACTTGACATAAACGCTAGGGTCAGATTCTTCGCCATACTCCAATTCATAATTCGCCATTGTAGTCTCGCACCTATAGCAATAAGGCAAAACATAGAAACCTTCTGAAAGAAGGCCTTTTTCCTGTGCCATCTGTATTGTCTTCCAGGAAGAATCGATGAAACTGTCCTTGTAAGTTATGTATGGATTGTTAAAGTCCATCCATACGCCCAAAGAAAGAAACTGGTTACTCATTATCTCGATATATTTTGTAGCAAAATCCTTGCATGCGTTTATGAATTTGTCGATCCCCTTATCCTCTATCTGCTGCTTGTTTTGGATGTTCATCTCCTTCTCGACTTTGACCTCTATTGGAAGGCCATGAGTATCAAATCCTGCCTGAGCCCTTACATTATAACCTTTCATCCTCCAGTACCTGCAGATATTATCCTTCATAGTCTTATTCCATGCAGTACCTGGATGTATCTGGCCTGTGGCATAGGGCGGCCCATCACAGAAATAAAAGGGCTTGCCTTCCTTATTTTTCTCCAGCTGTTGCTCGTATATTTTTTTCTTCTTCCAGAAATCCAGTATCTCAGCTTCTAAAGACTTGTGATCGAACATGTTACTCCACCTATTTAACTAATTTACGCCGTATCTTGAGCGCAATAAACGGAAGGGCAAAACAGATAATAGCTTGTGTGAAAAGTGCCTGGTTGAATTTCAGGCCGCTGAACGCAAGCGCAATCAACCCACCTGCAACAAGCGCAAAAACAAAATGCAATGCATTTATATCATACCCATCTTCTTTGATCAGGTATAAAGAGAATGCGGCAATCACAACATATAGCAAAATCCAATTAAAACTAAAGCCCAGAATATTAAAAAGACTAAGTCCCAAAATTAGAATGAGCGTGTTGATTGAAGCGAACAGAAAATTCTTGGTGTCTTGCATCGAAATACCCTTTTGAGCCTCATCCTAAGCCTTTCTAGAAAACTTTCTCCCCTACATATACCTTTATCCCAGAAGGAGTAACCTTAAGTGGAACAAGATCCCTTGAATGATCAGTGCCTCGCATCTTGAATACTTCAAGTGCCCTTATTCTGGTCTCGCCCCTATCTAACGAATAGAGGTTGATAATCCCATCCATTACGAAATGCTCTATATCATACTTCATCTCTTCCCTCTTTGAAGTGGTTGCTTCTACAGTCGTCAAAGTGGTGCAGTCCAGATTCCTTAAGAGAGAAAGGAATTCGAATAATGTCCTCCTGTATTCTATATCCTTTTCAAAAGACATTCGTATCATTGTCGATGAATCTATGACTGCTCTTTTTACTTTGTTCTTTAATATGCGATCTTCAATTATTTCAGCAACGCCAACAAGGTCGAGTTCGTCCGGCTTTATGATCTCGATTTTCTTTGTCTTTATCATATCATCAACATCAGTAAACAACGGAAATGTATTCCTCATGTTTGCTACAATATCTTCCTGAGTCTCTTCGAGAGTAACGTAAACTCCGTTTTCCTTTAACTTCGCGCCCCTATAGAGGAATTCGAATGCAAACGAAGTCTTTCCTGCACCTGGACCACCATATATTGCAATGTGCCTTCTTGCAGGTATGCCACCATTCAACATCTCATCCAAACCAGAAATCCCTGTTTTTAATCTATCCATAAGAATCACATTCGTAAGTTATTGAAATACTTAACCAAAAACCATTATAATACATATGGTTTATTGGCGCTATTGAGCACAGCTAATAAACGATAGAATGTAATGAAAATTGATGGTACTCATTGAGCAATAGCCCTTGTCATCAATGTCATGCATAAGGACACTATCAACAAGCTGGGCAATGCACATGTGTCAGACGTGTCCTGCTTCTTAGGTTCGGTCTGCGTAGTCACCTCTACTTTTTCTAATTGTTTTTTAGGTTGCTCTTCCACTGTTTTTGCATCCCCAACATCAACAGCATTCTCACTGGTCATAGTCTCAGCCAAGTTACTCGGAATTACATCCCCCTCATTGGCTTGTTCATGGTTTTCCTCAGGAATCCCAATGGTGTTTTCCAAGCATTCAGTTACCTCAAACTTTTCTGTCTTGGAAACTCCTTTTGAAAATATAAGCATTTTATAAGTCCCTGTTTTTTCAGGAGTAAAACTTATCTTTCCATCAGGACTAGTAACCCCTTCAAAAACGATAGTAGAGAAGATGTCAAGATAATTTATTTTCACTTCAGCATTTTTACCCTCTAACTTGTCCACAAATATACCTATTTCCATTGGCTCATTCACACATATTTGCGATGCTTCATTCCAATTTTGAATGTACTCTACATTTATTTTGATATTTTCACCTTCACTAGAGTGGCGTATTGCACCGACAATCATATAGAAAGTTATGTTGTTGCTTGCGTTTACATTGTTTGCAGAATCATTCGCATAGAATGTGAGGTTATGGACCCCCACTTCCAGAGTTATGCTTGTGTTTAGGCAATCAGTTAGCGTTGTGTTTGCCCCACCATCCAAAGAATACCAGCAGTTATCCAAACCAGCTCCAGAATCAGATGCTGTAAAATAAAGGTCAACAAAACTAGTTAGATACTCTGCAGAATCGATTGGAGATTCTATAGTCAGGCTTGGAACTGTGAGGTCTATTGTGAACGTCAGGTTACTGCTTGTGTTTACATTATTTGCTGAGTCATTTGTATAAAATAAAATAGTGTGCCTGGCTTCTCCTGGAGTTATGGTTGTGTTGGCACAGCCTACTAAAGTTGTGTTTGCACCTCCATC
>JBDRPL010000014.1:0-18731 GCA_043827025.1 Microcaldota archaeon
TAAATAAGTACCTCAAATGGCCAGTTAATCATATTTATAAACATAATTCAACACATTGCACTTATGGTTCGAGTTACGCTTGAGCAACAAATTAGAATACAATGCAGGCGAGGGACTGCTCTCCCTCAAGCACAATCACTAGTTCTTTTAGGAAGATATGAGATAAAAGAAACATTTGACAGAGGCCAGAACGGAACTGTTTACAAAGCATTTGACACTCGAACAGGCCAGTTTGTAGGGATAAAAGAGGTGAAAGATGATGGATCTCCGCAGGCAAAACATACAAAGCGCGAGTTTCAAATCGGGCAAAGGCTGAACCATCCAGGTATCTCAAAGTATTACGAGTCGCAAATTGCTGATGGAAACATCTATGTAGTGCGAGAATGGGGAGAAGGGCAAACATTAAGCGAGATTGGCACAATCAACCCTGACCAAAAAAAGGAAATCATGCGGCAAGTGCTGGACATTGTTGAATATGCTCACGGCCAGAGAATCGTTTTAAGGGATTTGAAAGCAAGCAATATTTCTATTGATGAACATGGGGATGTCAAGTTGTTCGAGATTGGCGGTGCGATTCCTGCTGGAGAAAGAGAAGAGCGAGACCAACTATCCACATTAGGTGTTGCAGGAACATTCGGCCCAACTTCACCTGAAACATTCTATGGTTCAACTAATAGCAAGGGAGATATCTGGTCATTGGGCTACCTATTGGCTGAACTTTGCATATGACATGAAATGCAATATACTAGTGAAAAAGAAGCATTCGAATTTGAACAGATTATGGATCAAACAGAAAGAGAAGTGGTTATAAGGGCTATGAGACTTGAGCCTTCCGAAAGATTCGCTTCAGTTGAAGAGATGAGAAATAAAATGCATGGACATGAAGAGATATTCCCTATAACTCAAATGATCGATCTTGAACGAATACAAACAAAAATTTCATGGTTGGACAGGATTGGAAAGGCAGCAAGAATCTTGGCACTGGGCGAGTTTATAGTAATACCTTTAGCATATAAGGACATATTCAGCACACTATTTGGAACTGGACCTGATGTTAACAGAATTATAATGATTGCAGGCGCAGCAATTTTGGCCCTGAGCATTCCAATCATAAGATTGAGTGACCGCAAAACCGACAGACTCAAATCATCGGAAAAAAAATTAGAAGAAGAAATTAGTAGAAGATCAGCAGAAGTCAGAAGAGATGGCGAGGCAAAAAGAATGATTGCAAGGGAGAACTTGAAACTGAAGAAAAAAATAAAAGGATACTTGACAGATATTTTATATGCGAGTCATAGCTCTTGGAGTGAAACCGAATTTGCAAGATATACTTCAGAGAGGGGGCGCATGGAAATACCTTATAGCCATCTATCTATTTTTGGATTATCGCATGAAGCAATAGGTTCAATAGTCGACAGGACTAAATCAGAACTGCAAATGACAAGGGATTTTGGTGGCACAGGAGATTATTCTGCGCTGATGGCATGGATAGCAACTTGCCAAATACCAAAGGAATTCAGGCAATGCTTGGCCCAAACCATCCAGAGTATTGAAATATTCAATAGGCAAACTGCACGTTTTTTGGAACAAAACGATTTCCAGGGTTTGTTCAACCACATTACATCTAGTGTATTTGTTTCAGATATCGGATCAAATAGATATTTTCTTGGAGAAGCGTTGGCCCCACTTTCAGGACCACATTCTGAACAAATAAAAACTAACGTACTTAGTCAACTTGAATCTGAGTCATCAAGAATCCATTCGTCAGTATCGCAAAGAGTCATGGCAGGAATCAGGTTGATGGATAGCTGACATCATTCGCTTGACAAGCGACAACATAAATCGAATCGTCGATTTATCAGACTCTGGACTCTAGACCCGAAACCGAAAACATTAAACAAATGTAATCTGTGGCACATACGCAGCCAATTCAGTATGGGTGCCAAGTTCCATTACTGAAAAACGTTTGCAGTTAGCCAACAATGTAACAAACCCATGGCCTTCTCCCTTATTTATGAAATGGAACATCCGGAAATCATTATTCGTTTCCAGATTAGTTCCGAAACTCCTGACGAATCCTGTTTCATCGCATATAGGAAGACGCATTAATTGCAAAAGAGGGGAGTGGCTGGTAATCCTAAGGCTATGCAAATCAGAATCAAACAAGACCGAGGTTTTAACTATCCGCTTTTCGGAGTTAAAAACAAGGATTGAGGAATCAAAAAGTACGACTCCCTGTTGTTTTTTAATGTTTGGTGGCAATTCAAAAAAACATTCAGTGCCTTTCATACATATTTGTGAAACAGTATTCTCTGTTTTTTCTGTTTTTTTCTGTTTTTTAATATTGTTGAAGACATATACTGCATAGACTCCTGACCTGAACCTTGCAGGTATATCATTCCCTGGACCTGGCAATGAACAGAGATTGTGTGCAATCGAGTCAAGTTCTATAATATTTAACATGCCGGCACGCTGCTCTGGATGAAGCTTCAGAAGGCTGAACGAACTGTTTGTAAATATACCATCCTGCATAAACCCAACTTTCGATTCAGGAGAAAACCGGCCAGATAAACGATTTCTTGTCAAGAATTTGGACATATTTATTCTACTCTACCATTTATTATAACAGAAATATTTAAAAATATGTGTCACAAAATGGAAAAGAAAATAGAAAAAGAAGAATAGGTGATTACTTGGCAGGAACTGTCAAATCTTCCAAAGCCACTGTATACCTTCCGCCATTGGCAAGCCTGACATCAACTCGTTCTCCGACATTCACCACTCCTTCTCTACCATTGACCAATAGCCTTGCCCATTTGGCACCATCGGCATAACCCAGAGCAACTTCTTTAACTTGGACATTAAATCCTAAGCCAGTATCCTCAGAAGCCCCTTCTCCAATCGAACCGAAATAGAGTGCATTGCCATTTGCGTCGTTCACTCTTATGGAGGCTCTCGAAGTCTCTGGATAATAGGTGCTCAGGTCCATAAGCTTAATCGAGTAATCTCCTGCGTTAAGCTGGTCACCTACGCCAATAACTCCTCTTGTTGCATCCAAGCTTATATCTGCCCACTTTGCACCATATGTATAACCAGGAGCAACTGCATTAACTGTAACTGTTTTGCCATCGTCTAGCCTAAAATTCGAACCTTCACGAACACCAACTTCCTTCACAAGGTTTCCGTTTCTTGAGATTTGCAATAATGCCCTGCTGGTTTCTGAATTCTGAATAGATATATCGTCAAGCCTGACGCCGAATTCACCATTGTTTAAGCGCAATGTATCGCCAAATCCGATCACACCTTCCAAAACCCCGACTTTTATTCTTGCCCATTTAGAAGCAAAGGTATATCCAGGATTGACCTTCTTTATCTCGATATCCATGCCTAATACGGATTTCGTAGCGCCTTCAACAATTGCCTGTTGGGAAAGTACATTTCTATTGTTGTCCAAAACACTTACAATTGCTCTTGCACTGCCTTTTGGAACTCCGGTTAAATCAGTTAATATGAAGTTACCGCCATTTCCTAAAGGAATTGTTTGGCCTATGAAAGCAACTCCGTCAAAAACAACCCCTGCATCTGAATTGATTGAAACCCTTGCCCATTTCGCAGCATATGTATAGCCAGGAGCGATTTCTGAAACCGAAATTGTGTATTGGTTTTGGAGTCTGACTATTGTTTGTCCACCTTTTTCCAAAGAATCTTCAATCAGTACATTTCCATTGGCATCCTTTACCTGGAATGACGCCCTTCCTGAATTTGGATTTGCTATGCTGATATCTTCAAGAGTAACTCTTTGTCCGCCGATAGTTACAGAATCCCCGGTATTAAGGACTCGTGATACTGGAGAACTGTCATATTTTACCTGAGCCCACTTTGCACCATAAGAATAACCAGGGCTTATCTTTTCCAAAACTACAGTTTCCCCGCCAATACGTATTGGAGAGCCTATGCAAAGGAGATTTCCTGACATTATCGCACATGATCTTTTCGGGTTAACTGCCAGGTCCTTCAAGGTAACCTTGAAAGTGCCTGCACTCAAAGACTCTCCGGTATTGACTACTCCTGATGCCTGCGCGACCCCATTAAGAACAATAGATATTTTGGCCCATTTTGCGCCGTAGGTGTAGCCTGGATTGACCCTCTCCACAAAAACATTATACTCCGAACCTGCAACCCTAGTATATTTTGATGAATAACTCTCTTGAACTATATCTATTTGTGAAAGTTTTCCTTGATCATATATTTCGATCGAAGCCCAATAAGGCGATGTAGCTTTCTGGGGCAAAGCCTTGTATTGAACAGGTGCCTTGGCAACAGTGTCAGTTACAACGGGTTTGACAACTGGCTTGGCAAAGCTTGTTTTAGCAGCAGCATCTCCACTTGAAGTACAGCCTACAAACAAAAACACCAATAATAATCCGACAATCAAGAAATTATTGTTGAATTTCATGAATAAAATAAAGGAAGAAAAGAATATATATATATATATATCGATTTTTTCTACGACAGCCTTCCAACAGTCTCTCTCCACTTTGCTATAGAATCCTTGAACTTTGCCTTCTCCACAATCACCATGCTCTCATACTCATCCTGCTTCATTGCAACCATGACAAGGCGGTTGCCAACTGATGCAACTGAATTATAGCTGGAAAACCTAAGGGTCTTCAGCAAGCCTGAAAGATACCCAAACATCTTCAGGCTGAGCATGCTTACAACAGTATCGCTGCCATCCTTAACCTTGGAAGAAATCACTTTTCCATTTTTAGTAAGGACAACTGCCTTGAAAAGATCCTTCCTCACAAAATCATCTGCAACGTCTGCCATATTTATAGTTTTCTTCTTTACAGCCTCGTTCTCAAGCGACAGGCCAAGGGACTTGTTCTCTTTTATGAAACGTGTGAGGGCCCAGGACCTAAGCGAGGACGGAATAAAGGAAAGGCTTGAAAGATAAATTTCTCCATTATCCTGCACTATCTTCTTCATGTCCTCTGACCATTTGGGCCAATTCTCATCTGCAGTCTTTTTCCTTTCTATAAGTGCTTCAACTGCATCTTCTACACGCGCAAGATCAGATTCAACAGCTCTCTTATAATCAGATGTCGGATTCTTAGAAGCTTCATTTATTTTGCTCAATGAGATCGAAGCAAGCACATCATACTCCCTGCCAACATCAAAACCATCTTCCTTGGAAAGAGAATCTATCAAGGATTTTAGTTCATTTAACTTATCTTTGAGCCTTGAAACTCTTGTGGAGAAAAGTTCTGTTGCACCGCTTATCTCTTTGCCATAGAACTGCTCTAGGAAATGCACTTTCACCTTATTCTCAGCTGCAAGATATACGAAAACTCCTCCCAAAAAGAATGCAACGACTGAGACAAAGGACCAGATGTCGGATTTGACCCAGAGATCTATGGACTGGTATATGTCAAGCTGGGAATTCACAGATTTAGCGAACATGAAGCTCGTCACGAATGCAATAATTAAACAAACCACGCCAACTACTATGTCGCTCCTCCAGGTGATGCCAGTTCTTGAAACCACCCTCTTGAAACCGTATTGAACAGGCTCCTTTGCAAGATATGCGCGTGCAACACTTATGATTATCCTCAAAAGAAGATAAAGCAAAAGTATGATTATCACTGCAAATGCAAATGCAAAACCTAAGGAAAGATGATAGTTATTGGTTATCCCATAAAAGAAACCATATATTCCGAAAACAGGATTCAGGAAACCGAATGAAAACTCTTTTGCAACCACATTCGGCGATTGGAAATTATTCTGCATCTCCTCTGGAGAAAGAGTAGATGAAAATGCATAGATGAAAATATGCTTGGGCTTGTCGCTCGATATCTTGACGCTTTCCCATACCACTTGCTTGTTTATGGTAGAAGGCTGTGGGGAATAGACATCTTCAGCCCCATTTGGAATAATGTCAGTCATTGAAACATCGACAAAGGAAAGTCCGCTGTTTGTTGTTTCTGTATTTATCATTACCCTGTAATCATAGTAAGAAACGCTCCTGTCCACATTACCCAGAATTGACAGAATCATATCAAGGCTGGTCGCATCTAGGCCGTTGGTGTCGCAGAGTTTCAGGTTCTGGTAAACAAAGACAGGATTTGCAAGAAGATCAGAATAATAATTGACAAGGCTGCTAAGGTCATTGACAAAGGCGATTCTTTTCTCCGGGTTTGAGCCAGGAAGCTTCTTGGCAGAATCCATTAGCGAAGATAGTGTGCCTTCGACATTCCTTCTTTGCTTCACGAAATCAAGAAGCGAGATTCCGAGCTCTGAATTATATATTTTTACAACCTTTGCACAGTCTGCAGACATGCCCGCGCAGAGCCTTGCACACTGATCGCCCTCCAGGCAATCAACCTGAAGCCCTATGTTATTAGAGCATTTTCCTACAAACGCATCTGATACGCCAAGAAAATCATTCAAATGGCTTGAAATCATCAGCTGGTTCGCATCAGTGATGTCATTGAAGGAGGATAATTTATAGTCAACATTCGCTTTTGCAATCACCTGCCTTGAAACAGTCATGCCATTCTTCAGTTTAACTGGTGCAAAATTCATCAAGCTGACTTCGTTTATGCCATCGTCATTGAAATCAAATGGGCTAATGGATTGAAGTGAATCTTTAGAATTGGTTGAAACGTCTGTTTCACTTATGCAGCCAAACAAGGCAAACAACAGAAACAAAGACAATAATATTGATGGAAATCTCATGAAAAGATTTAAGAGTTTTAATTTTAAAGCTTTATGTATGGGCAAAGAGATATTCAAGAATATATTAGAACAAATAAAGCCAAGCGCAAAGGAAGCGAAAGAGGAAATGAAATTCGCAAAGGAGATGGTAAGGGTCATCCAAAAGAGATCCCCAAAAGATGCTCGCGTGGAACTGATGGGCTCCATTGCAAAAGGCACCTTCCTTAAGGATTCCAAGGATATTGACATTTTCATACTAATGAAAAAAGAGAGAGAAAAAGAACAGTTAGAACAAATAGTAAGAAAGGCAATCTCAGGCTATGAACATGAAGTTGCCTATGCTGAACACCCTTATGCGCGGGTTTTCATTGGTGAAAGAAAGATAGATGTTGTTCCAGCATATCAGATAAAACACATAAACGAGAAGATAAGCTCTGTTGACAGGACGGTGCTGCATACTAAATATATATTAAAAAATCTGAAGAAGAAAAATGGTGTTCTTCTGTTGAAAAAAATTCTGAAGGCAAATGGACTGTATGGTGCTGAGATAAAAACACAGGGATTCTCAGGATATCTCTGCGAACTGCTTGTCATTAGATATAACGGGTTCATGAACCTAATGAAGAATGCGTCCAAATGGAAGAAAAATGTGTTCATTGACTTGAAGAAGAAATATACGAAAAAAGAAATTGAGTCTGTGCATACTAGGTTCGATTCTGTTTTCATAGTCATTGACCCGACTGATCCAGATAGAAATGTTGCTGCTCCTGTTTCATCAGGCAACTTCAAACTGTTTGTTTCGCTTTGCAAAAGGGTTGCCAAAAAACCAACTGAAGCAATGTTTTTCAGGAAACCGCAAAGCTTTAATGATAAATTGAAAGGGATGAAAAACTGCTACATCGTTAGCATAAAGAAACCTGATGTTGTTGCAGATATACTCTGGGGCCAGCTTAAGAAAATGGAAATGCATCTCCTTCAATTTTTGAAAAAGAAGGAATTCAAGGTAAATAAAGTGATTGCAGACGATTCGCACGGGATAAGGATTGCAATATCTTTTGAAAAGAAAATTCTTCCTCCAACGCAGGTCATTGTTGGTCCGCCAGTCAAATTCGATAAGAATGTCTTTGCATTCAAACAGGCGCATCCTGAGGGGAATGTGCAGATCAAAAAGAGTAGGGCAATTGCAACAGTTCCAAGAGAATTACGCACTGCAGAAGATGCGATACTTAAATTTTTCAAAAGCGAGAGGCTGCCATCTTACTTTGACAACAAGGGAATCAGGATCGAGGCTTTGGCTTGAAGGTCTTGGGTTTTGAAGAGTGCATTATTATCCACAATAGTTAACTTTTTAAAACATTATGCGCTATATAAATACGTATGCACCTGCAAATCAGAAAAATGAGGGTTTCCCAAGATCTTGTAGAAGCAAGAAAGCAAAGGCCAAGACTAGAAAAAGCAGCTCAGTTTGTTGAAGGAATATATGGTAGGCCATTGCAGAGTAACCCGCAGGTCGTAAATGTTCCGTTAATGCCATTTGTAAGCGCTGGCGGTAAAGTTCTAAGTACTGGATTTATGGAGAATATAATGCCACGTGCTGTAGTTCATGAATTAACTCATTCTGAAGACATTAAAGGAATGGCAGCAAAAGGCTGGAAAGAAAGACTTAAATTGCGTTTTGACTTCAAGCGCAGAATTTATTTAGAAGGAAGGGCAGTATTTGCTGAACACTTGTATATCGGAAAACCAAAGCGTTTTGATATGCATTTTACGGGAATGGTTGTTGGCGCAGTTGGGGCAGTGGCACTAGGAATAGCTGGCACTTCTATATCAATACCGATAGCACTAATGACAATAGGGGCGGCTTACTGGCTATTTAACAATGCCCTGTGCACCATTGCAAACAAGATCGGAGATCCGATAAAAGCATTTAGAATTACTTCTGAAAGAATTCCATCCTGGAAGGGACTTATATTTCCATTGCAATATTATAGAGAAGAGATAGCAAAGGTTGAAGCTGAAAAAATAGCTTAATTAGTTCTCCGCTTGAATTTCTTCCTTTGTGCATTCTTTACAGGTTGCTGAATCTGTTTTTTCTTTCCGATGTTGTTAGCAATAGGAAGCAGGAAATAAGTTGTCGCACCACCTGCAATCAAGCCAGTTATCAAGCGAACCATGTTGGTGCTTTCATAGGATAAGAAGCCAAGCGAGGACAATACTTGAATTCCGCCATCCAAACCAATAGGTATCAATGCAATAATATACAATAATGGGGATGGCAGTCTTGGATCATCCAGCTTCTTGAAGAATGGATAGGCTAATAAGACAATGAACATTCCAAGATAAATACCAACATCTCTTGCACACACTAAAAACTTAAAGCCCGTATCTACTGCTTCATTCACTGTTTCAACAATGTGGTTGTCGCCTTGTATATTCTTTCCAAGTTGCGAGGTGCAATCTGCAATGTAAAATGAAGATGTCGAATGATTCTGAAAAAGGCATTCTGACCGTGAGATTTTCTGGTGGCAGGCCCATTCAAAAGAAGTATAGATTGTATTCGCGCCTTCTGGATTGGTGAATGCAAGATAAGGCGTATAGATTGTAAGTGCCAATATCACGAAAAGAACGATGAATAATGCGATGTATGCGCGCTTGCCCATGTATATTATAGCAGACGCTAAATTTATTAACAATGGCGAATAAATCCCATCAGATGAATAGATAGGAAGTAAAAGTGATTCACATGAAAAACTCCATTTCAACAATAGGCTCGCATTCAGCTCTTGAAGTGAGCGAAGGTGCAAGATCCGAAGGATTCAGGACAATAGTTGCATGCCAGCAGGGCAGGGAAAATGTTTATCTAGGATATTACAAGACGAGAAAAAGGGGCAAAGAAGAAGTTGGAGTAATTGATGAAGTGCTTCTGATGCCTAAATTCGCCAACATTGTCGAAGACAAATATCAAAAATATCTGCTTGATCGGAATGCAATTTTTATCCCAAATCGAAGTTTTTCAGTTTATGTCGGATACGATAACATCGAGAAAAAATTCCATGTTCCGATATTCGGCAACAAGTATCTTTTGCGGGCCGAAGAGAGAGACCAGCCAAACAACCAATATGACCTAATGAAAAAGGCAGGTATGAATTATCCAAGAGAAATTTCATCTCCGGAAAAAATAAATGCGCCTTGTATTGTCAAGGTGAATGAAAAACAGAGAAAATACGAGCGGGCATTCTTTGTGGCCACAAGCCCTGACGAGTATGAAAAGAAGAGCCAGCACCTTCTAAAAGACGATAAGATAACAGAGGAAGACCTCAAAAAAGCAAAAATCGAAGAATTTATCATAGGCGCTCCATTCAACTTCAACTTCTTCTATTCTAAGGTGCATGAAGAACTGGAATTGATGGGTGTGGATATGAGAAGGCAAACCAATCTAGATGGCTACCTTCACCTTCCTGCAGACATCCAGCTTGAACTTCTCAAAACAAGAGAGCCTAGAAATATAGAAGCAGGCCATATAGCATGCACAGTTCGCGAATCATTACTTCAAAACGTGTTTGAACAGGCTGAGAAACTGGTAAAGAGTGCTGAAAAACAATACAAACCAGGAATAATCGGGCCTTTTGCACTCCAAGGCGCAATAGAAGAAAGGGATGGCAAGGAAAGATTCGTCACATTCGACATTTCGTTTAGAATACCTGGCTCCCCTGGAACAAGATTCACACCATACTCTGGATATATTTTCGGAGAGACGATGTCATTCGGAAGAAGAATTGCAAAAGAAATAAAAGAAGCTAAAAAAATAGATCAGATTACAAGCTAATTGCTTGCGAATCATCTTCATCAGGCAATGAAGAAGACAGGAGAATATCCGCCAGCACTTTCTTTGCTTTCCTGTGCTTGTCAACCTTCAGCACAAAAACACCTTCAGCAGGGCTGGAGGAAAGCACTGAAAGACTCTCTATATTTATATCTTCCTTTGCCAGCCTATCTGAAATAGAATGCACTGCACCTGGATTGTTAGGCACCTTGACCAATATGGAGTCTTCAGTAGTTGTCATGAACCCGTTATTATTAAGAACATCCATTGTCTTCTTCGGATCCTTCACCAGCAAAGTAACCAATGCCTTACCGCCTACAACTTCAACGTCCAATGATTCGATATTAACCTTGGACTTTCCAAGCACGTACGATATATCGCATAGTAATCCAACCCGATCTTCGTTTATCAATGTAACTTGTTTCATTCTAATCACCAGCAAACACCTTTAATATAAAAAAAATTACAGCCTGAAAAGGTCACCACTTATGGAATCCAGTGCTGCAAAAACCCTGTAACTATCCGTAGTACCATGAGACAGTGCCCTGACCTTGGCTCTATTCAACAGAGACAGTACTCTTATCTTGTCATTAGTCTCAATCTTGCTATTGAACATCAAGGTCCTAATTCTTGTTGCAAGAGACACTACCTGGTCACCTGATCGCGGATCTGACAAATTAGCTTCCATTGATCTTTCTAGGTCGAAAGTCAATTTTGGCAGATCGTCATTACTTCCTCCAAACATAGATTTTATCGCGCCAAACATATTCAACCCCCCGTAATTAATATGAATTAGGTAGGATATATATGTTTCGCGAGTTTTAGTGTGCAAATCCACAGTAGATTTAAATATTTATTGTATGAAATAACATAAAACACAAGACAATGGCGATATTATGGTTGAAAAACTTGATAAACTGGATGTTGAAATACTAAGCGCATTGAAGGAGGATTCAAAGATGTCCTATAGAAAGCTTTCGGAAAGATTAGGTGTACATCCAAACACCCTGCTTCAGAGGATAAAAAAGCTTGAAGCCAGCGAAGTAATACGGAAATACACCATAGACATAGATTTCGAGAAATTAGGCTACGAAATGCATGTTGCAGTCCTAATGAAGGTAAAGGGAGGCCACATAGGAGATTACGACCAGCTGAAAGACGTCGCAAAAGTACCTCAAGTAGAGCTATTATGCGGAATCACAGGAACATATGACGTAGTTTGTTTCATAAGGGTAAAGGATAGGATAGAACTTGTTGAAGTCTTGAAAAAACTGCAGATGCACCCGATCATTGCAAGGACAAACAGCCATACTATATTGTACTCATATAAGAGATATAATGAATTCAACCCATTGAGTGTGCCATTGCCCTAATCACAGCACTACAGACAAGTCTGAAAATTTTCTTTTTTCTTTAAGCCTGAAGACTGCACCTGTCATGTCATGCTGAGAATCAATTGCTTTTGAGTTTGGACTTTCGTTTAGATCAAAGCCTGCCTGTGCAAAAAGATCATAAAGTTTGCTTTTATTTATGGGGCTTGTGTTCTTATGCACCAACTCATTTAATCCAGGAATCGATCTTTCTGTTGCAGGACTTACAACTAACTTGAATTCCTCTGCACTGAATAACTGCCCTCCTTCTGCACATATCATCGATGCTATCTGGGCAGCCCTGAATTTCGCCTGAAGAGTCCTGCTGCGGAACTCCGAGATAGACTCATCCTCTACTCTTCCACCCCCTATCCAATGATTAACATAAGTCATAAAAAGAAACTGTGCAGGCGTATTCAAAAGCCAGTCCATACGGTTAAGATACACATCTTCTATCGATGAACTTACTAATACTACTTTGTGCACATCGGGATTTTCACCAATCCAAGATGCAGGATAACCTGCACATTCAAGTGAAGTAGTCAAATTTGTCCCAGATTGGCGCAACATTGTTGTTGCATCAACATCAAGAGCCACAATTGCAGGAGTATGAGGATGAGCTGCAACAAAGCCCATAAGTTTTCTCTTCACTTCCCCATTTCCCGATCGAATCAAATAAGCAAGCAAATGTGCAGTGCCACAGCCAAGATCTACAATTGGAAAATCCAATGTGCTAAGGATGAAATGGCGGGCTAAATATTCCAATGCATCATAATGCCCAGTCACTCGCATAACGTGGTCGTATACAGGACCATTAAAAGGCCCTTCATAAATCCCACGGACACCTAACAGAGCTCGAATATCTTGTGAAGAAAAGGGTTTTATAATTGATTCATTAAGCGGAGATCGCGTTGCATGCTCCCCCGTTCTAGACCTAGCAGAACCTGCAGATGTTAAAGAGTGAGCAACAGCACTAGCCATAAAAAAAGATATGATGGGAAACATATTAAAATCCATCAGCTGATTCAAAAAACAACATTATTATTTATAAAAAGTAGCAGAATGTATGGTAATTTCATCACTAACCCTGAACCTGGAGCCATGTCCAAGCAGATTGAGACCTGCATCGGTGAGAATTTCATGATGCAACTCTACAACACTCATTGGAAAGCATACATTCTGAAAAGCATTGGAAATATTTAGGTTGCCTGCTAAATATTCAGTCATTTGCAAAGGCCGAGATACGAATCTGGCTGCATTCACCCCGCTTGGAAATGCTTCAAGACTTATCAACAACCCTCCATCTGCAAGATAATGCGTGAACTTTGATGCAATTTTAATTCTGTCATCTGGAGGGAAATGAAAAAATAAATTTGCCACAATGATCGTGTCGAATCCACCATAAAAACCATCCCTGATTACAGACTGATCAAGATTTTTATGAAGAAAAAATTCCAGATTAAAATCCTTGGCACCAGGAGCAGATTTTATCCTCCTGGAGATTTCTGAAACGACCTGCTCCGAAATCCCTATAGACGTGATCCTGGATTTACCTGCTTGAGATTGCCAGGCATCATGAGCCGCCTTTAATTGAAGCAAATGACAAACAAGAAATCCATTAAGAAAACTGAAATCAAGGATTCTTGGGCCGACATTGTTGAGGATACTGCTGAATGCTTTCCTAAAGCCCCTTGATTCCCCAGTAGCTTCCATATTTTCAAAAAGTATGCGTCCTGAGCGCCTGCTAAAAAAAGTGGCAAGATTTTGATTGTGTGGTGTTGAATAACCTTGTCTTAACCTACGGCCTGCCATGGAAGAAAAGTATATACAACTTATTTTAAACCTTCTTATTTTTATAAAAAAGACCACATTAGAGATTTTTTTGATAAAATGTGCAAAAGACATTACCTGATGGAATATAAGAATCATGATACGCAAGAAGATCGAAGCCATTGTTGACTAATTTCGAAAACAGATCGTCAGGAATAGGTTTTGACAACAGCCCATATAGCAAACGAGTAGTTTCATCTATTTCAATGTTCGAATAAGGAATAAGCTGGTTTTGTTGTTCTAATGGCTTAAATGTCAAGAGCAAAAGATATTTCCCTGGTTGGATAAGCTCTTTGGCACCCATCAAAAAAGAGAGGGCATCCCCTCTGATCAAACTAAGATTCGATACTACGACCACATCGAATTTTCCATGCAGATCTACAGGCATTTCTACAGGATCATAGGCAGTGAACCGAATTGTCTGAAAAACATTTTCCGGAATGTCGCGATGTAATCTTTGCTGTGCAAGACAACTCATGTTGTCAGATAGGGAATTTATCCAGAATAATAGGGGATTTTCTGAAAAAAAAGGATGGTGGCGATTGAATGCGGCATATAACTGAGAAAGGAAAACACATGTAGTGGTATTCAAATTCAAGACACTTCCTTTGAAAAAGGCGGGGGCAGAAGTTGCAAGCTGGTATGCAAACCCGTCCATTGCATTGTGGAGCCCTGAAACCAACCCATGGGCATCCCAAACATCTGCATCACAACCAATTAGATGAGACGGCGCAGCAGGATTTCTAGCACTGAGACGGTCGAATAAATGAACCAGCAATTCTCTGGAACTCAGAATACTTTCTGGAACAGGTTGTCTAAGAATGGATGGATTTGAATTAAGTGTATCGATAAATTCTTTTGGAGTAGGCCCATACCCAGATGTGTGTGAACCAGAATTATGGCCTACTGAACACCTAATTTTGCCTCTCCCCATGACAGTTGTTTATTCGGAAAAATATTTAATACTTCTCATTTTTATAAAAAAGACCACAACTTGCCGATAAACACCTTGAGAAGAAAGTTTTAAATAAACCTATTGCTGATATAACACATGGTCCAAAAGAAAATAATAGACGAAATCATAGATAGTTACCCAGAAATATCCATAGCAACCATCTGTTCCCATTCTTCTCTTCAAATCTTCAAAGGAGCACGTGAGGAAGGAATCAAAACAATCGGCATAGTAAAAAAGGAAAACAAGAAACTTTACGAGTCGTTTCCCTTCGGAAAGCCGGATGAGTTTATAATTGTGGATGATTACAAAAACATCCCTGTCAGTGAGCTTGTGGCAAAGAATGCAATAGTCATCCCACATGGCTCGTTTGTAGAGTATGTGGGAGAAAAATTCGATTCAATGGAACTGCCTGTTTACGGCAACAGAAAAAGCCTTGTTTGGGAAAGAAGCAGGGAAAAGATGATAGAATGGCTGAGAAAGGCAGGCATCAAAACACCTAAAACTCTCAAGCCTAACGATATTGATGGCCCATGCCTTGTGAAATTTCCAGGTGCAAAAGGCGGCAGGGGATATTTCATAGTCAAAACAAGGGAAGAATTCGATGAGATAGTTGGAAAGCAGGAATGTATGATCCAGGAATTCATCATCGGGGTAAGGGCCTACCCACATTATTTCTTCTCACCTATTTCAGAAATCGGCTATCCTGCAAAACACGGAAGGATCGAATTGTTGGGAGTTGACACGAGGATAGAAAGTTCAGCGAATGAAATTGCACGAGCTGTGTCAGCAGGCATTAAGAAGAAGATGGCATTCACAGTCATCGGCAACCAATCCATGGTATTAAGAGAGTCATTGCTTGGCGAATATTTCGAGATGGGCAGGAAAGTCAGGGATGCATCAATAGATCTGTTCGGAGGGATATTCGGGCCGTATTGCATTGAAACGATAATCACAGAAGACCTTGAAATATATGCATTTGAAATTTCTGCAAGGATAGTCGCAGGCACGAATGTTTATCCTAACGGCTCACCTTATTCAACATATTATTATAATGAGCCAATGAGCACAGGAAAAAGAATCGCACGCGAACTGAAGGAAGCTTTCAAAAGGAAGAGATTAAAAGAAATCATTTATTAGATATAATTATGGAAGAGAATTATCCAAAACATGTAGCCATAATTCCAGATGGAAATCGCAGATGGGGAAAGCTGCATGGAATTTCAAATAACAAAGCCTATGCCATGGGCATTGACAAGATACAGGACGTACTGAAATGGTGCAGGGAATTTGATATCCATATGGTCAGCTTCTGGGGATTCTCAATGGATAATTTCAAGAGGGATGAAAGCGAAATAAAAAAGCTGTTCGAACTCTTCAAATCAAACTTAAGGAAGATACTCAACTCAGAAGAACGAGAGAAGTATGATGTCAAAGTGAAGTTCATAGGAAGAACGCACCTTTTCCCAAGAGAAATACAGGAAATGATAAAAAAAGGGGAGGAGATGTCTGCAAAGAACAAGACATACCAGCTCAATCTTTTCCTTGCATATGGTGGAAGGGATGAAATTATAGACGCAGTTAATAAGATAATACGATCGGGTGTGAAAGAGGTTGATGAAAAAACAATCAGCGAACACATGTATACAAAAGACATGCCCGACCCTGATCTTGTAATAAGAACATCTGGAGAAAAAAGGCTAAGCGGACTTATGCCCTGGCAGACATGCTATTCGGAATTCTATTTCTCAGACAAGCTATGGCCCGACTTCTCAAAAGAAGATTTCAAAGATGCTTTGGAAGATTACGCGAAAAGGAAGAGAAGATATGGCAAGTAATTTACTCGCATTTTTGGCAACGAAAGCTATTTAAGTACAAACATGGCGATATATAACAAGGTGATTACTTGTCAGGAGTAGATGAAGTATTGAAATATATTGCAACCAATGAAATAAAATGGATAGATTTGCAGTTCTTTGATATCAAAGGCTTCATGCACCGCACAACTATTTCAAACAAGCAAATCGATGATAAACTGTTCGAGAAAGGCATTGATGCTGCAGACTTGACAAAGGTGTTCGGAAAAAGCGAACAGGGAGAATTAGTGCTTGTGCCTGACCCTGATACAATGGCAAGGATACCTTGGGAACCCTCAACAATACGATTCCTATGCGATGTTAGAGTGGCAGATAAGAATGAAAGATTCCTAAAGGATTCCAGATATGTTGCAGAGAGGACTGAATCAAATATAGAAGCAATCGGCGCAAAGAGCATGCTTGTTGGCGCAGATGTGGAATTCAATATATTCGACAGTGCAACAACAGATAGAACCACTCCTGGAAGAGGAGGAGGAACACTTATAGAATCACGGGAAGCTCCGTGGAGCCCTACCACATTGGCAGGATTTGAAAAAGGTTCGTTCATAGCAACTCCGTTTGATACTATGTATGGCGCAAGGGCGCAGATTGCAGAAACAATGGAAGAAAGTTTTGGAGTCACTATAGACGGCCACAGGCACGGAAGATCAAAAATGGGACAGCAAATGCTTGACATACAGGAGTATCCTGTAAAGATGGCTGCTGATGCACTCACAAGTGTAAAGTATGTTGCACGCAGCCTGGGGAATGCAGTAAATGCTTCTGTTACTTTCATGCCTTATCCTATAGACGGCGAAACAGGGAATTCATTGAACATCCATCAAAGCATATGGAAAGCATCTGACAAAAATGTCTTCTACGATGGCGAGGACAATTATGCCCAGATAAGCCAAACTGCAAGATATTATATCGGCGGAATATTGGAGCATACGCCTGCATTGACTTTCCTCACCAACCCAACAACCAACTCATACAGGAGATTGGCTGCTGACCCAAAAACAGTAGGGTGGAGCAAAGAGGACAGAAACGCAGTTGTAAGGGTTCCGACAGTGAAAAAGAATTACAAGGAAACAAAAAGAATCACATATACCCTTGCAGACCCTAGCGTGAATCCCCATCTTGCATACTCTGCAATAATAGCAGCAGGCCTTGATGGAGTAAAAAACAAAATAGAGCCAGGCTATCCGACTGAAAGCAGTAAGGAAAGCAAAAAGAAGAAAATTGAATTGCCGATGGGCCTTTACCAAAGTATTGAGGCATTCGGATCCGATTCGAAATTCCTAAAAGGGCTTGTGCCAAAAGAGATCGTCGAAGAACTTGTTGATCTGAAATACGAAGAGATAAAGAACTCCAGCAAATCGATACCTGCATGGGAAATGGCAAAGTATTTCAATATCTAAACTTTTTTTATTTTAATTTTATTGTTTTGTTTTTGCTCATTCTTGTTTCGTATTTTTTTATTTTCCCATGCAGCATTTCTTGAATTTCCTACCGCTTCCGCAAAGGCAAGGATCATTCCTTCCAACATTCGAAGCAGTCAAACCATTGAATCTTGCATCAACGAGGACCAATGTTGAATCCACAACTTCAAACCTTTCCTGCAAACGTGGATCACTAAAACAACCAGTATCGCATTCAGGAAGAGGGGTTGATCTCGTTCTTAAGATGTCTAATGATCTTCCGAAATGGCTGCTAAAAGCTTCTGGGCTTTCTTCAGTTGCAAAAACATCTAAACTAGCATCATTTTCTGAACCTAATGCCTTGGCAACTTCCTTACGTTCAGCTAATTGCTTGGTTCTCAAAGCAAGCAAAACTCTTGCACCTGAATTACATAATTCAGGAAGATGGGGAATAAGCGCGCCTTTTGCAGAGACGATAGTTTGAAACGGATCAGGTGTCTTTCCTTCCATGCTTGAAAGGTCGGTGATGCCGCCTATACACATCATTACAACTGCATCCAATTTTACATTCAACAAACGAAGAAGATGTTTCGTGTGCTCGAATGTTCTTGTATCATCAGCAATCAATGTGACCGAAGGGACCCCACAGCAAGCTGATAGGGTATGCCCCATTCGGTCACAGCTTGTCGTGACCTTGAGGTCACGAACATGATCGTGAATACAAAACATTCGCGACATTGAAAAACTGGGTTTCGCTGCACA
>JBDRPL010000015.1:0-35884 GCA_043827025.1 Microcaldota archaeon
CATGATCGTGAATACAAAACATTCGCGACATTGAAAAACTGGGTTTCGCTGCACAAGCTTGTTGCAATGCAACAAGATGCCCATTGTTGCGCTACGCAACAATCGGGAGTAGCGGGGTATGGACCCAGTTCATCAAATCAAGGACCTGGAAATATATACCCCTGCCTGATGATTAAGCCCTGAAACTGCCTTCCAATGATCTGCATAATCTTTCAGGACCGCATCATACTGATCAATAAGTTGACCTGCCAATTGTAGACTTCGAGATGCAACTGTCAATCTGTTTTTTTCGGAGGAGAAATATCACCCAGCCATTTTTGAGCACAATGCATAAAATCACAATTGTGGTAAAAAATACCAATAGAAGGAAATAAAAAATTAATGCATTTTGTGAATTATAAAAAATAAGAAAAAAATCAGAAAAAGACTGACTCAAACTCAAGGCATAGGATCAGAAACTAATCCATATCCATTCCGCCCATGCCACCCATTCCGCCTGGAGGCATTGACGGCTTGCCTCTACTTGAGATGATATCGTCTATCCTCAATATCAGCCTTGCTGTTTCTGTTGCGCTTGTGATTGCCTGCCTCTTCACCTTTGCAGGTTCAAGAATTCCGAGGGCTTTCATGTCCGCGATAATGCCACCAAGAACATCTACACCGAATGTTGTTCCTTCTTTCTTGTGTTTGCTCCTCAGGCCAACAAGAGTGTCAATCGAATCCATACCTGCATTCTCTGCAAGTGTTCTTGGAATTGCTTCCAATGCGTCTGCAAATGCCTGCACTGCCAACTGTTCCCTTCCGCCAATCTCTGCTGAGTAAGCTGTGAGTTGCTTTGCAAGTTCCATCTCAACTGCTCCGCCACCAATGACATATTCGCCATCTTCGACTGCAGATGTGACTGCGCCTCTTGAATCAACAACTGCCCTCTCAACTTCGGAAATGACATGGTCTGTCCCTCCTCTTACGAATAAAGTAACAGCTTTTGCATCCTTGCACTTTTCCACAAAGATCATGGCTTCGCCTGAAATCTTCTTTTCCTCAACATTGCCTGCATGACCAAGGTCACTTGCACTCAAATCCTCAAGGCTTGATGCGATTTTCGCACCTGTTGCACGTGCAAGCTTTTCCATATCAGATTTCTTGACTCTTCGTGTAGCCATTATGCCTTGCTTTGCAAGGAAGTGCTGTGCCAAATCATCGATTCCTTTCTGGCAGAATATGACCTGTGCACCGCTTGCAACAATTTTTTCAACCATATCCCTGAGCATCTTCTCTTCCTGCTTCAGGAAAGATTCCATTTGTTCTGGCGAGGTTATTTCAATCTTCGCATCTGTTTCTGTCTTTTCGATTTCCAATGCCGAATCAAGCAATGCTATTTTTGCATTATTCATGATCTTAGGCATCCCTGAATGAACGACTTCCTTGTCAACTAACACTCCGTTTATGAGTGCTGTATCCATAACGTCTCCGCCAGCCTTCTTCTCGATTTTTATGAGTTCGGTATCAATTATTGTTTTTCCATCTTTTTTCTCTGCAACCTGCCTTATTGCATTCACTATAAGTTTTGCAATCTTTGTCTTCTCTTCCAATGTTCCAATTCCTTTGGAACCCATTGCAACAAGGGCAACCTTGACAAGTATTTCCACGTCGTCAACTCCAACTTTCTGTGAAACAGAAGCCAGAATCTCCCTGGCTTTCTTCGATGCCAGTTCATAGCCCTTTATCACTGTTGTAGGGTGAACATTCTGGTCAAGAAGATCTCCAGCCTTTTTGAGAAGATTACCTGCAATAACAACAGAAGTTGTTGTTCCATCGCCCACTTCCTTATCTTGTGTTTTTGCGATTTCAACCATCAGCTTTGCTGCAGGGTGGTCAACATTCATCTCTTCGAGGATAGTTGCGCCATCATTTGTAATGACTATGTCTCCCATGTCACTCACAAGCATCTTGTCCATTCCCTTTGGACCTAACGTAGTCTTTATTATATTTGCAACTGCATAGCCAATTGCGATATTGACACGCATTGCATCTCTTCCCAAAACCCTTTGTGCTCCCTCTGGAAGCACATAAACCTGTTCTCCTCTGTTAACTTCTCTTGCCATACATATTCACCTTTTTTATTTTTTAGTTTTTTAGTATCTAGTTTATACCCTAATAATTAGGAAAGAAAATAATACTGAAAAAGGTTTAAAAAACCACTAGCTTCTTATAAACTGCCAAAATTACTGTTTAGTAATAACCTCATCCACCAAAGAATTAACTGCCTGTATCAGATCCTTGTTTTCATCAGAATCAATGGACATGAACACAGAACCGACTCCTTTTAACCTTAGCTGGTTGATGAGAAAATTCGAGAATCTGCTTATTTTATTCTTATCATGATAGAAGAGCATGGTACTGAGCGAATCCAAAAAGAACACGCTTTCCTTGTCAGCATTTTTCAGACATTTGGTGATGGCCAATCCAATATTTGTAAGGTTTCTTGGGGACTCGACAAAGATGCAGTTGCATGTTTCGTCCTTACATTCCAGCTTCCTTGTAACGCAATCGATAAAAAAGAAGTTGTCCGACGGTAGTTTGGACTCTTTCAGAAAGTCGACAAACTGAGAATATGACTTGCTCATACTAAGATAGATCACTTTCTTGTTTTTGAAGGACTTTAGAATTTCATGGACATGTCTAGAGTAGCTAGGATCTTTTATTATATAATGCTCTGATTTGCCCATGCATTTGATTTCCATCTCAGATATTAAAATCCTTTGCATCTACGGAAGAGACATAGGTTTAAATAAATTTCGCACTAACTTTTAGTTACTAGTAACTTTTTTTATCCAAAAAGATAAAGGATTAGAAATGGGGGATGAACATGGAATGTGAAATGTGCAAAGGAAAATCAAAATATTCTATAAGGTCCTGCGCTGTCAACAAGAGCCTCATGCTAATAGGGTCAAAATGGATACTGCCAATACTACTGGAGCTGAAGATAGGGGGAAGAACCAGGTTCAATGAACTCCAAAGGATATTGTTTCCAATATCTGCAAAGATACTGTCAAAGAGATTGAAGACATTGAACTCTCAAGGATTGGTTAGGAAAGAAGAAAGTGCTTCTTCATCCATTCCAAAGGTCAGTTATTACTTGACAAAGAAAGGGGATGAACTGATAGCATCCATAAATCCCATCCTCAAGTTCAGTGAAAAATACGAGGACAAGGAATGCAAGCTCGTCAACAAGCTGAAAACAGAATCAGTGGCTGTAAAGCCAAAGCATGATAGCTTTCTGCATGTGTAACCTGTTTTCCGCCTGGTCAAAAACAACGCTCTGCGGACCATCTATCACGTCTGCAGTTTGCTCATACCCCCTCATTGCAGGAAGGCAGTTCATGAACATTGCATCCTTCTTTGCATGTGCCATTAATTCCTTATTTACCTGATATGGCTTGAATGTGGCAATTCTTTCTCCTTCTTTTTCCTTAAGGATATGGTAGGACATCCACGAATCCGTATAGACAATGTCTGCATCCGTTACTGCTTCAATAGGATCATTTGTTATTATTACTTTTGAGCTGTTTCTATCTGCAAATTCCTTTGCTTTTTCAACAACGGATTTCTGTGGCATGTATTCATCACCTTTTGGACAGCCGACATAGATATCAATCCCTACTAGAGAGCATCCAAAAAGCAGTGAATGGGTGACATTATTATTTGAATCACCGAGATAAACCAATTTCAAGTTATTCAATCTTCCTTTCTTTTCCTTTATAGTAAGCAAGTCAGAGAGTATCTGGCACGGATGCGAATAATTGGTGAGAGCATTGATAACTGGAACTGATGAATTAGTTGCATACTCCTCTATGTCCTTGTGTTCGAACAGCCTTGCCATCACAATATCAACATATCTTGAAGATGTTTTCGCAGTGTCTGCGATTGATTCCTTCTTTCCCATTGGAGAAGTTGAGATGTCATAATAAATGCCATGCCCGCCCATCTGAGTCATGCCAACTTCAAATGACACCCTTGTTCTCAAAGAAGGCTTTGCAAAGATCATCAGCAATGTCTTATCCTTCATCGCACTTTTGTAATTCTCTGGATTCTTCTTTATTTTTTCAGCTTCTGAAACCAGATGCATTACTTCCCCTTTATCCAAACTAGCCAAACTCAACAAATGCCTTGTCATATTTTCCACCAAATAATTATCAAATCTTATTTCTTATTAATTAGTTATCCTTCAATATTCATAAGGCTAACTGCAATTCCTCCCATTTCCATTGCCTTATGGCTGTCGCCCAATTCCTCATACGCCATTGCCGCAATTAAATAATTCCTTGCATACGCCGGCGAAACTGCAATCCCCTTATCTGCATATTCCAATGCTTTCTTCGCATTATTCTTATCTAAACATAACTTTGCCATTCTCCAGTACATCTGCGGATCATCAGGGTCTGCCTTCAATCCGTTTTCGCACAATGCGAACAAAGAGCCATCGTCGTCAATGGAACTGAGAAAATCGTCAAGGATTATTGCCCCAACTGAAGCTCCAAGAAAAGGAACTTGGATTGACGAAAAAGCAGTGTTTATGGAATCCTGATACTTCATCCCTCTTTGGAGATTGGCATTGAATGATTTGCTGAAAGAACACAATGATGCAAGGTCGGGTATCCGCGAGATCTTTTCATTCTCTTCTTCTGATAAATCAATGGCAAGGTTTCTGCAGATCTCCTTTACCACTTCTTTTTCGATTTTCAAAAGATCAGATGTTTTCATTACTTTTTCTATTTCGAAACACTTTCCATTGGATGAAACTAATTGCAATGACAAGATTGCATCCACATCATCATATTCAATCAATCCCTTGATTATGACATCTATTTTTCGATTAAGGAAAAGATTCTTGCTTACCCGATCCCATTCCTGGTCCCAGAATAAAGGCGAATCCGCATAATCATCAACGCACAGGCTCTTGATACACATCAAATCCCTTCTTAGGAGGTGAATGAACCACTCATGGGCATTGAAATAATCAGACATCTGCGAGGATTCCGAAGAGAATTGGAGGACGGATATTTTTTTCACAGAAGAAAGATCGATTGGCATGAATAAAGTATATGAAATAAAATCCTTTAAACCTAACCACTCATAGCATAGCATATGGATCTGGGAAAGAAGCTCAGGGAAACGCTTGCAAAGCTTACAAATAAGCCGTACGTTGACGAAGATGCAGTCAAAGCGCTTATCAAGGATTTACAGCGTGTGCTTATCTCAAATGATGTCAATGTCAAGCTGGTGTTCGAACTATCTAAACGAATTGAAGAGCGATCATTAAAGGCGAAGAAACTTGAAGCGTTGTCACTCAAGGAACATGTTCTCAAGGTAGTTTATGATGAACTTGTAATGTTCATGGGTGAAAGCTATACTCCGAGATTAGATAAACATAAAGTATTATTATGTGGGCTTTTTGGATCAGGAAAAACAACACAAACAGCAAAGCTGGCATATTTCTACAAATCAAAGGGATTGAAGGTTGGTGTAGTTGCAGCAGATGTTGACCGTCCAGCGGCGCAGGAACAGCTTGAACAACTTGCAAAGCAGGTCAATGTCAATTACTATACGATAAAAGGAGAAAAGGTTGCATCGAAGATAGTTGAAAAGGCATTAAAAGAATCAAAAGACGATGTTCTCATAGTAGACTCGGCAGGAAGAAGCGCATTCGATGAGAATCTGGCTGATGAATTAAGGCAGATAAACTCGGTTCTCAAACCAGAAGAAACGCTTCTTGTAGTGAGCGGAGATGTCGGCCAGATAGCCGGAAAACAAGCCGAAGAATTCAACAAGAATGTCAATATTACAGGAGTCATCGTAACAAAAATGGACGGCTCTGGAAAAGGAGGCGGAGCACTATCTGCAGTTGCTGCAACCAAAACAAAGATTGCATTCATCGGAGTCGGTGAAAAGATGGATGAATTGCAAGTATATGATTCCAAAAGGTTCGTAGGTGGATTGCTCGGCGTTCCTGACATACAGGCGCTTATGGAAAAGGTGCAGAAATTATCTGAAGAGGAAGACCTTTCCAAATTGCAAACAGATGAATTCACAATACAAACATTCTACGACCAGTTGAAGGCTGCCAAGAAATTAGGGCCTTTGAAAGGAGTCATGTCCATGATGGGGCTTGTTGATCTGCCAAAAGAGATGATGCAGCAGAGCGAAGAAAAAATGAAGAAATTCGAAGCGATGATAGGCTCTATGACTACTGAGGAGAAAAAAGATGCCAAGCTGATTAAGAAAACCAGTACTCGCATTACTCGCATTGCAAGTGGTTCCGGTTGCAGTGAAAGAGATGTGCGTGAATTCCTGGCGCAATTTGAAAAGATGGAAAAGATGCTTGGCATGTTCAAGAAAAACAGGGGCTTCAGATCAAAGATGGAAAAAATGCTCAAAGGAGGAGGCCTCCAGAACCTTCCAAAAATGTCATGAACATTGTGAATCTGTTGATTTATAATCCGAGAATGTAAAACGAGAAAGCTTATAAAAGATGACTTAGAAATAGTTAATGGTGACCTTATGGAAAAAGATGTTATCATGCTTTGCTTCCTGCTTGTAGCAGCAGTGGCTTTTGCATACACGTTAGTTGTGAACAGCAATGATTATTCTACGGATATATATCATGGATCAGTTGCGGATGCAGAAGCAACATGCTTTGATTCTGACGGCGGAAAAGTATTTGAAATTGCTGGATATACTACAGTGACAAGCGGCGCTACCACAAACATCAGGAGCGACTACTGTAAAACAGAAGCAGAGCTTGTCGAATTCTATTGCGACGGAAAGGTTGCAAAAAGCGTATCTGCTGAATGTAGCTGCTTCGACAGTGCATGCACACAGTAAGGAATTTTTTTCTTATTTTAATCTTTTCAAAACTCGAGATTCGAAACAGAAAATCCAAAACCCTAGACTCGAAACTGGAAACAGATTAGTGAGGGGCATAGTCTGCCTTCTGTGGTTTATACGCAGGATTGAACTTACTCTCATCCAATTACTTAAAAGAGAGCCTCCGGTTATGAACCAAAGAGCGGCGCAAAGGCCTTGCAGAGTTATTGAACGGAAACATGCCGTTTCAGTCCTCCCTTGCGAAAGGATTCGTTGCTGTTCATGTTCCAGAACCTTAAGTTCCTTTCATTCTACTCTGGGCAGAACTTCCTCACCGTCAGAGACGGCGCACCTGCTTGCCCCTCACTATATACTTGACCAACTAAAGTATTTCAATTGTTGGTCAAGGATATAGATCCAACAATTAAGTTGGATCAATATAACATAGATTAGAACAGAACAAATTAAAAAACAGCCTCTTTGGGAATTGATCAGAGGACAGGCGGTTTGAATGGGCCTTGCTTTCCTTCCAATACCCAAAAGTAATAGGACAGTGCCCTTGCAGTGCCAAAGGTGAACTTGCCGGCATTACTCCCTTGAGAAATTGCACTTACATCTCCAAACTGTTTCTTGTATCCTGCATCGCCCTTCAGAAAACTGCGTGCAAGAAAATCCTGCATGATTGTAACTGCTTTTTCATCATAATTTATCCTTCCCATATCAGGCGCATAATTCAGCCCGCAGGCAACAAGGCTTTGGAAAGGGGCAGTGGAATACAGTTTCTGATAAAGCAATTCAATAACTTTAAATTTATCTTGATACTTGGAGGCTGAAATAACAGGCCCATCCCTAAGCATCTTATCGTAGAAAAGAGCCATGTCTCCTTTAATAAACTTCACAACACCAAACTGTCTGTTTAATTGAACGGTGGTATTCGCATCAGGCTGTTTTGAAAGTTTTGATGGAAGCTCCGATTCTCTTTTTTTCTCGACAGACTTTGCTGATGGAGTTGGACGCTTTATGGCAGGAAGAAAAATTTTTTTTCCAGCAGGTTCACTGAGCGTATCGATTTTGCTTTGGATTTGAGGCTTCAATGAATCAAGGCCTGGAGGAGTGAAAAAAAACTCCCTACGTAGCTTCCGCGTAAGATCTACAACAATTGCATCAGGATTTGCTCCAACTGCAATTATCCTTGGTGGATTTCCACCCGTATTGAAAACTACTGAATAGTTTGGTCCTGATTTTTCAATCGAATTTATCGAAATATTGAGAGTTTGCGATGGCATTTGATTACCTCATCATTTAGGTCCTATAATTTTACGATCATTCAACTTTGTCATAAATGCCCTACGTTTGCCTGAATCAGCGAACTTAAGGTCAAATTCTTTTCCAACAGCTCCAAAAGTCAAAGTCAATTCTGAATAAATCTCCTCGTAAGCCTCTGGATCTTTCACTTTATCTTTTATGACACCGTAATTAAGCGTTCCAAGAACAGCATCAACGATTTCTTTTTGCATTTTGAATTGGGAAGTTTGAGGTTTGGTTTTTACCTCTTTTACAGGTTGTTCAGTACGTACTGGCGTACGCGCAAGGGATTCTTTATCCTCAGACTCTTTTTCCACACTTGGCATATATCCTGGATACGAAGCTATGTATGCAGCAGTCTTCAAGACTGCCTCATCCGCAGAACCGGAACGTGTCTTCTCAAGCTTGTAAGTATATATAATATGAGAAAGCTTAAGGCGTGCTTCCTCGTTTGCAACAGGGCCCAGGAAAGGTGCCTTTGCCAAAGCATCCAGGCTTTCCCTAAGGCTTGCAATATCCAATCGTGAAGGCTGTTCCTCTTTCTTTGCAGCAGCCACCAGCTTATCAGTAAGGCCTCTGACTTCGCCATATAAATCCGCATCAGTTCTTTTCGGAACTGACTCAAGCTTATTCAAAAAGAATAATTTTTGTATCTCATTTTGGCCATATCCTGCAACCCTAAATAAAAGATATCTTGTCAAGAAAGGTGTAAACACATACTGCATGACAGAATTTGTTGTAACGAACCTGTATCCTGCAACTCCAGCTACTCGCGGAAGATATACTGCAAGTTTAAGTACATCTGTCACAACCCCTAAAGCAACAAGATGGGCATAAACTTTATTTTGAAGCTGCATGAGTTCTAGAATTTTCCCAGATGCTTCTGTAAGCTTACTTTCCGCCAACAACCCGTTGATTTCATTATTTAATGTTCTCATTTGTCCTTTTGCAACTTGAATTTCATCAAGCACCTTGCGAGTGCTAGGGTCAAGTCTCTTATAGGCATCTCCTGCCTTTGATTTTCCCCTTTCAAGAACATCCCAAACCCATCCAAGTTTTGTGTTGCCACTGCGAAGCTCGTTTGCAAGACCCTCAGTTAAACTTACTAAGCTGGCTTCAAGAAGTGATTTTTGTTGGTCTGGAAGGTCAGATTTCTTGAGTTGCATCTTGATCTTTTCCATTTCAGCACTTATACCCTGAGCTTTTTTAGAAAACCGACTCATGTCAACAGCGCCTTCTGCAACTCCACCAGCAATTACTGCAGCCTCTTTCTCTACCCTCGCAGCAAGATCCAAAGCTCCTTGTGTTGAACCTGCAGCCATAAGCTTCTGTCGTGCCAAAAACATGTTTACTATCTCGTTTGGAGATAGTGCTCCTGTACGTCTAAAAGTATCATCAACAAGACCGACTAATTTTCTGACTGGAAATGCCTTTGCATCAACTAAGAAGTTAAGTGCATACCTTAATCGACCTGCAGAATAAGCACCCTCAAGATTCTGCTTAAGCAAAGCCACCAGGTCATCAATTGCCTTGCCTGCTTGTTCAAGTATTTCTCCGCTAAGGCCTTTTTGTCTTAGTTCACCCTTGAAAGATTGGGCTATAATATCAATATCGTTGACAATTACGCCCAAAGTACCCTCAGATGCAGCTTTCTGTTTCATTAGGTGAGCTACATCATAAATTGCCCTAGTCGCTTCATTCATAACGTCAAGCGCTAGTTTTTTCTTCATGAGTTGATCTACCATAGTTTTTGCAGCGACATCAATATCCTTGGCATTTGCAGGAAAATAAATGCCTTCAAGATTTTGCTTAAACAGAGCTGCGGACTTATCAATAGCCTTTTCTGCCTGTTCAAACAATTTTCCCTTGAGGCCTTTTCGCTTAAGTTGTTCTTTTAGAGATTGTACAGCGACATCGATGTCCTTGGCACCTGCACGCAATGCAAAATCCTTGCTCAATGTAGCACGGCCAGCTTTGACACCTGCCTTCGCAAGCTTGCCAACCACAACCAAACCGAGTACAACATTAAGATAATCAGACTGAAATTCCTTGAGGGCAATGAGCATATTCAAAGGAGAGGGATCTTCCTTTGCTTTCCTGAACCTATCGCTATCCTTAATGAAAGTACGCCATGCAGATTCAAATGGCACTAACAAGTCAGTGGCTTCCCATGCACCAGAAGTCAAAAGAGAAACACCATTGTGTTCCTCCCACCATGTCCTGAATGCTTCCTTGACAGCAACTCCAAAGTCACCAGTAAATAATGCGGCTACCCCATCCCACGTCATTGACAAGTAAGAAACAAATGTTTTTTGGCTGTCCCAGAGCACCTGCAGCCTTTCGTGTTTAATGTCTTGAAGTTCCTCCAAGCGATCTTCATTTTGATCAGTGAATAATTTGAAAACACGCCTATCAATATTGCTTGGACAATCGCTGTAATGTAATTTAAGCAAAACATCGACTTGCCTCTCAATCTCAGTTCTGCCGAGTTTTGGATATCTTTCAATCAATTCAAGAACAACTTCTTCCCTGAATTTAGCCTTTTGAGCTACAGAAAATTTTCCCTTGTCCAGAAGGTCTGTTGCTTGATAATAAATATCCCATGCTTTTTGAAAATCTTCGTTTAACCGATAATAGAAACTAGCGCATACTTCCAGACCGCCGACAGTTTCAACGCGTCTTGCAGCTGTTTTAGGGCCAAGGCCCTTCTGAAGATGGGCTATGAAAACGTCAACTTCATAATATTTATCCCATGCTTTTTTGAATTCTTCATTGGTGGAATAATACTTGGCAACATAGGTCTGCAGACCGCCAATCTCCTTGATGACTGCTTCAACATCATCACGATCAGCTTTTTTGTTGAACATGCTGATAAGTCGTTTTGTGTTGTACGAGTCCCATGCCCTCTGGAAATCCGGATTTATCGGGTAATAAAAAGCAGCCATTCTTTCAATGCTTTTGTCAAAATCCATTGAAAATGGAATTAAAAGTCTAGGAAATTTATCTGTATTCAAAACTAACAACAATTCTCTGACATTAAAATATTTGTCCCAAGCCTCTTTGAATTTTGGGTTGGATTTGTAGATCTGGGCACAGCCTTCGAAACCATGCAAAGAATTTGATTCTATTGCTCTTTTAAGATCTGCTCGGCTAGCACCACTATTCAAAAGGGTGATTACTGTGGAGATATCATTCGTCTTTGCCAAGCTTCCATCCAATAGTACAACGCCCATGACTTACACCACTTTTATATCCGAACCCCAAATATAAAAACCCATCGTCAAAAACCCGAAAGGAACACTGAGGCTATTGACATGGATTTCATTCCTGCTGTCCGATCTTTTTCAAAGACTTGCCATTTTGATAATCCAAAGCACGGCCAAGGCCGCTTACGACCCTAGGATCTGAAATGTTGAATACAAGCACCTTGGTTTCCTTATCCTTTGGCCATGACTTTGCAGTTGCAGCAAGCTTCCCTGAAAGGTCGCCAACATCAGCATATTCGAAATAATATCCAAGCTTCTGTGAAACGCCAACAAGATTGTCTATTGATTCCCTTGTCAGGCCGGTTCGGCTTACGAGCTGTTCAAACTGCCCTGCATCAAGAGAGAGTTTCCCGTCCTTCGTATTTCCAGCAAATTTCTGCCCTGCCAAGCTCCCTTCTGCTGCACCCTCTGCTATTTCAGCAGGCTTTTCCAAAGGAATAATTGACACTGCAGTCAGAAGATCATGAAGCCTTGTCAAACGCTGGGTGCTTCCCTGCTCTGACTCTGCTTTGGTCATTCCAGAATACCTTTTCAAACGTCCGCCTGCCCCAAAAGGATTCAGATCCTCATTCCTAAACGGTCGCATCTGTATTGCAAGCTTTGCCTGCATATAAGAAGGAACCTGATGAGCTTCTAACCTAGGATAAGGCGCAATGAATGCCTTAATGCTCTCAAGATTGGTTTGCAGGACTGTTTTTGCATCCTGCCCTTCATCTACATTACGAATCAGCATGTTCAGGATTTCGAACTCAAGCTCCACAAGAACTGCAACGTTCTTTGGAAGTTCAATCATTTGTTGCGCTGTCTTGGAAGGATTCGCTTTGTTGTATTCTTCTACTGATTTATTATATTCCCCTACGAATTCCAAAAATGCCTTAACCTGCGTGGTTGATTCTAAAACTCTCTGCCTCATTCCAAGCTCTCTTCCAATAAGCTCAACATCATCGCAGCTGAAACATACCGTGCTTTCTGTTTTGGCAGCTGCTTTTCCAAAGGAATCAAGTGCAGTTTTTGCCATTTTCCTTCCTGCTGTGCGCATATCTACAAGAAGACCCTCTGCTGTTTCAAGCTCAAGCTGTACCCTTTCATTTTTAGGATCTTGCGCAAGCCTTGCTTTTATTGATTCAATATCCATTGATTCAAGGGCTTTTTTCACAGAATTAACATCAAATGTGCCATACCTGTTTGTAAAAACAGTCATGAGCAGATACGAATACAAATCTGAATCCTCCTTGACTTTGTTCCAAATTCCTTTTGAATTATCATCAAGTCCAGCATAAAGTTTCTTGACCTTAGGCTCAGTCTCAAGGTCCTGAATCCTTCTCTGGTTTTCAGAATAGATTGCTTTATGCTCTGCAAGGATTCCTGTAATCCCACCATTCCGTCCCCGCTGGCTAAATGGCAAATGCATTCCAAATGCAGTAACATAACTTGCAATTGCTACGGAGAAAAAAGTAAATACAGGATTCCTTGAAACAAAATAATAAGTGCCTTCTGCCCTTCTTCTCAAGAAATTCTGTCTTCCTCTTTGAGCTGCACTTTTCATGCATTTACAATCCTTGCCTTCGATTTGTCCTGTACCTGCACAGGCAGGGTGAGGTCTTTTTGGATCTGATTTAAAATAACTGATGAACCTACCAATAGTACCAGTTGAAAAGAAATCCTTAAGGGAATTTTTCCCTCGATAATTCTCAGCAGCCTTTTGCTCTTCATCATATTGCTCTTCTGCAATTTTGAGATGGCCTGCCTGATCTTCAAAAGGCTTTTTCACTGCTGCGAAAATCGCAAGAGGATTGGAATCCACAAACGCAAGCTGGGTTTGGGCCCTTTCTGATAAAAGCACTGATTTGAATTTGTCAAGCCTGCTCCCAACTATGCCCTGATACTCCCTTCGGTCTTCAGGATTATCAGGGAAACGGGCAACTGCATCCGTGACAACAGTATGAAGATTCTTCGGACCATCAACAACCACAGGATCATCGAATGTGACAACAATCATTCCTTCGATTGAAGCTGCAATACATGCGACACCGAACCGAGTTAAAAGCGAATTAAGCCTCTCCATATTCTTGGGCTGATATTTAACAGTGTAAACAAGATCCTCGAATAAGGTGTCCACACCCTCTGGAAGCCTTCCGTAGACATCCATCACTTTTCTCTTAAGCTCTTCAACAGTTGAAACGCGCTCGTTCTGGAGAATTTTTGAAAGCTCCCCGAACTTTGCTTTCTTTGGCGAAGTGTCTGCCCCCTTCAACTGATCCAAAAATACTTTTGCATTTGAATCGATGAACTCTTTTAGTGATTTCGGCTCTGCAATAGGCCCAACAGTTCTTTTTCCTGTTTCATCCAAAGCTACCCAAAGCACACACAAGCCAACAAGCATCTTCACTCCCTTGTCAGCACCCTGCTCGAATATGGCTTCAAAAATATTCGAGGATTTCAACAATTCTCTATCTTCAAATAATTTCTTGAGAACAAGCGCTTTTTCAGCAAGTGAATATGATTTTGACTCATCTAATCCCTCAATTCCAGATCTCAATGAAGCATCAACAAGATTATCCGCCTGAATCGAACCATTAAGTTTGGCTTTTCCTTCGTCTCCGATATTAGTAAGAACCTCGGCTATTGTTACACTATCAACAAAATTAACTGCAAGCCCTTTGTGCTCGTCTAATTCTTTGTATCGTGCAGTCTTCTTTGAAAAAACAGCTATTGCTCCGCTGGCGAATTTCTTTGCGCCATCTGTCACAGTATCAAATGTCCTGCTCATGAACCCTTCCATTCTAAGAACGCCAGGTCCATCACCAGTATAAGCTGCAATATTTGAGCCTGTAGGAGGCATGCCAAGCGATGCTGCGCCTGGACCGTCTGCCATCGGAGACTGTTGTGCCATTTTTTGCTGCTGCATCATAGCAGCACGTTGCATAGCTGGATCTCTTCTAATCGGTTCTGCCATAAATACCACACATTTTCATTCAATAAATAAAATAATGAAAAAGATATTGTGTGGAATGGTTTAAAAAGGTGTTCTTTACGCTCTGATCACAAAGCCATCGCTCTTTGCCCTTTGCAATGCCATGTAATACTTAGACATCGTAAACTGGCTCGGTGGCGGAAGGCCATCGAAATACTGCTTCAAATCCCTTTCATTTGCATTCGGCGCAAGCGAATATCCTGCGGGCATAAGTATGGAATCGATATCGAAGCCAAGTGACTCCGCATCCTTGTGCATTGGCGCTTCACCAGGATCGCTTGGATAAACCACTCGCTTATCCACATCTTCAGTTTCGATTGGATCAATCGGTACGGTCTTTACATCAGGCGCCTCGGACTCCTTCCAATCATAGAAAAGAGATTGGTTAGTGTTGGAGTTTGCAGAGTATCTCCTCTTCATCATCTTTCGTCTAAACTTCGAATAAACTCCCCAGAAGGTATCTGACACGCTCTTGGTTATGCCCACATTATCATCCACAGGCCTGTAGCCTTTTTCATATTCCATCAAAAGCAATGGCCCAACTTCGAGCATTTTTGCATTGTGGATATTTTTCGAGATTATTTCATTCAAATCCTGCACCATTTCCGAAGGCAGGCCTGAATTGAATTGCAAGTCCCTTATGACTGAAATCAGCGGTTCGCCGACAAGTATCTTGCTCCTGAACTTGTCGACCACCATTTGCTTGTTCGCGACTTTCAATGAAGAAAGATATTGTGAAAGAAGGTTAAGGAAATTCTCTCCGCGAAGAACAATGTGCTCAATCATCCGATCTCCTCTAAGCAAACCCTTGTTATAGAAACCCCATAATACATTTGGAGAACTCTGGTCAGATATGTTAAATATATGCTCCAGCAACCTGTCTGCCATCTTCTCATAAGACGAGCAGAACAAAACTGTTTTTATGAAACACTCCACTTCCTCCTTGCTAAGGCCCACGTGCTGGTCAAGATCAGTGGTGCATTTTTGTATGAGGCTTTCGGCAACCCTGATATCATAAACATCCAATATAGTCTCCTGAAGGTCTTTGGAGCCATTCACAAATTTTCTCCATTCGCTTTTAGGAACTGCCATCTCAAGCCTTAGCTTGTTTATGTAGATATTGGCAGTTATCCTTGAGGATGCTTTTGATTCGAGCCTTGAAGAGAAATCAGTTGCATGTATTGCACCGCCTGCAAGGCTGCCGATCTTCCTCAATACGATGTTGCCGGATCCGCTAAGCGCCTCTGCGCTTCCAAGGACCTCTTTTTTCAATCCGCTTAGGTATCCCTTGCCAAAAACAACTACTTCATTCATTTTCTGAGATGGCAAAACTTCTGCCGTAACAACTTCTGACTGATCCATATTTCCACCCTATTAAACTTCGTTTGGTCGCACAAAATCTCTACTGTAAATTTTGAAATCCAGAGAAAATTTTGCAAGAAATAATATTCGTAATAAATTTATAAAGCTTTGTTTTAACGTCGATAAAAAAAGAAATGCGTAAGAACATACGATGTGCAAAAAAACAAAAAACATTTCAATAAATGTAAAAATCCACAGAATCACAGCATTGTTTGGTTCAAAAAATGTAAAAATGCACATCCATAAAAACAATACTACTTTCTATCAGAAATCGTCCAATGTTCTCTGCTTCTTATCAACGGAAACCTGGCCTGGCTTTGTAACTTCTTCGAAAGACAACTCACCAAAAACACCGTCGTGGCCAGGAACCCACTTTACTTCGCCCACATTGACCCGCTTTATCGCATTCGCAATCTCAGGAGAGGTAGCAAGCCTTATCTGCTCGTCGGACGCTTCATAGACAGAAAATTCATTGCCGAAATATGTGACGATCTTGGAATACTCCTCATTGACATGAACTGACAGTTCCCCTTTCTTCAATATCTTTGAAATTACAGTTTTCAGCGGCACTACGTATTTGAAAGGAACTGCATTCTCGGGCTTGAAACCATATTTCCTATCAGCAAGCTCTGCCACACGGTTCATCACCCCTATTGTCAATTTCCTCTTGCATACTGGGCAGATTCCACCGCATTTCTTCGATTCAAATGGAGACAGAACGACCTTACAGTCTCTATGGCCATCATAATGATATTTTCCTTCTTCCGGATAGAACTCATAGGTTTTTACAAATCCTTTTCTTGTTTTTATGGCATTGATCAAGGATGAATAGGAAACATTTTCGAGGTCAAAGACATTCGCCTCTCTCCCTAATTTATCAATAGAATGGGCGTCTGAATTCGAGATAAGGGCATACCTATCCAATGCACTTATCATCCAGTTCATAACAGGATCAGAAGATAACCCCGTCTCCAATGCAAAAATATTTTTGGACTGGTCCTGGAATGCCTCTTCGATTGAATCAACTCCTGAATTCGAACCGAACAATGAAAAATGAGGTGTCCAGATGTGTGCAGGTATTATGAAAATCTCCTTTGAGATCTTTTGAAGCTCATATACCATTTCTGAAGGTTCGAATTTGAACATTGGCCTCCCGTCTGCTGAAAGATTCCCTCTTTTGGAAAGCATTTCATTGATCTGTTCTGCAACCTCGAGATTCGGCGCCAATATCACAAGATGCATCTTCTTCGAAACATTCTTCACCCAATAGAAGATTGCAACTTCCACTGAGAAGATGAATTTTATTCCCTTGTAATTGTAAAGGCCATTTTCTTCATTTTTCAGCTTTGCCTTCAGCTCTTCGAAATAAAGAGGATGGGTGAAGTCGCCTGTTGCCATGACATTTATTCCTTTTATCTTCGCACCTTCTGCAAGGCCGTCCGGCTCGCACCTTCCGCTTGTTGCCCTGGCATATTTGGAATGGACATGAAAATCAGCAATGACTTTTGTCATAAAGTTAATAGGAAAAGAGAGTATAAAAAAGAATGCAAAATATCCAGGAGACAAAAAAACTATAGGATGAGAAACTTGATGGCAAACATGAACAACAGGCCTAAAATGAATGCCAGGATATTCTCATGATCTTCCTTTACGAATTCATCCCTTATTGCAAAATAGATAAATGCGCCCGTGGCAACTGCAAGGACTGCATATATGTGAACTTCTTCCAAAAAAAGTGCAAGATAGGCTCCTATTGGATAAAACAGCGAAATACAGAAAATAAAGTAAAATGGAAGGATGTTCTTGTACTGGGAAAATGCGAGGCTTTCCGCGACAACTGCAAAGCAAAGCGGAATGAATAAAAGAAGGAAGTTGTCGGAAAATGAAAAGAATATCACTAACATGAATCCCTTGAGCAGGTTGTCCAGCATAAATCCAGTTGAATGTAATTCGTGATAGAGTTTCTTTTTTGCCCTGACCTTTTTATAGATATAAAAATCAAGTATATGGTATAAAGAAAATCCAAGTACTAGGAGCAAAGATAACAGCTTATAGTTATGAAATGCAATGCCATTTACAAAAATTTGCGGGAACAATTCCAAAAAAATAACAAAAATGAGCATACCTGAGGAAAAGCTCTTTATAGAGTATCTATATGGCAATCTACCAAGGAAAAGGTAGGAAATAAGATACAATGCTGAAAGAAAAAATGCAAATAAAACAACTTCCATATATTGGATTCGAAAATAAAGTATAAAAAACAGATGGAAAGAATGGACCAGCCGGGATTTGAACCCAGAGTCTCTGCAATTTTCCAAACTTTCAGGAGAAACACCTGCAAGTTTTTGATGAAACTTTTTTGACGAGAAAAACATGGGCAAAAAAGTTTCTGCGAATGCAGCGCTTTACCGTTGAGCCACAGGCCCGGGCTATATGATTATTTTCCTTTTATTATGACGTGGTCTCCTGTTTTTAAATTATACTTTTCCAAGAAATTGCCCACATTCACTGCCATCTCAACCCTTTCGAAATCATCCTTCATTATCACAGGCTCGCCTTTTGGAACATCGCCGAAAGTATTTCCATAAGTGACTTCAATCATGTTAACAAAGAGTTTCTGTCCAAGTTTAAAGTTGTCCATCTCTTTCCCCAGGACATTCAGAAAGGCACCTCCGAATTTGTTTGTGTCAATTATTTCAGCTTCGATTTTTCCGTCTTTGAATTTCGCATTTTCAAATGGAGCAGCCACTTGATTTTTTATCTCCTTTCCGAAGTCCTCGATACTTATCCCATTTGCAAGGTGCGCAGCAACAGGCATGAAGACATCTCGTCCATGAAAGATAGGTGAAACCGGTTTGTTCATGTAATTTTCATTTGTGATTTCATGCAACCTTTCAATTCCTCCAAGCAGTTCTGCAGCAGGAACCATCACTCCATTATCCGGCCCAATGAGATAATCGCCTCTTCTTGTTTTTATGATGATTGCCTTTCTTTTTGTCCCCACTCCAGGATCAACAACACACACGTGAAAACCAATTGGCAGGTACTTGACAGCTTCGAATGCTCTTGCACCGGACCCTACGTTGAAGCCGTCAACATTTGTCGCAAGCTCAATTATCCTTGCATCCTGGCAAATGTTCCATGCAATTGCCTGCATGACTCCATGGCCTTTGTTACCAGGGCCAAAATCTGTAGTATAAGAAATAAGTTTCATACTAGCAATATAATGCAAACAAATTTAATTTCTTGTCAATCAATATCAGGATATACTAGTAAAATATGAGGTGTCTGTTTATGCCGTTCAATCCCAAGAAATTCATTGAAGATGCAATGAAAGAAGTGAAGGAAAAGATAGGAGATGGTAAGGCAATAGTTGCTGTTTCGGGTGGCGTGGATTCATTCGCAGCGGCAGCAATATGCGCAAAGGCTATTCCAGACCAGCTTTATGCTGTCTACGTTGACACAGGGCTTATGCGAAAGAATGAGACACAGAAGGTATCTGAAGCTGCAAGAAAAGTCGGAATGAAATTGAAGGTAATAGATGCAAAGGAAAAATTCCTTTCAGCACTGAAAGGCATTAGTGAACCAGAGCAGAAAAGAAAGACTATCGGAGAAATATTCATCAGGATTTTTGAAAGTGAGGCAAAGCAAGATAAGGTAGAGTTCCTTGTGCAAGGAACCATAGCGCCTGACTGGATAGAAAGTGGAGGAGAGGGCCGTGAGAAAATAAAGAGCCACCATAACGTAGGCGGATTGCCTGAGAAGATGCATTTGAAATTATGCGAACCTCTTCGTGAGATATATAAGCACGAAGTAAGGTTGGTTGCAAGGGAAGCAGGGCTTCCTGATTATATTTATAATAGACAGCCATTCCCAGGGCCAGCACTTGCAGTAAGGATAGTTGGCGAAATAACTCCTGATAAGATTAGGATAGTACAGGATGCCTGCGAGATTGTCGAAAACGAGTTAGAAGGAGCAGCCAACAGGAAAGATATTGAATTGCCTTGGCAATATTTTGCAGCACTGCTTCCTACAAAAACAGTAGGGGTTCGCGGAGACGAACGGTCTTATCAATACACAATTGTTGTAAGGGCAGTTGGAAGCCTTGATGGAATGACAGCTAATTTTTCGCACATACCTTTCGAGGTGTTGCAGAAGATTTCAACTAGAATAACTAATGAGATAAAGGATGTCGGACGAGTCGTTTACGACATAACCAACAAACCTCCTGGAACAATAGAATTGGAATGAAAAAAATTGAAACATATCAAAGCGATGAAATCATTCTGTGAAATCTATTCGCAGCTTCATCCATCCCCTCGGGAAATATGTTTTGGACGTTTTTTGCAATTGCAAGCCTTCGGTTCGCATCATACACTGAGCTGGTGATCTCTGAATGCCTGTTTCCGGAATTAAGCAGCATGTTCCTGAAGCAATCGACAGAAGAATGAAACGTTGTAGGCGTTACCAAAGCAATAGTTAGGCCTTTTCTTTTCGGAATCAAAGTTAGCAATTCAGAATCTTTCGGCCTTTCCTTGAATTCCATCGCCATGTTTTTACCTATAGGCTATTTGTACGGCAGGATTTTTAAAACAAAGCCAGGGATTACAGCTTCAAAACTTCCCTTGCCTTGCCGAAATGATCCTGAGACGGCTTGATCGCAACCTCTGTGAAATCATCCCTCTTGCTTAGTATGTAAAGGCTTTCAAGGTCAACGCCTCTGTTCGATAATTTCCTGGTTATCTTCCCCAGTTCTCCCGGCCGATTCATCATCTTTAATATAAGTATATCCGACTCTGTTGTGCTTACTCCTGGTATTTTTGAGAGCACTTTCAATGCAGAAGTTGAGTCCTTTGTCACAATTCTAAAAACAGCCTTGTCATCCTTTTCGTATGCAGAGATTGCCTCTATGTTCACGCCAACGCTTCCCAATGCCTCTGATACATTTGCCAAAGTTCCAACCTTATTGTCCGATAAAACAAGCACTTCCCGCATAAACTCACTGCTCCATTTGATATTATAGGGATATTATACTGCCAACGTATAAATTTGTTTGTATCATAACAAACGGATTAAAACCCTTCTAATATACTAAATAGTGAAAAATTGTGTGAAATGACAGAAAGATTGCTAAAACCACAACATAAGACAAAACGAAACATTTAAATAATCTTTTAACCACAAAGAAACGTATATACTAACCTAAAGGTGATGATAGAATGGCAAAACAAACTTTGAAAAATGGAACCCAAACTCCCGATCAAACTAAAGGCCAGTTGAAAAATATGGTACTTAGTGCAGGACCAAAAGTCATGGAAGTTATTATTGAAGCTAGATTAACGACCGCAGCAGGAATTGCAGAAAAAGAATTTGATTCTCATGAAAATGTAACAAGAATCAAAGATGCTAAGGCAAATGCAGGCGAGCGATATACAAAACTCGGGAAAAAAGATAGTGATTGCCCAACTAATCTTTATGGCCAGCTGAATGCAATTCAAGCAAAAATGGACAGACGGGAAACACTAAACCAGGAAATTATAGAACTACGAACCAGTTTGGAAGGAGTTCCTGAGAACGCTAGTACTATAACAGCAAAAATTACTGATCTTGAGAGCCAAAAATCAGAGAAACAAGTAAGATTGGAGGGAGTAAAAAATAAATTAAAAACCAAGCTTGATAATGATGAAGAAGGAAGCGAAGTAGATAATTTGAATACGAGACGAAAAGACTTACTCGCAGAAATCCGCGAAATTGAAGGGCAAATTGCCAGATCATACGTAGACATCGAAGACGTTGAAAAGCAGATACAAAATGCACAACCTTCAAGAGACAGATTGGCTGCATTAATATCTGAAGAAGGACAACTAATAAGAGGTAAAGACCTCCCAATCGAGAAAGAACAAAAACAAGTAGAGATAGATGGCATACTAAAAGAGATTGCTGATTTTGATAAAGAAATCAAAGCACTGGAAGACGAAATGGCATCTGCCGAATTCCTAGAAGGAATCAAAAACAGGGCAATTGCACAGGTTTTGAAAGATGCAGAAGACGAAGCCCAAGGAGTTGCAGCTTTGCTTGCAACAGTGCGGGAGTTACAGACAAGATTCGCTGAACTTGAAGCGACATTTAGAGCTTCACAATCACAACCCGCACCAGCAACAGTTGCACAGGTTACATCTCCAACAATAGACATGGATAGACTTGTCGAAGGAGTTGTTGCAAGATTGCAGGCACAGGGAGTTGTTATAACCCAAGCAGAGCAACCACAGCAAGAGGCAACGAGAGTGGTCGCACAACCAAAAGCACAAGAACAAGAAACCACGCCACCACGAGCAATATCTCCGGTATCTCCTGAAGTAGCCCAAGAGGCTATTAGGAGCTTATCCCAACAACTCTTGGTAGCAGTTCCAGCACCACTCACTCCAGCACCTGCGGAAGTATTACAACTTGCGCCAGGAGAGGAGACAAACCTGGACAGGCACTTAGGGCTGAGTCCATCAGTTGATGCCATGGGATTGCTTGCAACAGCTCAGGGAAACATGGAAAACGAGACAGGCAAACAGGCATTGTTGGATTTTGTAACTGCAGTTGATGCAGAAACAATCGATTTGGATTCACTTCCTCCTGAAGCTGCAGACCAGTTGAATCAAATGGCTGGATCAAGCGGAAGGGTTGGGAAAGTTGCAGAAAAAATTTGTAAGGCACTTTTCGAAGACGGCGTTGAGCCAGGAAAATTAAGTTCAAGCATAAGGTGATATTAAAATGAGTACATTCGCAACAAGAGGGATTGAAGGAAGGATTGGAACGCTTAAAGGAAGAATAAGAAATGCTCCAAACCAATTCATACAAAAGGGTATCGAAGGCAGAATAGAAACATTATTGAAAAAATTGCCAGCGGACCATCCTTTGAGACAGTCTGCACCTACACAAAAATCCGCTTTTGAAGTTTATTATGGAGAAATGAGGGAAGAAACGCCCCCAATACAGGCATTCATAAAAGCACTTGAATATGCAACAAGATTGACTGGAGAAGAACGAAAAGGATATACGGATGCATTGAAATTAATTTTAATAGATCAGTCTGGTTCTTTGGCAGATGCGCTTGGTGCAGATGCTGCTAAAGGCGGCACAATTAAAGAGCAAATCTTCAGGAAATTGGGACTCGACATGCATGCCACAAAATCAAGTGGTCCAAAACCAAAACCAATACCTGATGCACCTCCACAAATATTTGGAGAAATACCTGCATCTGAATTACGATCAGGAGTTCCTTCCGGAACAGCTCAGCCAAAAGAAACAGCCAGGCCACAGACCCATTCGTTCTTTCCAGCAGTTGGCAAATTAGGAAGTGAGCCACTCGTAGAATCCGTACAACCACCGCCTTCAGAAAGGGAAACAGTAGTTGAAAGGCCACCAGAAGAGCCAACATCTAGAACCCCACAGGAAGAAGGGGAAGCACTGGCAACAAAGACAGTCTTAACGGCAATTCATGCCTTAGTGCCTTTGAATGGTGAAAGAAAAACCCAAGTAACAGCTGCATATGCACAGGCATTAGACAGTGGATCATTGAATAATGTTATAAGACGAATAGACAACTATAGAGATAATAGATCACTAGACAGATCTGACAAGCAAGCAGTAGAAATAGCAATGCAAATAGCATTGGAAGTTGCTGCTGACCCTAATAAACCCAGAGAACCTAGAAAACAAGCTTTCCGTGCATTCTTACTTGGAGCTAGGAACTCTAGATTCGATCTTACTACAGATTATGTCGACGGAAAAATCGCAGGAATAATTAGAGAACCTAACGTTCAGAAGAATATACAAGACGTTGCAATGAAATTTGCAGACGACATGACTGTACAAGGGGCAGAAAAAGCCGCAGATCTGATAATTGAGGAAAGGTGAAACAAATGGGAACACAAGCATTACTAGCCGCAAGACACGCACGTGTTGCTAAACTTATAGCAGCATGCGAAAAACCAAAGGCATCTCTTTTAGCAGCCACTTGGGTCACCCACAAAAAAATAGGTACTGAACAAATATTCTCAGAAGAAAAAGAAGGGGTACTCGGAGTAGTCCAATTGATACTCTGTTCACCTGAAACAAGAATAGTTGACAGGGTATCTGAAGCAAAGAGATATGTAGAGGAACTGCCCGCTGAACAACAACAGGATGCTGCTGGACAAATCGCAGATTTTCTTGGTGCACCAAGCGGAAACGGGAGAGATACCTATAGGGATGAACTGGTTCAGGAAATCGAAACAGCAGGAGAATCACCGCAAGATGCAAGAAAACAATGCGATGATCTTTCAAGAGAAATTTATAGAATGGCAGGGAGGGACCTTGCAGCAATGACGCAAGCTGATGTAGAAGCATTACCTCCTGATTTGCCAGCATCAACAGGGGAACAACCAGCAATTCAACCAGTAAGGCCTGGTCCCGAAGGAACACGCAGAGAACCGATACGACAATCTTTCCCAGTGCCTGAACAAGCAAAGACTGTGGAACAGATTGTAAATGAATTGTTAGGGGATACGCAAACCAGGTTAAGCACATTACGAAGATTGTTTAATGAAGAATCTCCTGATTTTTCTGCAATAATAGATGAATATGCTTCACGATTAGAAAATGAAGGCGTGGAAACATGGCGTAGAACACTTCTTGTAAACATTGTCCCGGAAATTAAGGAAATTGCAGGCCGGATTCTCTTTGCATATGCTGCAACCCAAGATAAGGAGATTGAATCAAGAAAAGGGGCACTTGCCGCAGTATTTAATGAAATACAGATTACAGCTGGCGATTTGACATTGAACCTTAATGATGGCCATGTTATTTCAAAGCTGGAAACATTGGTCCAAGACCCTGATGAAAAATTGAGAGGAGCTGCAACTGAATTCTCAAAGATAGTGTTTATACTAGGACAAAGTGTCGACACGCAGGCAGAAACAGTGGCAGTAAATACTGGAGATCCAACTCATCAAAAAGAGTATGCCCGTAAGGCACTAAGCATATTAAATGGCACAGAACAAGAGGGATAAAAATGATACAATTACAGCATACAAAACTTGGCGGAATAGTAGCACGTAACTGCCTTCAAGAATTAAAGACAGACCGGGGGAAACTTGGAGAAGTGCAGGGATTCGCAACCCAATTGTTAAACCCAGGAAGAATTCCAGAATGGAGAAGTGGAATTGCAGGAACAGTCCAATTAATTTTGCACCTTCCGGGAGATGAAGGACACTTTAACAGGGTAAAGGAAGCAATAGAATTTACCTCATCCAAAAGAGAAGAACGAAGAGAAGCTGCGCAAACAATCGTGGATTTTCTTAGTGCACCAAGCGGGATTGGAACCGACACACACAGAGACAGAATGCTTTTAGAAGTAGAAGGGGATCTAAAGAAAAGACTTAATGCAGACACATGCACAATAACAGAATCAGCAGCAAGAGTAATAGACAACTTGACAAGTGCAGCTTACAGGATGGCAGGATTGGATCCTAATGATGGCACTTATGTCGGAATAGGTAGCCCGCCATCAAGACCAATGAGCCCAGGAACACAATCATTAATTGCAAACGGCGGAAGAGAAGAAGTAGTCGGAGAAGAGCCAGCAGTAGATCTCCACAACGCACCGACAGGAATGTTCCAAATGCCAGTACAACCACAAACAAGTACTGACGGAATAGCAATTGCAACTCCTGCGCCAATGCTTACACAATGTGAATTAAGAGCACCAACAGTCCCAACAGTAGGACCTGCAGCAACGGAGGTAACTCAACAAATCAAAATTCCCTTCGAACGAGCAAAACCTCCAAGAACATGGAAAACTTATGTCTTAGGAGGAATAGCAGCAATTGCTACAGTCGCATCACTGGGAATAGGTACCCTTATAATGCATATGTCGCCTTCTGGTAAGACAGATGTTCAGGATGCAAATACTAATCCTGCAATCATTCAGCCTGTAGATGGACTTGGTGCAAGCTTGCCTTCAGCTCCACAATTAAGGACGCCGGCAACATCCGGAACAGCAACAATTCAAATAAAAGCAATGGCAGATACAGAACAACCAGTAGAAGCACCTCCTGAACTAAAAGCCCCAGGAAAAGGAAGCCCAGTGCCAGACAATGTAGATGCAGTAGAAGAAGCAACTGCCCCAGCAACAGCACAACCTTCAGAGCAAGCAAAAAAACAGCCAATGACAAGGGCTCAGATAAAGGACCTAAAAGGTAAAATAAAACCAATAATCACCAAAGCCTTGGGGAGTGGGGCTCTGAAAAAAAGGCCTGGGGAAATGAACCTGATGACAGGAGGAGTAATTGTACCGCCTATTGTAGTTGTAATAACACAAGATGGAACTGTAACTATAAAAGGATCAACAATACTGCCAAATAATGGTCCAGAAAGTATATTGGCCCAGATCCAAACTGAAGTAACTTCAGCAATGGAAACAGCAACCCTTCCAAGAACTGGCCAGAGATTCAGCTTCTGACTCTAAATCAATCTTTTTATTATCTTTTTATATCCTCTTGTTCTATAGTAATAGATATGCGAATCTTCTTTGACATTGACGATACGCTTTTCCCTACTACTGAATTCGCAGAACTTGCAAGAAGGAATGCCACACGCGCAATGATAGAAATGGGCCTTGAATATGGCAGGGAAGAGCTTTATCAGAAGTTAGTAGGTATAATACAAAAGAGGGGTTCGAATTACGAGGAGCATTTCAACGAATTGTGCAAGGAGCTAAAAATCAAGAGGAACTCAAGGTATGTGGCAGCTGCAATCGCCGCCTACCATAACACAAAATCAACCATTTCACCGTATCCTGAAGTCCCAAAATTACTTCTGGAACTGAAGGAACAGGGCCATAAAATATACATAGCGACAAATGGCAATGCCATAAAACAATGGGACAAGCTCGTAAGGTTAGGCATATCTATTTTCTTCGATGATGTTTTTGTCTCAGAAGAAATGAAAGTGGGAAAAAGCAAACGATTCTTTGAGCTCGTCATGAAGGAACTTGGCGCAAAAAAAGAAGAGTGCATTATGATAGGCGACAGGGAAGATGCAGATATAATTCCTGCAAAAGAAGCTGGAATAAAATCAATAAAGATAATAAGAAAAGAGGGAAAATACTGCAGAGAAGCCGAAAAAACCTCTGCTGATTTCAAGATAAGCAATCTCAAAGAAACCATAAAGTGTTTAAAAAGTGTCGGTTTAGACATATAGAAAGGGATCATATGAGAATCGTATTAGTCTTATTTTTGATAATGGGCTTAATAGCATTCGGTTGTATAGGTGGAGGGCCAAAGACTTGTAAGACAGATAAGGAATGTTCCTCATGGCAAACATGCGACACAGAAAAGAGCATCTGTCTTAACAAGGAAGGCACATGCGAAGTCGATGCCGACTGCAAAAATGACCTTACCACTTGCGGAAAAACACACTTCTGTGAATACAAAACAGGTATGTGCGAAAGCGATTTGAATTGTGAAAAGTGGCAAGTTTGCTCATTGGAAGAGAACAAATGCGTTGCCGCAGTGGGATTCTGCAGTGAAGACAGCCAATGCCAGACAGACTTCGAATACTGCAAAAAAGAAACCCATAAATGCTCGCCTAAGCCAGGATTTTGTTCAACTGATTTCGACTGCCTTGGATACGAAACGTGCGAAAACAAAAGATGCTCACCTCTTGAAGGCAGGTGCAATATAGACACGGATTGCAATGCCTGGGAGATATGCCAAAACAAGACAAGGACCTGCACTGCGAGGAAAGAATTTTGTTCAACTGAACTAGACTGCAACAAATGGGAAAAATGCGACGACGAAACAAAAAGATGCATTGCAAAGCAGGGATTCTGTTCAAAGGAAAATGACTGTGAAAGCTGGGAAACCTGCGACACCCGAAGCAAGCACATATGCATCCCGAAAGGAGACAGATGCGGTGTTGATATTGACTGTGGAAGCTGGCAGATATGCCACAATACATATTGTATTGCCCAGACAGGAAGATGCACTACAAATGCAGACTGCGCAGCTGGCGAAGTCTGCGATGAGAGAACGCACTACTGCCACTGATCCTCAATCATCCTTTTTTTATTCGAAAAAATAGAAGAACTTGATTTTTATGAGAATTGTCCATGTAATTGGTTGCGGCCCTGCAGGAGCTATTGCAGCAATTAATGCATGCACAAAACATGAGGTAATAATGTCTGAAGAGCATCTTATGGCAGGACTCCCTACTAATTGTTCAGGCATTTTCTCCAAGGAAGGGCTGGAATCATTTTCTGACCTGTTTGATTACAGGCAATTCATTAAAAACGAAATACACGGCGCAAGGATAGATTTTGCAGGGCAGGAGGTATTCGTGAAAAAGAACACTGCAGTGGGATTTATTTGCGACAGGGCAAAGATAGACCAAAGGCTTGCACAAGTGGCAGAGGAAAGAGGAGTAAGGATAGAATATGGGAAGAAAATATCGACCAACTACTATTCTGACAATATAATAGGGGCTGATGGGCCTCTTAGCACAGTTGCGCAAAACTTCAATTTTCCAAAGATAAAAAAGTTCGCCCTGACTATGCAAAAAGAAATCAGATACAAACAGGAAAATACGGATGACAAAAAAATAGTTGAAATGTTCTTCTCAAATGAAAAATTTCCAGGATTCTTCGCATGGATAATCCCGAGGGATGAAGAGACTGCTGAATTCGGCGCTGGAACAGTACTCCCGAACAATGCAAGGAAAGCCTGGGACAACTTGCTGAAATTAAAAAACATACCTGAACAGCAAGGAATGAAGGCTGCACTGATACCTCTGGAAACAAGAAAAATAACTGGCAGGAAAATCGGGAAAAGGAATGTGATACTGGTAGGGGATGCTGCAGGCCAGACAAAATCCACAACTGGCGGAGGCGTAATTTTCGGAGGAAGATGTGCTGGGATTGCAGGAAAAAACGCAGACAATCCGCTGAAGTACGAACTTGAATGGCGCGCAAAGTATGGGATGGATTTCTTCCTGCACAAAAAGATACATGACTATCTTGAAAAAAAGAGTGACAAGCAGATAGGAGAACTTGGAAAAAAGCTGAAAAAGATGGACTTTGACTCATTCTTGTCAAAAGACGGGCATATGGACCTTCCCACAAGAATGATAAGGCCTAATCTGCTGTTGCATCTTATTAAAGGAATAATCTGAGTTGTAAACATGGCTTTATTCGGAACTAGCGGCATAAGAGGAATTTACGGAAAAGACGTGAACGATGGATTAGCATCCAAGATAACATATATTTTCGCAGGAACATGCAAACAAGAAAAAATAGTTGTCGGACGGGATACCAGAGAAAGCGGCGAAAGGTTATTTGAAGCTATTGCCAGCACTGGAATGGGGATAATTGATTTGGGAGTTGTGCCAACTCCAACACTTGCATTAGCAACCATGAAGCACAAATGCCCTGGCATAATGATAACTGCCTCTCACAATCCACCTGAATACAATGGCTTGAAACTTCTTTTAGATGGCGCAGAGATCCCAAGAGAAATGGAAAAGAAAATCGAAAAGGAATATTTTGAAACGATCACCAGCGTTGAAAGAAAAGCGCCACATGTGACAAAGGATCATGGGGCGATTAAAGAACATATGGAAGCCATAAAGAAAGCAGTTGATTCTGAAGGGATAAAAAGCAAAAAATTCAAAGTCATTATTGATTGCAATGGTGCAGGCTCTGTACTTACGCCTTATTTACTGCAGGAGCTTGGATGCAACGTTCTAAGCATAAATGCAGAAACTTCTGGATTCAACAGGGCTTCTGAACCAAATGAAAAGAATCTTCAGCACTTGATTGGAATTATGAAAGCAGTTGGAGCAGATGTTGGATTTGCCCATGACGGAGATGCTGACAGAGTGATTGTGATAGATGAAAATGGGGAAATTTTGCCATTGGATGTTCAGCTTGCGATAATGATTGAACATGAACTCGATAATGCGAAGACAAATAACAAAACGGAAATCCGAAAAATAATCTCAACTGTTGAGGCATCACTTCTTATCAGAGAAACAATAGAAAAAAACAAAGGAACCCCGATAATAACAAGAGTGTCAAGCGTTGAAATAAGCGAACTGATGAAGAAGGAAAATGCAGTATTCGGAGGCGAGCCCTGCGGAGAATACGTGTTCAGCGGACCTACAAGGGCTCCGGATGGTCCTTTGGCAGTTGCCAAATTCCTTGAGATAATTACACAGAAAGGAAAGTTTAATGGACTGAAAAGGAAATATGTTCAATATCCCATTCTAAGAGATAAGTTCAAATGCGAAAGGAAATACGAGGCTGTTGCAAAGATAATCGAACAGGTCAAGCAAATGGAAATTAATGGCAAGATAACAACAATCGACGGCCTCAGAGTGGATGAAAAGGACGGCTGGTTCTTGATAAGGACAAGCGGAACTGAGCCGATAATACGGCTGACTGCTGAATACCGGGGAATACAAGCACTTGATAGGCGTGTAAAGGAGATAAGCCAAGTAATAAAAAGTGTAGTTTCCATCTAATTTTCCATGAAAGCAGTCATAATGGCAGCAGGCCAGGGAGAAAGGCTGAAACCGCTTACAAACACAAGGCCAAAGGTAATGCTTCAGGTGGCTGGCAAGCCTATAATCTGGCATCTTATAATGGAAGCCAAAAAGGCAGGTGTAACTGAAGCAGTGGTAATAGTAAAATATATGGCAAAGATGGTCATTGAATATTTCAAGAAAAACGACCCTGGAATTAAACTCAAGTTTATAGAACAAGGAGACAAATACGGCACAGCTGAGGCAATACTAACTGCAAAGGACGAAATAAAAGATACTTTTTTAGTGCTGGCAGGAGATACAATCACAGAGGCAAGCATAATAAAACAAGTGATTGGAGCACATAAAACTGGCAAGATGACACTTGCTCTGAAGAAAGTAAAAAACTCAAAACGCTACGGAGTCATTGAAATAGATTCCAGCAATCGCATAATTTCTATCCAGGAAAAACCTGAGAAGCCAAAATCCGACCTGATCAATATATCAATATACTGCATGGATCCTACCCTTTTCTCCGAAATGAAGACTGTCAAAAAGTCAGAGCGTGGCGAATACGAGATAACTGATCTTCTGATGGGGGCAAAGGCAGTGATAGCAGATGGATTCTGGCTTGACATAGGCCATCCATGGGATTTACTTAAGGCAAATGAATACCTGCTTGAAAAGATGGATGCAAAGACAGGGCCGATTGAAAACTCAACAATAAATGGAAAAGTAATAATGGAAGAAGGGGCAAAGATAATCCATAGCTACATCGAAGGAAATGTTTACATCGGTAAAAACACTGTAATAGGGCCGAATGCTTTCATCAGAGGCGATACTTCCATTGGAGAGAATTGCAGCATCGGTTCTGGAACAACCATAAAGAATTCTATCCTTTTTGATAAGGTTAATGCAAAACACCTCAGCTACATTGGAGACTCTATAATTGGGGAAGATGTAAATTTCGGCTCAGGCACCCAGGTTGCAAATTATCGATTCGATGAAGGCAATGTAAATGTGCTTACAGAAAAAGGCTGGGCCAATTCAGGCACAAAGAAGCTTGGCTGTTTCGTAGGGGACAACACAAAATTCGGAGTTTTGGCCTGCATAATGCCTGGAAAGCTGATTGGGAATGATTGTTGGATAGGCTCAGGTGTTGAAGTCAACAGGAATATTGCACCTCATACAAAAGTATTTCAGAAACAGGAACTTTTTTTTGGAAAGAATGAGGATTAGAAATTAGCCATTATAAGTTTGCATAAGGCAGGATTACTCTTCATGGAGAATTTGCACCTGCTGTTCAAGGAGTTTGACTCGTTGGACTGAAGCTGCAAGCCTTTGCTGTAGCTCTTCAATTGTCTCGCCCTTCTCTCTAAGCTCGCCCTGCAGTTCTATATTGGCATCCAAAACCAGACTTAGGTCGGCATCTAATTTGGAAGCAAGTGCTTCGGAATTGGTTAACAATTTCCCCTGAAAGCGAAGTTGTGCAGCATCTCTTATTATTTTGAGTTTAGCTTGAGCAAACTCATTTCCCACTGCAGTAAGCTCATGAGCCATTTCTCTAAGTTCCTGAGTTCTTACAGCCAATTCACCAGCTAATGATTCACGTTCAGGAAGGCCAATATCCAGATCAATGATTCTGTCATTTGCAGCTGCAAGCGCAGTTGTTGCAATATACAGTTCTTCTGTAATTCCAGCCAATTCACGATTCCTTGCCTGGAGCTCCTCAAAACAGCCCTGTGCACGAAATTCTGAAGACGCAAGATCCCCCAAGGCTGCAGAGAGCTGTCCGCACGCAGTTTCCAGTTCCATCCTGCTTTGTTCAAGTTGTGAAAGAAGCGCAGATCCGACTCTTGTCAAAGCATCTTCGACATGTTGCAAAATAGGAACACGTGCAGCTTCTTGTTTCAGAAGTTCGAGTTTGGCTTTCGGCACCACAGCTAAACGTCTGGCAGACAGTGTATCACGAAATCTGACTCGTTTAAATACCATCAATAGAAGTATAATGAGAAACCTATTTAAAGTTATTTAATAAGTAAAAAAGTGGTCTTTTCTCAAACAGATTAAAAACATGAGTTGAAGATAATGAATAATGAGGGTGAATTGATTTATATCATAGTGGGAGTTGATGCAGGGACTAATGTAGGTTATGCAGTGCTTGACCTAAATGGAAAGCTGATAGCCTCAGGAGCTGAAAGGGAAGTAGGAGAAGAAAGGATGGTGGAAAAGATAAGGAAGATAGGTATTCCATCCTTGATAGCAACTGATGTTTCGCCTGCACCGTATTTTGCAAGGAAGATAGGCGCAAGGTTCAATGTAAAGGTCTTTGAACCTAATAAAAGCATGATGGTCAAGGAAAAAAGAAAGATAGGAAAAAATGCAAAGGTTGATGATCCTCATGTAAGGGACGCGTATTCTGCAGCAATCAAGGCCCACAGATTCTACGCAAACCGGCTGAGGCAGATAGAAAGCACGGATAGAATAGACACCGAAGAAAAAGACAGGATGAAACATTTGGTAATAACCGGAACGGCGATTGGAAAGAAAGAAAATGACCCGGCAAAACGAATTTAAACTTAAGTATAGAAAATAACCCTTACTAACGATACTAAGTGGTCTGATGATTCCTAATCTTTACAATGGTAATTACAAGTTATTGATAATACCTCCTTTGATACTGATAGCCGTTGCTTTGTTCTACATTCCACAGATAAAGATGGGCGTTGAATTCACAGGAGGAACTTTGATAAGTCTCAGCCTCAATCAAAATGTGGGTGCAGACCAGCTTCAGGCAAATCTGGATGCAGAAGGCATGCAGGCTGAAGTCAGGACATTCGATACTGCAGTCGGCCCGATGGCAGAGATAGAGTTGCCACAGAGCGACCAACTCACTCAAGCAGACAAAACAAAGGAAGAGTTCCTTGCATCTATGATTCAGGTGCAGGCATCCGAGATAAATTCCAACCAGAATGACAGTGCAATGGTAGAGTATATTCAAAACAGGAAGCAGGTCAATGAACTTGCCAACACCATGTTCGGGCTTGCAAGATTCCAGAAGAATGCATCATCATATGAAAATACAAACCAGTTGCAGAAAAGGTTCGGCGATGCCTACGCAGCAGTTTATTCAAACTACCAGGACACCATCTCCAGCACAATAAGCAAATATGCTTCCTATAACGCAATATCCGTCAAGACAGTGAGTTCAACTTTATCAGCCAACTTCCTGGAAAAGGCAATACAGGTCGTAATAAGCGCAGGAGTGCTGAGCCTTATATTTGTTTTCATTTTCATACGCCAGCCTATTCCAAGCATAGCTGTGTTGACAGGCGCTCTTGCAGACATCACAATTGCAGCAGGCGCAATGGGCTTTTTTGGAATACCATTGACGATTCCATCCCTTGCAGCAATATTGATGTTAATCGGATTTTCACTTGATACTGACATTCTGCTTACAATGAGGATGCTGAAAAGAGGAGGAAATCCGAGGCAGAACGCATTCGAATCCATGAAAACAGGAATGACGATGAGTATTTGTTCGATTATTGCATTCGGCGCATTGTTCATACTTGCAATGATGACAAATATCGCGACATATTACCAGATAAGCGCAGTTGCCCTTGCAGGATTAGTTGGCGATCTGTTCGCAACATGGGGAATAAACGCAGTCATGCTTCTCTGGTACGTGGAGCATAAGAAAGAGAAGGAGAACAAAGAGGGAACACAATGAAATTCGACACAAAAACAAAAGTGATGGCTGTTCTGTTCGTCCTATTCCTAATAGGAATATATATGTACCAGCTCTACTCTGGCATGATACTCATACTTTCATTATTCGTTTTCGGTGGCCTCTCATTGATGTGGAAAGAGGATCACATAAAGATGATGGGCCTCGGGGCAATGGTGCTTCTTTGTATTATTAGCATAGTAATGAATGGTGTCCATTTTGGAATTGAATTCACAGGTGGAACAAGAATACCAGTATTGCTTGAACACCCTGTTGACAAAAACACAATGGCTGAAATGACAAACTCCATAAAGAAAAGGGCAAGCGTACTAGGTCTTTCTCAAGTAAAGGTAAGGGCAGTTGGAGACAGTGAAATCGATATAGAAGTCCCAAGCGAAAATCAGGAATTGATAAGAATGATTGAGGACACTATTGCAAAGCAAGGTGTCTACATCGGAGTTGTAGATGGAAAAATAGCCATAAGCGGAGAAGAGATCTATAGCCAGTCTGTTGTTCCGGCATCTTCACAGAGCCTCCAAGGCGGGGCAGACTGGGGAGTCAGTTTCTCAGTCACCAAAAAAGGAGCTGAACAATTTGCAGAAGTGGTCAGGGGAAAACCCAATTATCCGATTTACATGTTTTTGGACAGGCCTAATGATGCAGCCGTCTTTGTGACGATGGATGAATTAAAGAAGAATACAAAACAGACTGATAAAAATATAATGGATGCTGCCAATGATGCATTGACACTTGGTGAAAACGGAGAGACTATCCCTGTTTACGTGATCGGAAAAGACAATGATTATTTTTCTAAAACAAACAAAACAAAGGCAATAATATCAAAGCAGGCATCCCAAAGCTTCAAGGATGAACTCGTATCAAAAGGATTTATCATATCTGAACAGGAAAACATGGTTCCGACATATCTCGAAGGCGGAGGCACAGACACCAGATCATTTGCAGTGGCAACGTGGGAAGCTGTAGGATTGCTTGACACAAGGTATCTGGCACCATCCATAACCCAGGGAATACCGAACTACCATTATCAGATCACAGGTGTTGTTGACGAAAAAGGAGCTGACTCCAGAAGTTCAATAAAGCTTGCACAGGCAAGGATAGAATCCATCCTAAAAGGAGGTGCATTGCCAGTGCAGATTTCTCTTGGAGGGCGAACCACTCTTCCTGCAACACTTGGAAGCGAAGTACAGAAATACAGCATAATAGGCATAGTTGCTGCCCTTGTTGCAATTTCATTGTTCATAGGGATTAGATATATGCACATCAAGGCAATAGCACCAATAATAGTAATATGTATCTCGGAATTGATAATTTTACTGGCAATATTAGGTGCAGGGGCATTTACAATTGACTTGCCTGCAATGGCAGGAATCATAGCTGCAATAGGTGTCGGAGTCGACGCACAGGTAGTTATTACTGATGAATTGCTCAAGAAAGATGGCCATAAGCTTGCAGAGAAAGTGGATCATGCATTCACCATCATAAGGACAAATGTTGTTGTTGCAATTATTGCGATGATGCCTCTGCTTTTCTCTGATCTTGTAGAGGTCATAGGATTCTCAATTGCTGCGATAATAGGTTCATTGCTTGGTTACCTGCTGACAAGGCCAGCATATGCAATACTTGCTGAGAAGCTGTTGATTGATACTAAAGAAGAGAAAATAAATGCTTAATCAATGTGACCGAAGGGACCCCACAGCAAGCTGATAGGGTATGCCCCATTCGGTCACAGCTTGTCGTGACCTTGAGGTCACGAACATGATCGTGAATACAAAACATTCGCGACATTGAAAAACTGGGTTTCGCTGCACA
>JBDRPL010000016.1:0-5041 GCA_043827025.1 Microcaldota archaeon
TCCTTTGGAGGTTCAACATTCCCATCCCTTACCTGGGCCGCATAATATCCAAGAAGCACTTCAGCACCATTTGTAGCCTGCACAGTTATTTTTTCCCCAGGTTTTGTTTCGAGTTCAACAGGCGTAATCATCTTTGAAACCAGGTTTGAAACCATAATCATGCCTGCTTCCAATTTCTCAGCTTTGGCCTTGTCCTTTGAGACTTCCGCATAAGCATCAGCAAGATCATTCATCTTGGTTGAGATTATTGAATAAGAAGTTGCAACAGCCTGAAGGTCTGCAACAGTTTGGTTTATTGTTTGGGCTCTTTTGAACATAATATTTCCACCCCTGTCCAAGGATGGGTCATCAATTGTCAAAAGAGCAGCCTGCAAACCAGGAACTTCTGAAATCTCTTGGCCAGTGTATTGGAGTTGCTGGCCCTCTTTTCCTCGGTATTGCATGCTTTGGGTTGTTCCGCCGGAAGCGCCAATCACAGCATCATATGCATTGGATGCATCTGCACTATCATAAACAAAGGCCCTGCGTACAGCATTTGAATCATCCTCGTTAAGTTTAAGCCTGGCTTTGAGATCTGGAATCGCATCGTCCGGACTCAATATGCGACCTGTTCCTCTTTCCCGCAGAATGTTCCCTTGAGAATCAACATAAACCATCCCCACATCATACTCAGAAACAAGAGACGTCCTGATTTTCTCCAATTCGGCTCTCGCTTGCTTAATCTCAGACTTGCTTCCTCCTTCTTTTTCAAGCCTTTTAACTTCATCTTTCTGTTCCATGTATTCAGTTACTTTCCCCAGCTTCTCCTCATTTCTTTTCAATCCTTTTGCAGTGGCATCCTGTGCATCTTTTGCCAAGGCATTTGCCTGAAGAACCATTGTATTAGATTTGAGATTCGCCACCTGGACAACAATTGCTGACCTGTCGCCTAATCCTGCTGATTTAGATTGGCCTAGGGAAACCCATTTGTCACCTTCTTTGATAAGAACTTCTTCCTGACCACCAGCAGAATTCACTATAAGAATATTGAATGTCCTTCCTCCTGCAGAAAATATAGGGATCATTGAGCCCACATTCACAGAAAGACCGCTTAAACTTGAAAACGCAGCAAGCAATCCCTTGTTAGAATCAATAGATTTCCAGGATGCATCTTTCGCGCCTATTTCCCTTGCTTCAACCTTTCCATCATTAAACCTCAGTTCATAATCCTTTCCTGCAACTGAGACTTTTTTAGGGGCGGCCTTTGCATAATCTGATTCAGTTCTAACATCTGAAATCTTAGAGCCTAATTGTTGCGCTCCAAAAACAAGGGAGGCATAACGGCTTTGGCCAGCTAATCCGCTAAAGATTGCACTTGCCATACCAGGACCCATTTTTCTATCTGCTTCAAGTTCATCCTTTGTTTTGGCTTTTCCATCCGCCTTAAGGAATGTCCTCTTCCTCAACTCACTCTTTCCCATATTCACTTTATTTATTTCCTTTATCTCGCTAACTCTCTTAACTGCAGATTTCCAATCGCTCTTTATGTTTCCGCCCCAAACTCCTCCTATATTCCTCATTCCTTCCTTAAAGCCAGTACTGCCTGAAGTGGCAACTTTGCTAGCTTCCCCAACGCCCTGAAAAGAGCTTGCAACTGCAGAGTTAGCCCAGTCAACCGGAGCAAGATTCATTCCTCTGCCTCTTGCCATGTATCTTGTACCCAATGGCTTCATCTTTGGAGTCGTAAGGTCAAATGCACGAAGCGGATTCTGTCCACTCATGAACAATGCTGCGCCTAAAAATGCAAAGATTGCAAAAAGAGGAAGGCAAAACTCAGGTATAACTGGCTTTGGCGGAGGGCAATAACTCAACTGCGCAACAGATTGAAGAACGTAAATTGGATCCTGTGCTTCAGCAGGCGCAAGAGGCACATTTATCGGACCACTTGTTGGACCCTCAATACTTTGGCCAACAAGGGCTTCTGTACATTTTGCAAAGACACCTGGTGAAAAGGGATCATCATGCGGGCAATAGACAAAATAATAGTTAAGGCATTTGTCTTCTTTTAGATTGAATCGTGCCTCACCATTTGTATCAGTATATATTTTCTCAATCGGACGTTCGTTGCCATAATCGTCTTTCATATATACAAGGATAGGTGCGTTCTGAATATTGGCCTCGGATGCATCATTAACAAAAAAATTGATTATTGCAACCTTTGCCGGAGCATCTATGCTTGCCAACAAACTGCTTTTGGAATATTCATTTCCAACGCATGCTTCCTGGGCAAATGACATCGAAACCAAAAGCACCAAAAACAACAATGATGTGTACCTCATAATATCACGAACGCTTGCAGCTTACTGTATAAGTATCAAATATAGTTTTGAATGAACCTTCATTTAAATCTGCTGAACACATAGGCGTATTCTTTTCATTGTCAAGAATCACCTTGCCAAAATCATTCGTGGCAGGGCAGGCCTTGCTTGGATCATCTTTCGAATAGATTATCGGGGATTTCAATGTAACGCCTATATCTATCTTTCCATAAGTATAAGGCACAGGAGATTCTGCAGCCTGACCTTCTTCTCCCTCTGGAACAGAAACTATTGCAGATTCCAGACAGCATCTTTCATTAGGAGGTATTGCAGCAAGAATATCCCTAGTTTTATCGCTTAATTCGCCTAGCTTGTAAGGTTTCGTTTCACTTGTTCCATCAAGAGAGGTTATCATGCAATCATAAGAAATATCTTTAACTCCTGGATCAGAACAGATCTTGCACACACCTACAACTATGTCATCCATGCATCTTTGAAGTTCTCCGGCATTCGGATCTGCAACGCAATCATTCCCCCCAACACAGGTTCTTGCAGAAGGCTGGTTGCATTTGCCCAGCATTATATCTGCAGGAGTGCAAGGAATGCAGTTTGCGCGTTCTGTGTTCCTTGGAATTTCATTCATGCGCTTATACATGAAATTAGGAACTTTATTCACAGACAAACGAGTGCTCTTCTGAAGGCTGCATGAGAAATAAGCATCAGATGGACCAGTGATTTCAGTTATCCCATATTTATAAGAATCAAGGAATAGTGTTAAAGTTCCGCTTTGGGCAAATTTATATTGGCTAAGCATAATTCGATTCATGAATTGCTGGAATTCATTCTGTCCATTAAAATACTGGAGGCACGGGGCACCAGGAGCAACATGAGTATCCTCAAGATAAATGAATGTAGGCTTCCCCGTCTTTCTTAGGACATCTGCACTTGCACTTGTCATCGTCTCTATGACACGATCATAGAAATCTGTCCTTGAGTTCGGATCAGTACAATCTATTCCTGCACTATCCATAACGAGGTCATGCATGGACACCGTAAGGCCTATAAGATAAATCCCATCTTTGTAAGAAGGATTCTGTTGGAATATCTGGTTTGCAACTTCAACTTCTTCTGCAAGCTTGTTTCTTGCACCTGTTGCTACTTCACTAGTTATCTTGAATGCCTTCATGCAATTAGGGCAGCCATTTTCCGCAACAGGCTTATTGACCTCAATGATTTTCTTGTTTATGTCAGATTCAGCATTAGGTATTGCACCTGCCTTTGCCTCTCCGACAATTAGAACAGTTGCACCATAATTGTCAAAATCAGCCAAAGCTCCTTGAACCTGCGGAATAGTCATGCCTGATAAATCAAGGAAGGTCATTGTTCCCTCTTTCAGGTATCTCTCGGTTTTATCTTCAAATATGTAAGAAGGATTATCCTCGGGAAGATTACCTCCCATTATATTCATATCTACCAGACCAATTCCAGGGCCAGTTGGAAGGCCAGCATTGTGAACAGCAGTCAGATAACTGCAAGGGGCGCACCAGCCATATTCAGTGACTTCAGGCTGAAGCCCCATTCCAGGAAGAGAACGGCAGTTGCCAAGACTCTTTATTTTTATGTAATACATTGGAATTGCAACTTTTTTCTGGTCAAAATTCCTGCTAATTGCCTTTGAAAATGCTGCGCTTATAGAACCGCTGCCAGTATCGGCATCAAACCACCATGTAGGCCAATCGCTACCATCACCCAAACCAGTGTTCGCCGAGTATTCTGCAGGTACACGATTACTTATGACCCTAAGTGCACTATCCATCATAACCTTATCCGTGACTTGGTCAACATAAAACGCAAGTCCATATCTGCCCTTTTCAGGGTCAACAAGAGTTGGATGGGTAAGCAACCATCCTGCAAAATTATAAACAGTATAGTCTCTGCCTTCTTGAAGGCCACATGTAGTTACAAGCCCAGACATCTTGAATTCGTCTGGATCCATGACACTGAACCCGACATTGTTCTTGATCACAGTTTGAGTGGCTGGAAATAATTCGGTCCTGAATACAGAGTCCTCTGCATATTGTGAAAGACTCCCGCCAAAATAAAAGGAATTGATAGCTTGCCTTTGTGAAAGAAGAGGACAGGCATCAACAGAATAATTCTTTGAATTGGAATTATAAGTCAATGTGCAGACCCTGGTTTTTAATTCGTGTCCGCCAAAATCCACAGTATTTTTTACAAAATCATAATCATAGTTTGCAGCATTGCATTCATCTTCTGCAATTGCAGTAACTGTCTCTCCTGTGGATCTGCATAGTGTCACCTGTTCCATATATCCATAGAATTTAGATTGCCTTCTTTCGCACAAGCAACCTACTAGATTGCCTTCATTAGTCATACAGCCCGATCTAGAATAATCATCCTTTGAACAGTAACCGCTCTTGCAGTCAGCAGAATCATAACACTCAAAAGGCGCTTTCATCTCATTCTGTATGAATGGCAGGTATATCAATCCCAACAAGTTCTTGTATACTTCGACATCAATTTCCCCATTCGGTTTTGTGATATAATTGCCATCATTGCAATATTCTGAATTCGAACCTTCACAGTATTGATCTGTTTGGAGATATGCAGGCAAATCATTCACATTAAGGCATGAGCTTGCTTCCCAATAATCGTCCATCTCATTCTTGAGCCTTCCTTCCAGAATAACCAGCTGCTCCTTTGTGATCAGATGTTGAAGGCCG